>JAPLTF010000077.1 GCA_026398275.1 Verrucomicrobiota bacterium
CGGCATGTTCTGGTCGCTCAAGGGGGCTCAGAACATCCTCGACCTCCGAACCTCCCTGCTCAGCAACCGATTTGACGACCTCTGGCTCGCCAGAAAAAAGAAAGCCGCTTGATCTTTGGAACTTTGGCGTCGTGCGCCCATATCACCATATCACCGTGGCCCGGCGTTTTCTTCTTCCATCGGAATCCTCTGGTCGGGCATGGTGGGCCTGTTTTCTGTGGCTGACTTAAGATATTTTTACGGACTGCTGACCGCTGTCGTCGAGATCGCGGGCGTGCTGCTCGCTCTCCGGGCGATCCTTATGGCGCGGACTCCGCAGTCCGCCATTGGCTGGGCGCTGATCCTGCTGATTCTTCCCGTGATTGGAATCCCGCTTTTTCTCGTCTTTGGCGAATCCCGCTTTTCCGGCTACACCCGCGCCGGGACGGGCAAGACGAAGGCGCTCGACGATGCGCTCAAGGCGACGATCCGGCATCTGGAGGGATACCACACCGAGGTTCGCGGGTTGTGTGCGGACGGATCGAGGGTCGCCCAGAGCATCAGCAAACTCCCGCCGACGACCGGCAACCGGGTCCAACTCCTGGTCGACGGGCAGCAGACGTTCGACGCCATCTTTGCGGCCATCGATTCGGCGAGGGAGTCGGTCTGGGTCCAGTTCTTCATCATCCATGACGACATCCTCGGCCGCGAGTTATCCGCCAGGCTTCTGGCCGCCGCCGCCCGCGGGGTCGAATGCCTGGTGATGTATGATCAGGTGGGGTCGAAAAAGCTTCCATGGTCGTGGTGCGAAAAGCTCATTCGCAGAGGAGTGAAAGTTCAGCCGTTCATCACGAACCGCCAGTATGGCCGCCACTTTCAGATCAATTTCCGGAATCATCGCAAGCTGGTGATTGCCGACGGGTCGGTCGGATTCGTGGGCGGCCTCAACATCGGCGACGAATACATGGGCCGCAGCAAGAAGTTCGGACCATGGCGGGACACCCATCTGCGCATCGAGGGTCCGGCCGTGGCCGGATTCCAGGTTTCGTTCCTTGAGGATTGGAACTACGCCGCAAAATCCCTGCCGACATACCGGCTGCGCTCGAAGTCCGTCGGAGAGGCCGTCGCGTTCCCGGTGCCTTCCGGGCCTGCGGAAGACTGGAGTGCCTGCGCGGCGGTCTATCTTTCGGTCATCCAGGACGCGAAACGCCGGCTCTGGCTGGCGAGTCCGTATTTTGTCCCATCGAGCCCGCTGCTCTATGCGATCTGTTACGCAGCGCTGCGCGGTGTGGATGTGAGGATCATTCTTCCGCAGATGGCGGACCATCTCCTCCCGTGGCTGTCATCGTTCACCTATTACCCCAAGCTGCTTGCTGCGGGGGTGAAGGTCTGGAGATACCAGCCGGGGTTCATGCACCAGAAGGTTCTTCTCGCCGATGATGACTTTGCGATCGTGGGATCGATCAACCTCGACTACCGGTCGTTCATGCTGAATTTCGAGCTTTCGGCAGCGGTCCACGACCGGGCGTTCGCTGCGGATGTCGAGAACATGTTCCTTGCCGACTTCGATAAAAGCCGTCAGGAAAATCTCCGGGCCTTCGACGAGGGCTCGCTCCTTTTCCGCCTGAAATGCCGCGCGGCGGCCCTGATGAGCCCGGAGCAGTAGCGGGAGGGCGGGATCAAATGTGGGTGAGGTTGAACGTAATGCGTGGTAGGGCGGGACGTCCCCGGCCCGCCGCGTGGGGAACGGTCAGCCAGGAGGTCTGACCCTGCCTTCCGCGTAACAAGGAAACATTACCCACGTTTGATCGCACCCGTTGCGAGGGAGGCGTGGAAGCCCGAGGTTGCGGTGGCAGAAGAAATATGGTAACCGACTAGGCGTTCAACGCTGGGGGACACGATTGTCCGCCGGCCTCTGCTATCACGCATGCATTCAACGCCAACTTCCAATCCGCCTGTTGAGGATGAGGATTTCGATCTGTGGATCGAGGCCGGCCATGCGGAGAAGCACTACTGGCTCGACCTCTGGCGATACCGCGAGTTGTTCGTGATCCTTGCCTGGCGGGATGTCGCCGTCCGCTACAAGCAGACGGTCGCGGGGACAGCCTGGGCGCTTGTTCAGCCGTTTCTGAGCATGGTGATCATGACGTTGATTTTCGGGAGGGTTGCCGGGCTGCCATCCATCGGCAACGCGCCATATGCGATCATGGTCTTTGCCGCGCTGCTGCCGTGGCAGTTTTTTTCCAACGCGCTGTCGGCATCCGGCCAGAGCGTCGTCTCGAACCGGGACATGATTTCCAAGGTCTATTTTCCGAGGATCATCGTGCCGACGGCGTCCGTCCTGGTTTCGTTCGTGGATTTTCTGGTCTCGCTGCTGATCCTTGCGGCGATGATGGCCTGGTATCAGTTTCCGCCGGGCTGGAACCTGCTGGCGCTTCCGGCTTTCATGTTTTTGGCCGCTGTTTCCGCATTGGGAGCCGGGCTGGTGCTGACGGCGCTGACCGTTCAATACCGGGATTTCCGGTTTCTGGTCCCCTTCATCGTGCAGTTCGGAATGTTTGTGAGCCCGGTCGGATACAATAGCGCCGTCATCGTCGAGAAGCTCGGCTCGGAGCTTTCCTGGCTATACTACGTCTACTGCCTGAACCCGCTCGTGTTTGTCATCGAGGGATTCCGGTGGTGCGTTCTCGGCGGCGAGTTCCGCCTGCTCGAATCCCCGATGCTTGTCTCGCTCGCGGTATCGTTTCTCCTCCTTGCCGCCGGGATTGCGTATTTCCGGAAAACCGAGCGGTCGTTTGCGGACGTGATCTGATGGGAAACGAAATTGTCATACGGGTCGAAGGGCTCTCGAAAAAATACATTCTCGGCCAGCGTGCCGGGAGTGCCGGCGGGTTGAGGCACGCGATCGAGGACGCGGTCGCAGCGCCATTCCGCCTGGCGAAGCGGCTTGTTTCCGGTGCGGGAAACTCTCCTTCCACGCCGGAGGAGATGGAGTTCTGGGCACTGCAGGACGTGAGCTTCGATGTCCGGCGGGGTGAGGTCGTGGGGATCATCGGAAGAAATGGCGCGGGGAAAAGCACGCTGCTCAAGGTGCTCAGCCGGATCACCGAACCGACGAAAGGCCGGATCGGATTGAAGGGCCGGGTGGCCAGCCTTCTGGAGGTGGGCACCGGGTTCCATCCGGAGCTGAGCGGTCGCGAGAATGTCTATCTCAACGGGGCCGTGCTGGGGATGCGGCAGGCGGAGGTCCGGCAGAAATTCGACGAGATCGTGGCATTTGCCGGCGTGGAAAAGTTTTTGGACACCCCGGTGAAACGCTATTCCAGCGGGATGTATGTGCGGTTGGCATTTGCCGTTGCGGCGCATCTGGAGCCGGAGATATTGATCGTGGACGAGGTGCTTGCGGTCGGGGATTCCGAGTTCCAAAAAAAGTGCCTCGATAAAATGCGGGAGGTGACCGACGGGGGCCGGACCGTGCTCTTCGTCAGCCACAATCTTTCGGCGGTGGCGGCTCTTTGCGGCCGGGCGATTTACCTCAAGGCGGGGAAGGTGATGATGACCGGCGAGAGCGGGCCGGTGATTGCGCGTTACCAGAGCGACGTTGCGCACCAGGAGGCCGAACCGGTGTCGAATCCGGCCTTCCGCAGCGGCAGCGGCACGCACCGGATCCATGAGATCCGTGCGACGAGCAAGGATTTTCGGCCGCGCGGGCCGCTGGAATTTGTCGCCACGATCCGCCGCCACGCCCCGGAGACCCCCTTTCATTTTTCCATGCATTTCCGGGATGAGTGGGACGTGGCGGTCTTCGCCATCAACTCTGAGTATCTCGAGGGGCTGAGCCTCAAGCCGGGGGATCAGGAGGTCACGGTGCGTATTGCGACGCCCTGGCTGCCGCCCGGAGATTACCGCGCCGACGCCTACCTCCACTGCAACGGCATCATCGACCACTGGCCCGATGCCTGCCGGTTCAGGGTGGGGGCGGATGTGGCGGTGCAGGGATATTCTTCGGCCAGCGCAAAAAATGCCGGCAAGGTCCTGGCGGATTTCAAGATGGAAATCCTACCGGCCGGGGGAAAACCCTGAGCCATGCGCGTCGGGATTGTTCTTCCCAAAGCGTTCCGCCGCTACTCGATCGATCTCGACGGCTACGCGGCCGAGATCGCGGCCTCGGGCCATGAGCCGGTCGTGATCTGTCCCGCGAACGAGCATCCGGATTTCCCTTTCGAGCTGGTCGTTTACCGCGGGGACGAGGCTGCCCGCAGCGAGTTCTGGAGATCGCTGAGCCTCGATCGTGTCATCTGCATGACATGGTTCGGTTACCCGGAGGTCTTCCGGGCCATCCGCACAGCCGGCGTGCGGATCATCAACCGGGCGGATTCCGACGGCCTCGTCAGCACGCGGGTGTTTCCGTCCGAAGCGTGGCTGCGGCTGGTGCATCCGTTCCGGGGTCCGCTCGATTTCCTCAAGCGGGCGCGCCATTTTTTGAACTGGTATTTTTCCTACTGGCGGCAGCATGACGCCGGCATCCTCGAGGTGCTGTCGCTTTCGGACCGCGTCGTGGTGGAGACTGAACTCTTCCGGAAAAACTTTGAGAAGTTCCTCCGTTATCACCACCGGGAAGATCTGCTCGCGCGGTTTTCGGTGGTGCCGCATTCGGTTCCGGATTGCTTTCTGGCCGGACCGGTTCCGATCGCCCGACCGAAAACAATATTTTGCAGTGGCCGCTGGGATGACGACCAAAAGAACGCGCCGCTCCTCGAGGCGTGCATCCGCCGGGTTCTCCGGGTCAGACCCGATGTCGGGTTCGTGATCGCCGGATTCGGAGTGCCTGAAGCGTTTCCTCGCCTCGTGGGATTCGAGCCCAAGGTTCGTCTCGCCGGCCTGCTTGAGCGGGAGTCCCTTCCCTCGGAGCTCTCCGCCTGCCGTTTTCTTCTCTCCTCCTCGCGATGGGAGTCGCATCCGATCGGGGCGCTTGAGGCGCTCTGCTGCGGCTGCTCGGTCGTGGCGACTCCGGTTCCGGGCTTTCGGGAAATTGTCGGAGACGGCCGGTTCGGGTGCCTCGCCGGTTCTCATTCAGCATCCTCCCTGGCCGGGGCCGTGATCGCTGAACTGGATTGCTGGGATTCGGGGAAACGAAATCCCCTCGAAATTGCCTCGCATTGGAGGGAGGAAGTGAACAACAAAGTAGTCGTGCGCCAACTGCTATCCGAATGATGAAATCGCCGATGGACAAATTGCGGGCATTCAAAGCCGGCATGGAACTGCTGCCGCCATTTACGGAGGGGATCCACCAGGCGGTCTCGGAATCCCGGATTGGCGGGCTGCTGGCGGGTGCCCGCTATGCGGATCCGAAATGCCTGACCCGCCACCGGTTTAAGATGTTTTCCCAATATGGCCAGGACGGGATCATCGCGGAGATATTCCGCAGGATCGGTCCCGGAAACAAACGCTTTGTGGAGATCGGAACCGCCCCCTTGGAAAACAACACCGGAGCTCTTCTCTTCCAGGGCTGGAGCGGGCTCTGGCTCGATGCCGCCCTGCCTGCGGACAAGGATCTTCCCGCGAACCTCGATGTTTTACTGGCCGACGGAAAACTGCGCTGCGAGCGACCGTTTCTCACCCGGGAAAACGTGTGCCCGATCATCGCGGACTGCGGGTTCGCCTCCGGCCTTGATCTGCTGAGCGTGGACGTCGACTACAATACCTTCCACATTTTCGAGGCGTGCCTGATTTTGAAGCCGAGAGTTCTTGTCTGCGAATACAACGGGCAGCTGCCGGCCGCCATGGACTGGGTGGCCCCGTATGTTCCGGATGCGGTCTGGGACAAGACCTTCGCCTACGGGGCAAGCCTGAAAGCCCTGGAGAACCGGGCGAGGGAGGGCGGATATTCGCTGGTCGGCTGCGAGCTTTCCGGCAGCGATGCGTTTTTTGTGCGCGAGGATTTGTTGGGGGATCATTTTCTTTCGCCCTACACCGCGGAGCAGCACTGGGAACCGCTTCGCTTCGGGCTCGATGCCAGCACCGGCCACAGCCCATCCTATCCTCCCCGCGGAGTGTCGGATGCCCGCTGAACTCCTTTGCCGCGTCAGGGATTTGACACACGCTTGATGAGCACGCTCCCCGAAGATCCAGCCAAAGTCGCGGGGAGAAAAAAACATCTGCTCATCGCCTCCCGCGACCTTCCGCTGAATACCGGGGGGATTGCCTCCTACCAGAGGCAGTTGGGGGAGGAAATGGCAAAAAGCGGGGATGTCTCCGTCGGATTTCTGGCCGCCGAGGCAGGCCCGGGAGCCATCGGCCGTTCCATCCATTTGCCCGGCCCATCCACGGTTTTGGATGTTCTGCAGGATCGCAAAGCCTGGATGCGGTTGGCATCACGCCTTGTGCTGCACCCGCTTCTCCAGAAATGGATTGCGGCCCGCTTCCGGCGCGCGTTCAACGCGGTCGCAATCCCTCCGACGGATGTGGTCCACTTTGTCGGGACCGGCTGGGATTTTGCCGGATTCGGGTTTCACCATTTTGCGAGGATGCAGGGTGCGCGGTTCACCGTCTGGCCGGCGGTTCATCCCGGCGAGTGGGGGGATGACAGGATTGACCTGAGGCTCTATTTCCTGGCGGATGCCGTCTTCTGCCAATCGCACTTCGAGGCAAACCACCTTCGGAAGCTCGGGCTCGAGCGCGAAAAGATCGTCCATTGCGGACTGCCTCCGATGTGCCTGCCCGGCCGGGATGGGATGGCATTCCGTGAGCAACACGGCATCGGAGAGCGTCCGGCCGTCCTGTTTCTGGGAAGGCGGGACGAGGGGAAGGGCTATCCTGCCTTGATTGGCGCCTGGAGGCATGTCCTGCTCCAGCATCCCGACGCGTGCCTGATTCTATCGGGTCCGGGCGGGAGCGAATATGAGACGCAGAGGGACTCGCTGCCCGCAGGTTCGGTTTTGGATCTGGGAGTCGCGGATGAGGAGGTGAAAGCCGGGGCGCTGGCCGCATGCGATATCTTCTGCCTTCCTTCGGCACACGAGTCGTTCGGCATCGTTTTTGCGGAGGCGTGGAGCTATGGAAAACCCGTGATCTGCGGTCCCGCACCCGCTTCGCGCGAGTGGGTTCGCGATGGCGGGACCGGCCTGCACACCGATCAAAATCCGGACAGCATTGCAGGCGCAATTCATCGACTGCTCTTCGACAAGTCGCTGAGCGCTTCAATGGGGGATGCGGGACGGAAGTTTCAACGCTCGGAACTGACCTGGGAGAGCATTGCAAAGATCCATCGCGAGGCATTCCGGTTCGGCACTTAAAACGAAGATTGAGAGTTGTCGTCCGATCATTGATAACTACCCCGATGCCCGTCTCTGTCGTTGTTCTGACATTCAATGAATCCCGGCGTCTCCGGGATTGCCTGGAGAGTGTCCGTTGGGCCGATGAAATTGTCGTTGTTGACGGGTTCAGCACCGATGACACCGTGGCCATCGCAAAAGAATTCACCGGAAAAGTTCTCCTCAGCGACCGGCTGGGGCCTCAAAATCCAGGCGGTTTTTCCGACCAGCGGAACTTTGCGCTGCAGAATGTCAGCTCCCCGTGGGCCTTCTTCATCGATGCGGACGAGCGGTGCAGCCCGGAGCTCGCGGCAGAGATCCAGAAGATGGTGGCGGATGAGCCCGCGCACGGCGTGACCGCCTGTCAGGTTAGGCGGAAAGAGTTTTTCTTTGGCGTCTACTCGCCCCACTCCCACGGAATCGGCTCGCTGGTTCGCCTGGTCCGGACCGGTCAGGTCCGGTGGAACGACCGCGCGGTGCACGAAGGCATTGAGACCTCCGGGACGGTTCTTCAACTTCAAGGAATGCTCCTACACCATTCGAAGGATTCGATTGCCGACTATCTTGCCACCCAGAACCGCTACACCTCGCTGGAAGTCGAAGAACTGGTGAAACAGAACTCCCCGCTGCTCCGCAGGCCGCTGTTTGAGAGCTTCCGCACGTTTTGCAACATGTATGTCTACAAGGGTGCTTATCGCGAGGGCGCGTTCGGACTCATCATGTCGGTCTTCATGGCCAGCTATACGTTCCAGACGTGGACGAAACACTGGGAGTTGGAGATGAAGGCCGGACGGATCCCTGCGACGAATCCCAGATTCCGCGTTCTGGAATTTGCGGCGGCCAGGCTTCGAGCGGTTTGGACCACGCTGCGCCCGCCACGGCAAGAATGAATATCACGCTGCTGGAACCGCAGTGCACCGGACTGCAGCATGTGCCTTTCAATGCCGCGTTGTTAAGAACGGTCTCCCTCGCGATGCCTGATGCGAACCTGGTGTTTAGCGGTGAGTCTGAGCACGCCGCTAGCGTGCGCCGGGCACTTGAAGAGTTTCTCCCTGGGCAAAATATCACCTGGCAATCCGCTTTTGGCGGGATCGTGCGCGGCGAAAGCGTTGCGGGTATTCCCCGGCTCTGGAGCGATGCCTTTCGACTTTGCCAACATTGCCGAAAGGAAAAGGTCGACGTGCTGATCCTCTGCTCCGCCTCACCGGCGCTGCTGGCAGCAATTGCCGCCATGCGGCCACGCCCGACCGCGGTCCTGGTTTTCATGCACGCCTGCCTGGCGCAGCTGCGGTTCCATCCGGTCACGCAATGTCTGAGAAACCCGCTGTCGATGCATGCGGTGGCGCGAATTTCGATGCCATCCGGTTTGAGGGTGATTGTCCTGGGGCAGCCGATCCTCGACAACCTGCGCGCGATGGGACTGGCTTCAAACAGGTGGGCTTCCATCGATCATCCGTGCTTGAATATGCAGGAGGAGCCGCCCACACCGCCATCGCCCGTGCGTTTTGGATATCTTGCCGGCTTTGAGCGGAGCGACTCCAGCACGAGGGAGATGCTGGAACGGGTACGGTCCGCCACGGGGTGCGGAATCAATTGGATTGGGCGCGAAAGCGCATTGTCTGAGGCGCTTCCGACTGATGAGTATCAAAGGCGTCTGGGAGAATCGCATTACGCCATCTGGCTTGGCGACGCCATCTCGGCGCGCCTGAGAGCCAGCGCCACTTTCCTCGATGCGATTGCCATGGGCAAGCCGCTCATCTACCTGAAAAACGATTTTATCGGTTACTACGATTCCCATCGCGGGCCATTTGGATTCCCTGTCTCCAGCGCTGCGGAACTCGAGAGCCAGTTGATTTCATTGGCCCGCGCTCCATTGGACGATGCCTACAAGCGCCTTTCTCAGACCGCGCTGGCCGCGAGCCGGACGTTCTCGCCGGAAACTGTCGCGCCCGGGATGCGCTCAATAATAGCCGCCGCCCGCGATGAAACAAACTGGTATTAGTGTTTATTTCCGCCGTCCGGGCGAACATATTAAGAACCAATGATCCCAGCAAAATCCCGTTTTGATGCGCTGCTGTATTTCTGCAACCGCATCGTCGCCAATTTGCCATCGGCCACGGTCCGGCAATATTTTTACCGGCATGTCATGCAGCTCGATCTTGCCCCCGGTGTGAGAATCCTCTCCGGCCTCTGGCTCGACTGCCGGGCACAGTGCTCGATCGGAAGAAACACCATCATCAACCAGAACTGCTGGATGGATAACCGGGGCGGGATCCGGATCGGTGCCAACGTCAGCATCTCCCCGTTTGTCCACATCATTACTGCGGACCATGATCTTTCCTCTCCGGAGTTTGTCGGCTGCGAACGGCCGGTCTGCATCGGAGACCGGGTTTTCATCGGGAGCCGGGCCACGATTCTTCCCGGCGTCACGCTGGGCGAGGGATGCGGGGTTGGGGCGGGCAGCGTGGTCACCAAGAATGTGGAGCCGGGCACGATCGTGGCGGGAGTGCCGGCCAGGCCGGTCGGACACCGCCCGCTGAACCTTCGCTATGAATTGTCCTATCGGCGCCGTTTTTTTTGAATTTTTGAGGCCATGAGAACCGGCTTGTTGTGTGCGGCCTATCCTCCCTCCGTCGATGGGATCGGTGATTACACGCACCTCCTGGCGCAGCACCTGGCCCGGCAGTCCGAGGTCGAGGTATACACCGGCATCCAGAATTCCTACACCTCCGCCGGGGGAGTTTCCGTCCGCGGGATTTTCGATCCATCGCGACCCGCGACGATCGGAAATCTTGGCAGGGCGCTCGGAGAAAGGCCGCCGATTGACCGGCTGGTTGTTCAATACAATCCGTTCGGATTCGGTCCCCGCGGATTCAATCCCTGGCTCCCGATGACCCTCGCACGGCTGCGCAAACGGCTGTCCCTGTCAGTGATGTTTCATGAGACGTATGTCCCTTGCGGGACGGCGGCGCAATGTGGCATGAGGCTCTGGCAGATCCCCCAGTTTTTCTTTCTGAGCCGGATCGCTGATTTGACGTATGCCTCGTGCGGCCGGTGGCTGCCGGCCATCCGTCGCGCCACCGGGCGGGAGGCGGTCCATTTGCCGGTCGGCTCGAATGTCGTCCGCTCAAAGCTTTCCCGCGAGGAGGCGCGGGCCCGGCTCGAGATCGGGAGCTCGGCTCTCGTTCTGGGAGTCTTTGGATCCGCTCATCCCAGCCGGCTTCTGGATTGGATTGCGCAGGCTTCATCGCGCTTGCAGGCGCGGGCGCCGGAGGTTCTGATTGTTTACATCGGGGCCGACGGGGAAAAGCTGAGAGCCGCGACGGGCGATGGGGTCCGGCTGTTGGATTGCGGGCTGCTGCCGGCGGATTCCGTCGGCGACCACCTGATGGCCGCCGATGTTCTCCTCGCGCCATTTGTGGACGGGCTCTCCACGCGCCGGGGGTCGGTGGCCGCCGCATTCCAACACGGGATCCCGGTCCTCTCGACCTCATCCGTGTGGACCGATGCGATGCTGCTCGATCAGGAGGAGAGGCTGATATTTCTCTCCCCGGTTGATGCCGGCGCTGCGGCCTATTGCGATCTGGCGGAGCGGATTTCCAAGCGGCTTCCCGCTCTGGACTCACAGCGGACTCTGCTCAGGAGCTGCTACGAGCAGCATTTTGGCTGGGAGGTGGTGTGCCGCACGCTGGTCGGCGGCACGGGGGCTGCGTCCCGGTGAGGCGCAAAAAAATCGCAAAGAAAAGTTGCAACCCCCCCTCCGTCCGTCATAATTACGCCCCCTTTTCAAAGGAGTCGTAGCTCAATCGGTTAGAGCGCCGCCCTGTCACGGCGGAGGTTGCGGGTTCGAGCCCCGTCGACTCCGGTTTTTTATTTACACGAGAAATACTCTGGGAACCCTGTGTTTATCAGGGTTTGCAGGTGTTCTGGTTTTTCTTCGGAGTTCATTCAAGTTCAGTCGTATTGAAAAAGTTTGTCAGGAATTGTCAGGAAAAATGGGGCTGCTCTGAATAGTTTCTTCGTGGAATATTGCATGTCGACATCGTCGGCGGTCCCGGTCCGGCGTCGGGAGATGCTTTCGTGCTCGCGTCGTCGGCCAGTGCATTGATCTTCACGAAATCAATCTTCCCGGAGAATTCTGTGGCAAGTTCGTCGAGAACCGGGGCGAGAGATCGGCAGGGCCGCACTGCGGCGTGGAAATGTCCACAAGCAGCGGCAGGGCTGCTGTGGCTACGGTATTTTTGATGTCGGTGGCAGAGATTTCTTTCATATTGTCAGCGGTATTTCATCACAGCGAAACGGTCAACGGCTGTCCTACCCTCAGATTATTTCTGATTTTCTATCGGTCGGGTTATTTCATCCGGCGTTGTGCTCCAACTGGGCGAGCAGTATGCGGGCTGCCACCAGCAATTTTCTATATCCGCCGCGGGCGCGAGGACGTATGATTTTGGTATATAGCTCACTTTCAAATGAATGAAACAACAACATCTTCGCGCGTCTGGCTGATCACGGGTTGCTCCAGCGGCTTCGGTATGGCGCTGGCTTCTGCCGTTCTCGTATGCGGGCAGCGTGTCATTGCCACCGCGCGCAAGCCGGCGACTCTGGACGAGCTTGCGCCGCGTTACCCCGAGACCTGCCGCGTGCTCGCGCTAGATGTCACGGAACGTGCGCGGGTGAAGACTGCTGTAGAAGAAGCGGCGGGTGCATTTGGCCGACTCGATGTCGTCGTAAACAACGCCGGCTACGGTCTCATAGGCGCATTGGAAGAATTCGGTGATGAACAGATCGCGCGCAACTTCGACGCCAATTTTTTCGGCGCTTTGGAAGTCATTCGGTCGGCGCTCGGAAAATACGCGACGGACAAAGTGCGCATGAAACTCGCCTCCACTGAACGCGAACTCGCGGCATGGGAGCACGTCGGCCTCCCGACGGACTTCATTGCAGGTAGATTGAATGGAGCGCCGACTGAGCCGCTGCCGTTGTGACAGGAGTGACCGATGCCGGAAGCACAAACGACATTTGTTTTAGTCACGGGAGCCACCGGATACATCGGAGGCCGGCTGGTGCCGCGCCTGCTTGAGGCTGGCTATCGTGTGCGATGCCTCGTGCGCGATGCCTCGCGTTTGCAGGGCAGAGCCTGGAGCGGCAAGGTCGGGTTAATCGAGGGCGACGTTTTGCAGCCCGACACACTCGCCGCCGCCATGTGCGGCATCTCGGTCGCCTATTACTTCGTGCACAGCCTCGGTGCGGGTTCCGATTTTTCCGAACGTGACGTGCAGGCCGCCCGTAATTTCGGCAGCGCGGCGAAAAGAGCGGGTATCCAGCGGATCATCTATCTCGGCGGGCTTGGCGATCCCGCAACAGACCTCTCCGCGCACCTGCGTTCCCGGCACCAGACGGGTGATGCGTTGCGGGAAAGCGGCGTATCGGTCACTGAATTTCGCGCCGGGGTGATCGTGGGTTCAGGCAGCCTGTCTTTTGAAATGATCCGCTATCTCACGGAGCGCGTGCCCGTGATGATCTGCCCGCGCTGGGTCTATACCCGCATTCAGCCCATCGCCATCCGAAATGTGCTCGACTACCTGGCGGAGGCATTGCGTGTCCCGGAGACTGCCGGTGAGATCCTTGAGATCGGCGGAGCGGACATTATCACCTACGGCGAAATGCTCACCTTCTACGCGGAAGTTCGCGGTCTGCGGCGCTGGCTGGTCCCGGTACCCGTGCTCACGCCGCAGCTTTCCTCATATTGGGTTCACTTCGTCACGCCGATCCCCGCGACCATCGCACGACCGCTAATCGCCGGCCTGCGCAATGAAATCATCGTCCGAGACAACCGGGCGCGAAGATTTTTCCCGATGATCCAGCCGCTCGACTATCGCACCGCCGTAAAACTCGCGCTTGAAAAACTCGACGCACACGCAGTGGAGACCTCATGGAGCGACGCGCTCTCCACGAGCCAGCGAGGCGCTGCGCCCGTCACTCTCAAGACGCATGAAGGCATGATTATCGAGCACCGCCAGATGGCTGTCGATGCGCCGGCGGGCTCGATTTTCCAGGCATTCACCGGCCTCGGCGGCGCGCGCGGGTGGCTCTACATGAACTGGACCTGGCGCATCCGCGGTGCCATCGACCGGATTTGCGGAGGCGTGGGTTTGCGGCGTGGCCGGCGCGATGCCGATGACATCCGCGTGGGCGAATCGCTCGACTTCTGGCGCGTCGAAGCCATCGAGCCCGGGCGTCTGCTGCGCCTGCGCGCCGAAATGAAAGTGCCCGGAAAAGCGTGGCTGCAATTTGAAGTGAAAGCGCAGGATGGCGACCCGAGCCCGCTGCTGACCCAGACCGCCTTCTTTGCGCCGAAAGGCCTCTCCGGTCTCGCCTACTGGTATCTCCTTTATCCGGTTCACAGGATGATCTTCGGCGGCATGATCCGCCGGCTTGCGGAACGCGCCATTACCATCGCTTCTTCACCACTCACCCGTGGATAAAATCGATCAAGACAGAATCGCGGGGCTTGTCCATGGTTCTTTCATCGGTGACGCGCTCGCCATGCCCGTCCATTGGTATTACGACCGGGCCGCGATGCATCGCGATTACGGTGTCGTGCGCGATTACGTTTCACCACGGAACCCGCATCCGGACAGCATTCTCTGGCGTTCGGAATACACGGCGCTCAATGAGCGCGGCGACATCCTGCACGACCAGGCGCAATACTGGGGGCGGCGCGGCGTTCATTGCCACCAGTTCCTCCTGGCTGGAGAAAACACGCTCAACCTTCAACTCGCCAAAGTGCTCAGAGAGTCGCTCATCGAGCGAGGCGGATACCCTGCGTCGTCGCCACAAATGCTGTCCGACGGCTGGTCAGTTCCCCGATGATCTGCGCTGGATGGGCAAGCGAGCGTCCCAGGCGGTCCATCTTCACGCAAACAACCGCATCGAAGCGATGATGCCTTACCCCTTTCATCATCTTGTCCAGCCCTTTCCGGCTCGTTTTCGATCCGCTGATGATGTCCGAGAACTCGGTCTCCGCCCTTTTTCGGAGAACTAGATTCCTGTTCGGAGCGATTGGTTTTCCGGGCCGTGGCGGGTGAAAAACATTGACCGCGATCAAGGAACTTGGGGTTTTATCCCCATTCCGGGAGAAAACCTGTGCCGTGGTCGGCGGGCGAGGGTAGGTTAACCCCCTTATGTCATATATGCCCCAATGGGAGTGTGAGGTTTCGGGATTGCCCCGTGCCCTGCCCCGAATTCTTTTCACGAGCGTCTTTGGTCCCTATGCGAGGGACGATGAGTTCGGGAGCCGCGCCATTAACCCGATGGAGCTGTATCACAACCAGGTGACGCGTCTGCAGGGGCCGTTTTCCCTCCGCATGTTCCACCGGTCGTGGGGCATCATGCTGATCCGGGAAAACATCTCGGCACCGAGCGCGCTGCTGGATTTCCCGCCGCTTGAGCGCTTTATCGAGGAGCTGAAAAGTGAAGCGTATGACATTGTGGCGATCAGCGCGATTCCTCCGAATTTTCTAAAAACGCGGGAAATGTGCCGCCTGGTCCGCGAGATCCAGCCGAACGCGAAGATCATCGTGGGCGGGCACATCTCGGGGATGCCCCGGATCGAGGAGCGCCTGAACGCGGATTTTGTTGTCCGTGGCGAGGGGGTGCGTTGGTTTCGCGAGTTTCTCGGGGAGGACGTGAATGCCCCGATCCGGCATCCGCGGATCCTTTCCGGAATCGGCACGCGGACGATGGGGATGGCCCTGAAGGAGAAGCCGGGGTATGTCGCCGCCACGCTCATCCCCTCTGTCGGATGCCCGATGGGGTGCAATTTCTGTTCGACCTCCGCGATGTTCGGGGGCAAGGGAAAGTTCATCAATTTCTACGAGACCGGAGACGAGTTGTTTGAGGTGATGACCGGGCTGGAGAAGGATCTGAGCGTGCAGTCGTTCTTTGTGATGGATGAGAATTTCCTCCTGCACAAGAAGCGGTCGCTGCGGCTGCTCGAACTGATGGAGAAGCACAACAAGAGCTGGTCGCTTTACGTCTTCAGCTCGGCGAACGTCCTGCAGTCCTACACGATGGACCAGCTCGTCCGCCTCGGGATTTCCTGGGTCTGGATGGGGCTCGAAGGAAAGAAGAGCCAGTATCAGAAGCTCGCAAACACGGACACTCACGAGCTGGTGAGCGAGCTCCAGTCGCACGGGATCAGCATCCTTGGATCAACGATCATCGGGCTTGAGGAGCACACTCCGCAGAACATCGACGAGGCGATCGAGCACGCGGTCGCGCACAACACCGAGTTCCACCAGTTCATGCTCTACACCCCGGTCGCCGGGACGCCGCTGTTCGAGCAGCACAAGGCGGACGGGACATTGATCGATCCGGAATGCGAGGACCCTTCCGATATCCACGGACAGCTTCGCTTTGCGCACCGGCACGCCCACATCCCGCCCGGCGAGGAAACCGGCTTTCTGCTGAAAGCGTTTTCGCGCGACTTCGAGGCCAACGGGCCGAGCATCATGCGCATGGCCCGGGCGACGCTGCGCGGATACAAAAAATATTCCAAGCACCCGGACAAGCGGGTCCGGGCGCGGTTCGAGCGGGAGTCGTGCACGCTGCCGCATCAATACGCGGCGGTGCTGTGGGCGACCCGCCAATGGTATCCGAAAAACTCCCCCATCTGGCGCGAGGCGGATTCGATTCTGCAGGACCTGTTCCGGCAGTTCGGTTGGACATCCCGGCTGGCCGCCTCCCTTGGCGGGCGCTGGGTATTCCGGGCGCTGAAAAAAGAGGTGACCCGGGAAAGCGGCGAGCCGCCGACGTTTTACGAGCGCTCGCCGGAGCTGGCCAGCAAGAGCCCCCAGGCTGCGCAGCAAGTTTTGCAGCCGGCCTGATCTTTCTCGGATTGTCAGATGCAGCGGGTTTGGCCGATACTGGTCGGGTGGTTGTGTCTGATTCTTTTTCCAATTGCCTGAAACTGTCCGGAGCGGAGCAACGCCGGTTCCATCGCCAGGCGGAGGAGGCGAGGAACGAGCGCTTTGGCAACAGGGTCTTTGTGCGGGGGGTGGTGGAAATCTCGAATTTTTGCCGCGAGAACTGCGGATACTGCGCGATGCGGCGCGACCACACCGGGTTGAACCGCTACCGGCTTTCGGTTGACGAGATTCTCAACGAGGTCGTGCCGAATCTCCCGGATTTTGTCACCGATCTCAACCTCCAGGCCGGGGAGGATCCGGTGGCCGTGCGCGAAATTGCCATCCCGTTGCTGAAAATTCTGAAGCGCGAGACCAGGCTCGGGCTGAGCGTCTGCCTGGGGACTTTTCGGGAGAGCGATTATGCCGCGCTGCGCGAGGCCGGCGCGGATTACTATGTGATGAAGGTGGAGACCGGGAATGCCGAACACTACAAATCCGTTCAGGCCCCCGGTTCGCTCGATGAGCGCGTGGCCGCCATCCGCCAGCTCTCGGCGGCGGGCTGGATGGTATCCTCGGGGTTCGTGCTCGGCCTGCCCGGGCAGACGGATGCGATTCTTACGGAGACGGTAGAGCTATTGAAAGCCCTGCCCCTCGCGGGATGCAGCGTGAGCCCGTTCATTCCCGGCGAGAACACACGGTTTTCAGATCATCCTGCGGCTGGCCTCGATGAGGTGTTGAACATGGTGGCCGGGCTCAGGCTTCTCATGCCCGGGAGGATTATTCCGGCTGTCAGCGCGATGAGCCTTGCCGGGGAAGGCGGATATGCCGGTGCCTTGCGGGCGGGGGCAAATCTGGCGACCATCAACCTCACTCCTGAGCGCGCGCGGGGGGATTATCAGATTTACCGCCGCGAGCGTGCGATCATGACGAGCGAACTCGTGCTGCGCGAGATTGAGAGCGCGGGCTGCGTGCCGTCAGAGGTTGGAATTCGCGACTGGCTGGCTGCCTGATCCGGCGTCTCATCAAAGCCTCTGCAATGCCGGAAGCGAATATTTTTTGATGAGCTTGTCTTTGTTCGACTCGATCGCCGCCGCGTCGAGGAAGATCACGCCGGGATCCTCCTCAAGCTCGATTTTCTGGAACCCGTTGACCGGATGCTTTGCGGCTTCGGCGAGATCGTCAAGGCTTCGGATTTCCTGTCCGTTGACTTTTGAGACGACGAGATTATCGAGCCCCTCGTAGCCGATCGTATCCGGGCTCGGGAGGATCTGCGAGATGAAGACGATCTTGCCGCGGTCCTCGGGAAGCTCGTTCTGGAAGGCGTCGTAAAACACCAGCCTTTGAGGAGCTTCCTTCGGCCAGTCTCCGCCCCATTCCTGAAGGTAGGGCCGCGAAAGTTCCATGAATACCACTCCGCCGAGCACGACGTATCTCGGGGCGCGGTCCACAACGTAGGACTCGCTGACAATCTTTGAGCGGTCGCGGGATTCCATCTTCACGGGAACCTCCAGGCTTTTACCTTCGCGGAAAACCCGGAAGGTAACCGTGTCGCCCGGATGCGTGAGCGTGTTCGTGACATGGCTGAACGCGATCCGCCCATACTCGGCGTCCTCGTAATTGCCGTCCTGGTCGATGGCCTTTCCGTCAACGGCGAGGAGGACATCGCCTTCGCGCAATCCGGCCTTGCCGCCGGGGCCGCCGGTCATGACATCCGTGACATAGACGCCGCCCGGCTCGGTGAGCCCGATGTATCGGCGGAGTTGGGGATCGCGGGTTGTGGCAAAGGCGAGTCCGGCCCGGGCAAATCCACCGTAGGTTTCCTTCCCGGCCTCGCTGAGAAAATGCTCGATGACGGGAGAGGAGATGAGGTCCGCAGTCTGGCTGCGCGCATCATACCTCATGAGGAGGCCGAGCAATTTTCCGTCGCGGACCGCTGGCAGCGTGAAGCTCCCGTCGCGTTGCTGCATCGGGGCGCTGAGCCGGAAGAGGAGAAGGCCCATGTTATCCAGCGGATACGGGCCGACGGCGATCGAGGTCACGGTGCCGAGCGTCTGCGCGATTTCGCCGTTCGGCTCAAGCTGGAGGACGGTGGCGCGGTCCCCGACCCTCACCCCGCGGTCGAGCGCCATCGGCTTCATCCCGGCGATGAATGCCGGATCGGTTGGCCGGAGGACCGCCAGATTGGATTCGTAGTCCACCCGCTCGACGGTCGCGGAGGATTTCTCTGCGGTTGCCGCCTTTTCCAGCTCGATGAATGTGCTGTTTGCGATGAGCTCCGCGGTCACGAGGATCCGTCCGCCTTCGATCAGCGTTCCGAGACCCCGGCGCGAGTAAGGCGCCTTTTTTGTCCATGGCCGGAAAAAGTCATAGGCCTGGTTCGTGGAGTTGACCCGGAGGATCGAGGCATTGCTGGATTCGGGTGGTTTGTCGGCCGGAGCTTTCGGCTGGGGGGTGACCCCGGCCATCGCCGCAAGGCAGAGAGCCGAAAATACGAAGAACGCGATTGCCGCATTGAAAAGGGGGCGTGGCATGGGCATCCTGCCCATGTCATTTGTGACGCATGGGCAGGATGCCCATGCCACGGGAGCCGGACTATTTGTATGGCGTCGCGCGATCATGGGTTTTGCTCCCTGGTCACGGCGTAGCGCGAAAGGATCCGCTTCCGCGCCTCCTCGACCGCCTTGCGCTCGAGGACGATCGGTCGGCCGGCGCCGGCCATTTTGATGACATAATAATCGGCGGGCTTGGCGAACTCGGCGGCGACATCGGCGAGTCGCTTGATTTTCGTGCCGTTGATCTCGTCCACGACCGCGTAGCGGAAATCATTCGCGTAGACGTTCACCGGATCGGCCAGAATCCCGCTCAGGACAACGATCTCCGGGCGGTCCTTGTAGATTTTGTCCTCGATAAAAAAGTCGAACATATACCGGAGCCGGAGGTCGTCCGGCTGGTGTGCGGTCATGAAATTCTGGTCCGCCGGCTGGAAGATGAGCCCGCCGAAAACCACGAACCTCGGGTCCTCGTCGTAGACATTGCTGTGAAGGTTGAACGGCCACGGATCGCTGAGCGGGATCTTGAGTTTCCCGGGCTTTCCATCCCTCACCACATCGAGCGTCACCACCTCGCCCTTGAATTTCCGCTCCACCACCTCGGCCAGCGGGACCGAGTCGTCATCCATCGGAATCGTCGCATCGCTGGAAATCGGGTGCCCGTCGATCGCGGTCAGGACATCCCCGGCTTTGACGATGCCGTCCGAGGAACCGCCTCCATACACGCTTCCCACCAGCACGCCAAGATCGTCATCCTGCAGGCCCAGCGCCTTGCGGGCAGCCGGATTGAACAGCGTCTGGTAGCTCAGCGCGAGATCCACATAGCGGTCGTAGTGGCCGTCCTCGACATCTTTGAGGAACCGCCTGATGACCGGAGTCGGGATCATGTATCCGACATTCTGTGCGACGTCTCCGCTGTAACCCTGGAAGGCGACCCCGACCACCTTTCCACCCTGCATGACCGGCCCCCCGCTGTTGCCGTGGTTGATCGCCGCATCGATCTGGATGGTGAGGTGGGAGTCCATCCCCGAATGCGAGTAGGTTTGGAAGTCGATCCGCGAGACGATCCCCTGCGTCACCGAGAGGCGGTTCCCGCCGATGGGATAGCCGTAAACCGACACGACGGATTCGATGGCGGGAATCCCCCCGAGATCCAGAGCGGCTGTTTCCTTGAAAAATGCGGGATCATCCACCGTCAGCAAGGCCAGGTCGCAATCATGGGCGATGAATAGCACGCGGGCCGGGCGGGGTTTCGGGTCGCCCTCCTTGGAGACGGTCAGGAACCTCGCGTTGCTGACGACGTGGGCGTTCGTCATGATGCGGTTTCCGCTGATGATGAACCCGGCGCCGACGCCGCCGGAGACTTCGCCCGGATTCCACGGAGCCTTGTAATCGGGTTCCTGCGAGGTGGCTTCGATGCGAACGAGGCTCCTGGCAACCGGGGAGGCCTGCAAAACTCCCGTGGCAAAAAACACGGCGATGAAAATACGGAACATCCGGGTCAACGTAGGCAAGAACACCGCTTTGACAACTCCGATTTCGGGGCGAACTATTGTCGCCGCGTCAACCAATGGCGCCGCACCGGGCTCTGGAATACCGCCGCCTGGATTCACGTTACGTTTGTCGTCGCTGTTGTGGACCGGGGACCTCGGAGGTTCAGGCACCCTTGAGCACAGAGACGCCGAGCTTGCGACAAATCGATTTTGCCGTGAATTTTTTGATCTCGTTATGACGCGGAACCGACTGGATCTCACCAGTGGCCGGGTTGACCCAGATGGAATGGCTTCCCCCTTCGCGTTCCAGCCGGCATCCTTGCGCGGAAAGATGGGCCAGAAGGGCGGCGCGTTTCATGCCGGAACCAATTCGAGACGCTCCCCATCGGCCAGCGACTTCGCTGCCTCCTCGCGACGGTATGCGAGGATATCATTCACGGCCGCGCGAAGGCTGTCCATGCACTCCCCAACGTCTTCTCCCTGTCCATTTGCCTCGGGAAACTCGACACAGGTGGCTGCATATCCCGTCTCTCCGTCCAGCGAACAGTCGTGAAGCAACGCGGTGATTTCCATGCTCTTCACCCTCTCACCAGCCCGGGAAAAAGTCAAACGCCCGCACTTTTCCGAGAAGCTTGGAGGGGAAAGTTTCAGGCCGCCATGACCGGGCTTCCGGCCGGCGAGAGCGCCCGGAGTTTGGCCACCACTGCGGGGATCAACTCGCAGGCCCTGGCCAGATCACCCTGCGAATTGTAGCGGCCGAACGAAAATCGCAGGCTCGCGCGGGCGCGCTCGTTCGAGAACCCCATCGCCTTCAAAACGTGGGAGGGATGGATCGATCCGCTCGTGCAGGCCGAACCGGCCGAGCAGCACAGGCCTTCCTCGTCCAGCAGGATCAGCGCCCCTTCGCTCTCGACCCCGTCGAAGGAAAGGTTGCTGGTGTTCGGAAGCCGGTGGGTCCGGTCTCCGTTCACCGTGCATCCCGGGACCGCGGTGAGCATGTGCTCCTCGAAGGCGTTCCGCCAGTCCAGCACCTGGCGGCTGCCGATGTGCTCGGCGGCCAGCTCCGCGGCCTTCCCGAATCCCGCGATCGAGGCAAGGTTCTGGGTGCCCCCGCGCCGCCCGCTTTCCTGGCTGCCGCGGAGGAGGGGAGTGAACTTGACCCGGCGGTTCACATACAGGGCGCCGACGCCTTTTGCCGCATGAATTTTATGGCCGGATGCCGACAGAAAATGGATCCCCGAGTCGGCCAGCGAGATCGGCAGCTTCCCGAACGCCTGCACCGCATCGACGTGAAGGAGGGTCTTTTTTTTCCGGACAATCTCCGCGATCTCATGCACGGGAAAAAGCACGCCGGTCTCATTGTTTGCCCAGAGAAGGGTGACCAGCGCGGTATCGGTCCGGATCGCCGCGGCAAGCTGGTCCAGACTCAGCAGCCCGGCGGAATCCACCGGCAGCCAGGTGATTTCGTATCCGCGCTGTGCCAGATACTCGCAGAGCTTGATCGTCGCCGAATGCTCGACTGCGGTCGTGATGATGTGCTTTTTGTCCGGATCGAGCGCCAGGGCCGACTGGACCGCCGTATTAATGGACTCCGTTCCGCAGCTTGTGAAAATGATCTCATCCCCCCGGCAGCCGGCCAGGGCGGACACATGGGCGCGGGCATCTTCAAGCACCTTCGCCGCCTGCCGCCCGAGCGCATAGACGCTCGACGGATTTCCGTAACCGTCCCGCAGCAGCGGCACCATCACCTCCAAGACCTCGGGGGCAAGTTCCGTCGTGGCGTTGTTGTCGAGGTAGGTGACCGATTTCATGAGAGCCGAAAACCGTAGCTCCGGCGTGCCGGCTTGGCAATCCCTGCGTATTCGGCCCCGGATCCGGGCGGGTGCCTGCGATGGGCGAACCCGGATATTTCGGTTTAGACGGACCCTCACCCGTCCTCCGTTGGTCGATGTGGTGTCTGTATGATTTTCCACGAGTGTTCTCCCTTGCGCACGGATTTGGGATTCGGGCTTGGGCCGCCACGGGGTTCCGGGAATGGCCCGATGATTTTTCTGAGCCTCGCCGCGATTTTTGTCTTGCGCCGTTCCGGCAGTCCTTTAGTTTCTCACCTCCCGCATGAAGTCGGGGCACTCGGAATTTGCACCATTGTGTGGGGTTCGTTGTCCTGGATAATCCGGCGGATTCAGAAAAATACAATGCCCACAATCAACCAACTGGTCCGCAAAGGACGCCGCAAGATCACCGTCAAATCGAAGTCGCCCGCTTTGGTGAACTGCCCCCAACGTCGTGGCGTCTGCGTGCAGGTCATGACCCGCACACCGAAGAAACCGAATTCTGCCCTCCGCAAAGTCGCGAAGGTCCGGCTCACAAACGGCCAGGAAGTGATCGCCTACATTCCGGGCGAGGGGCACAATCTTCAGGAGCACTCGATCGTTCTGGTCCGCGGAGGCCGTGTAAAAGATCTTCCCGGCGTGCGCTACCACATTGTTCGTGGGACGCTCGACAGCCTCGGGGTGGATGGCCGCCGCCGCAGCCGCTCCAAATACGGAGCCAAACGCCCGAAGCCCGGCCAGGAAGATGCCAAGGCCAAGGGCAAGAAGAAGTAACCATCCCAAAATTCCGCATTTTTAAAAGCTATGTCCCGCAGACGCAGAGTCATCCACAAAACAGTTAAGAAGGACGCCCGTTACGCCAGTCCGGTCGTTGCCCGCCTGATCAGCGCAGTCATGCGCCGCGGGAAGAAATCGATTGCCGAGCGCATCGTTTACACGGCGATCGACAAGAGCCGCGAGGGAAGCGACACGGTCGATCCTTTGGAGACGCTCAACAAGGCGATCGAAAACGCCAAGCCCCGCCTGGAGGTTAAATCCCGCCGCGTGGGTGGTGCGACCTATCAGGTTCCCATGGAAGTGCCCGCCGACCGACAGATCGCGCTCGCGATGCGCTGGCTGGTCACATTTGCGGGCAACCGCAAAGGCGTTCCCATGGAAAATGCGCTGGCCTACGAGCTGAAGGATGCCGCTGCAGGGCAGGGGAACGCAATCAAGAAACGTGACGACATGCACAAGATGGCGCAGGCCAACCGTGCATTCGCGCATTTCCGCTGGTAGTCGCGCTCCCGCATCCTGCGATGCGCGCAAAGTGGGAAAATCTCTGGGAATTCCTGCGCGGAATTCCCGAGTTGCGATGCCTGAAGATCGCGCTGTTGATCTGGGTCGTCTACTCGGGAGTGATTGTCGCTCTCGTGGCCGTGGACCCCGGTGGCCGCTCGGCCACGCTGGAATACCAGCGGGCCACCGACAATTGGCTGGCGTCCAAGACGCTCTACCGCAGCCGGAACGGGTATCTCTACCTTCCGCAGTTCGCGGTTCTTTACGCGCCGTATGAGCTGCTGCCCGACCGGGTCGGGGAGCCCTTGTGGCGTCTGACCTGCATGGCCTCGCTGGCCTGGGCGCTCTGGGCGGCGGCCTCGCAGCTTGCTCCGAAGAACAGGGGCGGCGTATTCCTGATTGCGACGGCGCTGATTCTGCCCTCGACATTCGCGAGCGCAAGAAACGGTCAGGTCAACATGCCGCTGGCAGCACTGTTCCTGCTCACGGCGCTGGCGCTGGCGAGGGAGCGGTGGTGGCGGGCGGCGATTTTTCTGGCTCTCACGCTGGCCCTGAAGCCCATCTCGCTGGCCCCGGTCCTTCTCTGCGGAGTCCTCTATCCCCGCCTGCGTCTGCCGCTTCTCGTTTCGCTTGTCGTCATGGCCATCGCGCCATTGGCGCACGTCAATCCCGCCTACGCCGCCGGCGAGTATTCCGCATTCGCGCACAATCTCGGGCAGGCCGGAAATCCCCAAGGCCAGTCCTGGTGCGACTTCGCCGGGATGCTCCGCGTTTTTCGAGTGGACTTGCCGCCGGGCGTGCAGCTTGCGATCCGGGCGATGGCGGGACTTCTGACGCTCGGCCTCTGCTGGCGGGTGAGCAAAGGGGCCGATGCCCTGCGGTCGGCGTTCACATTTCTATTCTTGTCCACGATTTACCTGATGCTCTTCAATCCGCGCACCGAGACGAATTCCTATGTGATGCTTGGGGCGTTTGTTGCCGTCTGGGCAGCGGTCGAGGGCCTGGTCTGCCGGCGCACCGGCATCGCGTTCTGGGCGTGCGTGATCGTCCTGCTCCTCGGCACAGAGAATTACGGCTGGCCGGTCTTTCCGCTGACAAACCTGTGGGCGAAGGCGCTGGCGACCAGCGTGCTGGGAGTATGGCTTGCGGTGCGGGTTCTGAAGACCCCACAGGACCGTCCGGTGTTGATGGGCGGGACTTGGAGCGCACCCCCAAAGAGATGATGCCGCTCCGAATCGGACGGTGACGGGAGCACAAAAAAGCCGCCCGGGATTTCTCCGCGGGCGGCTTCTTTTGTGGGGAGGGAATTACTTCGCCTGTTCGAGCGCGGCCTGCGCGGCGGCGAGGCGTGCGACGGGGACGCGGAACGGTGAGCAGCTCACGTAGGTCAGGCCGACCTTGTGGCAGAACTTCACGCTCTCCGGGTCACCGCCGTGTTCGCCGCAGATCCCGAGCTTGATTTTCGGGTTGGTCTTGCGGCCTTTTTCGATGGCGATCTTGATGAGCTGTCCGACGCCATCCTGGTCGAGGGTGGCGAACGGGTTCTTCTTGAAGACCTCGTTCTCGGTATAGGCGTTCAGGAACGAGCCCATATCGTCGCGGCTCATGCCGAGCGCGGTCTGGGTGAGGTCGTTCGTGCCGAAGCTGAAGAACTGGGCCGTCTTCGCGATTTCGTCCGCGGTGATCGCCCCGCGCGGGACTTCGATCATCGTGCCGACGAGGTATTCAAATTTGACCTTCTTCTCCGCCATGACTTCCTTCGCGACGCGGTGGACGATCTCGACCTGGAGGTCGAGCTCCCGCTTGAACCCGACGAGCGGGATCATGACTTCCGGCTTCACCTTGATCTTCTTCTTCGCCACATCCGCAGCGGCTTCAAAGATCGCGCGGGCCTGCATCTCGGTGATCTCCGGATAGGAAACCCCGAGGCGGCATCCGCGGTGTCCAAGCATCGGGTTGAACTCGTGGAGGTCCTTGACCCGCTGGGCGATCTTGTCTGCGCTGACGCCGAGCTTCTGGGCGAGGGCGTTCTGCGAGCCGTGATCGTGCGGCAGGAACTCGTGGAGCGGCGGATCCAGCAGGCGAATGGTGGCCGGGTAGCCTTTGAGGGCCTTGAAGATCCCGGTGAAGTCTTCCCGCTGATACGGGAGGAGCTTCGCGAGGGCGTCGATGCGTTCGCTGGTCTTCTCGGCGAGGATCATCTCGCGCATCGCGTCGATGCGGTCGCCCTCGAAGAACATGTGTTCCGTGCGGGTGAGCCCGATGCCGGTCGCGCCGAACGCGATGGCGTTTTCGGTCTGCTCCGGATTGTCCGCATTCGTGCGGACTTCGAGGCGCGTGACCTTCGAGCACCAGTCCATCAGTTGCTTGAAGTTTTTGAACTTCTCGGTCCTCTGCGCGGCCTTGTCGCCGTGGAGGAGGCCGGTGATGATCTCGGACGGGGCGGTCGCGATCTGGCCGCCGTAAACGGTGCCGGCTGTGCCGTCGATCGAGAGGAAATCGCCTTCCTTGAAGGTTTCGCCCGCGACGGTCACGGTCTTGTTGTCATAGTCGATGTGCAGCGCGGAGGCGCCACAGATGCAGACTTTGCCCATCTGGCGGGCGACGAGCGCCGCGTGCGAGGAGACGCCTCCCTTGGCCGTGAGGATGCCTTCGGCGGCGATCATGCCGCGCAGGTCTTCCGGCGAGGTCTCGTTGCGGACGAGGAGGACTTTTTCGCCCTTCTCTTCGGCGGCGGCCGCGCGGTCGGCGTTCAGGTAGATCTTGCCGGAGGCAGCGCCCGGGCCGGCGGGCAAACCGCTGGCGAGGAGCTTCGCCTTCTTGATCTCGGCGGGATCGAACACCGGCGCGAGCAGCTGATCCAGCTGGTCGGCCGGATTGCGCAGGATCGCGGTCTTCCAGTCGATGAGCTTCTCGTTGACCATGTCGACCGAGAACTTGAGCGCGGCCACTGCGGTGCGCTTGCCGTTCCGGGTCTGGAGCATGAACAGCTTCCCCTCCTGGATCGTGAATTCGAAATCCTGCACATCCTTGAAGTGCTTCTCGAGCGTCAGGCGGACCTTCTCCAGTTCGGCGTAAGGCTTGGGCAGCTGCTTCTTGAGAAGCGCGACGGGCTCAGGGGTGCGGACGCCGGCGACGACGTCTTCGCCCTGGGCGTTGATGAGGAACTCACCGTAGAATTCCTTGACGCCATTGGCCGGGTTGCGGGTGAACGCGACGCCGGAGCCGGATTTCTCACCGGTGTTGCCGAAGACCATGGCCTGGACGTTGACGGCCGTGCCCCATTCCGCAGGGATGCCGTATTTGCGGCGATAGACGATCGCGCGGTCGTTCATCCAGGAGCCGAAAACGGCGCCGATGGAGCCCTTGAGCTGGTCCCAGGGATTCGACGGGAAGCTCTTGCCGGTGCGCTCCTTGACGAGGGCCTTGAACAGGCGGACGAGTTCCTGCTGGTCCTCCGCGGTCAGGTCGCTGTCCACGATGTCCGCATGATATTTGTCGTGCTTGTATTCGTGGATGATCGTCTCGAACGGCTCGTGATCCTCGCCCTCGCGCTTCTGGACGCCCATGACGACGTCGCCATACATCTGAACGAAGCGGCGGTAGCAATCCCACGCAAAGCGGGGGTTCTTCGTCGCTGCTGCGAGCGCGGCCACGGTCTCGTCGTTGAGGCCGAGGTTGAGGATCGTATCCATCATTCCCGGCATCGAGTCGCGGGCGCCGGAGCGGACGGCGATGAGCAGCGGGAATCCGGAGGCGTCGCCGAATTTCGTGCCCATGATTTTTTCCATGTTGCGGACGCCGGCCTCGATCTGGGACTGGAGTTCTTTCGGATACGTGCGCTTGTTCGCGTAGAAATACGTGCAGACCTCGGTCGTGATCGTGAACCCCGGAGGAACCGGAAGCCCGATGCGGGTCATCTCGGCGAGGTTGGCACCCTTGCCGCCGAGGAGAGGTTTCATCTTGCCATCACCGTCGGCCTTGCCGTCACCCCAGGTGTAAACGTATTTGCCCTTGCGGGGCGCTGCAGACTTCACTGACTTGGTTTTTTTAGACATAAATGGAAAAAGAGCGAACGCTTAGAAATAGCAGCAGCGCCCGTGGTGTCAACGCGCTGATGGCAGGAAATTGCAGGGTGCGCTCGCGCGACCTCGCAAGGGGGGCGGATTCCCGGTTGCCATCGCAAAATGGTCCGGCGAACATGCTGGGCCATGATCCCCGCCTTGCTGACTGTTCTGCTCTTTGCCTGCTCCGGGATTGCGGGCGAGCGGGCTGCGAGGTATTGGGGAGGGCAGCTCGCCAACCTGCTCCGCCTGTTTTTGGCGACCTGCATACTGGCGACCGGGACGCTGATCCTGTTCCCGGCCTCGCTGCGCTGGGAGACGTTCGGCTGGCTTTTTCTCAGCGGCGTCGTGGGATTCGGGCTGGGGGACATCGCCCTGTTTCTCGCCTACGTGCGGATCGGGGCGCGGCTCACGATTCTCCTGAACCTCTGCACGGCGCCGATCTGGAGTTCCATCACCGAGCGGCTCTGGCTTGGAACAACGCTCACAGCGGGTGAAATCGCCGCGAGCGCGATCATTCTCGCTGGAGTGATCATGGCGATCCTCAGCCGCCCGGCTTCGAAATCCCGGGGCGGGGGCGTGCACTGGATCGGGATCCTCTGCGGGCTCGGGGCCGGAATGGGGCAGGGGATCGGGACCGTGATCAGCCGGAATGCCTTCGGGCTGGCGGAGAGGGGAGGATTTGCCGTGAACGGATTCAGCGCCGCGGCGCAGCGGGTGTGCGGTGGATTTTTTATCGTTCTGCTCGTCTTCCTCGCGTTCTCCGCGATCGGCAGAAATCACATCCGTCCGCCGGCCCTCGCCAACAGGCGGCCCGCTTCCGGCTGGCTTGTTGCCACGACGCTGTGCGGGCCGGTGCTCGGCGTTTCCTGTTTCCAATGGTCGCTGATCCAGCTTCCAGCCGGAATCGCGAATGCCGTGGTGGCGATGACGCCGATTGCCATGATCCCGCTGACGATGCTCATCGACGGCGAGCGCCCGCGCGCCCTGTCGATTGCGGGCGCCTGCGTGGCTGTGGCGGGGGTGATCCTGCTCCTCCAGACGACCGGTTGATGGCGATCGCCGCCACGGAATGCTAGTTTCGGCAGGAATGCGGGATCGCCAGCCCCTGCCCCGTCTTCCATCGCCGCTAATGCCCCACGTCCTCGCCGCCTTACGATCCGGCGACATGCCCGCTTCGCAGGCCGCCTCCTAGCTGGGCGCAAGCCGGTCGAGGCTCTGCCAGATCTATGCCGACGATCTGTCCAACGCATTCTACGACATCCCGCTCAAGGTTTTGATCTCGCCCCCACCGGGGCATCCTGTTATCGGATACATTTCCATCGTGGAGCTACTGGAGAAGTTTTGATCTCGCCCCCACCGGGGCATCCTGTTATCAGAAGATCCTCGATGTAGCCGACGATCCGTTCGTTTTGATCTCGCCCCCACCGGGGCATCCTGTTATCGCATGGGGTCGGATATATCGCGTCGGATGTGCGTTTTGATCTCGCCCCCACCGGGGCATCCTGTTATCGAGGTATCCTTTGCGCTTGGCGAAGTTGAACAGTTTTGATCTCGCCCCCACCGGGGCATCCTGTTATCGAGGCC
>JAPLTF010000059.1 GCA_026398275.1 Verrucomicrobiota bacterium
CACGTCCAGCCCCAGCTTGATAGTTGTCGGTTCTTCCTTGGCTTTCGCCAAAGAACTGTCTTTGGTTTTCTCGTTAGTGTTCATGACGCCGACAGGATGGCACCTCCGGTGCCTCCTGTCGGCTACATGTCATCTACCAGCGGAATTGGTCGGGCGTGACGTCCCGGCGCGCCGCGACATTTTACCTGTTACGCAGTGATTTTTGTATGAAAGCCTCAGCCCGGACTGCCGATCAGGGCTTCGAGGTGGACATTCATATCCGGGCGTGTGCCGGCCCAGGGGAAGACCGCATCGACATCCTTCGCTGGCGAGACCTCCGGCACCGATTCGAGGCGCTTGATCACGGCGAGAAGAACGGGCGAGTAGAGATCCGGGTTGTGGCCGAGGCAGAAATCAATGACCGAGGGCGGACGTCCGGCCAGGCCCATGCGCAGCCGGATTCCGCTCTGAAATTCGCTGAGTCCGAGCTCCCAGCGCCCGGCGTCGCTGAGGAGGCGCAGGGCGCGGTATTCGTGGTTCGGCTCTGCCCTTTGGAAGATCAAGGCTTGTTGCGGTCCGGGTGTCCCCACCAGGAATTCGGGCGCTTCCCGTCGTAGCGGGCCTCGAAGGCGCGCACGGCATCCTCCATGTTTCCGCTGGCGGGGGCCCATTTGGCGATGTCGGGAAAATCGGTTGAGGCGTTTCGATTTTTTCTCTCGTCACGGAATTGGATCGGGCACCAGAACGACTCGATATTGCGAAGCATCTCGCTGCCGAGCGCCCAGAGCCCGGTCATCCAGTCGCAATACCAGCACCAGAGGAGATCGTAGCCGATGAGGCCGTCGTATTTGTGCCGGGAGAGGTTCACCCACTCGGAGGATTTGTAGGTCGGGAGCTTGCCGAGCCACGCCACCGGCGGGTAGAGGAAAATTTCGGCCAGGCGCACCTGCACGAAGACGAGGACCGCCGGTGTCTGGACCATGAGGCAGAGCTGGTTGCGGAACGGCCCGAGGATCTTCCCCTGGGCATCGGTGAGGGTCCGCCCGGTTTTTCCGCGCAGGGTGCGGTGGACGAGACAGAAGGCGTGCAGGAAAACCAACTGCGCGATGATCGCCGCGACAAAGCCCTTCCATCCCATCAGCCACCAGCCGCTCAGCCACGGCACCCAGGTGAACAGGCTGATGAAGATGTCCAGAAGCGGCGCCCGGGCAATTTTTTCCGAGACGCCAAAGGCCAGCCGCGTCAGGACCGCGAAGACCACCAGTTCGAAAAAGATGATGAGCGAGCAGGAGAAGAAAATCAGAAGACCGTGCATCCACCACCCTTGCACAGCCGGCGCGCGAAAAAAACTCTAAATCGGGGGAAAGCACCCTCGCCTCGTTTTCCGTCCGCCCATCCGGGGCGCATCTGCGAAAAATGCAAATGCTGTTTCACGCGGCTTCGCCGCCCATTGTTTTCCCATCGCGCCCGGAAAACCCGCGCGAAGCGCTTGGTCAATGGGGACAAGTCGAATGTTTGTTGCGGGGGCAACAAATCGCGATCCACCTTCGCGCTGGTTTTGCAACCGCACCCACATTTGATCGTCCCCGCCGGAAGGCAAAAAAATCCGCTCTCGCATCGCGGGCGAGTGTGATGGTAAACGTGTCCGGTGACTGATCCGACGCCGGTGCGCGTGCACTCCAAGTTTTTCTTCGAGGGAGAAAAGAAGTTTTTCATCAAGGGGGTGACGTATGGGCCGTTTGCGCCCGACGCGCAGGGTGAGTATTTCGGCACTCCGGCCAGCGTCTCCAGGGATCTGGACCTGATGGTCGAGGCCGGGGTGAACCTCGTCCGAATCTACTATGTGCCGCCAAAGTGGTTCCTGGACCTGTGTGCGGAGCGGGGGATCCGGGCGCTGATTTCGATCCCGTGGGCCGAGCATCTCGAGTTTTTGAAAGACTCGAAGATCCGGGCGGCGGCCGAGGATGCGGTCGCGGAGGGGGTTTCAAAAAATGCCGGGCATCCCGCGGTCTTCGGCTATCTCGTCGGAAACGAAATCCCGACGACGATGGTCCGCTGGCTGGGCGCGCGGCAGGTCATCGAGTTTGTCGAGCGGCTGATCAACATCGGCAAGGAGGCCGACCCGAAGGCGCTGTTCTCCTACGCGAGCTACCCTCCGACCGAGTATCTGCTGCCGCAGAACAGCGACTTCGTGACGTTCAACGTCTACCTGCACCGGCAGGAGGATTTCGAGCGCTACCTCGCGCGCCTGCAGAACCTCGCGGAGGACAAGCCGCTCATCCTCGGGGAATTCGGCATGGACACGATCCGGCATCCGGAATCCGAGCAGGCGGAGATGATCCGCTGGCACATCGAGAGCGTGGTTCGCGGCGGACTGGCGGGGACGATCATCTACGCGTGGACCGACGAGTGGTTCCGCGGCGGACAGGAGATCCTGGACTGGTCGTTCGGGCTCGTGCGCCGCGACCGTTCAAAAAAGGAGGCATTCGAGACGGTGCGGAATCTGTTTTACGGGGAGGGCTCGATGACGTCGCGCGTCAAGCTGCCATCCTATCCCAAAGCCTCGGTCGTGGTCTGCTCCTACAACGGCGGCAAGACTCTGGGCCGCTGCCTCGAGTCGCTCAAACACGTCGATTATCCGGATTACGAAGTCGTGCTGGTGGACGACGGATCGAAGGACGACACGCAGGAGATCGCGGCGAAGCACCCGTGGATCGTCAACATCCGCCAGGAAAACAAGGGCCTGAGCTTCGCGCGAAATGTCGGCGCGCACGCCGCAAAGGGCGACGTGATCGTCTACACCGACAGCGACTGCATGGCGGATCCCGACTGGCTGTATTACCTGATCGGCACGCTCCTGAGCGGCGAATATGCCGGCGTGGGCGGCCCAAACGTCTCGCCGCCCGCAGAGAACTGGGTGCAGGCCTGCGTATCCGCAGCGCCCGGCGGGCCGAGCCATGTCCTGCTCACGGACGTCGTGGCCGAGCACATCCCCGGATGCAACATGGCGTTCCACCGCCGCGCGTTCGACCTGGTGGGCGGGTTCGATCCCGAATACCGCAAGGCCGGCGACGACGTGGATTTTTGCTGGCGGCTCCAGCAGGCGGGCGGGGTGATCGCATTCAGCCCGGCGGCGATCGTGTGGCACTACCGGCGGTTCTCGCTGCGGGCGTTCAAGAAGCAGCAGGAAGGCTACGGGGAGGCGGAGTCGATGCTGCGGTTCCAGCACCTGGTGTTTTTCGGCCCGACCGGAACGGCCAAATGGAAGGGGCAGATCTACGGCGCCCCGAGGTTCACCTGGCTTGTCAACAAGCCGGTCATCTATCATGGCGTGTTCGGCGAGGGGCTGTTCCAGTCGATCTACCCAACGCCGCAATCCGACCTCGCCGCCTACCTCAGCAGCATCGAGTGGGTCACGCTCACGGTCTTCATCTTTGCCGTGTCGGTCCCGCTGCCATTTTTGCGGATCGTCCCGTATCTCATGTTCGGCGGCACCCTGCTGGTCGCGCTTTCCTACATGATCCACGCGAGGCTGGAGCCGAAGCACGACACCGTCCGCGCGCGGCTCCTGGTCGCATTTCTGGCGCTCGCCCAGCCGCTCGTGCGCGGATGGGCGAGGTATTTCACCTGGCTGAAATTCAAGCGGACACCGCCCGCGGTCATCGCCAGCGTGGAGAAAGATTTCACGCCCGCGAGCGGGAGCATCTCGCATCTGAAATTCTGGAGCGAGAACGGGCACGGGCGCGAGCGCCTGCTCCAGGATGTCGTCCAGGCGCTCGAAAGCGAGGGCTGGAACTACTCGATGGACACCGGATGGAAGGATTGGGACCTCCAGATTTACGGGAGCTTCTGGTGGGGGATCAAGCTGCGCTCGGTCACGGAATATCACGGCGGGCCGAAATGCCTGACCCGCATCCACCTCGGCACCCGGATGGTCGCGACCACGTTTCTGATCAACCTCGTCCTGCTGGGAATCCTGCTCTACCGGCAGTTCATGGTTCCCGGGAACCACTGGTGGCTCTGGGTGCCCTACTGCATTTTTGTCTTTGTTCTGCTCCGGAGAATCTGGCGGCTGAAGCGGCGCGTCGCCGATCTGGTCGGCGCCGCGGCCGCGCGCTGCGGGCTCACGAGAATGAAGAAGTGAGCCAGCAGGTCTCGGACTATTTTTACGAGCTCCCGCAGGAGCTGATCGCCAGCCGGCCGGCTCCCGCGCGCGACGCTTCGCGGATGTTGGTCGTGGACCGCGCTTCCGGAGAAATCACCCACCGGATGTTCCGGGATTTTCCCTCGTTCCTCCGGGTGGGCGATCACGTCGTCCTTAACAACACGCGGGTGATCAAGGCCCGCCTGCTCGCGCCGGAAATCCGCATCGAGATTTTTCTTCTTGAACGGCTGGCCGAGCGGCGCTGGAAGTGCCTCACCAGGCCAGGCCGGAAGATGCGGCCGGGCGCGGCGGTGTCCATCGCGGGCACGGAGGCGCGGGTTCTCGAAGCGCTTCCCGGGGGGGAGCGGATCGTGGAGTTCCTTGAGGAGCCGGATCTGGAAAAGCATGGCCACATGCCGGTGCCGCCGTATTTCAAGCGGGAATCGGATGCGGGGGACGATGATCGCTACCAGACCGTTTACGCGAGCCATCCCGGTTCGGTCGCAGCCCCGACAGCCGGGCTGCATTTCACGCCCGGGGTGCTCGCACAGATCCCGCACTCCTTCCTCACCCTGCACGTCGGCGCGGGGACATTTCTCCCGGTCAAATCCGACCTCATCGAGGACCACGTCATGCATCAGGAGAGCTATGAGATTTCCGGCGCGACCGCAGAAGCACTGAACGGGGCCGGGCGGATCGTTGCCGTCGGCACCACGGTTGCCCGGGTTCTGGAATCACGGAAAGAGGAGCGGCTGGAAGCGTGCGCCGGGCGAACCGCAATTTTCATTTATCCGCCCTATCCCTTCCGGCGGGTCGGTGCCCTGCTGACAAATTTCCACCTCCCCTGCTCGACGCTGCTCATGCTCGTCAGCGCATTCGCAGGCACAGACCTGATCCGGGCGGCCTATGCCGAAGCCATCCGGGAACGCTACCGGTTCTTCAGCTACGGGGACTGCATGCTGATTTTATAGTCCGCCCTGCTCCGCCTGCCCGCGCGTGAACGGCAACCGCTCCGGGGGTCATGCGATGCACCGGCCGCAGGGTTTCCAGGGCCTCGAAGAGACGGTGCAAATTGTCCGCCTCCATCCGGCAGGCCACATCCACATCCCGGGTCATCAGCAAACTGCCGTGCGCCATGACGCCAAAGCCTCCTGCGAGCACAAAATCCACCCCAGCCCAAGGCATTTCTATTTACCAAGCCCAAGCAGGATGGAACTCCACAACTCCGAAAATCTGCAAGTCATCTTTTCAGATTTCCAAAAGGAAGTCCCACCCGGGCAATCACCGGGGAGGCTCGCACCTGCAACCACGAGGGCTGCGGCTACTTGTCCGACGCTTTTTCAATCTGGGCGAGAAGTTCTTCCTTGTTGGGGCCGGTGGCATGGGTGACGAAGAAGGCGGTCACCGCATTGGCGATGACGAGGCGTTCTTTGAGCGGCAGATCCCCGAGGGATGCGCAGAGGAATCCGCCGTTGAAGCTGTCTCCTGCGCCAGCCAGGCGGACGACATTTGTTTGGCGGTCCTGGATGGCATGGGCTTCCCCTTCCGCCGCGCTGGATGCGGCTGCAAACTCCGGTGTATGGACAACCAGTTCATCGAAGCCGATTTTTTCCCGGGTGATGGTCAGCGCGGAGGCGATCGCCGCCGGCTTCAGTTCCGGGCGTTCGACTCCAACCCTGGAAAACAACTCCAAGACCTCATGTTCGTTCAGGCTGAACGTCATCGGGATCCTGCTGTTGAATGATTTGATCAGCTCCAGGCTTTTGATGAAAGATTCGCTGGATTTTTTCTTGATGTCGGCGAAGTCGAAGAACATCCGGCGCGGCGGAGTGCCGGTTTCATACTGTTCCATGAAGCCTTTGAAGAGACCGTCAAAGTTTGCCGTGAGCGACCAATAGCCCAGCCCCAAAATATCGACGCCGGAAAACAGCTCTTTGAGTTTCTCTTCTCCGAAGTGCTTTTTAAAATCCTCCCAGGTCAGGCTGGAGACCGCCTGAAGATCACTCATCAAAACCTTCCCGTCACCGAACTCCAAAGCAATCGTCAGCGCCGGGTCGCCGAGAGAAACCAGATGACAGATCTCCTCGAACTCATGATAAGCCGGGTCGATTGCCTGGCCGCCGTAAAGGCCGGGCAGGCAGGGCTTCAGGCCCAAACATCCGGCCACCCGCCCCGTGTTGATGCCGAACCCGCCCTCGCAACGCCGCTTCGGCACGAGCTCCACACCGACCCCGCCGTCCGCGCGCTCGACGAGCAACTCGCCGAACTGTTTGAGTTTTTTCATCGGCGTGAACTCGGACTGGCTCTTCCGGACTTCGACGATCTCGTATGTCTCGTCAACGAAGCCGTCGCAGCCGAGCAGGATTTTTCCGCTGATGTTGTGAAGGAAATCGGCGTATTTTTTCATGGTGTTGCTCATGGTCGGGATGGGTTTGGTTGTTTATTGGATGAACTGGGTATCGACAGCGTGCTCGATGCGGGCGCCGCTCGCGGCCGTGAGGCGGATGCCTGCGGCCGTGCGCTGGATGCTGCGGACGGAATCAAAGCCGGCGGGCAGGGGGGCGATGCCCATGATGTAGGGGATGCGGGTGGCCTTGCTGCGGCTGAGGGCGAGCGACGTGGGCACGCCCTTTTCCTTCCACGGATTGTCCGCCAGCGATGCGGCGAGTCCGAGGTGGAAATAGGCGGTGACGTCCTCGATCCCGAGCACGCCGCGATGGCGTCCGTTCCAGGGGGCGTAGTGGCGCCCGCCGTTCGAGTGCCACAGCACGGTGGAGGCGAGATGCGCGGGATTTTTCAAGGAGAACCAGACGAACTTTTTGTCTGGAAAAACGACGGCGGCCCACGCGAAATCGTCCGCGTCCTTGTGGTTCAGCATCACGAGGTCCTCGAATCCTTCACGGGCAGGATAGCGGGTGAGATCGGTCTTCCCGCCGCCGGCCATCGGCACGCTGTCGAGGTGGCGGAACCATGCGCCTTGCTTGAGCGAGGAGTAGCCGCCCTGGACGGGGTTTTCAAACGGGGCCGGGAGAACTTGCGCAAGACGCAGTTTGCTCGTGGAGATGATGCCCGGGCCGTTGCGGGTGAAGTCGAGCATGGCGTGGTGCCCGAGACACATCCCGCCTTGGAATCCCTCCAGCAGGTGGGTCTGGTAAAGGTTGGTCTCTCCTTCACGGGCTTCAATGATCTTCGTGATCTTGCCGGCCCGGACGCGTGTCCGCAGCGTGGCGACAAGGCGTCCGGGTCCGGATGAAACCACTTTCCACGCGGCGTTGGCGGACTCGCCGTGGGGCGGATGCGCCTCGCCGCGCCAGGCCGGCCCGTCGCCAAACGGCGCACAGAAGAAATCTCCCCGCAATTCCCGGAGCAGGGGGATGAGCTTGTCAGCCCCGGGTTTGTCGCACCACGGAGCGGTGGAGAAAGGCTCAACGATTTGGCGTCCGAGGCGGAATTTGACCGGCCCGAGTTGCCCGCCGGTGCGTGTGATGTCAAAAGTCACGTTCATGATGTTGTTCCATTACTAGTAGGGATTCGTTTTTTCGTATTCAATTTGTTTCTTGTGAGTGGCGCGTATTTTCACACGCTCTCTCCCCGGCAATCGCATCCCAGATCCCAAAATTTTCTATCGACAAATTGCCGCAAGTTTTTCTCATGCCGGCATCTCCATTCTACCACGCGCGGCTTTTCTCCTTGTCCTCCGGGTCCTGCTGCTGCTGCATTCCTTTACGATGAACGGTGCAACGGCGGACATGCGGGTGATCAGCGGAGTCGGAAATGCCGGCTGGAAGCTCTTTGAATGCTGTTCCGCCGCTTCCACAAATGACCTCGCGCGGGACCTCCCGGCGTGGAGTGCCGTGCGGGCCGACGTCCAGACGGGGGGACGCGGGAGGTTCGGAAGACGCTTTGTTTCCGACGCCGGCGGCCTCTGGATTTCCGCGGTGCTTCCGGCGGATGGCGGGGCGGCGAAGTGGGCCGGCTTTTCGCTCATGGTCGGAGTCCATCTGGTGCGGATGCTCGAGGCTCTTGAGGTTCCCTCGGCGCGCCTCCGCTGGCCGAACGACCTGATGTCGGGTCCCAAAAAGCTCGGAGGGCTCCTGATCGAGCAATCCGCAAAAGACGTCCTCGTCGTCGGGTTCGGCCTGAATATCTCGAACTCCCCCTGGACATCCGATCCCTCACTGGAGGCCATTTCAACGAGCATCGCTCGGGTGTCGCAGCCTGTCCCCTCGGTGGAAGAAATGGCAGTCCGCACACTGGATGCCCTCGCCGGGGCCCATCAGGCGATGGAGGTCGGAGGGATGCCGGCCGCGATTGATGAGCTGAATTCCCGCTGGAGCCGGCCGGTTCCGGTGAGTATTGCCCTTTCCACCGGCGGCACCGCCACCGGGAGGTTCCTCGGCCTCGATTCCCGGGGACATCTCAGACTCCTTAATGAAAGGGACTCTGAATTTCTTGTCGAACATCAAAGTATTGAGAAACTATCCGAGATAGATTAACCGGCTTTACCACCACCAAAAACCACAACCCAAGACGAAATATCCATGGCACTCAGGGACAAATTCATGACCGCGGAAGAAGCGGCGGCACTCATCAACGACAACGACACGATCGGTTTCAGCGGGTTCACCCCGGCCGGAGCCGCGAAAGCGATTCCCACCGCCCTCGCCAGGCGCGCCAAAGCCGAGCACGAAGCGGGCCGCCCGCTCCAGATCGGCGTCGTCACCGGCGCCTCGACCGGCCAGTCCCTCGACGGTGAGCTCGCCCTCGCCGAGGCGATCTCCTGGCGCACCCCCTACCAGTCGAACAAACACCTCCGCGCAGCCATCAATGCCGGGCGGACGCGTTTCTTTGACATGCACCTCTCGACGCTTCCGCAGCAGGTGCGCTACGGATTTCTGGGCAAGTTCAACTGGGCGGTTGTCGAGGCCTGCGACGTGACCGAGGACGGCGAGATTGTGCCGACTACTTCTGTGGGAGCCGCTCCGACATTTTGCGGGGTCGCCGACAAGATTCTGATCGAGCTCAACCAGAACCATCCCGCCGCCCTGCGCGGGCTCCACGACATCTACGAGCCGCTGGACCCTCCGCACCGCAAGCCGATCCCCCTCTCGGATTGCTCCTCCCGCATCGGAACCCCCTACATCAAGGTCGATCCGGCCAAGATCGCCGGGATTGTCGAAACCAACCTTCCGGATGAGGTGGCCCCGTTCGACCCCTCCGACGAGACCACCCAGAAAATCGGCCAGAACGTCGCCGAATTTCTGGCCGCCGAGATCCGTCTCGGACGCATTCCGAAAGAATTCCTTCCGCTCCAATCCGGGGTCGGCAACATCGCGAATGCCGTGCTCGCCGCGCTCGGGGAAAATGCCGACATTCCGCCGTTTGAGATGTTCTCCGAGGTGATCCAGGACTCGGTGATTTCCCTCATTGAAAAAGGGAAGTGCAAATTCGTCACGGGAACCTCGCTGACCGTAAGCCCCGGACTGCTGAAGAAGCTTTATACCGACCTGGATTTTTACAAAAAGCACATCTGCCTGCGCCCGCAGGAGATCACCAACAATCCGGAAATCGTCCGCCGTCTCGGCATCATCACGATCAACACGGCGATCGAGGTCGACCTCTTCGGCAACGTCAACTCCACCCACGTCATGGGCTCGAGCATGATGAACGGCATCGGGGGCTCCGGCGACTTCACGCGGAACGGCTACATCTCGATCTTCACCTGCCCCTCGCTGGCAAAGGGCGGCAAGATCAGCTCGATTGTACCTCTCGTCAGCCACATGGATCACAGCGAGCATTCCGTGCAGGTCGTGGTCACCGAAAACGGAGTCGCCGACCTCCGGTGCAAAACCCCGCACGAGCGCGCCCGCCTGATCGTGGCCAAATGCGCCCATCCCGACTTCCGCCGCGAGCTTCACGGCTACTTCGACAGCGTGACCAAGGGACAGACCCCCACAACGCTCAGCGCCGCCTTCGCCATGCACCAGAGGTTTCTGGATACCGGCGACATGCGGGGGGTTGATTGGAAGGCTGCCGGATTGCCCTGAACTGTGCGAACCCCGGCACCGCGCTCAGGCGGCGACGGGTGCCTTTTTGCGCGATTTGGCCAGCTTCATAATCCCGAAAACGACGCTGCCGGCTGCCGCGAGGAGAAGCGGGATTCCGATCAGCGGCCGGTAGGCAACCCATGCCAGCGCGATCGTGACCAGGGTCAGCGGCAGCGCGATTGCGAAGGACAGAAGCCCGGTGCCCGCTCCCACGATGTCGCCAAAAAACGGCACGACGCTGGCCAGCACCGAGAAGATGTTCGCGATCATTAGGAGGCCGAACAGCATCATCAGGAACCCGACAAGCCGGAGGATCCAGGTGAGCATAGCGTTGCCCTCCTTCTCCTGCTGGAACATGGCATCCGCGCTGAGGGTTCCGGATTTCAGCAGCTCGATTGATCCGAGATTCTTCACTGTGAATGGTTCAAACGTCTCTCCGATCTGTCCCGCGATGATGCTCACCGGACCGCTCGGCGCCATCTGGAACGTGATGCGCAGATCCCCGAGCGCCGGCTGCTGTGGATTTGCTCCCACGTAAAGGAGCCCTCCGGTCGTGGCCTCGATGTCCGTCGAATGCGCCTTCGCGGCAGCCTGGGCCTCCGCCTTGGTGACCGGACGGGAAACAAAGTTGCTGATCAGCCCGGTCAGGCTTTCGGGAAGCTCGAATTTTCCGACATGGATCCCCTCCGCCGTGAATGTCTCGCTCTCGACCGGCAGGGACTCGGGATTGGTGTGGCCATCGGGCTTTTGAAACTTGGACGAGTCGATCAGCGAGGACGACCAGCCCTTTGAATACGTGTAGGTGGTGGTCGTCTCCTCGCCCCCGCCCAGCTTTTTCTTGGTCTCCGATTTCGACTCCTCTTTCCACTGATACATCTCAACATCACGCCGCAGTTTGAGGGCGGACGCGGTGATCCCGAAGACCTCGTCGGTCACCTCTTCCGGGGCTTCCGCGGTGCCCGTGAGGTGCACGAGCTTTCCGTCGTTCTCCGCAACAGGTGCGTCGGGCGAGATGGAGATCACCTGCTTCGCGCCGATGTCGAGGGTTTTTGCCCGGTGAATCGCTCGTCCCTCGTTCCAGGCCAGAAGCAGGAATGATCCCAGAAATAGCACCACACCGAAAAGAATCCCGGAGATCGCACTGCCGATACGGCTGAACCAGGATTGGCTGGTTGTGGTCGTGAAGGAATCGTTGCTCATAGGGAAGCCCCCTTGGAATTTTTCATGTTGCCATTCCGGTTAGCAGAAATCGTGCCCTCTGCAACTGGTAATCGCGCGCGCGTGGGCGGGGCTGCTACCGGGGCCTACGCCTGATCTTCGGGCTCTTCCTCTTCGATTTCGTGCCGGATCGCCTTTGAGATAAAGGGGCGGACGAAGCCGTAGATCAGGAAGGATACGAACAGCACCGCAGGCATCCACCAGTAGTTCATGGCGGTGAAGGCCAGGAGGACGATCAGGCCGAGAAATGCCGGAATGGACCGCTGGGTCCTCCAGTTCAGGCCTTTGAAGCTCGGGTATTTCACCTTGCTGAACATCATGAAGGAGAGAAAAAGCAGGAGCACGGGCAATGCGAATTTCCACGGCCCGAGCTCCTTTTCATCGGCCTGGATCCAGAGCATGAGAAGCGTGAGCGAGGCGATGAGCCCGGCGGCTGCCGGGATCGGAAATCCCTGAAAATCCTTGTCCACCTTGTCTCCGGCCATCTGCGATGTGCAGTTGAACCTGGCTAGGCGGAGCCCGCCGCAGAGGAGGAAGAAAAAGGCGATCAGCCAGCCGGTGCGCTCAAAGTCCCGGAGCACGATCTGGTAGACGAGCAGCGCCGGGGCCACCCCGAAGGAGACGATGTCGGCCAGCGAATCGAACTCCCGGCCGAACGCGCTTTCGTGTCCTCCGAGCCTGGCCAGCCGACCGTCGAGCAGATCAAAGACGCAGGCACCGAGAATGAACGCGATCGCCTCGTGGAAGCGCCCACCCGGCGACTTGTCGGCCGCGACCTGCAACGCCCCCTCAATGATCCGCAGCACCGCCGCAAATCCACAGAAGAGGTTGCCGGCCGTCATCAGGTTCGGCAGCAGGTAGATCTTGGGGTCGTTGGATTCGCTCATGTCGGCTTCTGGTTCATCCGGGCAACCGGGGTTTCTCCTCCCCGCACGCGGTCGCCGAGGCGGACGAGGATCTCCGCATCCAGCGGGAGGAGCAGCTCCGTCCGGGAGCCGAATCGGATCATCCCGAAGCGTTCGCCGCGCTCGAGCTTGTCGCCGACAACCGCCCACGGGCAGATCCGCCGCGCGATGGCCCCGGTAATCTGGCGCACGACCACCGCGCCCGATTTTCCGGAAAACACCCAGGACCGGCTGACATTCAGGACGGAGGAGAGAGGGTTCCGCGCATCCAGAAATCGCCCGGGCTTCGGCTCCGAGTGCAGGACCTCGCCCGCAAGCGGAGCCCGGTTCACATGGACGTCGAGCACGGACAGAAAGATGCCGACCCGGCGCAATTTGGTTTTTAGAAATTCGTCCTCTTCCACCTCGTCAATCGTGGTCACCAGCCCGTCGGCCGGGGCCACCGCGATGTGGTCGCCCGGCGGCGGAACGCGATTGGGATCCCGGAAAAAATAAATAGTGAACAGGAGCGCAAGGGCAAAAAAGATCGAGAGGAGCGGGAGGACAAAAACCGTCAGCAGCCAGGCCGCTGCAATCGCGGTCAGAATCCATTTCGCTTCGCCCAGTGCCCGGTTTTCCATCCGCGTGAGCCTACCAGCATGCGCGGCGGTAGGGAATCCCGATTGTTTCACCGGTCAAATCCCCGCAAGCGCCGCGATCGTCCGGGCGGTCGCCCCCTGGTGGACCTCCAGGCACTTCCGCGCATTGGCCGCCATCGTTGTCCGGAGGCCGGGATCCTGGAGAAGCCGGGCGACCGCAGCGCGGAGGCCTTCCGCATCGGCCACCTCCACCGCTCCCCCGTGCCTGAGAAACTGGCTGCTCAGCGTGGAAAAATTCTGCATGTTCGGTCCGAAAACGACCGGAATTCCCGCAGCGACCGGTTCGGCGGGATTCTGTCCGCCCTTCGCACAAAGGCTCTTTCCCATGAAGACCACCGTCGCGCACGCATACCAGTCCCGAAGCTCGCCGGTGGTGTCCACCAGCAGGACGTCCGGAGGCTCCGAGGGTGGCGGCTGGGTGCGAAGGGCGACATTCAGGCCTGACTTCTCAAGCTGTGAAGCCACACCCGTAGCGCGCTCAAAATGGCGCGGGACAAGGATCAGAAAGAGGTCCGGAAATTTTTTCCGGAGTTCGAGGTATACCGCGGCGAGGAGATTCTCCTCGCCCTCGAATGTGCTCCCGCCCAAAAGGACCGGGGCACCATCCTGCACACCCAGTGCCCGGAGAACCGGGCGGAAATCCCTCGTCGCCCTGCGGTCGCTCGCCTGCTCGTCAAATTTGATGCTGCCCGTGACGGTCAGTCGATTTCTGTCGATCCCGAGGGCGGCCCACCGCTCGATGTCATCGGGTTCCTGGAGGCAGAGCATGTCGAGCTGGTTGAATACCGGCGCGGTGATCCACCGGACCGCTTTGAACCGGCGCTCGGAGCGTGCAGACAGCCGGGCGTTGACCAGCACGACTTTTGCGCCCGCCGCACGGGCTTCGCAGACGATGTTCGGCCAGACCTCCGCTTCCACCAGGATAAGCATTTTGGGATGGATCGCCTTGAGTGCTCTTCGGGCCGTGAAGTAGAAGTCGAGGGGGTTGTAAATCGGCTCCAGCCAGGGGCACTTGGCGCGGGCGGCCAGCTTGAAGCCAGTCGACGTCGTGGTCGAGAGAACGAACGAGGCCGAGGGATCTTCCTCGCGCATGGCCTGGATCAGCTTCATCGCAATCATGACCTCGCCGACGCTGACCGCATGGACCCAGATCCGGTCACCGTCGTTGAGTTTCTCCAGGACCCGGGGTGAGTAGATCCCGAACCGCTGACCGAATTTGTGGCGGTATTTCCCCCGCTTCAACATGCGGACCAGAAATCCCGGCAGCAAAACCAACAGGACGACCGGGAACGCCAAATTGTAAATCCAACGGATGATAAAGATCATGCCTTGAAAAAATAGAGGACCTCGCTGCCTCCGTAGCGCTTGGTGCGGCCGGCCTGAAGCGGGCTCCCGGGCGGCTGTCCGCCGGCCTGTCTTTCCATTACGAAGACGCCTCCGGTGCTCAGCGCCGCCGCCAGCTTCTCCGATTTGGCGAGGGCTGCGGCATGGTCCGGATCCCCGGGGATTTTTGCATAGGGAGGATCGGCGAAGATGATGTCGAACATTTCTTCGCCCGCGTAGAGATCCAGATAGCGGAAGGCATCGAGCGCCTGTACGCTCCCGTCCACACCGCCCCGCTTGAGGTTCTCCCGGATGCAGCGGATGCAGCGCTCGTTTGAATCCACAAAGGTTGCGCTCGCGGCCCCGCGGCTCAACGCCTCAATGCCCATCCCGCCCGAACCTGCAAAAAGATCCAGGACCCGCGCCCCCGGGACCAGCTCGCCCAGGCTCGAAAAGATCGCGGCCTTCACGCGGTCCATCGTCGGACGCACCCCATCCGGCGGTGCCTTCAAGGGACGCCCGCCGGCTTCTCCGGCAATGATCCGCATCAGCCGCCCCCCGGCTCTTTGTTTGACTCGGCTTTGGGTTTTGGAGGAGGCGCCTTGAAGAGATTTTTCAGCAGCCCGCCCACATCCTGCCCGATACGGAATCCGGTCAGCTTGTCCAGGAGGTCGGATTTCGGACGGCTCACGGTCCCGGTGATGGAAAACGGCATCTGCTGGTAGCCCGGCCGTTCGGATTCCTTGAAGTTGCTTCCCAGGAGTCCTGCAAGATCCTTGCGGAGCCGCTCGTTCAGGTGGAGGCGCGCCTGAAGTTTCAGCTTCCCATCAAATCCGATCGGGCCCTTCGCATCCATCACGAGATTCTCCGACTCCAGGACAATCGAGTCTGCGATCACCTTTTTGTCGCGGATATTGAAGACAGCCTCGGCAGTTTTGAGCTCGAGCATCTGGAGTTCCTGAATGCTCATCAGCTCTCCGATCTGCCGGATCACATCCAAAGGCTGAAACCGTGCCTGCTGCAGCGACACGTCCACCCGCCCGGTAAAGGTCTCGGGCTTTCCGGCATATCCATGAAAAGTTCCCTTGGAGAAAAGGCTCCCGCGCGAGCCGTCCCCGTTGATGCCGGCATCATCCGCCAGCTTCTTGATCAGGATCCCCTCGGCCGCACCGGTGATCGAGATCTCCTTGTCCGGCCCGATCTCCAGTCGGCCTGTCAATTGTCCCCCCGCCCAGTCAGCCCGGAGATCGGGAATGACCAACCGGCCGTCTTTCCACGTGAACGTGCCTTTGACATGGCCCGGGTGCACATAGGCGCCAACGGCTGTTTCCGCGACCTCAAATGTGCCCAGTGCACTCCGGTCCGGCAAAACTTCTCCCGTAACCTCCACCCCGGTCAGCGTGATTGCGAGCGTGCCTTTTGAGTCGAAGAGCTGTGCCTTGCCATTGGTCACGCGGATGCGCCTTACCTCGACCAGCGCAGGGGTCGGCGATGGCACGGGAACGGGCTCAGGCACCGTGATCACGACCGCCTCAGGCGGGTGGTCCGGCATTTCCGGCGGCTGGATGGGAGAGGACGTGCCCTGTCCCGGCACCGCGACTTCGGGCAGCTTGGGCTCGGGTGCCGGCGGAGGCGGCGCGGATATGGCAACGAGAAAGGGATTCGCCACCACCACCTCGCTGACAACCAGCTTCCCCTGCAGGAGCGCCAGCAGCGAGAATCGGAAACTCACCGAAGTGGCGGCAAGAAATGGCGGCTGCCCCACCCCGGACTTTCCGCGCACCGAAACTCCGGTAATGCTGAATCCCGACCAGGGTGTGTAATGGGTTCCTGTAATGCGGACCGGGCTTCCCGCTGCCGCTTCAGCCACCGTCTGGATGCGCTTCTGGAGGCCTTCGGACTGCAGATAAATATTCAGGCCCAGGATCGCCAGGACATAGACCGCCAGGGCCAGACCCGCCGCGATCAGAATATACTTGGCAAACTTGCGCACGTGGGGAAGCTATCCGACCTGCTTTGAATGTGAAGAAAGTTCTCGTCATCCTCAACCCGGCGGCCAAGAGCGACCGCGCGCGTGCCCTGAGGGCGAAAATCGAGGCGCTCTCCCCGCGGATCGTCGTGCGAATGACATCCGCCGCCGGGGACGCCCGGGAATTTTCCCGCAAGGCGCTCGATGAGGATTTTGATGCGATCGTCGCCGCCGGCGGCGACGGCACCGTCAACGAGGTGGCGAACGGGGTTGCCGAATCCGATGTGCGCTTCGGCATCCTTCCGGTCGGAACCATGAACGTCTTTGCCGCCGAGCTCGGCATCCCGCAGAACAACTTGGCCGCCGCATGGAGTGTGATCGAGGACGGATTTCTCAGGGAACTCGATCTTCCCATGGCGAATGGATCGTTCTTCGTCCAGCTCGCCGGGATCGGGCTCGATGCGGAAGTCGTCCGCCTCACCACCCCGGAATCGAAAAAATCCCTCGGCCCGGTGAGCTACCTGCTGACCCTCGCGCAGGTCGCCGCCGTCAGCCCGCCCACCGTGATCCTCGACCCCGTGGACTCCCACCGCCGGGAGGGAAGCTTCGTGCTCGTCGGCAACGGCCGGCTCTATGGCGGGCCCTTCGTCCTCTTCAAAAACGCGCGCCTCGACGACGGGCTCCTCGATGTCCTCGTCTTCAAAAACCAGAGCCACTGGGATGTCGTCCGCTATTTCCAGGCCGTCGCCTTCGGAAACCACGCCGACCTTCCCGACGTCGAGTATTTCCAGACAAAATCCATGAACGTCCACAGCCCGGTCCCGGTTCCCGTGGAGCTCGACGGCGAGCTCGCCGCCTCCCTCCCCTGCACGTTCGGACTCCGCCCGCGGAAATTCCGGGTCCTGGCTCCCCGCCCAAAGTCATCCGGCTGACAGCTGCGACGCCGCCCGCTGCATGACTGAAGGTTTTTGCCCTGCCCCCATGTGGGGGGGCTGATGTTTGGGGCTTTCCAAAAACCTGAAGCCTGATTCACTCGTGACTCATGATGTTTGCGCTCAGACGTCTCCTGCTTCTCGTTCTCATCGTTTTTGCTGTCTATTGCTTCTGGCCGAGAACGTCCTCAATGCAGAGCTTCGATCCGGAGCGCATGTCGGAGTTGCAGATCGCCGTATGGAAGGGCACCACGAGCAAGCAGATGCAGTCATTGATCATCCCCCTGTTCAAAGTCTACGCGGGCCAATACAACCTGCCGCCGATCTCGTCATTGAAAATTTCGTTCGATACCGCGAGGGCGCTGCACCTTTTTCACACGTCGCCGGATGCCGCAGATCAGGAGAAGGCCCTGATGCCGCTGCAGGTGGTTTTTCATACACTCAAGTCCAACACGAAGGCGGGTTTTGATCCGACAGCCGCCGCGCGGATCGAGCTCACGACGTGGATGCTCCGGGCCGACCACGCCAAGCGCGCACAGCTCACCACCGCATGGGCTGAGTCGCTCGCGCTTCTCTACGGACACACCGCCGAGGAATGCCTGCCCGCCGCGAAGAAGTTTTCCATCGCATCCAAGCTGGCTGACGACGGGAAGTGGGACGAGGCGCGGGCCAATGTGCTCGACGCCTGGAAGGTGATCAAGAGCCTGGCTCCTCCCGAGAAGAAGTAGCCCGCTCCAGCCGGACAGGGATCGGAGCCGAAGTTCCCAGGCTGCGAGCAGAAGCGGCAGCGCGGCTCGAATTGTTTTGAAAATGGTCTCCGGGGCGGTGGACATGCCGGCCATCAAAGGAGGGTTTGCCCGTGCAATCAAGCCCCGCCAAGCTCGCACGAGTGCGCGGCGAACCCGGCTCCGAAGGATGTGAGCCACAGGTTTCCGGGCGGGCCGGCCTCAAGCGCCCGCTCCAGGGCCACGAGCACGCACGGGCTGCTGATGTTTCCAAAATCCCGGAGGACCGCCCTGGTCTCGCGAAGCGGATATCCGGGAAGCGCCGCCTCCAGCGCGTCGATCACATCCCGGCCGCCGGTGTGCGACAGGATCCGGTCGGGATCGCAGGCTCGCTTCGCATACAGCTCGCCGACCGCCTTCGCCGCCAGCCCGGGCACCGAGCGGTGGAGCTGGTTTTTCAGCTTCCCCCCCGAATTCACAAAGCGGATTTTCTCCCGGTGCTCCGGCCGGTGGATCGTGCGGAAACTTTTCATCTCCAGCCCCGCCCCCTCCCCGCCCCAGACGGCCGCCGCCGCTCCGTCCCCAAAAAGGCACAGGCTGATCAGCACCCCGGGATCGTCGTCCAGAAAAAATGCCGCAGAACAAATCTCGACGGCCACCGTCGCCACGACCGCACCGGGATGAAGCGACAGATACCCCCGCGCGGATTCGAGCATCGGCAGCGCAGCCCCGCATCCGAGCCCGATCAGATCCTGGAGATACGCCCCCCCGCCAAGGCCAAGCCTCTCCGCGACGTAGCTGGAGATCCCCGGACAAAGATACCCGGTGCAGCTGCACACGAACAGGGCATCCAGCTCCGACGGCCGGACTCCGCCTTTTTCCAGTGCGGAGGTCAGCGCCTGCGCGGCCAGGCGCGGGGCCGCCTTTTCAAACTCCCGGTGCAGGCCCTCCGCATCGAGCGAGAGGACGTGAGGCAGATCGTCCTGCGCGAAATGACGCGTCGCAATCCCCGAATCCCCCAGCAGGATCTTTTCAAGCAGCTCGCGGGATCGCGCCCTCACCTGCTCCAACTGTCCGGAACCGACGAGCATCTCCCAGCACTCCTTTTGGGTAACGGAATTTGCGGGAAAGGCGCTGGCGATGGATTGGAGAAACATTGGCGAAAAAAATCCTGCGGCTCACCGCCATCTCATGGCTGCAGGAACCGGGCGAGCATCCGCTCGAGATCGCCCAGCTTGAACGGCTTGGAGAGAAACTCATCCATGCCGCCCTCCAGGCAGAACTCGCGGTCGCCGGGCATCACGTTTGCCGTGAGAGCAATGATGGGCGTCCGGGGGCCGGACTCAAGCTCCCGGATTTTTCTCGTCGCCTCCATGCCGTCCATCACCGGCATCTGCATGTCCATGAGGATGGCGGAATATTTTCCCGGCAGGAAGGCATCGACCGCCTCCAGCCCGTTGCTGGCAAACTCCACGCGGCAGCCGAGATGCTCGATCATTTTCCCGGCCAGCAGCCGGTTGGCCGCGTCATCCTCGACGACAAAGATGAGGCTGCCTTCGGGCGGCCTGGGTGTTCCCGCCGATTGTGGTAACCCGCTTGCCGCGTCGGAACGCGGGGCATCCGTTATTTCCTCCTCCGACAGGGAACGAGGCGGATGACCAATCGGGAGCCGGAAAGTGAATTTGCTACCCAAGCCCGGTGCGGACTCAACCTCCAGCGTGCCGCCCATGGCCTCGGCAAGACGCCGGGAGATCGCCAGCCCGAGCCCGGTGCCTTCAAACTGGCGGCTGACCGTCGAGTCGGCCTGCGCGAACGGTTTGAAAAGCCGCCCGAGCGTTTCCGGATCAATCCCGGGACCGCTGTCCTCGACAGAAAAATCCAAGGCCGGACATCCGTCCAGGGAAGCAGGCGAAACCACCAGCACCACGGATCCCAACTGGGTGAATTTGACGGCGTTGCCAAGAAGGTTGATCAGGATCTGCCGGAGGCGGCGGCTGTCGCCGGTGATCTCCGCCGGGATGTCCCCGGCGATCACGCAGCGGAACTCAAGCCCCTTGTCCGCCGCGGCTTTCCAGATGGCCCGGCAGGTGGCCTCCACAAGTGTTGCGATGACAATGGGAACGGACTCGATCTGCATCCGCCCCTTTTCGATGCTGGAGAAGTCCAGGATGTCGTTGACGACATCGAGAAGGTGGTTTCCGCTGTCGATGATCGTCCTCGTATACTCCTCCTGCTCCTCATCCAGGCGGGTTCCGGAAAGGAGCTCGGCAAACCCGAGAACCCCGTTGAGCGGCGTGCGAAGCTCATGGCTCATCAGGGCAAGAAATTCGCTCTTCGCACGGGCGGCGGATTCGGCTTTGACGGCGAGTTCCTCGGCGGTGACCGTCGCCGCTTCCAGGTAGCTGTTCAGGTCCCTCAGCGCCTCTTCCCCCCGCCTGCGCTCCTTCTCGCGGGCAAAACTCTCCAGGGCGAAATCAACCTCGTTCACCATTTCCACCAGGAGATTGCGCACATCCTCCTCAAAGGCGTTGGGCCTGTCGCCATACATGACGAAGGCACCTATTGCCCGCCCTCCCAGGTGCAGCGGGAGCGAGGCGGCGGACATCCAACCGTAGCGCGCGCCCGGCTCATGCCAGGGCGCGGTCATCGGGTCGCTCTGAAAATCCTGACACCAGACCGGCCTGTTCTCGCGGATTGATGTGCCTGTGGGCCCGCGCCCCGTGGCCTCCCGGGCATCCGTCGAAGCCTTGACTCCCTTCAGATAGTCCGTGCCTGCGCCGTAGGAAGCCGCCGACCGGACAGCCCCGGTGGCTTCATCCACAAGCCCGATCCACGCCATCTTCAGGCCGCCGAACTCCACCACGTCGCGGCAGATCTTCGGCAGCAACTCCTCCATGGAACTGGAGTGCACGATGGATTGGTTGCACTGGCTCAGGGCGAGATAGAGCTGGGTCAGGCGCGTGATCCGGGCCTCGGCCCTCTGCCGCTCGGCGATGAACTCATCGATGTTGATCAGGTCCGGAAGCCGGATCTCCAGCAGAATGACGTCCGGCAACCGGGTCGCAACTGAATCCAACGCAGCTTCCCCACCGCAGGCCGGACGCACATCGTAGCCTGCGGATGTGAGGACATGGCCCAAGGTTTCGAGCCATCGCGGCTCGTCATCGACGACGAGGATGCTGGCTGGAGAAGGCATGCGAGCAGGATTCTAATATTTTTCTTCTCTGCGGGCAAGGTTTTCAGGACGGGGCGCGGGCAAGGGAGGATAAAATGCGGGGGCCCGGGCATCTTTCCCGCACCGGAAACCTACAAGACGCCCGCTCCTGTCGGAGGTGGCGTGCCTCACGCCAGCTTGTGGGCGATCTGGTCGTCGAGGATTTCGCGGACACTGATCGGGACGATGACGCGGTGTTCCTCGCGGAAGAACCGCGAGATTTCCGTCTCCGCGTCGCTGCTGTAGTCGAAGCTCACGAAGAACCCTTTTTCGCATCCGGCCCGGCGCATCGCGGTCTCGAAGGCGTCGATGTCCGGGCGTCCGGCCTTGTCCTTCTGCTTCACCTGGATCGGGAACCAGCGCTCCTCGAGTCCCAACTCGTCGGCCCCAGCCTCGCGGACATTGCTCATCGCGGACACCGGGAAAATCCGTCCGTCAATCCCCTTGTCGCCGACCTGCGCCTTGTTCTTCATCCCACCAAGCGCGATCACCGCCCAGTTCTCGAACTCGAATGGCGGCAACGCCCGCAATCTCTCGATCGTCCACGGCAGGTCGCGCACAATGAATCCGCGCCCGATCTTCCAAAGCTCTTCCTTCTCCCGGATTCCGCAAACGTCCTGCAACCGCTTCGCCATCACCCGGCAGGCGGTGGGCGAAATGTCGATACCGATCCACTGGCGGTTGTTTTTCTGCGCTGCGACGAGCGCAGTTCCGCACCCACAGAACGCATCGAGGACGACGTCGTTGGGATTGCTGCTGACCTCAAGAATCCGTTCGAGAAGTTTGGGCATTTCGTCGTTTTAAGTGGGTGGAAAGAACCGGTTTGATGGGGGTTGTGCGCCCCCAAACCCCGCACCGCTCGCCGCGGCAGGCGTTCGGGGGGAACTTTGAGAAGGCTGTCCTGCGGACAGCGCAGGAAGGGCTGG
>JAPLTF010000070.1:0-114531 GCA_026398275.1 Verrucomicrobiota bacterium
CTCCCTCGCCCAGACCGCCGCCCTCCAGGGAGCAAAAGTCATCGACTTGTTCCGTTCCCTCTTCCGCTCCTCCCCAATCCACGCCCAGGATGTCATTTTCGCCTCCACGCCGAAGCTGAACCTGTCGGGCTAAACTGTTACCCCGACATTTCCATTGTCTTGCCCGCTCCCGGCGGGCTCGGGTGTCCCGATTTCGTCGCCAGTTCGAATGTGACGAAATTGTCACATTTCTCCCCTAGCCCCCTCTTGGAATTTCCCCGATACCTTGGCCCGTCAGCAGGCAAAGAGTCATGCTTGTTCGGGTGGTTTGAGCAGCTGGCACACAAACCAAAAAATAAAAACAAAATGATCAAAACAAAAACATCAATGCTTGCGCTGGTCACGCTCGCGACTGTGGCTCTCTCCACAGGCGCCAATGCGGCCACCAACGGGAATCTGGTTCTCGCGTTCCAGAACCCCGGCGGAACAACCGGCGCCACTTCAACACTGCTTCTCGATTTGGGAAGTCCCGCGACGCTCCGCGACGCGACCGGCTTCGTGAATCTTGGAACATTCTCGAACATCAGTGCCAACTTCGGCAGCACATGGTATGACGCCACGACCCTCAACGTGTCGGCTGTCTCGACATGGCGCGAAAGCACCACCAGCACCGCGCTGTTAAACAGGGATCCTTCGCTCACGCTTTACGTCTCACGTGCGCGCACTTCTGCCGGGACAGCCGGGTCCGCAAGCTCAGCCTCGCTGGTTTCAAGCCAGACAGGGGTCTCGACTGCGGGTTCAAACATCTCACAGACCATCAAAACCAACTCGTCCACCTACTTCGCCGGCAGCTCAGTCGTTGGCAACACCTCCGTTGCTGCGTCCGGAACTGGCGGCCAATACTTGGTGAACTATAATCCGACATCCGGGCAGTTGACCGCTTACAATGCGTTTGACGGCAGCCTGCAGCAGGCATTCACCTCAGGATCACTGTTCAACTTCGGAACTGTCGGCAATGTTGAGGCAGCCTTGGACATCTACCGGGTGCAATTCAACAACAACATTGCAACCCAATACGGATTCGGTGCAGACCTTTATACAGGTCAATTCATCGGAACGATCACCCTCGCAAAAAATGCGGGCGATTCCTCTCTGACGGACATCGGCTTCACCGCCGCTGTTCCCGAGCCGTCCACCTATGGCCTGCTTGGAATCGCAGCTGCAGTGCTCGGCTTCGCAGCCGCACGTCGACGCAACGCGGCTGCTTAAGACAAACAACTCAAAACTCAATTATCCAACTTATTAATAATCGTAAACATATGAAAATTAGAACACTCACCCTCGCGGTTCTTGTGGCGGCGGCTTCGGCTCAGTCGGGCCATGCCGATCAGGAAATTCTTATCACTGGAGCAACTGCCTTCCGAAAGGCCTCGATTGATGCTATCGTGGCGTTGTTTGACTCCGTTCAGGTTAACGCTCTTGCCAACTCGTATAACTACGCCACAAGCGCCAACGGAGTAGGCACCAACGTTGTCAACGCAGCGGGAGCCTCGACCTTCAAGGGGACTTTTCCCGGCATCACTGGCGTAACAACCATCCGTTGTTCGTGGAACGGCTCTGTAGAAGGCATTCGTGCCCTTGTCAGCCCCGGCGCCACCTACAATGCAAAGTATATTCAGGATGCGGGGATTGTGGGGGCCGGGGCCAACTACAGCAAGTCGGCCACAACTCAGCAAGCTGCTGACTTCGCGTTTTCAGACGTGCTTCAAAGCTCGACGCCGGAACTGACTCCCACTTTGAATGGTGGGTCGGTTGGCGTCGTGATCTTTTCGCTGCTGGCCAATAAGGGAAGCACCCTGTCGAGCATCACGACAAACCAGTTCAAGGATCTGTTCGGCAATGGATACACGAAGAAGTCGCTGCTCACGGGAAACAGCACCGACACAACACGTGTGTATGCAATCGGCCGCAACGATGGCTCTGGCACCCGCACAACCTACTTGTCATCAACCGGCCTCGGCGTGACAAGCAAGGTCAAACAATATGCCGCAACGACCACCGCCAATGGAACGTTTTCTGCCATACAGCTTATTCCTGATTCTGGAACGGGCGTTAATAGCGACGGCAACGTCATCGTCAATGGAACACCTGTCACCGACTTCAAATCCACAATTTGGGGTAATGATTTCGTTGGTAATGGTGGATACCAGAGCGGCGGCACGCTTGGCGGCGTCATGCAGATGACCTCGAGCGGCAACGTCACAGTGAAAGATGAGTATGGCGATGCGGTTCCTGCCCTCTCCGGCGGCAGCGTGGACCTGGTGACATTTATGGCGGCCGGCGACATCGCAGCCAACGTAGCCAATGTCAAAGTGCTTGCCTTCAATGGCGTTACCGTGACCCCTCAATCCAGCGGAGCTGTTGTCAGTTCCACCGACAAGGCGAAGGTCACCTCGGGAGCCTATGAAGCATGGGGTACAGAAAACCTCTACTATCGCGGAACCATTGGCACAGTTACGGGTGGATATAAGACATTCTACGATGCTCTGAAACTCAAACTTGCGGATTCCACCATCGTGGACGCATCCGGCGTCACCTTGGGTGAAATGAACGTGGCACGCACGCCGACAGACGGTGGCATTATCGGCCCGAAAACCCGCTAATCCTGCTATCCGATCGAAACGAATCGGATAGCCTGATTCACGAACATCCATATATGAACTGGCGCCGGAGGCAACTCTGGCGCCAGCTTCTTTTCCGCCCATGGAAAAACAAATTCTTATCCCATTCCTGATCCTGGGATTTGTTGGTTTAGGGGTCTCTGCTTGGAGCCGGATATCCGGGCAAGTTTCCTCCCACCACGATGGCGCAACCAGCGCAACAAAGTCATTCAACGGCACACGAACCGAAACCAATTTCAGGCACGCACAAAACTCACAAGTCGTGCCCCCGCCCGCTCTTCAATCCAGCCTCAGTGCATCGCAGTCTGCTACTCCCCCTCCTGCCCCCGCTTTCTTCCCCCTTTCCAGTTCCCCTACAGCTCGCACTCAATCCAGCGGATTTGCAGCCTCATCCGAGCCGACAATACTAGGACCGCTCACAACGAACAGCTCGCCGGCCGGCATCAGCGCCACGCATGCGTCCAGGGCCAGTGCATTGTCAACGATCCCCGCCATCCCGGCTTCCGCTCCCACTCTGCAGCTCGACCTCGAGGACGGCGTTCCACTCCCAATAGCTGCTCTTCCCTCAAACACCCCAGTCACGCCGGCTGTGGCACAGAGCACAGAAAGCATTGCCGATAAATTTCAGAAGGAAGTGCAGGACGCGCTGGCCAGCCCGTCTGCCAGCGACCAAACGGTCTCAGAGGCCTACTGGGATGCTCAGGAACGTGCCGATCAAAACTACTGGGTCCTCTACGGCGACACGGCATATAACCAGCAAAAAATCAATGCGCAGCTGGAAGCCTTGGGCTTGACCGGACGGTAGCGGAATTCCTTTCGGAAGGTGGTTAGTGCGCAGCTTCTTCAGCTCTTTTTGTCTCGGCAGTTGAGAGGAGCGCCGCGATTTGCGGATCTGCTGGCGCATTATTCTGTGCCTGCTTCAGCTTGTCTGCCGCGCGATCGTAGTCTCCGGCCTCCAGAAAATAGATTCCAGTGTTGAGCAACGCGTCGTGCGGCGATTGATCCGGCAGGACGGCAAAGATTCGCACCTTCTGATCGCCAAGTCCAAAAACCGTTGGGATGGGATAGAAAAGCGGGCGCAACCAATCGGGGCACTCATTCCCTTCGATGAGGTCAGCCAAAAAGGGTTTGGCGGCTGTCGGAGGGACCTTTCCTGACATTTTCAGCAGCCGGACATAGGCCTCGCCAAAGTCGTCCCACGAGGCGATCACAATATGGGTGATCCCCGCTTTCAGAAGGAGCTGCTTGGCCTCGTCAGGGCTCGTGGCGGCAAAGATTCGTGCAGCGCGCTCGAGCCCGGGGAGATTTTCCCAATATAAAGTTCCCAAGGTTCGAATCCCTCCATAGTAGCTGAGATCCGTCGAAGAATTCACCCCGGAAAGCACAACTGGCAGCCGGTCGGGATTGGCCTGGATGAGTTGGTGCGCAATATCCCGAAGGAGAATTGTTGGGGCCAGATCCTTTGGAAGATTGTCTGCCAATCTTCCCCGGCCGAGAAAAGCCATCGCAGATCTCAGGGGGAACACTATGACTGCCAGAAAAGCAATGATCAGGAGCAGCCAGCGCAAAGGGGCGGGAATCCGCCCCGGATAACCTCCGGAGGAATGCACCACAAGAACCATCACCGCGCAGACCAACCAGATCCCAAGCGCTATCGATGCCCAGCGGATCTGGAGCAGGGCAAGACACTCCATCAGGGCAGCGGGGAAAATCGGGAAGAGCAGCAGAACACAATTTTTGCGGGGAATCTTAGACAAAAAAACGAGCGAAAGTGTCCCGAGCACAACGAAAGCCGGCCAAAGAAAGGAATCGAGAAGGATGACAGCCGAACCGGAACCAGCAAGCGACTTCCACAAGCCTTGAAACTCCTGAATGTATTCCACGTGCAGCGAGAGCAAAAACTGGTCGGACACCCAGAAGAACAGGTCGCGTCTCAGAACCACCAGGAGCGGCGGGGCCAGGACAAACGCGGTGGCTAGTAAGGATATTCTCCACTCTTTCGCACTGGAGGGCAGCCATTCCTCGCCGCGAATGCCCCGAATCGCCCTGGCAATCAGTTCCCCCGCGCCCAACCACGCGAGAGCGTAAAGTGGATGGTTGACCTCCAGCCGCCAGCCGAGGTGGTCCGGAAAATATTCAAGTAGATAAAAAAACAAACACCCGATGCCTCCTGAGAATCCCCAAAGGCGCCACAGCTCGGGATGAGGGGAAACCTTACTCTCCCCTCCGTTCCGCCCGATCCAAGCAGCCGCCAACGCTCCGAAACCGCACCCAATAAGGATCGGCACGAAAGTGGCAGCGCTCACCCATAGCGCGGCCGCCCCCAGAATGCCTGAGAGCACGAACCATTTCCGGGCAGCAGACAAGGCTGGAAAAAGTTCAAGAGAAGCGGGGTTTTGCGTGCGCCGTTTGGCCGAGGGCAGCACAAAACCCGCCCCTCCACAGCAAATAGACAAAACACTCCCCATCGCAAACGCGAGCACAATGCCGTGATGGTCGCACTCCGCGAAACGAAATGATTGGCAGACAAAGCAGCAGGTCGCCAGGGCAATGCCGAAAAAGACCGCGAACCGGAATCCAAAGCGTTTTGCAACCATCCATCCCAAGCCGGCAATCGCGCAGGCGTAGAGGATCGGGCACGCGTAGAAGGCCGCCTCAGGAAGGGTGTCTAAAACGCCCTTGCCGGTAATAGAACCGATAAGGCTGCTCAGGGCCGCAAGGACCCACATCAGCAGCGAACTCCAGTGGACCTCGCGCCCATCCGGGGCATTGTCACGATCTGTCGTCCGTATCCGCAGGCTGCCCTGCTTGATCATCTCGGTCGTATGAATGATCCACCATCGAGCATCCGCGGACGTCGCGGGAAGGATAGTCCACCTCTCTTGGGCACCGGGTGAAACTCGGACGGCATGAGCAGGGATTTCGCTGGTCTTGACCGCCGTTGCGGCGCGAATGAGGGAGAGGCGGAACAGCGAGTCGCACCAGAATGAGGACGCGGCAAGAATCACGCCAAGAACAAGGCAAAGAGCGCCCTTCCGGGAAAACAACAACGAGGGTCGCGAATCTCGCGAGTTTTCTCTTTTCTTCATTTGCCAAAAATCCAGATGTCAACAGAAGGAACGCACAACTTTACCGTCGGCGTCACAGAGCGGAACTCAGTGTCCGCGCATGAGATTCCCACCCTCCCTGAGTCACCCTTCATCGCTGTCACCGCCGCCATACCCTAACACCTCCACGGTGATGATGGAGGGCGCATCTTCTGCGGGTTGGGCATTCTGCCTGGCTTGGTCCGCCACATTGCTGGCAGCGCTGTTCGCAGCGCTGTTGGCGGCGGCCCCGGAGGTCAGGCCGGCGACATTCGGGGCCGAGACAGTTGGGGTCGTGGGAACTCCGGCAGCGGTTCCCCCGGCGGAAATATTGCTGGCATTTAGCACTGCGGCAGCGGCGATTGCGAGGTTTCCGGTCGCCTGGATCCCGGCATCTCCGGCATCCACAGTTCCCACGGGGGCCACAAGCGCTACGTCTCCCGGCGCAATTCCCTCGACGGAGGCCAGAACGCCAATTCCACCGCCAGTGGCCAGGCCTCCGAGGTCCGTCGCGATGTCGGCGCTGGTCGAATCGATCAAGACCCGTGTCGGGGGAGCCGTTACCACCGTTTTTGGCGAGGTTCCCGCTGCAATATCTCCGGTCGATGACCAGATCGTGATGTCTCCGCCCCGAAGAGTGAAGATTCGCGCCCGGCCGATGTCCACGCTGCCGTTGGTGAAAATGGAGATGGCACCTCCGTATTCCGTAACCACCCCTGGAGGTGTGAGCGGATTTCCAAAAATGTCGGAGGCAAGGGTGAGGCCGCCATTTGGAGCCGCCATGGAGATCGCGCCGCCATTGGTCGTTCGAATGTCGCGGGCCCGGGTGAAGATCTCCCCGGTCCGGTCCGTAGCTCCGAACAGGGCTTCAATGGCCGCAAACCCATTCGCATAACTTTGTGTTGTGGCATAATCAAGGCCGGTTTGTTTTAGAGTCTCAAAGAAGGTGTCCAGTTCAGTGATAGCCCCTGCCTCGACCGCGCCAACACCTTGCCCGCCTGTCCCGGAACCGGGCAGACTCGCAAAGACAAGATCGCTGTCCACCATCCCCAAAGCCGCCCCGCCTGACTTTCCACCCACTCCGGCAAATACGAGAAGGCGGGCTCCATCGAATGGCAGGAACGGGTTTTTCGCATTTCCAATCGAGGTGATTCCGGTTCCCGTTCCGTTGGAGAAGTTTTCTCCGGTACCGAGATCTACGTTGCGACCGGCCAGGACTTCAGCCGCGCCGCCACCGCCGATCTGTATGTCCCCCGGCAGGATGCTCACCTGGCGCCCGAGCACCGTCTGCTGGGTCGGATCAACGACGATGTTGCCAAGAGCAATATTCGAGGCGAGGGCCCGAAGAGGGGCATTCGCATTGTAGGGAAGCACATCGCGTCCAGCCGAAACAATCGACACGCTCTGGGAGTTGACATTCTGGATATAGAACGAAACATCCGTGATATCCTGAAATGCGGAGATTTGAGCAGCCTTCGAAGAGTAGAGGGTGAGGCCTGTGATGTCTCCGCTGCCCGCATAAATTCGGACCGGGTTGAGATCCCCTGAATGAATCGGGGTTGTTGCATGCCTGGCGCGGATGATGTCGATTCCTGCATCTGAGCCCGAGAATGAACCGGACTCCGTAAAGACCTGGTCGAAGTTGGCAAATACGGCCTTGCTGGTTTTATTAAGTTCGTCGATCGAGGGGGTGACGCCGTAATAGCCGAGCGGAGATGTCACGCCATAAATCGACGCGGGATCGGCATCAGACAGGTTGATCATTCCCGTTGACCAGGCCTTGAGGTCGCCTGAGGCATTGTTGCGAGTCAGTCCGGTTGGCTGAAGGCCGATCACGCCTCCTGACGCGGCTAGCTCAATTGTCCCTGTCGCAGACGGGAACAAATTCATCTTCCCAACGATATTCAGATCGCCGGAGAATGATGAACTTCGCAATATCGGGGGTGCGACACTCGTTGCCGTCGCAAAAGCAGTGACATCGGTCTCAGCCAGACGTGCCCAGGGCTGCCAATATGTTGAACGGTTTTGACTGTTGATATCATAGCTATTCTGTTTGTTCATCCACGCTATGAGGACGGGAGTGGCGGCGGACTCGTAAGGAAGAGTCTCGGCCAGTCGGTGAGTGATGCTGCCACCGACAGATGTGACATTCACGCTTGAGTCAGACGAATAGGTGTTGAAGTAGGTCTTATACCAGAATTTATTATTCAACCCCTGCGGCATCAGGAAGGCATTGACAACCGGTCCCAAGACAACATCCGACCTGGCGGAGACATCAAATGCCCCCTTGCCCAAATAGAGAGTCGTCGGCAACCATGTGGACGGATCATAAACTTCCGGATTTCGACTTTGGATGATCGAATCGGCCTCGCTTGGAAGCGAAGAGGCGCTCAAAATTCCGAATGATGGCGAACGGGCGGCATTAGTGGTGACAGAGCCTCCTGCTGAAAGGACGCCATGGCCCCCTTCCACATAATAGACGCCACCGTCAATATTGTTTCCGGCTTTGACCAAAACATCGCCGCCGCCATACTCCAGCAATTTGGAGGAGTCCGGAGCGATGTTGTTGACCCCGTCCGTCCCGGGCATCCTCGCGTTGGTGGGAGCCACCGCATCCGCATTCACGATATCATGCCCCGCGACCAGCGCAATATTCCCGCCCCCGAGGGTGCCGAAGCCTTCGAAGAAATTGCTGAAGTCGATCCACCACGCTGTCGAGGCAGCCGTATCGGTGACGAAGCCTTCAGCTGTCGTGATCACGCCGGCGGCGCCGGTTCCAGGATCGTCGTAGCCGCGACGGTAGAGCCAGTTGCCGGGGAGTTGGTGGGAGGAATCAACGATTAGATTTCCGGAACCATCTTGCGTATAGCGTCCGATGTTCCGACCCGCCGAAATCTGAACATTCCCGCCTGCCAGCGACCATTGCGCAATATACCTCTGCTGAACAGCGCCGAGCGATCCTTGGTCGGGGTGGAAATTCGGATTCACCGAAACGACCGGGGTCACGAAGTCCCCGGCGGAGTAGATCTTGGTGGGTGTGGGAATTCTCACACCCGCAGTGTAAATGCTCGCAAACTGGTTCCGGAGCTGGACATCGCGCCCGGCGTTGATTTCAATATCTCCGGTGCCCGTGCGGATGACCTGGTAGCGGGTGCCTGTGTTTGCACCTGTCGTGGAGACGCGGATGGAGTTCGCGGTCAGGCCGTCAGGCCCAAGAGCGACGCCCGCCCCAGAAGTGGCGCTGTTCGGGATTGCCTGATAGAAGCGCCCCAGCAAGACGGAACCTTTGTCGGCGGCAAGCTTATCAGGACGCAACACCGAATGGAAATCCACCGCACTAAGATCCGAGCCGGCGGCGATTCGGTAGGACCACGACTGGGCATTTGCAGGAAGTGTCTCGTTAAGCCCCATGAGCTGGGCCAGCCACATGGAGGAGTTGCCATTGGTGCTGGTGGGGTTCACTGCGGTGAAGCCGTCACTTAAAGTATTCCAGAAGACAATATTTCCGGAGGCCCTGAGCGTCAGCACGCCCGCAGCCGCTTTCGGCCCGAAGCGGAAGTCTCCCAGGTTCCAGTCGGAGCTCCAGATGGTCGAGGAGCTTCCGAGGCTGATGTCACCGTTTGGCGTTGTGTTGCTAATTTCCGCACCCGGCGCAATCACCAGCAATGAGGAAAGACCATTGGGATCCCCAGCACCCAAGAGCGCATCCTTCATGGCGGTGTATCCGGCGGTGGTGGTGCCTGCGGTCCCCAGGAACTGCACGCCATTGTCATAGACCAGCCGCTGTGTGGTGCCCGCCGCCAGGCTTGTTCCCGGCAGCCCATTGAATGTCGATCTCGTTCCGGTGATCTGGCCCGTGGCCCCGGAGACATTAAAGATTTTGTAGCCCTCGACCAAAATGCTCGACGCACCGATGATTTCGTCACGAAGTTCGCTGACGGCGACACCTAGGCCCGATCCTGTGGTTCGCTGTGGAGCCCTCAGATGGAGAGTCCCGGCGAATTGCCCGTTGAAGGCGCTCGAACCGGGCGTCGCATAATCACCAGCAACAAAAGAACCAACCGACAGATCGATCACGGAATCCATTTTGATATCCAGCAGCGCCGTGGGGCTCACGACTCCATTAGTGGCTGAGCCGGCTTCAATGCTGATCGATCCGCCTTTCCCGGCATTGTCAAAGACCTCGCCATGTGCATCAAGTTTGGAGTTTGCCTCGAGAGTAATGCTTTCATGGGCGATCAGGTTGATTTCGCCTCCCGTTTTCCCATGAGCATCAATCGTCCCCACCACGTCAATCGATCCGGTGTCGGTGGAAAGAGTGAATCTTCTGGAAACATTGATTCCCGAAACCGTCACGTCACCGGTCCGGATTCGCAGATTTCTCTCTTCCGTGAAGCCGCCAACGTCCAGCTGGGAAGCGAGATCGTCGAAAGAGGTCAGGCTTCCCGCATCCAGCAAAAAGGCGCCGCCATTCCCTGCAACTCCGGCGGCCGTCGGCGCTTTTCCGAGAAGAGTTCCCAGCGACTCAAACGGCCCCTGTGAATAGATTGCCAGCGTGCCCGCGCTGCCGCCGCCCGCCGCCGCAGACACGGAGACGAGGCTGTCCGCCTGCAGCGACACCCGTCCTGAGCCCGCAGAAATATTGACGATCCCCGCATCGGCGTAACGGGTCAGGTCATAGAAGGTTTGCGAATAGCCGCTGACATCAATTTGACCGCCCACCGCCACGTCTCCGGTCAAAGCCGTCAGGCTGACAAGACCGGAGGGCAGAACGATCCTGGAGTCCGCAGTGATTGATGTGCCGCTCATGGCCAGGGTGGCCCCGAGTCCGCTCGCCACGGTGGCCTGACCGCTCGAGGCCAACATGTTCAAGGCACCGTCCGCCACGAGAGAATAGTTCGAGCCGGCTGCGCCTGCGATAAGCGGCGCGGTGATATTCAGATCACCTGCGCTCGCAAATGTTCCAACACCCTCGGTGAGAGCTCCCCCGGTTGTGACAAGATTGACCGCGGCGTATCCGGCGATCCCGAATCGATTTACTCCGAAGCGAACCGTTCCTGCCTGAACACGAAACTCGCCGGAAAGCGGACCCGCTGGCGCGGTCAAGCCGACGGCGGCGGAAGGATTTTCAAACGCCACGGAATCCGCCACGAACAAAGCCGTCCCTGTTCCCTGATTGAAACCACGGATTCCAAATTCGGAAGCGGAGGTGAGCGGGTCGTCCCCTCCGGCACGGAACGTGAGATGGCGCAGCAACGTCGATCCAAAGTTGCCCGCCCCGTAAATATCGATCGACCGATAACTCCCGATGGTCAGCTGTTCCGCACTCTGAGCCTGGGCAAGCAGCGTTCCTGACAGAACAAGCTGGGGAGTCACAGCGGCCCCGGGAAGCGCTCCGGCCTGGGGCTGGAGAAGGATGCTGACCTGCCCGCTGTTGAGGGTCAAAGCGGTTGCCTTGATGCCGGCCGAAGGATCAAAATCCGAGCCGTAAGAGGAATCCGCTATCACGCCGGTTCCCGAGATCTTGGCGCCGGCCCCGATTGTCAGGCGGGGGGCCGTCGAGCTGGTCACCCCGGTTCGAGTAGATGCAATACCGGAGCTTCCGCTAACCCAAAGCAAAGCGCCATCTCCAATGATGGAGAGCGGCGAGGCGCTTGCGGAAAGCGCACCGGAAGATTCGACGCTCGAACCCGCGTCCGCTGTCACAAATTGCCTGGCGGCAAGAAGGATTTCTGGACCCGAGAACGAGGAGCCCGCATTGGAAACCGTCACGCTGTTCGATCTCACATCCAGCGAAGTTCCCGTCGCGGTGCTCCTTCGCAAGCCGCCAATCAGCAGGCTCTCGATACCCCAGGACTTGAGAACACCCTCATTCAAGACGACCGTCGCACCCGAAGGAGCCGAACCGGAACCGCCGATGACATACATATCGGAGGCACTGCTCACATCTGCCGAGGCTCCCCGCCCGGTGCTCGCCGCAGCCGCCAGGACATTTCCGTAGAGTCGAAGACCGGCATTGCCCTGAATGGCAAGGTAGCCAGCATCAGCCGGCAGACGCTGCGTGGAGTTTTGATTTGCCCGCTGTGCGGCCTCCGGCATGAAGCTGTTCGCGCTAAAAATATCGTAAGAAGAGCGGGCGCTGACGACGTTGGGAGGAGCGACTTCAAACAGGGATCTTGTCGCGGGCGTTTGAATAGTCGGATTGTAGGAATTCAAGCGATAGCCAGTCGTGTAGCTTGCTCCCTCCGCTGTGGTATGCTCCCCATTCGCAGAATTGGATTTTGGCGTGATCATGTAGGCACCCGGCAGCAGGGCATAGCGTTTCGGAAGCAGGGTATAGTAACCCGCCGACAGGCCGGGTGTGCCGTTCAGATAAATGCGATCACCGACACTGAGTGAGGAACTGACATAACCTGGCTCACCGCCCAAATCTCCCGCATTGGCACCGGTGTTGAACGCTCCATAAGGAGAGTAGTTGAATCCATAACCAGGAAGAACGGCATAGGACTTCGGCACCTCGCTCCAATACAAACCAATCGTTGGAACCGGGGAGGACCCGAGTGCGATTGGGTCGATCGAAACCCGGGCGGACCATGTTTTTCCACCATAAGAGACAAGATCCGCAGCACTGTATTTGGTCGAGGCATTCCACACGGAACCGGCCTCGCCAAAAAGATCGCGGCTGCCGCCCGTTCCAGCAACCCACCGGTAGGCCAGCAGGTCTCCGCCGCCCCGCAGATCCACAAGGGATCCTGCCTCTGTGGTGACATTGTTGGCTCCGATGGCGATCCGTTTAGCAGTCAGCCCCGAAAGCGTGATGTTCACACCGCTTGGATCGATCCAGGAAAGTCCATCCGGACTTAAACCAAAAGGAACGATAATCTCCTGGCCGGTGGAGGGATCGACACCCGAAACGGACGTTGTGCTTCCGGAGGTGAGAACGACAGTTTGGGTTGTGGGGACCGTTTGCGTGCTGCCGGCCACGGCGTCAATGGGCCGGTCAAATGCGGGGGTGGAGGGAATAAAGTCGGTTCCGTCCCAGCCGAGCACGATGGAACCAAAGGGTGCGCGCAAGTTGCCGGCTTGGGTGATATTTGAGGCAAAGATTCGAATCGTTCCGGCGGCTGAGAATGGCAGCGGCCGGTTGCCCGCAGCGATGATCTTCACCGAGCCTTGTTGGGCAATTCCACCCGCTGTGTAGTCATAAGCAAAGATATCGAACGTTCCCAAAGTCGTTGGGTAAACCTGACCTGCACGAAGAATAATATTGCCGGCCACACTGACCACGCCATTCCCCCGGATATCCCCTCCGATGGCATTCAATTCCAGTTTTCCGGTGTTTTGGAGAACCAGTGTTCCCAGATCAATCAACTGCGCATTCAGGGTCACGGAGCCTGCGCCATAGGTCGGCTTTGGATGGTAGGCGCTGGAACCATCTGGCCCGGGGGGATTTTGTTCGAAGGGGATGAATTGATCAGAAGGGTTAAGCGGCGGTCGGAATGCCTGACCGATGGCAATGTAGGGCGCACTCAAACTCACCGCGGCGTCGGAGACGATCACCCCTCCACCGGCTACGCGCAGGGCACCCCGGGCATTGATCGTGATTGGGCCTTGGAACTGGACGTTTCCTCCATAAGGGACATCGCCGGAGGTGGTGTATTTGTAGCCAAGGTCGAGGGAGTCAAATCCTCCCGCACGAAAACTCGCCAAAGAAAAAAATCCCTGGCCGGAAATGATTCCGCCGCCCGAGTTCAACACCGGTATGCCGACTCCCGGAGCGGAATTGTTCGAAGCGATAACCTGCCCGCTTTGGGTCACAGTGAGATTGATGTCCGCCCCGGTTTTTTGTGCCCCGGATGGGTAGAAACGCCCGGAAGACACAGCCAGCAAACCACCCGTCGCCGTGGGTCCGCCAGCAAAGCCAAGAAGCGTGGCATCGGAGAGGAGCATTTGTGAGCCCTCCAGAGAGATCGTTCCCCCGTTGCTGTCCACCTTTGTTGCAACGCCTCGCATCGCCCAGGGCTTTTGATTCAGGCCACTTCTGGCAGAAGGGGTGGCGGCGCTATCAGTTGCGGCAAGAACCGGGTCCAGATCCAGAATGCCGCTGGTCCCTGAAACATCGAGAACAGCACCTTTATCCGCGAGGATATTTCCCGACACCAGAATGGTCCCCCCGGAATAAACATTCCCCTGTCTCCGACCATATGGGTCCGGAGTAAGAACCGTTGTTCCTGTAGCCAGCAATTGGGAGTCCGGACCAAGAAAGACAGTCGGCAGGGCATTTGTAGCGGAGTCCTTGAGCAGCTTCGGAAGCCGGAATTCGCTTTTTCCTGCAACCGTAATTTTTCCTGCCGGGGCGATAATGGATCCCAGAACGGTGACAGTATCTCCACTGAGATTCACGCTTCCCAAGGGGTCCGTAATGATACTGGCTCCCTTTTCAACAATCACATCGCCACGCACCTCCAACACATCTTCTGTAAAGGAATCGTCAGCCCCAATTCCTTTGAGAGTGAGGCTTGCCGGTTGCCTCAAACCCTGCGGACTTAGGGTGGGATACAGATGGAATCCGTCGCCGGATTGCTGATACGAGGCCACCACCAACTGCTCGGCCACCGGCGCAACAACCGTCCCAGCCACGATCCGCACGGCCGGAATGTATTCTCCCGGTGTTTTCGAGGCTTTGCCGATGCCTGTCAGACTATAACTCGTAAAGCCGCCGCGCCTGAAAAACTTCGGTTGAAAAACCAAGGTGCTTGGATCGGTGGAAGAGCCTCCGATCTGGATCAGATTGGCTTGAATGGCGAGTTTTCCGCCTGTCGTTGCGGAGTAGGCCGAGAGCGATCCACCAAGCGTCAAGTCCCCACCGATGGTTGTCGCGAGAACCGGATCCTTCCCGGCAAGAAGAGAGATGCTGCCTCCTGTGCCATAGATGTATCCACCCAGCGGCTTCGCCCGGGCACCTCCGGAGGCATCAATCCGGCTGTGTTGTTCCAAGCTCACCGTGTAACCCTCAAGTGTCACGCTTCCGCCATTCAAAGAACGGGTCATATCGAAAGGTTGGGCTGCGGTCGAGCGCTCATCGATCAGCATGCCGGAGACGTCAAGCTGCTTCCCTTGAGCAAGGGATATGACGCCCCTTCCCGCCACGGGAAGCGGAGCGGCCACTCCCGAAAGACCTCCTGTTGCATTCAATTCGGCATAGAGAAAAGGGGAGTAGTTGTAGGCGGTGAAACTCAAGAATCCTCCCGGCGCCAACACATCTCCCCGGACAAAGACATTGGCGGCCCTCACGATGAGTCCGCCCCCGGCCGGGGTCAGAATCCGGGTTCCGGGAGCCACCACGACATCACCGTCCCGGTTGTCTATCGTCACCACGCCGAATCCCCCTGCGCCCGCCTCGTAAATCGAGGTTCCGATCGAAAAAGTTGTCCGCAGATCCGCAGGAAGCGCATCTGCCGACCCATACGCGATGCTGAATTCCGGCGCGGACACCTGGGCTTTTCCTGAAACAAAATTGACCGTAGGTGCGTAGGGGGAGGCGTCCACGATCTGGAAGGGTGTCCCCGCGATTCCCAGTCGTTTTTCCGCGAGGAATGAGATCGAGAGCGAAGAAGATGCAGCCGGGGAATCGAGTTGGCGGGGGCCAGTGATTGTTTGACCCACCAGATCACCTGCAATCACGAGGCTCGGAGCAATCAGGCTGATGCTTCCCCCGGCTGCTCCTGTGATAAACTCGCCGCTATTGTAGGCGCCGAGCGGCGCGAGCGCAGCCTGATACAGATTTGTGATGCCCCATTTTGTCGAACTGGCTGTCGAAGTGCCTTGGTAAGTGGAATTGTAAACCATATCCGGAGTGGCCTTGGCAATATCGACCAGGTTCCCGCCCCGGAGAACGCGCGATGTCAGGATCCTTCCGGCCTCATTCCGGAAGTAACCGCCGGAAACATCCAACGTGGCCCCGTTTTGAACGATAATGCTCCCGCCACTTTGAATGCTCAACCTGCCGCCCTGGGCCGTGAGCTGGGCAACATTTCGCTGGATGATCGCAGCCGCTCCTGTCAGATCACCCAGCGGCGTGCCAACCCAATAAAATCCGTTATATGTCCCGTTTTTTCGGATATCAACAACAAGAGGTTGGCCGCGGAGAATGGAAGATCTCTGTAGCGGGGAGTCCGCCAGTTCGGATCCGCGGAGTTGCACCGTCAGAATGCTCTGAGCCATCGGCACGAAGACCGCTGTGCTCCCGCTGATATCCAGCAACGACCCGGAATCAAAATACGTTTGGCCTCCGGTAAAAGCAAAACGTTGTGAGGAGCCGCTAATGCTGCTGGCAAGCTCTGGCTCGGCGGTGGTGCCGTCAGCAAGAAAAATCGTCCTGTTGTCGTCGACGTCTTTGTAGGGCCAGATGCCAGCACGGAAGTTCACGTTGGCGTTTGGCGCCAGGAGGACGGATCCATTTTGCATGTGGATCGTAAAGCCTTCGACATTTACCCGGGAGTTCTCCGGAAGACTGGTTCCTGGAATGGTTTTCGGGCTGGAATAGTCCGGCAAAATGCGCGTTACGCTTCCCGGACCGAAATTGACGGTTCCGGTGAATTGCGAAAGAAACGGGGGCCCGCCTCCGCCGGTCGCCGCAGCGTTGTCAAAATTTGGATTTGCGACAGCCCCGTAACTTGCGATGAGATCGATGCGGCCGTTCAGGCTGACCGAGGTGGAGCTTTCCACAATTCCCGACTGGTTGATTTCCTTGCCGGCGAGAATGGTGCTCCCTGTCAACGACTCGATGTATCCTTTGTTGGTGACAGAGCCGCCATAGGCGCCGACATTTCCCACCCAGACATCCAGACCTCTGAGGCTTGGATCGCTTTGAGCGTGTGCACGAATCCCCAGTTGGAGCCCGGCGGCCAATATCGTCTGCCCGCTCGGCGTGGAAATCGTTCCTTCATTTTCCACGTTGGCACCGACCAAAATCACCCTTCCCCCATTGCCATCCGCGCTAACCGGTCCGGAAATCATGGCTCCCTTCTGCACGACGATATTCCCGACTTTTCCATCCGGGGTAAGCGGGGCATCGGGAACAAAAGCCGACGTTCCATCTGCCCCTCCCGAAATGGGAAGCGCGGAGAACAAAAATTGCGCATCCTTGTTGTTGAGAAGCCCGCTGGAGATCAGGTTCAGGTTAATAGGGAGCGAGGAGGCAACGAGCGTGCGAGTGTTCACCTGGCTGCTGCCGCCGAAGATGATGCCGTTCTGGTTGATGACGTAGACTTGGCCGTCGGCGTTGATTTTTCCGAGGATTTTTGAGGGGACGCCGCTGGGATCGAAGACCTTGTTGAAGGCGATCCATTTGCCGGAGTCGTTGCCGCCGGCGCTCTGGTCGAAGTTGAGGGTCGTGTTCTTTCCGACGTTGAAGGTTTTCCAGTCGAGGAGGGCCTGGGATTTGAGCTGTTTGATGTTGACGATGCCGCCGGACTGGGTGGGGGCATTGGCGCCGGTCCATTTGCCGCCGGGAAGGCGTTCGAGTCCTCCGGTAACGAGTCCGTCCGGGACGGTGAGGGCGGATCCCGCCGCGCGGGCGGACGACTGCATCTGCCGCATGTCGTTGATGGCCTTGGTCGTTCGGGCGAGGCGGTCGGCGGCTTTGATTCTGGCGATTTCGGCGGCCTGGGCTCCCGCATTGGCCCGGGCGTCGGCGGCCATGCGCCCGTTGGCGGATGTTGCTCCGCCCCGCAGGATGTCCCCGGCTTGGGCGGTGGGAACCAGGTAGGCAAAAAAGAGCAAAACCAGCGCGATAGCGCTTTGTAGAAAGGGACACAGTCGGATGTTTGGCCCAGGGAACCAGGCGGCGAGGGGAGCCGCTCGGAAAATCAGCGCGATAGCGCATCCGTGATAGGGGAAGCTCGAGTGTTTTGGCTGGGGAGCCAACACTGCCGGAGGTAGCCCGCAGGGTGAGACACGCGGGAGCGTGCGAGGCATCGCAACCAGAGCGAAGCGGAGCAAGGATGAAGGATGGGCGAGCAACGCTCCGCCTTTTGCGCCGCGACGCACCCTGCCTTGGGAGGCTTGTCGGGCGGAGGAATTTTGGTCGGTCCGAGGCATGGGCAAAAATCGCTCATCAGCCTCGTTCAGGTCGGCATCCCGCGAAAGGAACCGAATGTTACGATTTCGTCACATTGGAGGGAGTGACGAAATCGGAACACCCGAGGCTGGGGGACGGGTGAATGGATGTGCTGGGGAGCATACGCGCCCTCGCGTGTCGTGAACGGCGCCCCGCCGTTCACGAGAACAAACGATTCCTGGCCACAAAAATGCACAAGGAGTCGCAAAACGCGGATTCTCCACAGCCGCCGGTTTTTTTGCCTCTTGGTATGCTTGCAGTCCGATTTGAGAACCCGCAGGCTGTTGTTGTAGCCGGGGTCTGTGACCCCGGATCGCCCGGCAGGCCAGCGGGGATGGGGCGCTCAGAGAGCCCCCCTACAACGCGACCGTGGGACATGCGGGCACATCTTCTCGTGAGCAACCTTTTCTTCCAGTCGCACCATTTTGCGGAATCCGCAGGTCACGCTTCTGTCCGACTGCGACAAAGAATTCGCGGTTCACGACTTGCCGTAGAGGGTGTTTGGGGTTAGGTTCCAGTTTTATGCCGAACGAGAGCGAGCCAGAGAAGAAGCTAAGGATCCGACCGCGCGGCTTGGATGAAAAAGACAAGGAACCGGAGGATGGAGGCGAGTCTGCCGAGGCTCCAGGGCAGGCATCGGATTCCCAAAAGCTCAAATGGGACAACCGATTGAGGCAGAGCGGGGTCAAATTTCCAGCGAAGATGGTTTCAAAGCCATTGAAGCGTTCGAGGAGGCCCGGTGAGAACAAGGATCTCACTTTGCCATCGGATGAAGGAGAGCCGGAGCCCGACAGGCTGGCTGTTCAGGATGCGAAAGAGCAGAGCGCTGAAAGTTCCAGACAGGGAGAGCCTGCTGCCAGCTTGGTTGAGCCCGGGGTCGGGCGCCCGGCTGCCATGCCCCCTGCGGGAGGGAAGCCCGTGCTCCCTGACGATCCAGTGCCGGTTGCAACTTCTGGAGACCGGTCCGACTCAAAGCCCGTGGAGCCCGCCGTCGCCAAGCCTCCCAAAGCTCCCGCTCCTGAAGGCTGGGAGGCATCGCCCGTTGCCCCGTCGTCGGATGGCGTTGCTCCCTTGCCCGGGAAGCCGCCTGCCTACAATTTTCGTGAATTGCTCCCCGTCATCCGCAGGCGGGCATTCAAGCGCATCCGGCTGATCTATGCGGTCGCGGCGGGGCTGGTTGCGGTCATATTTTTCAGCATCCTTTTCTGGAATCTGGGTGTTGGGGCCGGGATCAGCCAGTCGCTCGAGGAGGAGACGAAGGAACGGGCCACGGTCTCCAAGGAATTTCTTGCGGATCTTGATCGGGCGATGGCCGACCTGCGTGCCGGGGATTCGGACAAGGCGGTAAAAAAACTTCAGGAGCTGGAGGGTTCGAAGGCGGATGTCGCGTCGCTGACGTATTTGCTTGCGGTGGCGGCAGTGCAGAATGGCGACATCCCGCTCGCCGAGGCGAAGACCGCCGAGAGCATTGCCAAACATGAGCGCATCTCGGACTCGCTCGCTCTTCAGGCCGTTCTAGAAACCCAGAAGGGTTCCGATGCCTCGATCAAGAAGTTCGGCGACACGCGGATGAGATCCGAGCTTCTGCTCAGGCAGGCGATGCTCGCCGATGCGGCAAATCCCTTTCCGATGGTCGAGCTGGCCACGCTCCTGAGATACCAGAAGCGGACGGATGAGGCCCTTGCTCTTTTGAGGGCCGCGCGCTCGCGGCTGAATCCGGTGGACAGCCATTCGGTGGTGGACGTCACGATCGAACTGGCAACGCTCCAGGAAATCCCCGATGCCGATCTGCCGCAGATTGCCGATCCCGGGAAGGACCTAATATCATCGTTCTCTGCCGCCTATATCGCGATGCGAAAAGGGGATTTTGACCGGGCGGCGGAGAGCGTGAAAGTCGCGCGCAAAATAGCTTCTGCGGATCTCTTTGACTACCTGATCAACGACCCGGCGATCCGACGGTATGCCAGCGAGCCCAAGCTCCGGGAGTTTTTCCAGTAGGCTACTCCATCGGAGGCCGACCCGGCTGCGAGGAATCGCGCGCGGCAGCGACGCCCGGAGTCCGCAGGGAAACCATATAGGCCACGACCGCATCGACCTGGTCGGGGGTGAGGTTTTTTCCGTAGGCGGGCATGTTGCCGCCACCCTGGATGACCTGGCGGACGAGTTGGTCCTTGGTCAGCCGCGCTCCGACATCCGCAAGGTCGGGGCCGCGCTGGCCGCCGATCCCGTCGATGGCATGGCAGTTCCTGCACTGCATGGACTGGATGACGAGCGAGCCCTGAAGCTCGAGCGGCGAGCGGCCTTCTAGGAATTTTTTCGGAGTGTGGGCCGACCTCCAGGCATTCATGTCCGGCGACCACGGCGACGTGTGGCCGAGGTAGGTGAGCAGGCCGAGCGAGACATACGTGAGGATGACGGTGAGCACGGCGATCGGCCGCCGCCGCCAGCTCTTTTCTCCGGTTCCGTTGAAGAACGGCAGGGCAAAGAGGATGATGCCGATGATCACCGGGCCGCCCAGCAGGGCGACGCTCTCCATCCAATCCGGCATCAGCGCCGCGATGGCGAAGATCCACAGAAAATAAAAATCCGGACGGGGAAGGGTATCGATCTGGAGCGGATTCGGTGGTCCCAGCGGGCCTTTGGGGCCGAAGAAAGTTGCGCAGGCGAGGATCCCAATGATCACAACAGCCGCCGCAACGAGGTCCTTGCTGATGGCTTTTGGGAAAAACGGGACGCCCTCTTTTTTGATGATGGCGGCGTATTCCTTATCGTAGGACTCGCGGCGGACGAGCATGCCCGGCTGCGGGTATTCGTTGATGCCTTTGGTGAGGACCATCCGCAGGTGGATGCTCACGAGCGCAAGGATTCCGCCGGGCAGGACGAAGACATGAAGAGCAAAAAACCGTGACAATGTGTCGGACGCGATGATCGGGCCGCCGAGCATCATGTTCACCAGCTGCTCGCCGAGGAGCGGGACGCGGCCCATGATGGCGACGCCGATTCCGAGGCCCCAGTAGGCATCCTCATCGAACCGCATCACCTGTCCGGTGAACGCGAGGCCGAGGGTCAGGACCATGAGGACCACGCCGGTGATCCAGGTGATCTCGCGCGGATATTTATAGGCGCCGAAAAGAAAGACCTGCGTCATGTGGAGGAGCATGATGCCGACCATGAAATTCGATCCCCAATAGTGGACGCCGCGCAGGAACCACCCGAGATACTGGTGGAACGTGAGGTATTCGAGCGTCGTGTAGGCCTCGGCGGCTGACGGCACGTAGACCATGGCCAGCAGGATGCCAGTCGCGATCTGGATCATGAAGCAGAGCAGGGTCGCGCTGCCGAAGACGTAGAACCAGCTGCCCGAGCTCTGCGGGACATGGTGGCCGGCCGTGGACTCATACAGTTTGGTGAGATGCAGCCGGTCGTCCACCCAAAGGAAAACCCCTCGCGCCGCATGGATCAGCTTGTTCATACGTTCTGGTTCGAAAGGTTCGGGATCACTCCGCCCATGATGAAGAGCTCCCCGTTCTCGACTTTTACCTCGTAGGTGTAGAGCCCGCGCGGCGGCGGGCCTGCCGCGTGGCCGCCATCCTCGTAGAACGCGCCGCCGTGGCACGGGCACATGAAGAGCTTGGATTCCTCAAACCACCGCACCGGGCACCCGAGGTGCGTGCAGTTGATGGCGAAGACCTGAAAGTCGTTTCCCTGGATGCGGCGGACCCAGCACGGGATGTCTGCGGTCTGGCCGTCCCACTCGCGATGCATCGGGTTCTTGTAGCTTGCGAACCGTGTCTTGCCCTCGGGAAACGCATCCACCTGGCCGAGCGAAATTTTTTCCAGTTTGTTCGGTTTGAAAAACGAGGAGAAGAGGTAGCCGACGAGCGGGATCCCGATCATCGCGCCCGCGATGGCATTGAGCCCGAATCCGGTCGCGAGAAGGAAGTCGCGGCGCGAGGTCTTTTTCGGCGCTGCGCTGCAGGCGCAGGGTTTGGCGGGTTCTTCGTTCATGGCAGTGGTGGCTGGGCCGGCGCGTGCGGTTTGCCGAATTCGTTCCTCCGGTTCGAGATGAGCCACGCGGTGACATCGGCGACCTCCTCGTTTGAGAGCGGCTTTCCGGGTGTCCGGGCAGTAAAATCCGGGCAGCCGAGATCCGGCCGGCCGGCGATCACGACCGTGCGCAGGTATTGGTTGCTCACCAGGTCGAGGTAGGCGGGGTTGATGACGGAGCCGGCCTTTTCGCCGCCGTCACCGGTATTTCCGTGGCACGAAGCGCAGGATGCGGCGAAGACCGTTGCTCCCCGTGCCGGATCGCCAGGGTCTGCCGCATAAGGCGGAAGCGGCGACGGCTGCGCCGCCGGCTTTTTGGCGAGGATGCCGTTGGTCAGGATTTCAATTTGTTCCCCCGTCAATGTGCCGCCGACCGCCGCCGAGAAGCCCGGCATGGCGGTCGAGGGAACTCCGTTGGAGATCACATTCAGCAGGACCTCGCGGGGAACGACCGAGAGGTAGGTCGGGTTGTCCATCGCAATCGAGCCCGAAACCACCTGCCCGATGCCGTGGCATCCGAGGCAGTTCTGCCGGTAGAGAATTGCAAAATCGGATGTCTCCGATGCCTCTCTCCACTTGGAATCCGGGTTCGGCTTGCCCGGCATCCAATCGCAACCGCCGAGGGCGAATAGAGAGACGAGGAGAAGTATGGTGCGGATCATGGTTCCTTGTGTTGCGCCTCCACGCCGAGCTTCGCCGCGAGCGGGAGGCTTTGGATGGTTTCCACTTTTTCCGATTTGAAGACGACATATCCGCCTACCATGCCGAACGCGATCTGGCAGACGATGAACCATGGCCAGTCAACATGCTGGGCGAGGAGCGGATTGATGAGCCGCATGGACGCCGCCACGAGTGCGGTCCAGATCACGGGCGTCATGATCCCTCCCCAGAACCACTCGAAGCGGGCGGGAAGCATCGGGAGCAGGACGACATAGAGAAGGCCGATCAGGATGGACATCGTCAGGTGGGTGACGGTGCCGACCAGCAGGCCCAGCGCGCTGAACTGCTGGAGCGTCTGCACCCCGGCGAGCGCCAGACTCGGAACGCCGGCTGCTGCAAGCAGGTTGATCGGATACCAGATCGTGTGGAAGACAGCTCCCCACGCGCACGCCAGGACCGCCATCACAAAGCCCCCGGCCAGCCCGCCTTTCACTCCCGAGAGATACGGATGGACGGCCACCGGGAGGCGCAGCCGGTGCCCGCCTTCTCCAAAGTGCATGTGCTCGACCCGACGGTCGGAGCGCTTGATGCTCGATGCCCGCTCGGACTCCGGAACGAGCTCCACGTATTCGTGCTTTGGGTGTGGAAAAACATCGCGGAACCAGCCGACGGCCCCGATCAAGCCGGTAAGAAGGCCGACCGCGGAGACGACCAGACTCGTGACCAGCCCGGCAAAAACCAGGCACAGGCCGAAAGCGGCGACGATCGGCCAGCAAGTCGGCGCGGGAAGTTCGATTTTGTTGGGTTCCTCGGACATGTCAGTAGCGGATGCTGATGATGTAAACCACGGTGACGACAACAATCCAGATCACATCCACGAAATGCCAATACCACGAGATCATCTCGATGTGCTCGGTGTGGTCGGCGGGGATTTTGCCGAGCAGGCTGAGGACGAGGATGAGCGTCAGGAGAAAGAGGCCGATGATCACATGGCTCGCGTGGAGGCCGACGAGCGAATAGAACGTGGTGCCGAAGACATTCGTCGCCAGCGTGAGGTGCTCGGTGAAGATCAGGTGCTTCCACTCCGTTCCGGTGAACCAGAGGAAGTAGGCGCCGAGCGCGATCGTGAGCGCCCACCAGAAGTGGAACGCCAGCCTGTTTCCGCGATGCAGGGCCATCTCGGAAAAGACGATCGTGAAGCTGCTCGAGAGGAGCGCGATTGTGGCAAAGAGCGGGAACGTGAGGACCTGCGAGGGATACGGAGGGTTCAGGCTCCTCCCCATGTAGAACAGGTAGGCCACGAGAAAAATCGTGAACAGCGCGGATTCTGTAAGGATGAGCGAAATGACCGCGACCTTCCGGGTCGAGGGCATTTTCCATTCCAGGGATTGGGCGGGCGCGGCGGTCATGTCATTCGTATTTCCAATCCGGATCGTCCGGGTGTTTCAAATCCCAGAGCGGGCGGCGGCTGCGGACTTCCGGGATCGTTTCAAAATTGTAGCTCGGTGGCGGCGAGGTCGTCGCCCACTCCAGCGACCAGGCATCCCACGGATCGTCGCCGGCCTTTTTGCCTTTGACGTAGGAGTAGATCAGGTTGAAGACAAAGAAGAGGATTCCGATGACCTGGAAGAACACGCCGATCGTCGAGATGAGGTTCCAGAGGTCCCAGCCTCGCCCGGCATCATACGTGTAGATGCGCCGCGGCATGCCCAGAAATCCCGAGATGTGCTGCGGAAAAAAGGTGATGTGGAATCCGACCGTGAAGAGGATGAAGTGCCAGAGGCCGAGCTTGAAGTCCGGCATCTTCCCGAGCGCTTTCGGATACCAGTAGTAGAGGCCCGCGAAGATCGTGAAGAGCAGCCCGCCGATCAGGACATAGTGGAAGTGCGCGACCACGAAATACGAGTCGCTGAGCTGCCAGTCGAACGGTGCGATCGCAAGCATCACACCGGTGAGGCCGGCGATCAGAAATTGAAAAAGAAAGGCGAGGCAGAAGAGCATCGGCAGTTCAAACCGCAGCTTCCCGCCATACATTGTGCCGATCCAGTTGAAGATCTTAATCCCGGTCGGGATCGCGACCAGCAGGGTTGAGATCGCAAAGAACGTGTTGCCGATCGACGTCATCCCCACCGTGAACATGTGGTGGGCCCACACCCCGAGGCTGATGAAGCCGATCATCACGCTCGCGGCCACCATCACCGGATACCCGAAGATCGGCTTGCGCGAAAACACGGGGATCACCTCGGAGGCGACCGCGAAACCCGGGAGGATCAGGATGTAAACCTCCGGGTGCCCGAAGATCCAGAAGAAGTGCTGCCAGAGCACCGCCGAGCCTCCGGCCTGGGTGTCGAAGAAGTGCGCGCCGCAATACCGGTCGAGGATCAGCATGATCTGGCACGCGGAGAGCGGCGGCATCGCGATGATCACAAGAAACGCCACCACGAGGAACATCCAGACAAAGAGCGGCAGGCGACCGAGGATCATGCCCTTGCAGCGCAGGCAGAGCGTCGTCACGATGATGTTGATCGAGGTCGCGATGCTGCCGATGCCTCCGAGCAGGAGCGAGAGCGTCCAGTAGTCGGTGCTGTGCCCGCGGGAAAAGGCCTTGGCCGTAAGCGGCGAGTAGGCAAACCACCCGACGTCGGGCGCGGAGCCAGCCGCATAGAGTCCGGGCGCCCCGAGGTAGCTGAAATACAGCAGCAGCCCGCTGAAAAAGAAGACCCAGAACCCGAACGCATTCAATCGCGGAAACGCCATGTCGCGGGCACCGATCATCAGGGGGATCAGGTAGTTTGCGAATCCGAAAATGATCGGCATGCCGACCAGAAAAACCATCGCCGTGCCGTGCATCGTGAACAGCCGGTTGAAGACATCCGGATCGAGGAAGTGATTCCGCGGCACGGCGAGCTGGATGCGGATCATGACCGCCATGAGGCCGGAGACGACGAAGAACAGGAGGCCGGACGCGATATACATCAGGCCGAGAGTTTTGTGGTCCACCGTGAAAACCATCTCCTGGACGATCCGGGTGAGCGATCCGCGTTCCGCCCCGATCCGCTCGGGCGGCGGGATTTGAAAATTGTCGTCGAGCGTTTCGTGGTTCATTTCAGCGTGAGAAGGTAGGCGGTGATTGAGTCCACTTCGCTGTCGAGGAGCTTCATGTCGGGCATGAGGCAGCCGGTCTTGAGAGTTTGCGGGTTCCGCACCCACGCGTGCAGGGTTTCCGGGGTGAGGGGAGCCACGCCCGCCCCGATCGTCTGCCGGGTCATAAGCTTGGTGAGGTCCGGGCCGAAGACGCCCCTGGCATTCGTCCCATCCACTTTGTGGCAGTTGACGCACGAGTTTGCGTAGAAGGCCTTGTGTCCCTGGGCGGCGAGTTCGGCCTGCGGCACGGGCACCGGCGCTTTCATTTTTTGAACCCAGCGCTCATAGGCCTCCGGCTCCTCCACGATCACCCGCAGGAGCATGTTCGCATGCTGGGTGCCGCAGTATTCCGCGCAGTTTCCAAAGAACGTTCCGGTGGCAAACGGCTCGATCCACGTCCTATTTTTCCGGTTCGGTATGAGATCCGTCTTCCCGGCAAGCTGGGGAACCCAGAAGCTGTGGATGACATCCGCCGATTCCAGAATCAGCTCCGTGGGCCGCTCGCCCGCCCCGTCGCGCCGGCTCAGCGGCACATGGATTTCGTTCGCGGTGACGATCCCCTCCTTCGGGTAGTGGACCTCCCACCACCACTGGTGCCCGACAAGCCGGATCTGGACGGCGTTTTCCGGCATCTTCCTGTTCTGGATTTCCCCGATCGTCCGGCTCGTGACAAGGATCAGGACAAAGGTGATGAGGATCGGCACCACCGTCCAGGCGAGCTCAATATGCGTGCTCCCGTAGATCTGTGGAGGCTCTTTGAGGTCGTCCTCCGGCCCCTTGCGGCGGAATTTCCACACCACATAAACGAGAAGCGTGGTGACCACGACAAAAATTCCCGCCGTGATCGCAAGGACAAGCATGGAGGAACTGTGGATCATCTCCGCCGGCCTGGACAGCGGCTGAAACATGTCCGCCACCGGCCGCATCTGGCCGCCGTCCTGCGCATAAGCCGGCGAACACGCAAACGCCGCAAGAACCAGCCACAGCACAGCCCCGGCGATCCGGCGGCTGACGCAAAAAATGATTCTGTTTAATCCCGAAAACATGTCCCCCTCCGGCCTACACGAACGGTTCCAAAACTGCCACGCCTTTTTTTGCTGGATCAACCCCGCCCGATCCGGCGGGCCTGGCATGGGACTTGCTAAAACTTTTTTTGAAAAAGCACTTTGCGCCTCGTGGAATTGTGCTTTGTTACACCCTTATAGAAATGGACCAACAACTGATCACCATCCCCCGCCGCCGCCTGATGGGCCTGATCCTGTGCGCAGGAGCGGGCATGCTCGTGGGTGCCGGCAAAGCGGACGCGATGTGGAGCGTGATGGACGTCCTCAATGGCGAGTCCGGAGAGACGCCCGACAGGCCGGCGATTCCGCCCTCGATGCGCGGTGTCATGGGATACAACGCCGAAGTCTACAGGAAATTTCTCAGCCGGATGGGGCTCCGGAGGATCTCGGTGCAGCAGATCATGGATTCCCACGCGAAGGCCCACGGCCGGATCCACAATACCCTTCCTCCCCGCCAGCTCTGGGGAAATATCCGCACCACCCTCCTTACGGTGGACAAGGTTTGCGGACGCATGGGGGAACCCGTCGGCGAGGTGCTCTCCGTCTACCGCTGCCCGGCTTACAATGCGACCTGCCCGGGCGCAAAAAGCCACTCCTACCACCTTCGCAACAACGCCATCGACATGCGCTTCAGATCCTCTCCCCGCAAGGTGGCCGCGATGGCGCGCGACATGCGCAAGGCCGGGATCTTCAAGGGCGGCGTCGGCCAGTATCCCGGCTTCACCCATCTCGATACCCGCGGATCGAACGCCGACTGGTAGGATTCTTCACTTTTCGGGCATGGCCGAGGATTGGCCGGTGCCAACTCGATCTTTCGTCACACAAGACCCGTAAAGTCGTTTGACCGGAGGCGGTCTTTTCGATTAACTACCCACTCAGTGTTGGTGAGGTGGCTGAGTGGTCGAAAGCAGCGCTTTGCTAAAGCGCCGTAGTCCAAAAGGCTACCGAGGGTTCGAATCCCTCCCTCACCGCGCTTTTTAAAAGCAAGCAGGTGCATTTTTATGGTTTGGCCGGAAAACACAGGCTGGAGGGATGAGAACCCGAAGAGAGGGTTTGACTGCCCGCGCGAAAGCGCAGTGGATAAGATGAGCGGAGCGAGCCACTCTGGCAGAGCATGCAAAGCAGGATAATCCCTCCCTCACCGCGCTTTTTCTATAAGCTCAAAAGCCCTGTAGAGTGGCTTAGATAAAGGCTTTGCTGGCTGATTGAGAATCCCGCAGCACGCCACCCCGCCGCCAATACGCGAACGGAGGTGCCCGGTGATCGCGCTCGCGCCTCCGGCACACATCGAGCGTCGTGCCTCCGGGAGAGGAGGCAGTCATCTTTTTTCCGGTTTTCGGAACGGATTTTTTTACCATAAATCGATCAGACGACGGTTGCCACGCTACCCCAGGCGGTCGAAAAGGGGTGTTTTTGTCGCAACTTTGTCGCGATGTTTTTTTGCGACACAGGCCTTTTCTCACCGTTTCCAGCCTCTCCGAAAAAATGAGATTCGCTGGCTATGAATTCTTCTGATCTCACTGTTTATCAGTATATTGAAGATATTCTAACGGCGAGAAATAGGACTGCACCCGGCGGGGGTCGAACCCACAACCTACGGCTTCGGAGGCCGTCACTCTATCCAATTGAGCTACGGGTGCTTTGAAGAAACCAGAGTCTCCGCGATCTTGCGGAAAACATCAAACGGAAAACGGGGTTCGCGAGCGCGTGCGTGATGAAAGGCGGGTGCGGTGCTCAAATCCGCCAACGCCATGCTCCGGCGGGACAAGCCGGGTCCCGCCTGCGTGGAAACGAAGAATGGGGTGCCCCCCATTTCCTGATCGGGAAACCGGCGCGCAGGGTTGCGACATGAGAAAAAATTTACCGCCCGGGGCTGCAAGCGCGGTTGTCCCATGAGAAGCACCGGGTGGGAATGAACGAAGCCGCGCGCGATCGGTCAGGCCACGGCGCCGAGGCCAAAGGCTTCGTGGGCGAGCCTGGCGGCGGACTCGATGTTTGATTCGTCGATGATCACGGCGATTTTGATTTCGGAGGTCGAGATCATCTGGATGTTGATTCCGCCATGGCCGAGGCATTCGAAGAGCTTGGCGGCCACGCCCGAGTGCGAGCGCATGCCGATGCCGACGACGCTGAGCTTGGCGACGCCGCGCTTTTTCGTAACGGCTCCCGCGCCGATTTCCTTCGCGACCGAATCGATCATCCCGCCGAGCTTTTCGAGCTCGTCGCCGTTCATTGTGAACGAGATGTCGGTGGTGCCGCTCACCGAGACGTTCTGGACGATGACATCGATGCTCATGTTCGCCTCCGCCAGGGCGGTGAAGATGCGCGAGGCGGTGCCCGGCTTGTCCGGCACGTTGGTGATGGTCACCTTGGCCTGGTTGCGTTCAATGCTGATGCCGCGGACGACGACGTTTTCAAGTCCGTGTGGTTCTTCTTTCACAATGGTTCCCCGGTTGGTGTTGAAACTGCTGCGCACTTCAAAAGGCACTTGGAATTTTTTTGCGAACTCGACCGAGCGCGACTGCATGACCTTCGAGCCCGAGCTCGCCATCTCGAGGAGCTCGTCGTAGTCGATGGTTTCGAGCTTGCGGGCATCCGGCACGACGCGCGGGTCGCAGGTGTAGACGCCGTCGACGTCGGTGTAGATCTCGCACATTTTCGCCTTGAGCGCCGCGGCGATGGCGATGGCGGTGAGGTCCGAGCCGCCGCGGCCGAGCGTCGTGATATGCCCCTGGAGGGTCTGGCCCTGAAATCCGGCGACGATGCAAATGTAGCCCTCATTGAGATGCTTGCGGATCTGGCGCGGGGTGATGTTGGCGATCTTCGCCTTGGTGTGGATGCCGTCGGTGATGATGCCGGCCTGGGCGCCTGTCAGGGAGATGGCCCTGGCGCCGAGCGAGTGGAGCGCCATGGCGGTGAGGGCGATGGTCGTCTGCTCGCCGGTCGAGAGGAGGACATCCATCTCGCGGTCCGTCGGCTGATCCGAGACCTGCCGGGCGAGTTTGATGAGGCCGTCGGTGACGCCCGACATCGCGGACACGACGACGACGACGGAATTCCCCGCCTTCTGGGTCTCGACGACCCGGCGGGCGACATTCAGGATTCTTTCGGGATTTCCGACGGAAGTTCCGCCATATTTTTGGACGACGATGGGCATGGGTGCGGGGGTCAATCAAGCACGCGGCGCACTGCGGTCAAGTCCGCATCTGCTTCGATCGGCGCAAATCCGCCGTGTTTCACCGGCGCTTCGGGATCCTTCAATCCGTGGCCGGTGACGGTGAGGACGATTTTTCCGCCGGCCCGGAGAGGCAGCGGGCATGTGGTGCAGCGTCCGGAGGAGAGGCATTTCAGGAGGCCCGCCACGCTCGCGGCGCTCGCGGGTTCGACAAAGATCCCCTCGTTGGATGCCAGCCATTGCTGGGCATCGAGGATCTGCTGGTCGGTGACGATGTCGATGCATCCGCCGGATTCCTTGACCGCGTTGTTTGCGCCCTCCCAGCTCGCGGGATTTCCGATGCGGATCGCGGTGGCGACCGTGTGCGGCTCGACCGGATGGCCGAGATAGATCGGCGCGGCCCCCTCGGCCTGGAAGCCGACCATCCGTGGCCGGCGGGTCGAGCGGCCCGCGGATTGGAATTCCCGGTAGCCCTTCCAGTAGGCGGTGATGTTCCCGGCGTTTCCGACCGGCAGGATGTGGATGTCCGGGGCGTCTCCGAGCTCCTCGATGATTTCAAAAGAGGCGGTCTTCTGGCCCTCGATCCGGTCCGGGTTGATCGAGTTGACGATCGCGACCCCGTCCACGCCGCCGAATTCACGGACGATCCGGAGGGCGTCGTCAAAGTTTCCGCGGATGGCCACGACCTTCGCGCCGTAGGCAAATGCCTGGACGAGTTTTCCCGCGGCGATCTTTCCCGCAGGTAGAATGACGGCGCAGCGGATGCTGGCGCGGGCGGCATAGGCGGCTGCGGCGGCGGATGTGTTGCCCGTCGAGGCGCAGATGACGGTGGATGCGCCGCGCTCGACGGCTTTGGAAAGCGCGACCGTCATGCCGCGGTCCTTGAATGAACCCGTTGGGTTGAGTCCTTCGAATTTGAGATAGACCTCCGCGCCCGTGCGTTCGCTGAGCTTGGGCGAGTGGATGAGCGGGGTGGAGCCTTCGTTGAGCGAGATGACCGGGGTGGCCTCCGTCACCGGAAGATAGGCTTTGTAGCGGGAGATGACCCCGCGGTCGTGGAGCGGTTGGTTCACGAGAAGGACTCCATGTGCAGCAGCAGCGGTTCGGTTTTCACGCAGGGGAGAGACGCAAGGGTCGCCGCGGCGGTTTGCATTTTTCCGTATGGCGCGTCGTGGAGCGTCAGCACGAGGGGCACCGAGCCCTCGGTGTGGCTCTCCGGCTGGATGACCGAGAGGATGCCGATCCCCGCGCCGCCAAGCGTGCCCGCGATCTGCGCCAGCACGCCGGGCCGGTCCTCGACGCCGAGCCGGAGGTAGTATTTTGAAATCGAATCCGCCGCCGGCTTGCATTCGCCGTAGAGGTCGTGTGTCGCGAAGCCACAGGATTCGCGCGGTGAGATCAGGGCCGCCGCCGCCTCGGCCAGGTCGCCCAGGACCGCGCTCGATGTCGGATCCTGCCCGGCACCGCGCCCGTAGAATAGCGTTTCGCCGACCACGTCGCCCCGGACGGCCACCGCGTTGAAAACCCCGTTCACCGAGGCCAGCACGTGGGATTTCGGGATCAGGGTCGGCGCGACACGCACCTCGATCTCGTCCTTGTCATCCGCCTTGATCGTGGCGATGAGTTTGATCCGGTATCCGAGCTCGTCCGCGAACCGGATGTCCGACGCCGTGACCTTTTCAATTCCCTCCACCAGAACCTTCGACGGTTCGACCCAGAACCCATAGGCCAGCGAGGCAAGGATGATCGCCTTGTGCGCGGCGTCCCATCCGTTGACGTCGAGCGCGGGATCAGCCTCCGCATAGCCCAGCTTCTGCGCCTCCCCGAGCGCCGGGGAAAAATCCAGACCGGCGTCGGTCATGCGGGTCAGGATGTAATTGCTCGTGCCGTTCAAAATCCCGTGGATCGACTCGAAGCGGTTTCCGACAAATGCTTCGCGCACGGCCTTGATGATCGGAATCCCGCCCGCCACCGCCGCCTCGTAAAAGACAGCCACGTTCTTTTCCTTCGCCAGTTCGAAAATTTCCTTCCCGTGCTCCGCGAGAAGCGCCTTGTTCGCGGTGATCACGCTTTTGCCGGCCAGGATGGCCTTGCGGATAAACTTGAGGGGGAATTCGATCCCGCCCATCAGTTCGATGACGATCCGGATCGAGGGATCCGCGATCAGATCATCCGGACTCGTGATAAAAAGCTCATCCGGGGCATCCACCTTGCGGGGCTCGGCCAGATCCTTCACGGCAATGCGGCGCACCGCAAAAGCCACCCCCGTGCGTTCTTCAATGAGCGCACCATTGCGGATGAGGTTCTTGTAAACCCCCGAGCCCACCGTGCCAAATCCTGCCAGTCCGATCCCAATTTCAGTTTTCATCGCGAGCCGCACACTATCGCCGCGCAGGGAATTGCCTGTAAAGCGCGATCATCGAAAAGTCGCCCCAAACCGCAAGAATCTTGGAATCCGCCTGCGGGAATAAATTGACCGAAATCAATCATTTCAATTTTGTTGAAATTTCTTTGAACAAAACCCCAACATCGGGCGTCTCATATTTAACCTCATTAATTAATTTTCCGGTCTGGTTTCGGAAGCGGGATCCGGCCGGGAGCAACTCCCCAAGAAACTTATGGCCATTGAAGATTCAGACACAGGATTCCAGCTTTACCTGAGAGAGATCGCGCAGTTTCCTCTTTTGACGGTGAAGGAAGAAGTGCAGCTTGCGCGGAAGATCAAGCGCGGCGACCAGGAGGCGCGGGCGCGGATGGTCCGGTGCAATTTGCGGCTTGTTGTAAAAATTGCACGCGACTACAGCAACTACGGTCTGCCGCTGCTCGACCTGATTTCCGAGGGGAACATCGGCCTGATGAAGGCCGTCGAGCGGTTTGACCCGAAAAAGGGCGGGAAGCTGAGCACGTATGCGGCCTGGTGGATCAAGCAGTCGATCAAGCGTGCGCTTGCGAACCAGAGCAAGACGATCCGGCTGCCGGTTCATTTGGTCGACAAGATTGCGAAGATGCGCAGGGTTTCGATGCAGATGACCGAGGACCTTGGGCGCGAGCCATCCGACGACGAGCTTGCGGAGGAGGTGGGATTGTCGCCGGCCAAGGTCACGGCCCTGAAGAGCGCCGCGATCCGCCCGACATCTCTGGACCAGCCGATCGGGGACGATGATTCCACGCAGTTCGGCGATCTGGTTGGCGATACCGAGGCGCAGGATCCGTTCGAGATGCTGCGGGACAAGGATCTTCGGGATGAAGTCGGCGACCTGCTGGATGTCCTCGACGACCGCGAGCGACGGATCATCAACTGCCGGTTCGGCCTTGACGGGAAGAAGGCAAAGACTTTGGAGGAGGTCGGGGTGAAGTTCGGAGTGACCCGCGAGCGGATCCGCCAGCTTCAGAACATTGCGCTCCACAAGCTGCGCAAGGCCCTGAGCAAAAAAGAAAAGCCGAAGGTCGACGCCTACGCCTGATTATTTTTCATAAGTTGGGTTGGGGCCGGGGTGTTTTGTTCACACCCCGGCCTTTTTTTTCATATCATCATTTTTCATGAACAGGGTTCTCCATTGGTTTCGCCGGGATCTGCGGCTGACCGACAATACCGCGCTGAGCGCGGCGGCGCGGCAGGCGGCGAGCGTGATCCCGGTTTATGTGCTCAGCGATTGGGGCGGGTGGCATCGCTGGGCCGGAGCGAACCGCCAGTATTTCCTCTGCGGGTGCCTCGCCTCGCTGGAGAAAAACCTTCGGACCATCGGCGGGCGGCTGGTGATCCGGCAGGGGGATCCGGTCGCCGAGTTGGAGAAGCTCGTGGTCGAGACGGGGGCGGAGGCGGTATTTTTCAACCGCGACCCCGATCCGCACGGACGGGAAGCCGAGCGGCAACTTGCGGTGATGGCGGCCAGCCGCGGCATTGTGCTCCGGGATTTCAAGGATGTCTGCGTGCATGAGCGCGACGAGGTGCTGACGGGTGCAGGAGATCCCTTCCGCGTGTTCACGCCGTATGCAAGAGCCTGGCAGAAAGTTTCGAGGCCGGCGATGAGCCCGCGGCCGAAGGCGCTCGCGCCACCCCCGGGAATTTTATCGCTCCCTCTTCCTTCGCTGGACACATGGAACCTTTCTGGGCCAGCCCGGGGAATTTTGGAGCCGGGAGAGAAAGCCGCCCGGCGGCGCTTGGGAGATTTTCTTTCGGACCGGCTTGCCGGCTACGGGGCGGCGCGGGATTTTCCATCCGGGCCATCCGCCTCCCGGCTCTCGCAGGATCTTCGATTCGGACTCCTCTCGATCCGGGAGGTCCTTGATTCCGTCGAAAAGCGGGCGGCGGAGCTTCCGGCCGCCGGGCGCGACAACGCGGCGAAATTCACCACCGAGTTGATCTGGCGGGAGTTTTACATGCAGATCCTCTGGCATTTTCCGGAGGTGTTGGATCACGCGTTCAATCCGAAGTTCCGTCGGCTCCGCTGGCCGGGGACCGTGCGGAATTTCGAGCGGTGGGCAGAGGGAACGACCGGCTTTCCCATCGTCGATGCCGCAATGCGTGAGCTCTGCGGAACCGGATTCATGCACAACCGCGCCCGCATGATTGCGGCGATGTTTCTCACGAAAGATCTCCATCTCGACTGGCGTCTGGGAGAGTCGTTTTTCATGCAGAAGCTCACCGACGGCGAGATCGCAAGCAACAATGGGGGATGGCAGTGGAGCGCGGGCACCGGGGCGGATGCCGCGCCATATTTTCGCATCCAAAATCCGTGGACTCAGACGCAGCGGTATGATCCCGAAGGAGCGTATATCAAGGCATGGATCCCCGAGCTGCGGGATGTTCCGCCGGAAAAGTTTTTTGCGCCCCCGGCATCCGGAGGGAGTCTTGCAAAGGGCTATCCGCGCCCGATCGTGGACCACGCGGAGGCGCGCGGCATCACGCTCGATCTTTTTGCGGCCTGCAAGGCCACGGCCTGATCATTCAGGAAGGCGTTCCCGCAGGAGGATCGAACCACCGGCCGTGCTCGCGGATGAGGTCCACGAGCTGCCCGACGGCTTCCTTCTCGGAGATGTTGAATTTTACCGGTGTCTTTCCGACATAGAGGTTCACCTTGCCGGGAGCGCCGCCCACGTAGCCGAAATCGGCGTCCGCCATCTCCCCCGGGCCGTTGACGATGCAGCCCATGATCGCGATCCTCACGCCTTTCAGGTGGATTGTCGCCTTTTTGATGCGGGCGGTTGTTTCCTGGAGGTTGAAGAGCGTGCGGCCGCAGCTCGGGCAGGCGACGTAGTCGGTTTTGAAAATCCGGACGCCTGCGGCCTGAAGGATATTGTAGGCAATCCGGAGCGATTGGCCGGGGGCTTCCTCGCCCTGCACGAGAACCGCATCGCCGATCCCATCGCAGAGGAGCGAACCGATGTTCGTCGAGGCAACCAGAAGATTCTCCAAAAAATCACTTTCCTCTTTGTCAAAGCTGTCCTTGAGCAGGATCGGATGCCGGGGATCGACGCGGGCGGCCAGCATGCGGAAAGCGGGGATGACATCGAGGTTGCATCCGTCCGGGAGCGTGATGAGAATGGGTTCCGGCGAGGCATTCGCGGCTGCGACGGCCTCGTCATCGCGGGGGTCCATCTCAAGAATGCCGGCCTCTTCGTAAACGATCTCCGGCTGGAAGTCCCCGAGCGCGGAGAGCTTGTGGGCGAGTTTGTCGAAGGTTTGCTTCCGCACAGCCACGCGGACGAGCTGATCTCCGCCTGTCGGGATGCCTGCGGCTGCCACTTCGCGCGAGGGTCTTTTTTCAAATGAAAAGGGATCGAACGGAAGTGGCGCTCTTCCAAGGGGCACGGGAGTCCCGCCCGTCGTCGTGGCTCTATCACAGGCGGGACGCCTGTGCTCCCTGGTATCCGCCAGGGCCACCAGGGCCTTTGCCACCGGGATCTCGTGCACGGAGTCCTCGGTGAGCGAAACGCGGATCGTGTCACCGATTCCATCCGCCAGCAGGCTCCCGATGCCGATCGCGCTTTTGATCCGCCCATCGTCGCTGTCACCGGCTTCCGTCACTCCGAGGTGGATCGGATAGTTCCAATCCGGCCCCTCCGCATCCAGCCTTGCAACGAGCAGGCGGTAGGCCTCGATCATGACCTTCGGGTTCGAGGCCTTCATCGAAAAGACGAGCTCGTGGTAGTCAAGTTCGCGGGCGAGGCTGGCAAATTCCAGCGCGCTCTCGACCATGCCGAGCGGGGTATCGCCGTATCGGTTCATGATCCGGTCGCTCAGGCTTCCGTGGTTTGTCCCGATCCGCATCGCGACCCCTCGCCCTTTGCAGAGTCCGACCAGCGGATGGAACCGCTCCCGGATGCGCCCGATCTCGGACTCATACTGGTCGTCCGTGTATTCCCGGATGTTGAACTTTTTGGAGTCCGCGAAGTTGCCGGGATTAATCCGGACCTTCTCCACCCACTTCGCGGATTCGAGCGCCGCATCGGGTTTGAAATGGATGTCCGCAACGAGCGGGACCGTGCAGCCGGATGCACGGAGCGAGGCGCGGATATTCTCCAGGTTCTTCGCGTCTTTGACCGTGGGGGCCGTGATCCGGACGATCTCGCATCCGACCTTCACAAGCCCGAGCGTTTCCTTCACGCAGGCGGAAGTGTCCATCGTGTCGCTTGTCAGCATCGACTGGACGCGGATCGGATTGCTCCCGCCAACCGCCGTGGTGCCGATGCGGACTTCCCGCGTCGGCCGGCGTCCGGGAAACGGTCGGTAGGCGGGCTCCATCGGGCTACTTGGATTTTTCCGCGACCGGAGGCTTCGGCGAAAAAATGTCTCCGACGTCGTAGAATGTCAGGTACAGCATGAACCCGATGAGCGCGAGCGCGCAGGCGGTCTGGACAAATTCCAGCACGCGCACATTGATCGGCTTGCGGCGGATGCCCTCGATGATCGCGAGCGTGATATGCCCTCCGTCAAGCACCGGGAACGGCAGGAGGTTGATCAGCGCGAGGTTCACGTTGATCAGCACGCTGAACGCCAGCGCGAGCCGCCAGCCGTTCTCGTTTTCAAAGATCTGATAGTAGAGCCGCATGATGCCCACCGGCCCGCTGAAGTGAGCGGCCTTGACATCGGATTTCGGCGAGAAGAGCGCGCCGACCATCCGGAAGATGCTGGTGGCGGCATCCTTCACCTGGCTGACGGGATCGGGATAAACCAGCGTCGTGCGGCCCCATTCGATGCCGAAGTCCACGGGCCTTGCCTCGGGGGTCGTCGGCGGAAGCGGGAGCGTCAGCGCTGTTTCGGCACCGTTTCTCTCAACGGCGATCGCGAGCGATTTCCCGCGGTTCGCGTCCACCAGCGGACCAATTTCATCGAGATTGAAAATCGGTTGCCCGTTGATCGACGTGATCAGATCGCCGGATTGGAAGCCGGCCTTGTCGGCGATGCTGCCGCGGACGACGAATCCGATCCCTGGAATCAGCCGTGGTCCGATCTGGACCTCCCGCAGGGCCGGGCGGCGCCAGCTCGATGTCTCGGGTTTCGTCCAGCCGGTCGGGATCGTGATCTCCTGTCCATCGCGCTTGACCGTGAACGCGATCGTGTCGCCCTCGCTGCGGACGATCCGCCACTTGACGCTGTCGGTTCCGCTCACAAAATGTTTCACCGGCTGCCCGTCCACAGCAACGATCACATCACCCACCCGGATCCCCGCCTTGTCTGCGGGGCCGCCCTCCTTCACATACCCGATGGTGGGGAAGTCGAATTCGCTCTGCGGCTTTCCGACGGACCAGACGATGCAGGCCATGACAAATGCGAGCCCGAAGCTGAAGAGCGGGCCGGCTGCTGCGACGATGATTTTGTCGAGCGGCTTGACCGGCGGGAGGTTGTCCCGCGACTGCTCGACCTTGCCTTCCAGCGCCTCCATCGGCGCGAGCTGGGGGATGGCCACAAACCCGCCGGCCGGGATCGAGCCCAGGCGGTATTCCACTCCCCCGATGGTTTTCTTCCAGATCGGCCTGCCGAACCAGACAGCGAACTTTTCCACGACAAGCCCCCGCCATTTAGCCGCCAGAAAATGCCCGAGCTCATGCACAACGATGAGCAGATTGAAGATCAGGACGACCTCCAGGCAGATAAAAACAAATTTCAGAATGTCGAAAACCATATGGAGTGCCGGAACCCTATTCCACGTTCCCGCACGAGGCAAGTTCCTTGGACATCCGGACTCGGACCCCGCGCGAACCTCATTGCGAGCCGAAAGATTTACCTACCTGCGGAAGATCTCGGCGAGTTCGATGCGGAGTCCCGGAAAGAGGGGGGATTCAAAAACCGCGTTGTTGCGGTGGTGAGAGGTCGGCTCCTCGCTCGTCGAGTCTGACCCGGCAAAGAGATACTGTCGGAGGGATTTTTCCTCCGGGTCGGCGATCCAGTATTCCCGCACCCCGGCGGCGGCGTATTTCCGGCGTTTGCGGGTCATGTCGCGGCGGTAGGTGCTTTCAGAGAGGACTTCGACAACCAGATCCGGCGCCCCGTGAAGACCGTCCGTTTGGGCGATGAGCCTGAGCTTTTCCGCCGAGACAAAAACGACGTCCGGCTCGAAGCAATCCTCGCCGAGAAAAACGTCCAGCGGTGCTATGAAGGCTTTTCCGGAAGGATGGGATTTTTCCCAATTTCTCAGCAAGAGGTAGATGTTTCCGGTAATTTCCTGATGATAAAGGTTCGGTGCGGGGGCCATGATGAGTTCTCCGTCGATGAGTTCGAAATGCGGCGGCCCCTCGGGCAATTCACGGAATTGCCCGAGGGTCATGCGGTGCGGAAGGCGCGGCAGATCGAGTTGAGGCATGTGCTGCATTCTATTCCAGAACCAGCCGCGAAGCAAGCGCCCGCGCGGCACGGTCGGTTTCGATCACCTGCTCCAACCCCGGATGGTCGATGTGCGGGCATTTTGCCATCACCTTCGCGACAATCTCCCAGATTTTTGGAAACCGGATTTTCCCCGCGAGGAAGGCATCGACCGCAATTTCATTGGCGGCGTTGAGCACGGCCGGAAGGGTTCCGCCGCGCGTGCCGGCCTCCACGGCAAGGTCGAGCGCGGGAAAGTCGTCGCGTCGCGGGGATTCGAAATCGAGCCGTCCCAGCGCGGCAAAATCCAGCGGCCTGAGCGAGTTCGGAACCCGGTCCGGCCATGTCACGGCATAGTGGATCGGGAAGCACATGTCCGAGTGGCTCATCTGCGCGAGCGTCGAGCCATCCACAAACTCGACCATCGAGTGGATGATGCTCTGCGGGTGGACGACCACCTCGACCTGGCTGATCGGCAGGCCGAACAGCCACCGCGCCTCGATCATCTCCAGCGCCTTGTTGAAAAGTGTGGCGGAATCGATCGAGATCTTTCTCCCCATCTGCCAGGTCGGGTGCCGGAGCGCGCGCTCCGGGGTGATCGCATCAAATTCTTTGCGCGGGGCGTCGCGGAACGGCCCGCCCGAGCAGGTGAGGATGAGCCTTTTTATGGAGGAGATGTCGCGGCCCTCGATACACTGAAAAATTGCATTATGCTCGCTGTCCACCGGCAGGATCCGCACGCCGGTTTCCGCCGCCGCCTGCATGACCGCCTCCCCGGCCATGACGAGAATTTCCTTGCTGGCCACAGCGAGGTCCTTGCCGGCCTCGATCGCAGCAAGCGCCGGCCTCAGGCCCGCAGTCCCGACGATGGCGACCAGCACAAGGTCCGCTTCCGGCATCGTGGCCAGTTCGATGAGGCGCTCGAGCCCATCCGGCCCGTGGGTGCGGACGCAGCGGGCTCCGGGAAAATCCTTCGCCGCAGCGGCCAGGGCCTTCTCATTCGTGTGGGCGGACATCCCGACGATCTCCATGCGATCAGGAATATCCCGGGCCACTTTGAGCGCGCTCTGGCCGATGGACCCCGTGGCCCCGAGAATGACGACGCGCCGTTTCCTCATGACACCCCGAGGACAAGCCTCATGTAGAAAAACAGGAGGGGCGATGTGAAGAGCAGGCTGTCGATGAGATCGAGGGTTCCGCCGATTCCCGGAAGCATGTGGCTCGAGTCTTTGGTGTTGGCACCGCGCTTCACAATGGATTCCGCAAGATCTCCGATGACTGCGGCGAACCCGAGCAGAAGCCCCAGCAGAATGATGTCGTCAAAGCGGAACGCCGAGAGCCTCTCCGGGATCAGCGCATACAGCCAGGTTGCGGCGAGAACCGATGTCACCAGGGCGCCCGCAAATCCTTCCCACGTCTTGTTCGGGCTGATGTGCGGCGCGAACGGATGCCTGCCGAAAAGGCTCCCGAAAACATACGCCCCCATGTCGCTGAACTTCGTCACCATCACAAGAAAAAGCACGTAGTATTGCCCGGTGGTCGCGCCGTCTGCCGCCCGCGGGGTCAGGTAGATGATCTTCGTGATGAAGCTGAACAGCCAAGGGATGTAGAGCAGCCCGAATACCGTGTAGCTCATCGCGCGGAGCGGGTCGCCACGGGTGCCCCGGAACATCTGTCGCGCGAACGTAACGATCAGGAAAAGGACGAGCACGACGAGCTCGAAATCGTAGGCGTTCTCCGGCCCCTGCTCCTTCATCAGCAAAAACCCTCCCGCCAGCAGGACGACCGCGCAGATCAGCCCGGTCAGCGTGAACACCCCGATCCCGTCCGCCTCGAGCATCCGGTAATATTCCCACAGGGCCACCAGCGCCATGAAGGCCAGCAGGCAGAAAAATCCAAAATCGTAGCCCGCAAATATCGTGGCCAGCATCAACACCCACAAAGCCACCGTGCTCGAAAGCCGGAGAAAAAATGTGAGCCGCTTGGAGTTCATGGTCGCTAGGAGAAACAATCAGACCAGCGCGGCACCGGCAATCCCGAATCCCTCTTGATTGCGGCATCCCCGAGCCGTCCAGGTTGGAATGGCCAGCAGAATCACCTCGTTACAGTCGACTTGTTCCCCGTCTCAAATCTGGTATGCCTCTTCTGCCGTGCTGACTGACTACCATGCCAAATACTTCGCCCACGAGCTGACGAAGCGGTGCGCGTCGGACAGCCTGGAAAAGCAGGCGGGCGCGGTGGCTGGTGCTCAGGTGGATCTGAATCCGCATCAGGTGGATGCCGCCCTGCGCGACATCCCCCGATTTTGTGTTCTCGTGGGAGCCAACGGCACCGGAAAACCAGCTTTATCCCAAGCTGCTTTGCGAACTGGCAGAGGAGTTCAGGGATTATGCGCGGCGTGGCGGGCAGGTTTTTGTCTCCACCCACTCTCCGGATTTCCTCAACGCCGCAGAGCTGGAAGAGGTTTTTTGGCTGGTGAAGCAAGACGGCTACACTGTGATCCAACACGCCTCCGACCACGCCACCCAAAACGGCGGCAAACCATGGAAGTATCTGCTCATCCCGCACGATGCGATTGCTGAGAACATGAGTATTAAAGGATTGGCTGCCCAGTTTTGCGCGTAAAAACTGTTCCCATGCACATCCCGTCCCTCATTGAAAAAAAGCGCGATGGCGGCCGCCTGGAGGACGCGGAGATTGCGCAGCTGATCGCCGCATATTCGTCGGGCGAAGTCCCGGACTACCAGATGAGCGCGTTTGCGATGGCGGTCTTTTTTAGCGGGATGTCCGACGGCGAGACATCCGCTCTCACAGCAGCCATGCGGGACAGCGGGCGGGTGTTCCGCTGGCCGGAAGGCTCGCCTCCGAAGGTGGACAAGCATTCCACGGGTGGGATCGGCGACAAGGTTTCGCTGATCCTTGCCCCGCTCCTCGCCTGCGACAGCCTGTGGGTTCCGATGGTCTCCGGGCGCGGGCTCGGGATCACCGGCGGTACGCTCGACAAGCTGGAGAGCATCCCCGGATTCGACATCCATTTGGACGAACCTGCCTGTCTGCGCCAGATCGAAAAGATCGGCGTCTTCATGGCCGGGCAGACGGAAGATTTCTGTCCGGCGGACAAGCGGCTTTACGCGCTCCGCGATGTGACGGCCACCGTGCCGTCGCGGCCGCTCATCATTGCAAGCATCATGTCGAAAAAGCTCGCCGAGTCGCTCGACCGGCTTGTGCTCGATGTGAAATTCGGCAGCGGAGCGTTCATGAAAACCCGCAGCGATGCGGAGCTGCTGGCGGCCGGGCTGGCCTCGGCGGGCTGGGGCAACGGAGTTCGAACGTCGTTTCTCCTGTCGCCGATGGATGAGCCGCTCGGGCGCGCGGTCGGCAACGCGTTGGAGGTCCGCGAGGCGGTCGAAACCCTCCAGGGCCATGGTCCGGACGACCTGGTCGCCATCACGCTCGACCTCGCGGCGGCGGTTTCGGATTCCCCGCGCGACGTGCTGGCCCGGCGCTTGCGCGACGGCACGGCATGGGAGAAATTTCTCGCGCTCGTCGAAGCCCAGGGCGGGGACCCGCAGGCATTTGAGGATTGGGATCAATTTCATCCGGCTCCGGTTGTGCGACCATTCGCGGCGCCCCATGACGGCACGATTGCCAGCATGGATGCCGGGCGGATCGGCGCGGCCGCGGTGCAGTTGGGGGCCGGGCGCCACAAGTCGGGCGACGCGATCAACCCGGCGGTGGGTTTTTCTCAGATCCGGAAAACCGGCGAGCGCATCTCAAAAGGCGAGCCGCTTCTCCGGATCCACGCCGCATCCGAAGCCGATGCCGACGCAGCCGCGCGGGCGTTGGACATCAAGGTGGGATAAGCCCCGGGGTTGGAGGGACCGGCGCCGTCCGGTCCCATTCCTCCGGCCGGAGCTCGGGGAAAATCGGCAGTGCCAGCGACTCGCGCGAGGCGGCTTCGGAAACCGGCATGTCGCCGGCCTTGTAGCCCAGATACGCAAAGCATTCCTGGAGGTGCAGCGGGACCGGATAATAAATCGCACATCCGATCTCCGCCTTTTGGAGATGGGCCATGAGCGCGTCGCGATCGCAGGCCCGGATCACGTATTGGTGGTAGATGTGGCTGTTCTCCAAATCCGCGGCTGGCGAAACCGGGGGAGTCAGAAATTCGCCGAGCCCCTTCGCGGCAAATGCTTCGCGATAGAGGGCGGCGTTGTGCCTGCGGGCGGCGTTCCAGCCTGCGAGGTGCGGGAGCTTGGCGTGGATGACCGCGGCCTGGAGCGCATCGAGGCGGAAGTTGCCGCCAACCTCGTGGTGGAAATACCTCTGCTCCATCCCGTGGTTGCGCATGAGGCGTAGGCGGACTGCCAGTTCCTCATCGCGGCAGACCGACATTCCCCCGTCGCCCGCACCGCCCAGGTTTTTTGTCGGAAAGAAACTGAAGTAGGAGCTCGCTGCAATCGCCCCAGCATGTTTGATTCCCGATGCGCCGCGGTATTCCGCTCCGACCGCCTGGGCCGCATCCTCGATGACCGCCAGTTTGAAGCGGTCTGCGATCGCCTGGATCTCATCCATCTTGCAGCACGTTCCGAAGAGGTGGATGGGAATGATTGCGCGGACCTTGTTTCCGCGCGGTGTGAGGAGATTTCCGTCGGCATCCGCTTTGCAGCGCGATTCGAGAAACTCGAGAAGCCCGGCGGGATCGAGGTTCAGCGTGCCCTGCTCGACATCCACAAACACCGGCTCGGCACCGGTCCGGTGGATGCATCCCGCCGTGGCAAAAAAAGTATACGGCGTCGTAATGACCGCGTCGCCCGGGCCGATGCGCAGCGCCATCAGGATCGCAAGCTGGGCGTCGGTGCCAGAGGACATCCCGACCGCATGCCCGCCGCCGACGAGGTCCCGGAACGCGGATTCAAATTCTTCGACCGCGGGGCCAAGGATGAACTGCTGCGACTCGAACAGCCGCGCCACGCGGGTGGCAACGTCGTCCTTCACCAGCTCGTGCTGGCGGGTCAGATCAAGCAACGGAACGCGCACAGCGCGTTATTTCACAACGCCGAACTCGGCGCGACGGTTTTTTGCCCAGGCGGCCTCTCCGCTTCCCGTATCGGCGGGCATTTCCTTGCCGAAGCTCACGGTTTGAATCTTTCCGGCGGGAACGCCGTCGTTGATCAGGGCCTGCCGGACCGCCTGCGCGCGGCGCTCGCCGAGGCCGCGGTTGTATTCGTCGGTGCCCCGGTCGTCGGTGAACCCGGCGATGATCAGGTTGCCCGGAGCGGACTTCATGTCGGCTGCGACCTGCTGGATCTTTGGCAGCTCGCCGCTCGAGACCTCGTAGCTGTCATAGGCAAATTGAACCGGGGAAAATTTCCCGCGGTTGACGCTCGACCCAAAAAAGTTCGCGCCCTCGACGCGGTCGCCGAGCGGTGTGCCGGTGACGTAATCGCCGTCCACGCCGGCGTATTGGTCGCCCTTCTTTTTGTTGCAGGCGGAGAGGCTGAGGCCCAGTGCTACGGCAAGGGCGAAATGAAGCGGAAATTTGCTCATGGAGATGGAATGCAGGATATCGGTCGGAAAATCAAGATTCTCTTTGTTACCGCGACCAGGTCGGCTCGCTGACCTTCCCGAGGCCGCTGATAATCGGGACCGGTCGGCCTTTGACGGTGTCGAGGAGGGTGAGGGTCGAGCCGTTGCTGTAGATGATGTGGCGGGAGTCGGCACCCCAGACCGGATCTTCGCCCTCGGCCACGATCCGGGTTGCGCCGGTGGCGAGGTCGAGGATGGCGATCGAGAACCCGCCCTGGCGGACGGTGAAGGCGATTTTTTTCCCGTCCGGCGACCAGCTCGGCTCGGTGGAGTAGGCATATCCGGTGGGGATGAATCGCCCGCTTCCGCCGCCGGATGCGATGCGGAAAAGCTGCGGTCCGCCGCGCACATCCGACGAGTAGACAATTTCGCTGCCGTTTGGTGACCACGACGGCGAGGACTCGACGCCGCGGGTTTGCGTGAGGCGGTGGGCACCGCCGCCGCCCGCTCCGACGACATAGAGCTCCGGGTTTCCATCCTTGCTGATCGAGCAGGCGATCCGCCCGCCATCCGGCGAGAACGCCGCGCCGGAATTTGTGCCCGGGAATTTGATGATCCGGTTTCGCGCGCCGGAGTTCAGGTCGATGAGGTAGATGTCCGCATACCCGCTCTGGTAGCCGGTGTAGGCGAGTTTCGATCCATCGTGGGAGAGGGCCGGTGCGACGCTGATGCCGCCGTCGTTGGTGAGCTGCTTCGCGTTCGCGCCGTCATAGTCGGCGGTGTAGATTTCTTTTTTTCCGGTGCGGGAGGAGGCGAATGCGATTTTCGAGGAGGCGATCCCCTTGTTGCCGGTGATCGTCTCGACGATGTCGTCTGAAAATTGGTGGGCGGCGGCGCGCGTGTTTCCGCTGTAGGTTTTTTGAAGGATCGTGCCGCCCGCGTGGTCGGTCACCGATCCCTGGAGCGATCCGCCTCCCGCCGTGGCTCCCACCGAGAAGCTGGCCCGCTCGGGCGGGGAGAGCAGGAACAGGCCTGAGAGGTCGAGGTCGTTCTGGACGACCTTCGCCGCCGCAGCCCCCTCGGCACCGCCGAACGGCTTGATGGCAATGCTCGTCGCGTCGCCCTTCTTGACGGTGATGGTTGTTTCTTCGGCGAGGAGCGCAGCCGGGAAAATGATCGCTGCCGTGGTGAGGATCCGGAGAAATTTCATGACCCACTGCTTCGCAAACCGGCGGGCGTTTGACAAGTCAGGAACAAAACCGTTTGCCCAGCGGGAATGTCCCGAGGCTCGTCAGCGAGCGGGCGATTTTTTCCGCGCGGCCGAGGGCGCGCTTGACGGCCGGGGTATCCGGTCCGCCCTCGATCTCGACATAGAAGACATACGTCTGCGGCTGGCCGGGGACCGGGCGGGACACGATGCGGGTCAGGCTCACATGCTCGCGCGCGAACGGGCCGAGAAATTTGTGCAGGCTCCCGCATTCGTTCCGGAGCGCGGCGATGAGCGCGGTGCGGCCCGGCTTGCGCGTCGCCGCCGGCTTCCGCGAAATCACAAAGAAGTTCGTGACGTTCACCGGTTCGCCCCCGGAGGGAAACTCGATGACATCCAGCCCGTAGAGTGCGGCGGTGCCGGGGGACGCCAGCGCGGCCGCGTTCCGGCTTTCCGCTGCGCGCTTGGCGGCCACTGCGGTGCTTGAGACGGGCACGAGCTTGGCAGCCGGGAGGTTCTGCTTGAGCCATTCGCTGTGGTGCTTGATTTGGATGAAATGCGAGTAGACCGTGTTCACGGGTTTCCCCGCGCGACCGAGCAGGGCGATCCGGATATCCAGCGAAAGCTCCTCCCGGATCGAGACCTTCCCCGCATGGCGGATCAAAAGATCCACCGTGTCGTAAACCGTGCCTCCCGAGGAATTCTCCACCGGGATCAGCCCCATGCCGGCATCGCCCGCCAGCACGCGGTCAAAGATGCCCTCGATGCTCCCGCAGCCGACATACGCAGCCGCTTCGCCAAACCGCTGCCGCGCAAGAATCGCGGAAAATGTTCCGTCCGGTCCGAGATAAGCGATGGATTTCATGGGGCGTTTAAAAAACTGTGATGCGGCCGCATCACAGTTTTGTGGGTTGGAAGAGTTCGTGGGCGAGGACGCTGAGGCAGTAGATCGCGGCGGTTTCGGTGCGCAGGATGATCGGTCCGAGGGTGACGGGGAGGCATCCGTTGCTTTTTGCCAGGGAGAGTTCGGCGGGGGTGAAGTCGCCCTCCGGGCCGACCAGAACGGTGGCGCTGCGCGGGAGGCGCGAGTGGGTCGAGACAAAATCCGCGAGGATCGATTTGAGCGGCTTGGCATCCGGCTGGAGGGACGCGATGAGCATGAGTTCGCTGCGCTCGGCGCGCTCGAAAAACTCTTTGGGGGCGGAGGGTTTGGCGACCGCCGGGAGGTGGTTCTGACCGCACTGCTTGCAGGCCTCGAGGGCAACCTCCTGCCACTTGGCGCGCTTTTTCTCAAGCTCTGCGGCATCGAGCTGGACCACGGTCCGGTCGGAGAGGATTGGCGCGATCAGGGATGCGCCCAGCTCCACGGCTTTCTGCACGATGAGGTCCATGTTCTTTCCCTTGGGAACCGCCTGGGCGAGGGTGATCGAGCAGGGCGGGGGAGGGGTTTTCGTCGCGGAGGAAACCTTCAGCTTCACGCCTTTGGGATTGGCCTCCACAATGACAGCTGCGGCCTCGCGTCCGGCTCCGTCGAATACGGTGACCCGCTCGTCGGCCCCGAGCCGCAGGACGTTTGCGCAGTGGTGGGATTCGTCGGCGGGCAGGGTTGCGGATTCCCAGTTTTCAGCGGGCAGGTGGAAGCGGTGCATATTTTTTTTGGATGTAATCGCGGACGGCATCCTGCCAGGGGCGGGGAACGATGCCGGTGACGCGGGTGAGTTTTTCTGTGGAGAGAATGGTATGAACAGGCCGGGGGGCTTTGAAAGCTTTCATATCCTTCAGGCGGACAGGTTCGACAACCGTCGTCGCGAGCGGAAGGCCGGCCTCGGCGGCGCATTGAATGGCGTAGGCCCCGTAGTCCCGCCACGAGCAGCCCCCGGTGTTGCAGGCATGGTAGAGCCCGCCGGGGAGGGCCGGATCGAAAAACGGTTCCAGCCAGCCGGCCACATCGGGCGCGTAGGTCGGCGAGGAAAATTTGTCCGCAACCGCCTCCACCCGCGGGTTCGTGCGGGCGCGTTCGAGGATCATGTCCACAAAGCTCGGCTTGTCCGGCCCGAAGACCCAGCAGACGCGGACGACGAGGTGCGAGGGGGCATCCGTCAGGACTGCGGACTCGCCATCGAGTTTTGTCTGTCCATACCATCCGAGCGGATGGGCGGCATCCTCCTCCGAGTAGGGGGAGATCTTCAGTCCGTCCATCACGTAGTCGGTGCTGAAGTGGATGAAGCGGGCCCCCTTCCGCGTTGCGGCGGCGGCCATCGAGGCCGGGGCCAGCGCGTTCACCGTGCGGGCCTCGTCGTGCCGCGTCTCGCACTCGTCCACATTTGTCATCCCCGTTCCGTTGACCAGCACGTCGAAGGTTGCGCCCGCGAGGAGTTTCTCCATCGCGGAAAGATCCGCCACATCAAGCTCCGGCCGCGACAGGCACGAAACCTCATGGGCCGGGCCCCAGACTTTTGCCAGCGCAGCAGCGAGGCGGCCGCGGCCGCCCAGAATCAGGATTTTCATGGAATGCGGAGGGGCGGTGGATTTGGCATGGTGCCCGCAAAATTTTCATGCCCGGACTGGAAGGTCAAGGGAGGGTTTGATATATTGAGCGCATGAAAAGCGCTTTGTCCGCAGTTCTGACCTTCGCCTTTGCACTGTGCGCGCACGCGGAATTTCGCGGCGCATGGATTTCCTCCGTCTACAACATCAATTTTCCTGCAGGCAGCGGGCTTTCCGCCGATGCGCAAAAAGCCCAGGCCATCCGCCTCCTCGACGCCGCGAAGGCCGCGGGCCTGAATGCCGTCCTCTTGCAGGTGCGACCCGAGAGCGACGCCCTCTACGATTCGCCGATCGAGCCGTGGAGCAGGTATCTCACGGGATCGCAGGGCCGCTCGCCCGGGTATGATCCCCTCGCCTTTTTTATCTCCGAGGCGAAAAAGCGGGGGATCGCCGTCCATGCCTGGCTGAACCCCTACCGCGCCGCGGCAAATGCCGGCGAGCCGCGGTCCGAAAACCACATCAGCAAAAAATTTCCACAATTCGCCTACCGGGTCGGGAGCGTGCTCTGGATGGACCCCGGTGCGCCGCCGGTGCAGAAGCAGATCGTGAACGTCGCCCGCGATCTGGTGAAGAGGTATGACATCGCGGGAATCCATCTCGACGATTATTTTTACCCGTATCCCACGAACAGCGGGGCGGTCTACCCGTTTCCCGATGACAAAACCTACGCGGCCTACCGGGCCGGCGGAGGCGCGCTCGACAAGGCAGACTGGCGCCGCAACAACGTGAACACACTCGTCCGCACACTCGGCGAGGCGGTCCACTCCGCGAGGCCCGGGGTGCTTTTCGGCGTGAGCCCGTTCGGCATCTATACCAAGGGCTCGCCTCCGGATGTCAAAGCCGGCGTCGACCAGCTTCACGATCTCTACTCCGACCCGGTGAAATGGATGCGCGAGGGGTGGGTGGATTACCTGGCTCCCCAGCTCTACTGGGCTGAAGGTGGCCCCCAGAGCTTCTCCTCCCTCCTGCGCTGGTGGCGCAGCCCGCAGGTCAACCCGCGCGGCGTGCCCGTCTGGCCGGGCATCGCGGCCGACCGGATGTCCTCGCACGGATGGCCGGCCTCGGAGATCGCCACCCAGCTCGGCCTGGAAAAATCCATCGCCCCGCGCGGGCGCGGCGGATTCCTCCTGTGGAATATCGGTCCGGTTGCCAACAATACCAAGGGCGTTGTTCCGGCGATCCGGGCGCAATAGCGGGGATTGTCCGCGTTGGTTTTCGCTTTCAAGTTGATATTGGGCCGCCGCTGGAGCAATCTGTGTGGCTCTTTTGTGATGACCATCCTTCGGAAATTCCTCCTTCTCGCCTGCGGCTTTCTTTTGCTCGCGGCCCCGGCGTGGTCGCAGGAGGCTTCGGACCTTTTCCTGCGGGCGTATCAGGATTTTCAGGCGGGCGAGAAGCTCGAGCGTGACGGGAGTCCGCGCGAGGCGTTTGCCCGTTATCAGAGCGCGGCAAAGCTCCTCGAGCAGATCGTCAAAGCGCAGCCGGACTGGCAGCCCTCCGTCATCGAATACCGGCTCAAAAAAACCCGCGAGAACATCACCCGCCTCGAAGGCGAGGTCGCCGCGCTGCCCGCTGTTCAGGAGGGGCCCGAGGGCCCGCTTCCGCAGCCCGACGTGCCTCTCCCGCCGCCGGTCATCAATACCAGCCAGCCGCTGATTCCCCGCCCGCCCGCGAACGGAACGCGCCAGCCCGTCCCAACCGCGACCCCGCGCCCCACTCAAGTTCCGACCAGCGAATCCGCAGCCCTGCGCCAGCAGCTCGCCGCCGCGCGCGCCGAGAATGAACGCCTGCAGGACAAGCTCTCCCGCCAGTCCGCCGAAGTCCGCAGCAAGCTCGTCGAAATCGATAAAATCAAAGTGACGGTCGTCGAGCTCAAGGCCCAGCTTGCGCAGGCTCAGGATGCCATGGAGACCGCGGCGAAAGACCGCGAGGTTCCCAAGGCGGTCCAGGTGGACGACAAGCGCGTGGCCGAACTGACCGATCGCATCCAGGGAGCCGAGGCGGACAACGAGGCGCTCATCGAGGAAAACCAGCGCCTCCTCGCAAAGCTGGAGAGCGCTTCGAAATACATCGAGTCCGCGGATTCCGGGCGGAAGGTTTTGGAGGAAGACCGCAAAAAGATCGCGAAGCAGCGCGATGAGGTCATCGCCCGCACGAAGAGGATCAAGGACAACACGGCGGCGCTCGAGAAGCTGACGCAGGAAAAAGAAGACCTTCAGGCCCGGTTTGCCAAGGAGAAGAAGGAGCTTGAGGACAAGCTGGCCAAGGCGACGGACAGCGAGAAACTCGACAGGCTGGCCGCAGAGAACAAGGACCTTGCCGCCCGCCTGGCAGAGACCGAAAAGAAGCTCGCCGATGCCGCCGCCAAGCCGGCGGAAAACGACAAGGTGCTCACCGACCTCCGCAGCGAGATCAATTCTCTCAACGACCGTCTCCTGGAGAGCCAGGCCCAGATCGCCACGCGCGACGACCAGCTCAAGGCCCTGGCCAAGCAGCTCGACGAATCGTCCGGTGAGGCCGCCCGGCTCAAATTGAACCCCCAGCCGACGGACGACGAGAAGCGCACGATGGTGGAGAACGATCTCCTCCGCGGAATCATCCTCCGCCAGATCAAGGAGCAGGCTGAGCGGGATGCCGCCCGCAACGGGCTGGAAAAGGAAATCCAGACCCTCCAGGTCAAATCCGACACGATCTCCAGCCAGCTCGCCATCCTTTCCCGCCCTGCGTTTCAGCTCACCGATGACGAGCGCCTGCTTTTCAAGGAACCGATCGCGGCGCTGAGCGAGCCGGATTCTTCCTCCCTGAACGTTTCCATGGTCGTGGCCAAACCCGCTGACGGATTTCCGGCTCCGACTGCCGCCGAGGGGCCGGAATCCCTGCCGGATGCCACCCGCGACATGGTGGACCAGGCCAGGAAGCTGTTTGAGCAGGGGCGTTTCGGCGACGCCGAAAAGCTCTACCAGCAGATTGTGGATTCGGCTCCGAACAACTATTTCGCACTGTCCAATCTCGGGGTCACACAAATCCAGGTGCGCAAGCTTTCCGCGGCGGAGGTCGCGCTCAAAAAGGCGATTGAGATCAACCCCAAGGATGCCTTTGCCGCCACCAACCGCGGCATCGTCTATTGCAAACAGGGCCGGTTCGACGATGCGGTTGCCGCATTAAAGGAGGCGATCATCTCCGACGATAAGGACTACATTGCCCAAAATTATCTCGGCATCTGTTACGGAGAGAAAGGGCTCAAGGGAAAAGCGGAGGAGGCCTTCAAGCGCAGTATCGAAATCCGCGACGATTATGCGGATGCGCACTTCAACCTCGCCGTGCTCTACGCCACGACCGAGCCACCCTCGCTCGATCTCGCGAGGGAACATTACAAAAAGGCGGTCGCCCTCGGCTCCACTGCGGATCCCTCCCTCGAAAAACTTCTCGATCTGCCGGGCGCGCCCTGAAGCTGGCGGTTGCCGCATCCGGGCTGATCCCCCTCTGAGAATTGGAAGTATTCCGCGCGAAATCTTGCAACGCCCCGGAAACGTTCATAGCGTCAGTTCCGTCATGGCAACGCATGGTTACGCAAAGCAGCGTGCATCCTAAATCCGGAGGAAAGCCCGTTTCCGCAGCTTCCCCTGTTTCCCGCCGCACCCGTTCCCGCGCTGTGGCCTCGGTCCGTCTCGGCATTGCCGGGGTTGGCAACATGGGCGGATATCACGCGCGGCTTGTGCTTTCGGGAGCGGTTTCCGGCTGCGTTCTCGCGGCCGTGTGCGACACCGATGCCGGCAGGATACGGCCATACGGGGATGCGGACCGGTTTGCCGATGCCGGCGAGATGATCCGCTCGGGGAAGATCGACGCCATCCTCATCGCCACTCCGCACTATTCGCACACGCCGATCGGCATTGAGGCGCTCCGGGCCGGGCTGCACGTTCTTGTCGAAAAACCGATCTCCGTCCAAAAAGCCGATGCCGAAAAACTCATCGCGGCGCACCGGTCGAAGCGGCAGGTTTTTGCCGCGATGTTCAACCAGCGGACCGATCCGGTTTTCCAGAAAATCCGGTCGTTGGTGAGCGCCGGCGAGTTGGGCGAGATCCGGCGGGTGCAGTGGACGATCACCGACTGGTTCCGCAGCCAGGCCTATTACGATTCCGGCGGCTGGCGTGCGACCTGGGCCGGAGAAGGCGGCGGGGTCCTGCTCAACCAGTGCGTTCACAACATCGACCTTTTCCAGTGGATTTTCGGGATGCCGCAGAAGGTGCGCGCTCTCTGCTGCTTCGGGCGCCACCATGCCATCGAGGTCGAGGACGATGTCAGCGCGATCTTCGAGTTTGCCAGCGGAGCGACCGCCGTGCTGGTGACGTCCACGGGGGAGGCCCCCGGCGTCAACCGCCTCGAGGTCTCCGGCGATCTCGGCCGGCTCACCTGCGAGCAGCGCAGGCTGACCTTTGTCAGGAACGAAGTTGGAACGGCGGAGTATTCGCGCACCACCCGTGAGGGCTATCTCCCGCCCGCCACGTGGCAGGTCGAAATCCCGGTTCCGGCCGATGCCGGAAACCAGCATCGCGAAATCCTCGAGAACTTCATCCGGGCGATCCTTTATGGCGAGGAGCTGATCGCGCCGGCGGAGGAAGGGTTGAAATCCCTCGAGCTCATCAACGGCATCCAGCTCTCCTCGTTCAAGGACCGCACGGTGGAATTTCCAGTTTCCTCCGCCCGGTATGCCGCATTTTTGCGGGGCCGAATCGCCGGCTCCAAACCCGCCAAAAAGCCGGTTGCCTACCGGGGGGCACCGGGCAACTACCTGGCCTGAAATTATGAAAGATGGAATGAACTACGCCCCGAAAGGGAAACCCGCCCCGGTCTGCGGACCCGGAGAATTTGTTTTCGCTGCCACCGCGCTTGACCACGGCCACATTTACGGACAGTGCAACGGGCTTGTCGAAGCCGGCGGCGAACTCCGCTGGGTCTTTGATCCGGATCCGGAAAAAGCCGCCGCGTTTCAAAAATCTTTTCCGCAGGCAAAGGCCGCTGGGAGCCTTGACGAAATCTTTCAGGACGATGAGGTGAAGCTGGTCGCCGCTGCCGCCGTCCCGAGTCTGCGCGGGCCGCTCGGGTGCCGGGTGATGGAGTCCGGGCGCGACTACTTCACCGACAAGACGCCCTTCACCACGCTGGCGCAGCTCGATGAGGCGCGCGCGACGGCTCTCCGCAGCGGAAAAAAATACATGGTCTACTTCAGCGAACGGCTGCACGTGGAGTGCGCGGTTTTCGCGGGGCAGCTCGTCGCCGACGGGGCGATCGGCCGCGTGATCCAGACCATGGGCACCGGCCCGCACAGGCTGAGCGCCGGCTCCCGCCCGCCATGGTTTTTTGAATTTGAAAAATACGGCGGCATCCTCTGCGACATCGGCAGCCACCAATGCGAGCAGTTCCTGCACTATACCGGCGCGGCGGATGCCCGGGTGAACTTCAGCGCCGTGGCAAACTACGGCAACCCCGCGCATCCGGAGTTCGAGGATTTTGGCGAGGCTTCGTTCACCGCCGACAACGGGGCGTCCGGATACTTCCGCTGCGACTGGTTCACCCCGGATGGCCTGCGCACATGGGGGGACGGACGGACGATTCTGCTCGGGACCGACGGCTTCATCGAGATGCGGAAATACATCAACCTCGCCAGTGAGGAGACCGGTGGAGATCACCTGTTTCTCGTGGACAAAACGGGCGAGCGCCACATCCCCTGCGCGGGGAAAGTCGGGTATCCGTTCTTCGGAAAACTGATTCTCGATTGCCTCAACCGGACCGAGGAGGCCATGACCCAGGAGCACGCATTCAAAGCCGCAGAGCTCTGCCTCAAAGCCCAGGCAACAGCGGTGCGGCTCGGCTGAGCCTCAGGTTCAACACCAGAACAAGCTCGCAGCGACAGCCTTGTTGCGAGGAAAATCTTCCGGCTTCGCACGCAAGCCGGGCTCTCCCAACGAGCTTTGGAAAAAATGGTCGGAACCACCGCATCTGTGATTAGCCGGCTGGAAGATGCCGACTACGAAGGGCGCTCGAAAACAGATCCCCCCGGCGCTCAGTCGTACCGGCAATGATCCTGCGTCAGCTTCATGAACCAGCGCATCCGGCCGACCCCGGTCCCGGCAGCAAGGGATCCGGCCGTGGTGATGCTCATCCCGCCGGTCTGTCCGGCTTTCTTGAAATCGTCGATCAAACGCGTTTTAATTTCCTCCGGTGATCCGTTCCGCAGCAGGAACGGCGGCATGTGCCCGTTGATCATCGTCTCCGGCATCTTCTCCCGGATCAACGCCACGTCAACGGTTGGGCCGTAATTGACCGACTTGATGCCGAGTTCGCGCTGGTCGTCGAGCAGATGCCCCATCGCGCTGTCCGAATGCTGGTAACGAATCGCGTCGCCCGGCGCCATGGCATCCATGACTTGTTTCAGGATGGGAAAGCAATAGTCGCGGTATATCTCCCGGTTGAAGAGCGCGCAGTTGTCGTCGAGAATAAACCAGCCCGTGTCGGTGTTCCCGCTGAACTCGCGCAACACCCGGTTCATCTCCACCATTTTTTCCGCAAGCAGACCGCTGAATCTCCGGACCAACTCAGGAATATCATAAACCCAGAGGAACAGGGTTTCCGCGTCGATCACGGAAGTCATGACGGTGGCCGGGCCGCGGCTGCCGGATCCGAATTTTGGCAGCGGTTTGCCCGCTTTTTTCCGCTCTTCCCATTCGACCAGGAACTCCTCCGGAAACGCCCACGTTTTCAGATCGATCTTCTCGATCCGGTCAAGGACCCGGCTGAACTCGTCCGGATCGTTCGTGACCGGCATCAGCCAGGGAGTGCCTCCTTCGTGGTAGGCGAATTCCGAGCCGAACAGGTTTTCGATCCGCTTCGGTGAATGCACCCACGAATCCTCGTCGAAAAATGTGATCCCGACATGTTCCTTCGTGACCCGGTTCGTCTCCTTATGCAGGTTGTCGCGGTATCCCTTGTCCCGGTAGTATCGAAGAAGCGACGGGACGGACATGAACTCGAACATCCAGTGATCGTCGGGCGCAAGACTCAGGGAGCATCGCGGCTTGTTTGTGCTGAAGTCTCGGCACCGCTCGTTCTCCTCCCAGAACGCTTTCGCATCGAACCCGGCGGTCAATTCCATGAATTCTTTTTCAATGATGGGCATAAAAAAACTGTGACCGCCGGTCGCATGGCATGCAAGGAGGAATCGACGCTCATAGAGCGCCTCGACCGTGGAATTTGCGGGCTAGTTCCGATGGGGATGTCGTGGGGCGGCAGGTCATCCCGCTGCTCGCTCCATGGGGTGTTCAGTAATCCACGCCCTTCTGGCGCGGGTGGCCGAGGAGGCGCTCGATGTAGTCCTCGGGCGAAAGCTTCAATGGCACCGGTCCGTCGGGCTCGCCTTTGATGAACTGCTGAACCTCGGGATCCGGGTGGTTCCGGATTTCGTCCGGAGTTCCCTCGGCGATGATCGTTCCGGCTCGCTTGCCGGCTCCGAGCATGATCATCTTGGTGCCGATGCGGAAGGCGCTGGTCATGTCGTGAGAGATGACCACGGCGGTCATGTCGATCTTGCGGGTCAGGTCCAGGGTAAGCTGGTCGATGACGGCGGTCATGATCGGATCCAGGCCGGATGTCGGCTCGTCGCTGAAGAGGAGCTCGGGATCGAGCGCGACCGCTCGGGCGAGGCCGACCCGCTTGCGCATGCCCCCGCTGATCTCGGCCGGCTTGAGGTTTTCAAATCCTGTGAGCCCGACCAGTTCGAGCTTCATTTTGACAATGAGGTCCACAATTTCCGGATCCACTGTGCTGTTTTCAATAAGCGGGAGCGCCACGTTCTCGCCGACCGTGAGCGACTGCAGGAGCGCTCCGAACTGAAAGTTCATCCCGAAGCGCAGGCGCAGCTTTTCCAGCTGGGCCTGCGGCATGGTGGTGATCTCCTCGCCGAAGAGTTTGATCGATCCCGAGGTGGGTTTCATCGCCCCGATGATGTGGCGCAGCAGCGTGCTCTTCCCGCATCCGGATCCTCCCATGATGATCACCGTGTCTCCTTTGTTCACGGAGAAGGTGATCCGGTTGAGGACGGTGCGATCCCCGAATTTCCTGACCAGATCACGGACTTCGATGACGGCGTCGGGCATCTCAGGTAAAGAAGAAGAGGGCGGTGAGGATCGCGTTGGCCACGAGCATGGCCAGGATCGAGTTGACGACGGAGGAAGTGGTGGCTTGCCCGACGCCCTCGGCTCCCCCGGAAACTCCCAGCCCGGCCTGGCAGGAGATCAGGATGATGAGCCACGCAAAGACGATGCTTTTGATGATTCCGGAGTAGAGGTCATTGGGGTGTCCGGCCTCGATCAGGCGCTGGATGTAGCCGGCCGTATTCATGTCGAGCGAGAAGTGGCAGATGATCCAGCCGCCGGCCATCCCGATGTAATTTCCAAAAACGGTGAGGACCGGCAGCATGACCATCATGGCCAGGAAGCGCGGCACGACGAGGAACCGCACCGGGTTGATCGCCATCACTTCGAGCGCCTCAATTTCCTCACCGACCTTCATGGTCCCGAGTTCCGCCGTCACCGCCGACCCGCTGCGGCCGATGACCACGACTCCCACGAGCAGGGGGCCGAGCTCGCGCAGGATCGTCATGGCAACGAGATTGGGAACATACGACGTGGCGCCCATCCGCGAGAGCTCCTGGGCTCCCTGCATGGCGAGGGTCAGCCCGATGCTGAGCGAGGTGAGTGCCGTCATCGGGAAGGCCTGCACACCGATGCGGACCATCTGCTGGAACATCGCGGACAGCCGGATCGGCTGGCCGTGGAGCGGGCCGACAAACAGCCAGTAGAGAATACTCCCGTTGAGGGAAAAAAATGCGCGGATCTGCTCCAGCAGGGTCATTTTGCTGCGAGAGCGGCGATGGCCTCATCGGCCGTGCTGCTGATCACAAACAGTTCGTTCAGGCGGACGAGATCGAAAATGGTGCGGACTTTTTTCTGGAGGCCGAAAAGTGCGACCTTGCCTTTATAGGCAGAGCTCTCGCGCACGTATTCGATCAGGGTCGCCAGTCCGCTCGAGTCGATGTAGTCCACGGCGGTGAAATCCAGGAGAAGCGCGGCCGTTTTCGCATGCGCGCATTTCTGGAGCTCGGCCCTCAGCGCGGGGGAGGCGTGCAAATCGATTTCCCCCGACAGCTTGAGCGTCGCGGTGCCTCCCGTGTCCAGTTTTTCGATTTGCATGACCTGTGACTAGCCGTTCGGTGCGCACGAGGGAAGCGCGGAGTTGCCGCCATTTGCTATTTCACAGGTTCTGAGACACCCCAGCCCCCTTCGATCCACCGGCATCTGCCCGGCCACATTGATCCCGGAGTGGGTGCGCTCCGCGCGGCGGAACGCACCCGGTTTGGGCATTAGCTATTTGCAGCAGGATTTGCAATTGCCCTTGCAGCACTCGGCGCACTTGTCTCCACAGCATTTCTGGCAGGAGCTTTTCGTCTCCGCACTTGCTGTGAAAGTGAGCGCCAAGGCCGCGATGGCCAGAAGAATCGTCTTCATGGGTTTTCCTTTCGATAATGTTCTTTTTTCAGGTGAACCCCGCCCGGTCAGGAGGCCGGGCGGGCTGGAGCGAAGACTCACGCCGCAACCCGGGGAGGAGGAGTGGGAGGACGGTCGCTCCGCGAGTTCGAAGACTCATCGACAGGGATGCCGAAAGAGCGCCCCGGGGAGAGAGGCGGGGGCAGGGAGGTGGAGACGACGGCGTCCATCACCGGCAACTTCACGCAGGGGGATTCCACGGGACAGCCGCAATCGGAGGGCGGCGCGGTCTGCGCACAGCCATCGCAGCAACATCCACCCGCATCGGACAGCGAGGTAACCGGGAGGACTTCCCCAGTGAGCAATATGGCGGCGGCCACAAGGAATGCTGCAAGGCACTTCATGGGGAATACTGTCGACCGTTTCCTCGCCTCTGCAAATACTATTTGCCGCCTTCAATCATTGCGATCCTGTGGCCCGGACGTGGGGCGCAGATTTTTTTGTCACGCGATTTGCCCCGGCTCACGGGAAAAACCGTGGGAAGCCGACCCTGCCCAACTGCCGTATCAGGCCGTCGGTGTCGGCAGCTCCCGGTGGGTTTCGACCCAATGCCGGATCGATGCCCGCAGCTGATCCGCGGCCTCGCGGACATCCCTCTTGAGCGCGCGCATTTCGCGGCGGGAGATTTCTCCCCGGCGCTCGGCGGCTTCGCGGTATTGGACGAGGAGGGTTTCCCAGCGTTCGAGGGCGACATTCAGGCGGGTCCTGGCATTTTCCAGCATCGCGTGGAGCGAGTCGGTCAGCGGGTGCTGGTCGATGTGCGCCTGCAGGCGTCGCTCGTGCTCCGCGATCTGGGCCTTCAGGATTTTTTCCTCGGGCACGGTGCGCAGCCCCTTGACGAGCCCGACCTTGTTGAGCGCCCAGATCGTCCATTTTGTCGGGTCGAACTGCCAGGGCTTCACTCCGTTGCGGTAGTCGTGCTGAAACTCGTGGTGAAAGTTGTGGTATCCCTCGCCGAATGTGCAGACGGCCATCAGGACGCTGTCCCTTGCCGTGCAATCGCTGGAATACGGCCGGTCGCCGATCCAGTGGCAGAGGGAGTTGATGCAAAATGTCATGTGATGCACGACCACGATGCGGGCCACGCCTGCGATCAGGAATGCACCGAGCGCGGCAACCGGTCCGCCCCAGGCCCAGCCGATGGCTGCGGGAAGGGCGAAGGCCATCGCGATGGCGACCGGGACATAATATTCGTGCTGCCACCAGGCCAAACGGTCCTTTTGAAGGTCGCGCACCCATGTGAGCGGGGTCTCCGGGCCGGTGCGGAAGAGCAGCCAGCCGATGTGGGCATGGAAAAGCCCTCTGTTGATATCGTAGGGATCCTCCTCGTGATCCACGAATTTGTGGTGGCGGCGGTGGTCGGCCGACCATGCGAGCGCCGAGCCTTCAAATGCGGCGGCGCCGAACAGGAGGGTATACATCTTCACCGGCCAGCTCGCCTTGAAGGTCAGGTGGGAAAACAGCCTGTGGTAGCCGAGCGTGATGCTCATGCCGGTCGAGATCAGGAAGAACCAGAACAGCGTGATCTGGAACGCGTCCAGTCCGTAGTGCCAGATGTAGAGCGGCACGGCGGTGATCGTGGTCACGAATGTTCCGATCAGGAAGATCGAGTTGGTCCAGCGGATGTAGTTCAGAAGTTCTTTCATAGATATAGCGGGGCGTGTTCCCCTGGAGTTTTGACCCCGGTCACACTTCCGCGCACCGTGGGGCCATAAGCGCCTCTTGTCAACCAGAACACACCAGAACACACTGGACCAGGGTGGCGGGAGCTGGCAGGGTCAAGCTTCCATGAAATTCCCCCGACTGGTTGGCGTTTTTGTTTTTCTGTCGATTTCCCTGCTTCGTGCGCAGCAGCAGGACGTTGCTCCGCCGAATGTGGACTCGATCATCAAGGAGATCGAGGCTCTGGAGCTCAAGCAGAAGCAGGGCAAAATCTCTGAGCGGAATGCCCTTCTCGGGGCGATCCAGTCAGCGGCCGCGAGCGGGCCCGCTGCCGCGAATTTCTATACCCAGGCGGTGGAGGAGGTCAATTTCAAGGGCAAAAAGGACAAGGTGGAAGCGTTTATCGGCTGGAAAAAATCCCATTCCGACCTGCTCCGCACGAAGGAGATGCAGACGGCCCTGCTGCTGCATCTGAAATATCTCCTGCTGGCGCTTCAGCGGAAGGAGCTGGAGAAGCCGGAGACCCAGCTTCCCGCAGTGATGGCGTACCTGAACGAGCTGATCGCCTGCGACGACCTGTTTGCGGACCAGAAGCCGCCCAACGACGAGACGCGAAACCTCCTCGCCCAGCCGCTCAATCAGTCGGTTTTTGCCCAGTGGTTGAGGCTCGGGGAATGGCTTCCCGACGATAAAACCTGGGAGGGCCGCCCGGGGAACATCTCCGGGATTCTCGAAAAAAATGTGCGTTCGGTGATGCGCGATACAAAAGATCCGCAGCTCATCCAGACATGGGATCTGGAGATGAAGGTCGAGGCGGCCCGGATCACCACCGGGCGCTCCGACCATCAGGCGGATCAATTCAACGCCGTCAACCGCCCCAGGCTGCAGTTCAAACAAGCGCAGGACATGATCATTGTCGGGCAGCCGAACCGGGCGCTGGCGCAGATGATCACGCTCGTGCGGACGAGTCCGTCACATCCGGATTTCGCCACCTGGGTGGCGAAGATCCGCGAGCTCGTCAAGCCGGCTTCGCCCCAAACATCGCCTTCACCAGCTCCTGATACCGCTCCGTGATGACGTGGCGCTTGAGCTTGTAGGTGTTGGTCAGCTCATCGCCCACCTCGAACGACCTCGGGACGAATCGCCAGACCGCAATCCTCTCGAAGGGCTTGAACCCGGTCTCGGCGCCCACGAGCCTGCGGATTTCGGCATCCATGAGCCGGTGGGCGTCCTCGCGGGGGAGGATGTCCGCGATATGCGCCACCTTCAGCCCCGCGGCGCGGAATCCATCTGCGGCGGGAACAATCAGGGCACCGAGGTTCTTTTCATCCTGCCCGACGACCATGCATTGCTCGATGAGCGGCGAGCTGACCAGTCGCGCCTCGATCGGAACCGGCTCCACGTTTTCCCCGCTCAGGAGCACGATCGTGTCCTTCGATCGCCCAAGGATTTTCAGGCAGTTGTTGAATGTCACCATCCCGATGTCGCCGGTATTGAACCACCCGTCCCGGAGGACATGGTCCGTTCCGGCCGGATCCTTGTAGTAGCCGTTCATGACCTGGGGGCCGCGCACATGGATCTCCCCGCGCTTTCCGCGCCCGTGGCCCCGGCTCCATGTGCTCGGGTAAAGAACGTCACCCGTGTGCAGGTCGACGATCCGGATTTCTGTTCCCGGATAGGGGTGGCCGACGGTGCCGATGACCAGGTTTTTCCACGTGCGGACGGCGAGCACCGGCGATGTCTCGGTGAGGCCGTAGCCCTCGAGGACCGGGATTCCGATGAAGTTGAAAAACTCATCCACATGCGGCTGCAGGGCGCCGCCTCCGGAGATCGTGCCGCGGAACCGCCCGCCGACGATGCTGCGAAGTTTCGACAGCACGAGGCCGTCCAGAATCCGGTGCGGCACGACGGAGAGCAGCCAGCCTGCGGCACGCGACACGGCGAGGGCGAGGCTTTGCGTCAGTCCGCGCCCGGTCATGTCGAGTTCCTGGCCCATGAAAAACCGCTCCGCGCGGTGGACATTCCGGGCGCTCGCATACGCGGCATGGAAGAGGATCCGGCGCACGGGCGGGGCGGATTTCACGTTCGAGAGAATTTTTTGGTAGAGGCTTTCCCAGAGCCGGGGGGCGGATGCCATGAGGGTGGGGCGGACGACTTTCAAGTCCTCCCCGATCGCACGCAGGCTTGTGTAATACGTGCAGGCCCCCATTGCGATGGCGACCATCTCGAAGATCCGTTCGTAACTGTGCCAGACCGGGAGGATCGAGAGTGTCCGGTCACCGGGTTCGAGGTTGAACGGCAGGTTGGCGATCTGCGAGCACATGTTCGCGTGCGTGAGCTGGACGCCTTTCGGAGTTCCCGTCGTGCCCGACGTGTAGATGATCGTGAAGAGGTCGTCCGGCTTCACGGCCGCCGCGCGATCGATCGCGGAGCGGTCGCCGGACTGCCGCAGCCTGGCTCCTTCCCGGATCAGATCCTCCAGCCGGAGAACCCCTCGCGGAGGCTCGCCGCCGGACGACATCAGGATGACTTTCTCGTGCCGCTTCAGCCGGTGGTGGCATCGCTGAACTTTTTCAAGGACAGTCAGGTTTTCGACGAAAACCACGCGCGCGTCGGCATGGTTGAGGATGTAAACCAGCTCGTCGTCGGTGATGTCCGTCCCCCGGGGAACGTCGGCCGCCCCGGCGAGCAGGATGCCGTAGTCGCAGAAAATCCACTCCAGCCGGTTGTCTGCGATCAGCCCGACATGATCCCCGGCGCGCACGCCAAGCGGAATGAGCGCCGTTGCGAGGTCGAGCCCGGTTTCATAAAGTTCGCGAAAGCTTGTTGGGATGAACTTCCCCGAGGCATCTTTTCTCGCAAACGCCGGGAGATCGCCGAATCGTTCAGCCGCTCCGGCGTAGACTTCAGTAAGGGTGGGGGCGACGATGCGATGTTCCGGCATGGGATGAAAGCGATTCAAGAGAGCTCTTTCCCGCGGGTTGCGCAAACAGTTTTCTCTGCTACAATTTCCTTCAGTATGAAATCCATCATCACACTTCTCTCCGTCGCCTTCATCGCATCCGTCGGTTTCACCGGCTGCTGCACAAAGGGAGCACAAAGCAACTGCCCGATGAAGAACAAGCCAGCCTGCAGCGCCACCGGCACGTCGTGCTGCGCCAGCTCCACGGCTACCTGCCCGATGAAGAAGAAGACCTCCTCACAGTAGTAGGAGGCATAGCAGGGGGCGCGGGAGCATGGTTGCGGAATATTCCACGAGCCTTGCGGCGATGCCGTTTGCCGCTGGCGTGCCCGCAGCCGGCGGGGACCCCGCGCGTCTGTTTGCAGGCGAGCGGAAATGACCGCCGTGGTCGCATCACCGAAAGTTGCATAAGTAGAAGAAGTGGCGGCGAAGCCGCGATCACGCCTCGACAGAGCGAGGCGGCTACATCGGGGCGCAAGGCGTCGCTGGGGCCTTGGTGTTGTAGCAACGGCGCTGTGTCGCCGTGTTCGTCCCGACCCGCGCGAAGCGCGCTCACTGCCTCCCGCGCGGGGCTGCGAAGCATTGGACAAATCCGGCCGCGTGTGATTGCGTGGGACCATGAAACTCACCTATTTCGGGCACTCGTGTTTTCTTGTGGAGAGCGGCGGACAGAAGTTGCTTTTTGATCCGTTCATCACTCCGAACCCGCTGGCGAAAGGCGTGGATATTTCAAAAATCCAGGCGGACCTGATCCTGCTCTCCCACGGCCATGTCGACCATGTGGCCGATGCGGTGGCGCTCGCGAGCCAGACCGGTGCGCCGGTGGTGAGCAATTGGGAAGTGTCCGAGTGGCTCGGGCGGCAGGGGCTTACGAACCTTGTGGCTATGAACCACGGCGGATCCAGGAGCTTCGGCTTCGGTCGCGTGAAGATGACCGGCGCGATCCATTCCAGCACGATGCCGGATGGCTCGGCCGGCGGAAACCCCGGCGGCTATGTCGTGGAGTTCGCGGAGGGGGCGTTCTATTATTCCGGCGACACGGCGCTCACGATGGACATGAAGCTGATTCCGGAAGAATTTGCGATCCGGTTCGCGGTCCTGCCGATCGGTGACAACTTCACGATGGGCGCATCCGACGCCACCAGGGCCGCCGGATTCGTGGACACGAGCATCGTCGTCGGCGTCCACTACAATACATTTCCTCCGATTGTGATCAACAAGGAGGAAGCAGTCGCAACCTTTTCAAAATCCGGGCGGACGCTGCTGCTGCCGGCGATTGGGGAAACGGTGGAGATTTGATCCGCCCTCGGGTCGGAGGTGACGATTTTGGCGCAACCGAGCTCAGCCACAGCAGCGCAAACGGGCGGAGTGTGGGCGTTGCCGGATTTTTCACCTGGCGAGATATTGCTTGCGGCGGCTTTCCGGAAATTTTTCAATCGCGTAGCGCAGCATCGTTCGCGGCATGCGCGCCCGGTTTTCATCCAGGAAGTTTTCCAGGGCGCGCACGTCCCGCTTGCCGGCCTCGCGCAGCATCCACCCGCAGGCCTTGTGCATGAGGTCGTGCGGGTCGCTCAGGAGCTTGTTTGCCAGGGAGAACGTGTCGCTCACGTCGCCGGCACGGATGAATGCAAACGTTGAGATGATCGCGATCCGTCTATCCCAAAGCCATGGCGAGGACGCCAGCTTCCTGAGCGGGGCGCGGTTGCGGCCGAGCAGCCAGGCCCCGATGATTTTGTAGGCGGAAACGTCCACCAGATCCCAGTTGTTGATCCACCGCGTTCCGGAAAGATAAAACTCGTAAACCGCCCTGCGCACCGAGTCGTCACCCCGCTCGAATCTCCGCACAAGGATCAGAAGGGCGAGGAGGCGCTCCTCGTGCCATTTGGATTGCAAAAGCCCCCGCACATCCGAACGGCCATCATCCAACTTCGCCAGCGCGCGGACCTCCGGGACACGGACTCCCAGAAAGCAGTCGCCCTCGCCATATTCCCCGGGTCCGGATTTAAAAAACCAGGCCGCCGTCTCCGCATGCCCCGGCCGGATCCGGTCGCGCAACTGGTGACGGAATATCTCCATTGCGGAGTTTGTAGCTTGCAGCGCCCCTGTCGAAAATGCAGAAATTCAGATCGTGAATATCACTCTCCGAGCCGCCGTGTCCGCCATCGTGTTCGCCACTTCCTGCCTTCCCGCATTCGCGGAGTTGGGCAGCACCGGGGCGGCAAAAAAGACCGTGGTTGTCGCCGGTTCCCCGGCCGGCCAGGCGTTTTCGGAGGATCGTCCGGATTACCTGCATTTCAAGGAGGTGGTGGTGACGCGCGAGGGAGCCCAGCGGCTGAAGTTCGATATCAAGCTGCAGGGCAAGATTCCGACGAACCTCAAGGATGCCGTGCAGTATTACATCGGATTCGACATCGACAGCGATCCCGCCACGGGGGGCAATGCGGTAACAGTCTCGAACTTCGGGCAGGACATCGGGGTCTTCATTTCCCAGGGTCTGGGCGACGTCCGCTTCCACTGCGACAGCAACTCCGTGGAATACAAGGGCCGCAAGCGGGACATCGTGATCAGCGGGCTCAAGGTCAAAGACGATAAAATTGTCGTCGAGGTCCGGTCCGAGTTGTTCAGCCAGTTCGAGAGCTTCAAATTTTTCCTGAGCGCAAGCCACACTCGCTATGACCACGGAAAAAAGTTGAGCGACATCCAGGTGAGCACCACTCCGGTGACCCTGTTCTGATACCCGGAGGCACCGGAATTCAGGCCCAGCGCCGGATGCATTCGGCGAGCTCCTGCTTGCGCAGCGGCTTGGTGAGGTAGTCGTCCATGCCCGCCTCAATCGCGCGCTCGCGGTCGCCCCGGATGGCGGCCGCGCTGAGGCCGACGATTTTCCTGCGGCCTGCGAGCTCGCCGGATTTTTCCAGCTCCCGGATCGAGCGTGTCGCCTGATAGCCATCCATGCGGGGCATCTGGCAGTCCATGAAGATGAGGTCGAAGGCTGACTGGCGGAGGGATTCCAGGGCTTCGAGCCCGTCCTGTGCGAACGAGAGCCGGGAGATTCCGAGGGCGCGGAGGAAATTTTCCGCGATGACCTTGTTGAGGCGGTTGTCCTCGACGAGGAGGACATGGAGGTCGAGCGACCCGGCTTGTGGCGGTGCGGGTTGCTTTTCCACGGAGGCGCCTGGTTCGGCGGATTCTCCACCGGTTCCTGGCTTGCCGGCCGATCTCAGCGGGATCTCGAAGGAAAATTCCGCGCCTTCACCCAAGCAGCTTTGCACGGTAAGCTCGCCACCCATGAGGTTCACAAGATTCTTTGAGATGGCCAGCCCGAGCCCGGTTCCGCCGTATTTGCGGGATGTTGAGGCGTCAGCCTGCGTGAATGGGGAGAACAGGTTCGCAATCCTGTCTGCGGGAATTCCGATCCCGGTATCTCTGACGGAAAAACGGATGCGCCCGCCGGGGCGGGGCGTCACGGTGATGTCGACGCGCCCCATCTCGGTGAACTTGACGGCGTTTCCGGCGAGATTCGTCAAAACCTGGCGCAAGCGCATGGGATCTCCGCAGACCGATGAAGGCATTGTGGAATCCGGGTTATACACGAGATCGATCCCCTGCTTTCGGGCGGCCGGGGTGACGACATCGATCACGCCCGCCACGAGCTGATCGAGGCGGAATTCCGTGTCCTCAAGCTCGATTTGCGCGGACTCGATCTTCGAGTAATCGAGGATGTCATTGATCGTCGAAAGCAGCGCGTGGCCGCTCGTGAGGGTCATCTCCACAAATTCCGTCTGCTTTTCCGTCAGCTCGGTTGCCCCGAGCAGTTCGGTCGCCCCGATGATTCCGTTGAGCGGGGTGCGGATTTCATGGCTCATGATGGCGAGGAACGCCGACTTCGCCTTGTTCGCCTCATCCGCTGCATGCTTGGCGCGCTGAAGTTCCTCCTCCTGCTGCTTGCGCTGGGTGATGTCGGAATGCGTGCCCGACATGCGCAGGGCTCTGCCGTCCGGCGACCAGGCGGTGACCTTGCCGCGATCCCTCACCCAGATCCAGTTGCCGCCCTTGTGGAGCATCCGGCATTCGCAGTCGTAGTATTCAACTTCCTTCGCGAACACTTTTTCCAGCATCCCGTTCGAGCGGATCAGATCACCCGGGTGGCACAGTTTCCTCCATGGGCTGAGGCCGAACGACTCGAGCTCGCCGCGGGTGTAGCCCACCATTTCCGCCCAGCGGTCGCTGAACTCCAGTTTTCCAGTGGGGATGTCCCAGTCCCATGTCCCGACGCGCGTCGCCTCAAGGACCTGGCCGATCTTGTCGAACTGGGCCGCGAGGTCGGCCTGTGTCCGGGTCAGCTCCTGGCGCACGTTCCAATGCCCGACCAGCGAGTGGACCAGGAGGGAGAATTCCTCCGCGACAAACGGTTTGCGGACAAAGAAGACGCCCCCGCTTAATTTCGAGCGGATCTCTTCGACGGGAACATCGGAGAATGCGGTGGAGATCACGATGTTGATCTCCGGGTCAATCTCCCGCATCCCGACGGCGACCGCCAGCCCGCTCATGGTCGGCATCCGCATATCCACGATGCAGAGCGGATGCCTGGAGCCCGATGCCGCGGCGCCGCGGTAGTAATCAAGTAGCTTTCCCGGTTCCGAAAATGTGAGGCAGCCGAGGTCCGCCTCGTGCGATGGGCCGGGCGAGGGGGGAAGGATGTCAAATTCCGGGCGATTCGACCTCGCGAATATTTTCTGATAAAACGTCAGGATTTCCGGGTCGTCATCCGCGACGAGGATGGTGGACTCACTCATTTTTCATCTCCACTATTACACGGGTGCCTTTGCCCTTGCCATCGCTTTCGACGCGAAGGCGGCCATTTGATGCCGACAGGAAAACGGCAAACGAATGCAGGCCGAGCCCGTGCCCGCCCCGCTTGGTTGTGAAGCCGGCGGTCATCACCTTGGGCAAGTCCTCCGCCTTGAGTATCTCCCGCGCGCCCGTCTTTCCGGTGGCCGCGATGAATAGGCTCGACCCGTCCTTAATGTTTGTCTGATAGAGCGAGCCATTGGCCGCCCGCTCGAATTGCGGCTTTTTTCCTGCGGGGGCAACCCCGTCCGGATGGGCGAAGATCTCCTCGTGGGCCGATGCAAAATGCGCCGTCTGCCGGGCGATGAATGCAAAGTTCGAGTGGATCGAATCCGCCGTCTGCGAGACGAAGTCCGGCAACACCGCCCGCACCTCCCGCTTCAGCGTGAGCTCGGTCTGCCTGCCGATGTAGGCATTGATCCCGAAATACATCGCCAGGAGCAGGATCCCGATCGTGAGGATGGAGAGCAGCGCGCTCCGCGCATAGTGCCGGAAAATCAGCAGATCCAGCCTGATTTCCTTCATTCCCGGCAGCATGATTCCTCCGGGATGTGCCGTCAATAGCTCAGGATTGGGCGGCTGTTATCAGGCCGAACGGCCGCAGCAGGATTTGAATTTTTTCCCGCTTCCGCAGGGGCAGGGGTCATTGCGGCCGACTTTGGGCAGTTCGCGTTTGATCGGGAGCTCGAGCTTCGGGGCGGGAGGGGCGTCCTCCGACATCGCCTGTTCGATCGTGGTGCCTGCGGCGGGGCGGGCGCGTGCGGCAGGGTCGGCGCGGAGCAGGTTTTGCGGCAGGCTGGCGAGGAGCTGCTCGAACGCCTGGAGGTTCGTGGTGCTGCGGAAAAGGTTGTTGAGGATCTCGGCCTTGATGCTGTCCATCAGTTCGAGGAACATCCCGTAGGCATCGTTCTTGTATTCGACGAGGGGATCCTTCTGTCCGAAGGCGCGGAGGTAGACCGCCTCGCGGAGTCCGTCCATGGCGTAGAGGTGTTCCTGCCAGAGCCGGTCGACCGCGTTGAGAATGATGTAGCGCTCGAGTCCGCGGAGGGCGTCCGGGTTTTCCAGGGTGGCCTTGCGATCGTAGGCATCGCGGATCGTTTGCATGAGGAACTGTCCGTTCTCCTCGACCGAGCGCGAATCAAGCGCCGCCTTCTCGCGGCTGAGCCCGAGGGGGAACGTCGAGTTGATCCACTGGAGGAGGCCTTCGGCGTCCGGTTCCTCGCCTTCGATGGCTTCCAGATACTCCGAGACTTTTTTCGGGACGACCTCGGTGATGACCTCGTGGATGAGCCCGCGGGTGTTCTCGGAATCCATGACCTCGTTGCGGTAGCCGTAGATGACCTCGCGCTGCTGGTTCATCACGTCATCGAATTCGAGCGTGCGGCGGCGCATCTGGTAGTTGCGCTGTTCGACGCGCTTCTGGGCGGTTTCGACGCTCTTGTTCAGCCATGGATGTTCGAGCTCCTCGCCCTCCTTGAGGCCGAACGTCTCCATGATTTTTGTCATGCGGTCGCTCGCGCCGAAATTCCGCATGAGGTCGTCCTCGAAACTCACGTAGAAGCGCGAGCGACCGGGATCGCCCTGGCGGGCGCAGCGTCCGCGGAGCTGGCGGTCGATGCGCCGGGATTCGTGGCGCTCGGTGCCGATCACGTAGAGTCCGCCGAGCTCGCTGACGCCCTCGCCGAGTTTGATGTCGGTGCCGCGGCCGGCCATGTTCGTGGAGATCGTGACCGCTCCGCGAAGGCCGGCGCGCGCCACGATCTCGGCCTCCTGCATGTGGTATTTCGCATTGAGGACGGTGTGCGGGATTTTCTGGAGCTTGAGCATCCGGCTGAGAAGCTCGCTCGACTCGACGCTTGCGGTGCCGACGAGGACCGGCTGCCCGCGGCCATGGGCTTCGCGGATCGCCTCGATCGACGCATGGTATTTTTCGCGGCGCGTTTTGAAGATCCGGTCGTTCTCATCAACCCGCGCAACCTTCTGGTTCGTGGGGATGACGTTGACGTCGAGCTGGTAGATGTCGTGAAACTCGTTGACCTCGGTCTCGGCCGTGCCGGTCATGCCCGCGAGTTTTTCGTAGAGGCGGAAGTAGTTCTGGATCGTGATCGTGGCGAGCGTCTGGGTCTCGCGGTCGATCTGCACGCCCTCCTTCGCCTCGACCGCCTGGTGCAGGCCGTCGCTCCAGCGGCGCCCCGGCATTTTGCGGCCGGTGAACGTATCGACGATCATCACCTTGTTTTCCTCGACGACGTATTCGACGTCCTTTTCGTAGAGGCAGTAGGCTTTGAGGAGCTGGGCGATGTTGTGGATGCGTTCCGCCTGGGCATCGCAGTGCTGCTGGCGGGCCCCCTTGGCCTGGGCCTTGCCCGCCGCGTCCAGCGCCGGGTCATTTTCGATGTCGGCGAACTCGGTGAGGAGGTCGGGGAGCACGAAGGCGTTCGGATCGTCCGGGTTGAGGTAGCTCCGTCCCAGCTCGGTCAGGTCGGCGTCGTGCTGGCGTTCCTCGATGGTGAAATAGAGTTCCTCCTTGAGTTCGACGAGGGCGGCCTTGCCGTCGGTGTCCTTGTAGAATTCGAGCTCGGCCTTGTCCATGACCTTGCGCATCTCCGGATCCTCCATCATGCGGAGGAGGGCCTTGTTGCGCGGCTGGCCGAGTTTCAGCTTGAAAAGCGTGCGCCCGGCCTCCTCGGGCTTTCCCGCCTCGAGCTGCTCCTTGGCCTCGCTGGCGAGCCGGTTGCAGAGCATCGTCTGCTTGCGGACGAGCTGCTCGATGAGCGGTTTGAAGCGGTCGTATTGGTGGGTGGAGACGGTTGCGGGACCGCTGATGATGAGGGGGGTCCGGGCCTCGTCGATAAGGATCGAGTCGACTTCGTCCACAATCGCAAAATAGTGCCCGCGCTGGACCTGCTGCTCGCGGCTGGTGGCCATGCCGTTGTCGCGCAGGTAGTCGAATCCGAACTCGCTGTTCGTGCCGTAGGTGATGTCGCACTGATACTGGGCGCGGCGGTATTCCGGCGTCTGGTCGTTCTGGATCACGCCCACCGTGAGCCCGAGGAAGGTGTAGAGCTGGCCCATCCACTCGGCGTCGCGCTTGGCGAGGTAGTCGTTCACGGTCACCACATGGACCCCGCGTCCGCTGAGGGCATTCAGATAGACGGCGAGCGTGGCCACGAGGGTCTTGCCTTCGCCGGTCGCCATTTCGGCAATCCGGCCGCGGTGCAGGATCATCCCGCCGACCAGCTGGACGTCGAAGTGGACCATGTTCCATGCGAGCGGCTGGTCGCAGACGGTGATACTGCGTCCGACGAGGCGCCGCGCCGCACTTTTTACCACCGCAAAGGCCTCCGGAAGAAGGGCATCCAATTCCGCCGCCAGAACCTCGCTGTCCTCGATCTTCGAGAGCCGCTCCTTCCACTCCAGGGTCTTGGCGCGGAGGTTCTCGTCCGTCAGGGCCTGGAGACCGGGCTCGATCTCGTTGATGCGGCGCACGAGCGGCTGGAGCCGGCGGCTTTCCCGCTGGTTCTTTGAGCCGATGATTTTCTTAAGGATCCAGTTGAACATGATGAGCAGACGAACTGTGCATCAAAGGCGGATTCCAGAAAATGTAAAACGGGAAATTTCTTGAGTCAGGGCTTCGGCGTGCCCTCGGCGACGACGTTGTCCTTGCGATACATCTCGTGATTCGAGGCCTGAAACTCCGCTTTCAGGCGCACAAAGATCCTGGAGACGTCTACCAGTTCCCACCCGAGAAGGCGCAGGTCCGCGCTGGTTTTCCCGTTGTGCCGGATGGCGACGAGGAGGTGCCGGGCGTCGTCATGCACCTTGTTCGTGTTGGTTTTGGGTTCGAAGTAGAACGTGCGCAGGGTGCTGTTGCGCGAGTCGTCCTCGTAGAGTTTCGGGTCCAGGTAAACCACGTTGCCGTTCTCCAGAACCAGGCGGAGATCCGGGTATCCGCTCCGTTGTTCCTCGCCGTTGGCGGTGCAGGGGACCATGCATTTCCACCCCTGCTCCTGATTGAGTTCCAGCCGGAGCTGGTCCTCAATGAATCGGCTTGCTTCGTTGATGCGACCCGCCCCGTGAATTCCATGCGATGGGGAGTTCAGATCCCCGAGCACCTTGTCGAGGACCTTTCCCAGCCGGGCGAGCCAGACATGGTCGGCTTCCGGATCGATGGGGATGATGTTTTTTCCGGTCGTTGCCGCCAGAACCACGGGGAACGGAATTTCACTCATGTCCCTGCCGTCTTCCAGCAGCCAGGAGATCAGCGTGCCCGTGTCCTTGGATTCCTCATGTGCCCCCGCACGCGCCGGGCCCTGCATGCAGAGGAGGATCGCCGGAACCACTGCGGCCCGGCGGAGCATGCCCGGAAAAGCGGGCGGAAACCCAGGCCGCTTGCTCAAAATGTCACGCTCATCTGGGCGCCGAGCACGAGGGCGTTCGGGATCGTGTGGGTGCCGCCGGGATTGATGACCCATTGGAGATCGGGCTGGACGTAGGCGAATTTCGTGAAGTTCACGCGGTAGGCCAGTTCCAGGACGATTTCGTAATCCGAGTGCAGATTTTTGTTATCCTTCGTGGTGGTCACGACCTGATCGCTGAACTCACCGTAGACAAACCCGAAGATGGAGTAGTCGTTGTCGCGGGTCGGGACGAGGCCCTTGTAGACAATGCCGGCGTTTGCCTGGAACGGGAGTTTTGCGATATCCTGCTGGGGGGAGAGCACGAAGGCGGACCAGAGAGTGAGCCCCTGGTCGCTTCCGGGAGCCTCCTGCCAGACCATCTGATCGGCATGCCAGTAGAAGCCGTAGGAATTTGTGGCGGTGCCGCCTTTCGGGCCGATCTGGGCAAAGGTCCAGGGGGAATAATAGGCACCGAACCAATAGTGGCCCGGGAGGCCTCGCATCTCGGTCTCCGGCGAGACCGCCTTGAATGTCTTACCTTCGGAGCGTGCCTTTGTGGCGACTGCGGATTTGCCATCCGGGGCGGGGGCCTTTTCGACCGGGCGCTTGAAAAATTCCGGCGTCCACCCGAACTGGCTGATGAGGAGGACCCCGTCGCCCTGGCGGATGCTCCAGTCGAGCCCGTGATATTCGGGGTGGCCGAAGACGCGATTGGAGACCTGATACACGCCGAACATCGCGTTGGTGTCCGGGGTTGGCTCGACGCGGAGGCGTGCGGCCCAGACGGCCCAGGGATAGGCGGAGAAGCAGGTATTTACTGGAAGCGCCTGGGGGTTGCCATCGATGCCGTTGTTCATGTAGAGCCAGTAGAGCGGCGACGATGCGAAGTCATCACCGGCGGAAAACCTCCCGGCTTTGATGCTGATCTTGTCGTCGAGAAGCCTCTGCTCAAAAAGCAGGGCATAGAACATGACCGTCTGCCCTCCATAGACCTGCTGGACGGTGAACTGGTTGCCGACGTTGTCCGCCGAGAGGCTTGAACCGGCGCGATTGAGCGCGCTCACGTCGATGGTCAGCCCTTTCCATCCGATGAGTTTCTCAAGGTCCAGCTGGATCCCGAAGCTCACATTGTCGGTATAGGTAAATCCGGCGCTTTTGCCGCCCACGGGGTTTCCGGCGATGTTGTTGGTATAGCTCGCCGATGGTTCGATCCCGCCGTCATCCATGTAATTCCGGATCCCCCACCAGTCGCCGGAGAGGGAATCGCCCGCCCACCAGTCCGCCGAGCCGATATAGTTCGAGGGGCGGGGATTGTAGTAGGTCCAGAACCGTGAGTGGCCGTCCGTATTGTCATTCCCCGGCAGCTCACCGACGTGTTGGGCATAAATGGAAGTCAGGGAAACGGCCAGGGCGAACAGGATTTTTTTCATAGGGGAGAAAGGCCGGATCTTATGCAGAAACCGGCGGTGCTTGCAATCACCGAGTCTTCACACCCAGCCCAGCCAACCGATGAGCCCGGCCGCGGCCACGATGAGGAGCGGGTTGATTTTTGTGGTGGAAAAGATGGCGGTGCAGATGCCGGTGAGAAGGTAGGCGCGCCAGTCGTGGTCGGCGGCCTTGCTCATGATCCATGCGCTTGCAAGGATGAGGCCGACCGTGAGCGGGGCGAAGCCCTTCTCGACCGCCTTGCGGGCCGGGGAGTTTTTTGCGTGCTCCCAGACTCGGCTGACGATGTAAACAAGGATTCCTGCGGGGATCATCATCGCGATCGTCGCGAGGACCGCACCCGTGATGCCGGCCGCCTTGTATCCGATCATGGTGACGATCAGGATGCTGGGTCCTGGGGCCGCCTGGGAGATGGCGAAGACGTCCGCGAACTGTTTGTCCGTGAGCCAGTGGTAGCTGCCCACGGCCTTTTTGTGCATTTCCGGCAGGACGGTGTTGCCTCCGCCGATCGAGAGGATCGAGAGCGAGCTGAACAGCAGGAAGATCTGGACGAGGGTCCTGATGTTCATGACTTTTTCTCCCTCGGCCACGCCCAGCCGATCGCCAGCGGGGCCAGCAGGGACAGGCAGGCGAGGAGCGGCCAGCGTGCGATTCCGTTCATCAGGAAAATCGCAAGAAACAGGAGGATGGGAATCAGCCCGACCAGGCATTTGCGCCCGGTCTTGAAAACCATCGAGAGGGTGAGCGCGACCGCTGCCGCCGCCGCGCCCTTGAGGATTCCCGCCACCGCCGGCACCTGGTGGAACTGGAAATAGAAATACGCCATCGCAAGGACGATCAAAACGGGAACGAGCGTGAGCCCGAAGACCGCCGCGAGGGCTCCCGGGATTCCGCGGAATTTCACTCCGACAAAGACGGCGAGGTTGACCTGGTTGGCGCCCGGGAGGATCCGGCACATCGTCACCGCGCTGAGGAATTCCTCGTCCTCCATCCACTTTTTCTCGACGACGATGACCTCGCGCGACCAGGCGGAGAGGCCGCCTCCAAACGAGGCCAGGGCGATGTGATTGAACGTGAGCGCGAGTTCCGGGAGGGTCGGCTTCTCACTCATGGGTCAGCTCCGGGTCGTGCGGAAAATCGTTTTCGTGGTGCAGCGAGGGATCGAGCGGGTCCGGGGCATCGTAGCGGTGGGAGGATTCCCAATCCCCCTCAAAGACCGCGAGCAGGCGGGTGACCACCCCGGGGTCGTTGATCTTTGTGCCGAGCTCGCGGCGGAGATCGAACGCCGAGCGGTCGATGTTCATCGAGCCGACGATCGCGTGGACCTTGTCGGCGATGAGGAGTTTCGCGTGAAGGCGGAGATTCTTCTGCTTGTGAACCTTGACCCCGGCGCGGTGCATGAGGCGCAGCGAGGAGAACGTGTCCAGGATGTCCCAATCGCTGATCCCGTGCTTCCCGCCGCACAGCACCCGGACCTCGACCCCGCGGTGGGCGGCCTCGGCGATCCGGTCGAGGATTGTGGCGTCGACGAATTTCGGGTGCTGGACCTCGAGGGTTTTCTCCGCCGAGTCGATGAACCTCGACATGGCCTCGCGCGAGTTGCTGTTGCTCCACAGCAGCCCGGACTCCGGAGATGGACGCCAGTCGTCCCGCTCCGCCCAGTCTGCCTCGAACCCCTCCACAACCTGCGCGACTTTCTCCGGCTCCTGCACGATCACGCCGTAGTCGCGCGTGAGCGTGAAATACTTTTCGCAGAGGTTGAACGTGGCGATGAGCGCGGCCTTGCCGTCGACCACGATCGACTTTTCGTGCGTGACGTAAAATTTCGGGCTCGCCCATTTGATGTCCACGCCCGCGCTTTTGAAAAATTCGAACGTCCCGTCGTTCGCTCGGTCGCCGCCCGAGCGCTTCGGGTTGAGCATCACCCGGACCTTGACGCCGGCGTTCTTGCGCTCGACCACCGCCTTCATCAGCTCCGGCTGGCTGAACGTGAACTGCTTGATGAGCAGGCTGGTGTGGGCGAGCCGGATGAAATCGAGCACGGGAGCAACCCCGTCGTCGGGCTGCACGATCAGATGTGGAACGGGAACAAACATGTGCGGCTTCTTAGCAGCCGTGCCGGCCGCAGGCAAGCGCGGTGGAGGGCATGACATGGTTGCAGAGCGCCGGAATTCCGCATAGAAAGTCGGCGAGAAAACATGAACGAGGAGAAGATCGCCATACTCATTCCCTGCTTCAATGAGGAACTGACCATCGCCCGGGTTGTCGAGGGGTTCCGCGCCGCGCTGCCCGGGGCGGAGATTCATGTTTTCGACAATGCCAGCACGGACCGGACCTCCCGGATCGCCGCGGATGCCGGGGCCGTTGTCACGTTTTCGCCGGTGCCAGGCAAGGGCAACGTCGTCCGGCACATGTTCGATGTCATCGAGGCGGACTGGTATGTGATGGTGGACGGTGACGCCACCTACCCTCCCGAGGCGGTCGCCGGGCTTCTTGCGTCCGCGCGGGAGCGCCGCATGGACATGGTGGTGGGGCGGCGGATGACGCCCTCCGATGAACTGCAGGCCGCTGACCGTCCGCTGCACCAGTTCGGAAACCGTCTGGTCTCGGGCCTGATCCGGAAATCATTCGGGAGTCCGATCCGCGATGTTTTCAGCGGCTACAGGGTTTTTTCCCGCGCGTTTGTTAAAACGGTTCCCCTGCATGCCACGGGCTTCCAGATCGAAGTGGAAATGACGCTGCAGGCCCTCTCGAAGGGGTATGCCGTGGATGAGGTCGGCGTGGCCTACCGCGCGCGCCCGGAGGGAAGCGTCTCCAAACTCAACACCTACCGCGACGGCATCCTGGTGCTCGCGTCGTTTGTGGCGATCAGCAAGGATTACCGTCCGGCGCTCTTCTTCGGCGCGATCGCGGCGTTCTTCGGAGCGTTGTCCCTCGCCGCCGGCCTGGCCCCGATCCTGGACTACATTTCCTGCCAGTGGGTTTACCATGTTCCGCTCGCCATCCTGGCAACCGGCCTGGCCGTCCTTGCCGCTCTGAGCCTCTGCATCGGCCTCATCCTTCAGACGCAGCTCGCCTACCATAATGAGATGCATCGGCTCGTGCGCCAGAGGCTTCCCCGATGAGTGCGCCATCCGCAGGGACGGGCTCCCCGCCGATCCCGTTTGAGCCCATCTTTCGATGGATGGCGGCCATCGTTTTCGTTCTTCTGCTGACCTTTGCAGCCTGGCAGAGGTTTTCCCTCCCCCTGACGCCCGTCCTTGACCCTGATTCCCCGGGCTATCTCAACCCCGCACTTTCTCAGCTTTCAGGCCACGGCTTGCAGCAAACCCAGGGGCGTTCGTTTTTATACCCGGTCCTCGTTCTGGGGGTGCTGAATGCTACCGGCGACCTCAAGTCGATTGTCGTGATGCAGCATATCGCCTCGCTTCTCACGGCGATCGCGTGGATGGGCATCTGGGTTGTGTGGAGTTCGTTCCTTCCCCCGGGATGGATCCGTTCCTTTTTCGCTCCATTTACCGGTGTGCTCTCCGTGGGGATCTATCTCACCGGCGCAGAGTCAATCCTGTTTGGATTGCAGGTGCGCCCGGAAGCGGTTTTTCCGCTGGCTGCGATTTTGCAAATTCTGTTTCTGATGCTTTTCATCAAAGGGCAATGGCCGGGGAACGGGGAGGTAAACTTCTCCCTGGCGCTCGCCGGCGGGGTGGGGGCGGTGGTTTTTTCAGCTGCCGCCTGCAACCTGAAACCGAGCTGGGGTTTTGCGATTCTGCTGACGCCGCTTGTCCTCGGCCTCGGAATATTGTTCCGACCCGCCGGCCAATCCATCGTCCGCGCCGCCCTGCCCCTGATCTCCGGATGCCTCCTGACGCTTGTCCTTGTGGCGGGTGTCCCGGCGGCTTTGCACTGGAAGCGTGACGAGGCATCGAAATCCTTTCTCGCGATGAACCTGTTTGCCGTCCATGCGAACATCATTCTGGACTACCTGCAAGGCGAGGTGGACGCGGGCAGGGCCACCCCTGAGGAGGCCGGGTTCTGCGACAGGCTGCGTTCAGGAATTCTAGAAAGCCGGAACCAGCTGGGGCGATATGTGCTGCTGGGCCACAACCCGGACTACCTCATGTATTTTTCGCAGACCCTTGTGCAAATTCCCCGCGTTTCGACTTCTGAGGAGCGCAGGGGTTTCTATTTCCGCACGCTCTTCTCCTCGATGGCGCGGTTTCCGGGCCGCTATGTCGCGAAGTGGCTCACGCAGTTGCGCGCCGCGGCTTTTCAGGATCCCAAATACCTTTCCCGCGCATCGGCAAATCTCAAAAAACTCCACTCGGCATCCATCCCGTTTTCCAGCGCGCAATATCCGGACCTGAGGCCGGATCTCGCGCGCAGTTTGTCGCGGATCAACTCGGAAACGTCCGCGCTGGTATCAGGTCTTCCCGAGATCGTGGCCACGGGTCCGAAGTGGCTGAAGAAGGCGGGAGCGGCCGGGGCGGTCCTCTATCCCGCTTCCCTGCTGGCGGGCCTAATTCTTCTTCTCGCTGCGCCGTTCTTTTTCCGCGATCACCTGCGGCCGGTGCTGGCAGCTTCGCTGGTCTCGGCGGCGGCTTTTCTCAGCGCGATGACGGTTGCCTTTGTCCATTCCTTTGACATCGACCGCTATCTCTCCTTACAGTCGTGGCTGGCTTGGTTGACGATCGCCTGTTGGATCGCAGTCGTTTTCTCCATTGTGGAGTGCCGCCTGCGCCGCCGGTTCCAGACCGCGGGTGCGGCTGGTCGGAAGACCGTGAACGACCTGGCCTAGCTGCATGAAGCAACTGTTCCAAAGGCTCGTATCCATCCTCTTTCTGTCGCTGTCGAATGCCGGGGACCGCATCTCCCGCGCGTGCCGGTATCTTCGGGACGGATGGCTGGCTGTCGCGCTCCTGCTCGGCCTGGTTCTTGGCGCCCAGGGGTTTCAATGGGGAAAATACGACTGCCTCAATCTGGACCGCATGGCCCTGCGCAATGTGAGCATGAAGAAGCTTCCGTATCTTCACCCGAAGCATTTTGTCAAACCGCCATTCTACACTTACCTGAACCACTTCCTGGCCCGTGTGCCCGCAGAGACGGTGAGCAGGAACATGATTTGGCTGGGGATGGACCAGCGGAAGCAAGTCTTCCTCCTCCTGCGCATGGGCTTGGCGAGGTCGCTCAACCTGGCGTTCTTTGCGGGCCTCGTCGTTCTGGTTTTTGCCCTCGCACGGGAAAGCTTCGGTGCTCCGGCCGCCCGCCTGTCGGCACTGCTGCTGGCGACCTCTGCCGGATTCATCCCGTATCAGGTATTTTTGACGACCGACCTGGCGCTGGTCTTTATGATGACGGCCTCGTTTGCGTGCGCGGTCAGGATCGTGAAAGCTCCCGGCATGGGGATCTCGATTGCGGCGGGGCTGCTGGCCGGATTCGCGGCCGCCACCAAATACAACGGGCTCGTTGTTGCGGCGGCGCTTCCTGTCGCGCATCTGCTGGCGAGCCGAGGCAATCCGCTTCTCGCCTGCCTCCGGAGGCCTGCGGCATGGGTTTGCGGGCTTTGTGTGCCGGCGGGATTCCTCCTCGGGAATCCGTATGCGGTTCTCGACTGGCCGACCTTCTCCAGCGATTTCCTCTACAACTACAAGGTCACGCCGGTTTACAACGGCGTGACCGAAGGAAATAGCTACGTCACATTTTTCAAGGCGTTCGGAGAAATCTTCGGCTGGCCCGGGACATTGCTGGTTGCGGCCGGGATCGTCGCGGGGATTGTCTTTTTGGCGGGCCCGAACAGGAAAACTGCTCGTCAGCTGTGGTTTCTGGCGGTGGTCGTCCTTGTCCCTTACGCGTGGAAGATCGGGGGCTTCCCGCGCCTCGAGACGCGATTCGTTCTGCCTGCGGCACCCTTCGTTCTCCTCATGGCCTCGGCGGGGTTTGCGGTTCTGCTCCGGGCCCGGTGGTTGACGGTTCCGGTTTTTTCTGCGGTGCTCGCCTACAATCTTGTCTGCGGCTGGTGGGTCGGAAACATTTTCCGGAACGACCCCCGCATGGAAGCCCTCGAGCTTGCAAAAAATGAAGTCGGCGCGCGGGCCACGGTCGAGGTGAGCCGTTCCATTCCCCGCCTGCAGGATCTTCCCGGCATGGACCTCAAAGTTATCCGGATGCCGAACGGCATCGAGATGAGCGCCAATTTTTCCAAGATCTTTGCCGAGGACGAACAGATTCAGGAAGCGATGGAGCGCTGGCAGACGAAGGAAGGCCCCGAGTGGTTCACTCCCCGGGCCCGCAGCGAAAGGAATCCCGATTGGATCTTCTGGTCGTCCATCGATCTCGAGCGCGTCGTCCAGAACGAATACGAGGCGCTTTCCAAAGCCGGTTCCGGCTATACCGTCGTCTACGACAAGTCCTCGCCGCAGTTTCCCTGGTGGACCTATCCCCGCTACACGGAGTTTATCCGGAACCGGGTGACGATTTGGAAAAAGGCACCCGCCGCTCTCTGACCATGAATACGAACTCCATTGACGACTCGCAGAAATCCAGGCCCCTGAAGTTGGGCGCGCGGCTGCTCGCCGCGGCCCGCCGGCGGGGACTGCTTGACCGGTGGCTCCTCCTGGCGGTCGTCCTCGGGTTTGGACTGGGCGTGCAGGGGCTGGGCTGGGGGCGCTACGATTGCCTGAACGTCGATGCCATGGCGTTTCGGACGATTTTTGCAAAAAACCGGCCGCCGCTGCACCCAGGTGAGTTTCTCAAGCCTCCGTTCTATACCTACGTCAACCACCTCGTGGCTAGGTTGCCCGCGACCGCCCTCAGCGGGGCGGTGTTCTGGAAGGGTCAGAAGGAGCGGAACGAGCTCTACTTCCAGCTCCGGCTGTTTCTGGCCCGGAGCCTGAATCTGGCGTTCTTTGCGGCGTCGGTGGTGATGGTGTTTTGGGTGGTGCGGATGTATTTCGACGCGGCATCCGCCCGCGTGGCGGCCCTGCTCTTTGCGACCTCGGCGGGCTTCGTCTGTTACCAGATTTTTCTGACGACCGACCTGGCCCTCGTGTTCATGATGATGACCTCGTTCGTCTGCTCCTGCATGATCGCCCGCAATCCGGCGATGGGCGTCTCGGTGGCGGCCGGGCTGCTGGCCGGGCTGGCATCCGCGACGAAATACAACGGCCTTTCCGTGGCGGTTGCACTTCCTCTCGCGCATCTGATGGGAAGCCGCGGCAACCCGCTGCTCGCCTGCCTCAAGCGCCCCGCCGCATGGGTGTGCGGGCTGGCCGTCCCCGTCGGGTTCCTCATCGGCAATCCGTATGCCGTGCTGGATTGGCCAAAATTCCGTTCGGACTTTTTTTACAACTACACGACGACGCCGGTTTATGGAGGACAAACCGAGGGGACCGGATACGTCAGCTTTTTTCAGACGTTTCCGGAAATCCTCGGATGGCCCGCGACGGCCATTGTGATCTGTGGCCTGCTGGCCGGCTTGGCCGGGCTGGCGTTCGGTCTGAGGCGCAACGACGGGGGGCATCACGCGGAAGCTGCCAAGGTAGGGCGGGACGTCCCGGCCCGCCGCGGGGATGATTCCCGGACAGCCCAGAGGTCTGTCCCTACCTATCTGCCCGGGACGGCGACTTCCCCGTCATGCAGCAGCAGCGACGCGTGGAAGCTTTCGCTGTTGGCCCTGGCAGTCTTCGCCCTCTACACGTGGAAAATCGGAGAATTCCCGCGGATGACCACGCGGTTCGTGCTGCCGATGACTCCGTTTTTGCTTATCCTCGCCGCCGCGGGGTTCGGGATTCTGGCACGGGCGAAATGGATTTTTCTTCCTGTGCTTGCGGCGGCGCTGGCCTACAACCTGGCCTGCGGATGGTGGATTGGTGAGCTCTTCCGGGGGGATCCGCGGATGCGGTTGATCCCGGTCGTGCGGGACCAGATCGTCGGCGAATCGGTCGTCGAGGTCAGCAAATCCATCCCGTCCATCGCCCTCATGCCGGGGCGCGAGATCCGCACGATCAAGATGCCCGGGGCGATCGAGCGGGGGGCGCAGTTCGACAAAATGTTTGCGGACAACAAGGAGATGCAGAAGCTCAGCGGCAAATGGAGAAGCAAGGACGGGCCGGAGTGGTTCACCAAAGAAAACCGCGAAAACCGCGGGTCCGGCTGGGTCATCTGGAGCTCGAATGACGTCGAGAAGATCGTGTCGGGCGAGTATCAGGCGCTGTTCGATCCTGCCTCGGGGTTTGATGTTGTCTTCGATGGGGCCAGCCCGGTTCGACCGTGGTGGGCCTACCCCCGCCAGCCCGATTTTATTGTCAATCGCGCCACTGTGTGGAAAAAGATACCCGCCCTGTCTCCACCGGCCCTGCCCGCCTCATGACCAAACCACCTTATGTCACCGTTGTTGTTCCCACGTTCCGGGAGCGCGAGAACATCCCGCTGGTTGTCGGGCGGCTCGATGATCTTCTTGGAGATTTTGAGTGGGAGGTCGTCTTTGTGGACGACGATTCCGATGACGGGTCGGCGGATGTCCTTCTCGACCTGAGCCGCCGCCATCCCCGGGTTCGCGCGATCCGCCGGATCGGACGCCGCGGGCTGGCATCCGCCTGCCTCGAGGGCATGGCTTCGAGCTCCGCGGAGATTTTTGCGGTGATGGATGCCGACCTGCAGCACGACGAGACGGTTCTTCCCAAAATGATCGGTGCCTTCCGCGAAGATCCCGCGCTCGATCTTGCGGTCGGGACCCGCTACACGGGCGGCGGCGGGGTCAGCAACTGGTCGAAGCGCCGCCAGTTTGTCAGCAAGTTCGCCACCCTCATCGAAAAATCCGTCCTGCGCACGCCGCTCTCCGACCCGATGAGCGGGTTCTTCGTGCTTCGCCGCGGGTTGTTCGAGGAGACCGTGCGGCACATGACCGGCAAGGGGTTCAAGATCCTTTTGGACATCGTTCTCTCGACCGGGCGCGAGCTCCGGACGCGCGAGTTTCCCTACGAGTTCAAGGCGCGCCAGCACGGCGAGAGCAAGCTCGATGTCGTCGTCGGCCTGGAATACCTATACCTGCTGGTGGACAAAACCCTCGGCCGCCTCGTGCCGGTGAGCTTTGTGCTCTACGTGCTGGCCGGCCTCTCCGGGCTCCTGCTCCACCTTCTGATTCTCGGCGTCCTTTACCGCGGCGCGGGCATTCCCTTTGTCAACGCCCAGATTTCCGCGACCGTGGTGGCGATGGTTTCGAACTTTCTCGTCAACAACGCGGTGACATTCCGCACGCGCCGCCTGAAGGGAGTTCTTCTGGCCGTCGGGCTCACCTCCTACATGGCGATCTGCGCGCTCGGGGCCATCGTGAATGTCCAGTCCGCCGACTATCTCTTCGAGCATGCGATTCCCTGGTGGTTTGCAGGCGCCGCCGGAGCCCTGATCGGAGCAGTCTGGAATTACGCGGTCTCGACCCAGATCGTCTGGACCTGGCTGCCCTCGATGCTCCGGAAAAAGAAATCCTGACCCGCCTCAGGCGATCCCAATTTCGATAGCTTCCTGTCCGGGCGTGATTTCGAACAGGACCGGAACGTCGGTGAATTCCTCAACCAGGGAGCGGTTATTCAGCGCGGGCTCACCGGATTCGTTTACAGGGGAATTCAAAATGATGCCTCGGCATTCGAGCCCGCGCGAGCGGATGCTCTCGATCGTCAGCAGCGTGTGGTTGATGCAGCCGAGGCGGTTCGCAACGACGACGATCACCGGCAGCCCGAGCGCAGCGGCCAGATCCGCGATCAGCAACTTCTCCGCGATCGGCACCAGCCATCCCCCGGCCCCTTCGACCAGAACGGACTGCCTGCCTTTGGAGATGGAGCGGAACCAGGACTCGAGGGCAGGGAGGGAGACGGCGCAGCCTTCGCGGCAGGCCGCCAGATACGGTGCCACGGGCGCTTGGAACCACATCGGGTTGACCTCGTCGATTTCGAGCTCCGAATCGCAGGCCGCGCGCAAAATCTCCGCATCTCCACGGTCGCCGGAGCAAATGGGTTTGAGCGCGATGGTGTCAAGCCCGGCACGCCGGAGCGCGCGGGCGAGCAGGGCCGTCACGAAAGTTTTTCCGACCCCGGTGTCGGTGCCGGTGAGGAACGCCCTCATTCCTTCGGGGCCGTGGATTCCAGAAAGACTCCCTCAAGGTCGCGCTGCGGGCGGCGCGATGCGACGAAGCGTGCGCCGGATGCGCGGACCAGCTTCTCGATTTCTTCGCGCAGCCCCTCGGGCGCATCCTCGACAACAAACTCCGTCTGCCGGTCGATCGTTGTCAGCTCGTCGAGGCTGCCCTCGCGCACCATCTCCCCGCGGGCCATGATCCCCACGCGGTCGCAAACCTCCTGCACCTGGCCAAGCAGGTGCGAGGTCAGGAGCACGGTTTTGCCGCGCTTTTTCAAATCCAGAATCAGGTCGCGGATCTGGCGGGAGCCGGCCGGATCGACCCCGGCGGTCGGCTCGTCAAGGACGACGAGCTTCGGGTTTTGGACCAGCGCCTGTGCAAGCCCGATCCGCTGGAGCATGCCTTTCGAAAACCCGCCCACCCGCCGGTGGCGGGCATCTTCCAGACCGACCAGCGAGATCAGATCGGCGATCCGGGAATTCAGCTCGGCTGCGGGGATCCCGCAAATCTTGCCGTAGAAACGCAGGGTTTCCTCCGCCGTGAGGAACTTGTAAAAATACGGATTCTCGGGAAGGAACCCGACCTCCACGCGGCTCTTGTAGTCGCGGCTGTCCTTTCCGAAAATCGTGGCCTGGCCCTTGGTTGGAGTCACGAGGCCGAGGAGCACCTTGAGCGTGGTGCTCTTCCCGGAGCCGTTCGGCCCGAGCAGCCCATACACCTCGCCCTCTTTGACTGTGAGGTTCAGGTTTTTGACGGCCACGACTCGCTGGCGCCGCATCGGGACCGGATAGATTTTTGTGAGGTTTTCAACAGTGACGGCATTCATGGTATGATTAAAAATCCGCGCAGCCCCTGCACGCGCGGGATGGTTTCGAGGCGCTCGTTTTCGATGTGGCCCGCGAGCGCACTTTTGCGGATGGCGTCGAGGAACCCTTCGGTTTCATCTCCCTGGGCCACCACCTCCACGCGGCCGTCGGGCAGGTTCTTCACCGTCCCCGCAACATCGAATTCGCGGGAGAGGCTTTTGACCGTCCAGCGGAAGCCGACCCCCTGCACGCGGCCCTCGTAGTGAACATGGACGGATTTCATGGCGGATCAGAGGATGCACCCGCCGCCGGCATTTTTCAAGAGCCGGCATCTTGCTTATCCGAGTTCTTTTTCTTGTCTCGGCGGACCGGTCCACACATTTTTAAGCATGGCTTGGAGAGTTGATGAATACGTGGTGCGCGGCGAACTCGACAACCGGGTCCGGGGACGCGTCCGCGGGAGGATCTGGTTCCTCGGAATGGACGCCCCGGTCGAACTCGACCTCGAGGGCAATCCCTGGCGGGACTTGGCCGGGCACCGGATCGAATTCGTCAATCCCATGCCGAAGCCATGCGGAATCGACAGCCTGGACATCCGCCAATGCGGTTCCGTGGGCGACATGACGGTGTCGCGCAAGGTAAAGGCGCTGGACTGTTCTCCCGAGGAACTCCGGCATCATCTCAGCAATGGGACCCCATTCCCCTGGCACTGGGCAAACACGCTCTACATCGAATGGTTCAGCGAAAAAAACGGACGGGTTGTCATTGAAACCGCCGCATTCAAACTGACAATCGACCCCGAGCCCACATGGACGCCGACCCCGGAGGAGGAGACCGAACAGCAAATTGAAAACGCCCGAGCCATGACCGGCTTCATGGATCGCCTCGTTGACGGGCTTGCCCACGATGAGGACTTGCCGCAAAGCAGTCTCGAAGCGGAGGCGGACCGCGAGGATGCGAGAATGAGCGCTCTTCTGGACCGCATCCAAGCCCGGATCGAGCGCGAGGGCTGCGAGCATATAGACTTCGATATTCTCTACGAGGAGGAGAAAGAGCGGCTGCGGGTCGAGAGGGGCGAATCGCCGCCGGTCCCGCTGACGCCGGAGGAGGAGGCCGAGCGCGAGGCATGGATCGACGAGCTCGCCGAAGCACAGCAGGCGGCACTCGATGACCCGGACGCCGATCATTGGAAGGAAGAAAGCGAGCGGCACCCGCTGGTCGAACGCTGCACCGATCTGGCTTTGGAACTTCGTCGCACAGTTGAGGAGGCGGGCTGGCTCTCCGACGCGGACCACCCGGAACATCCGCTCCGCGAACTGCTCGACGGCGTCATGATCGCAGGCCCGAAACTTGCCGGAGCACTGCCGGATTCATCGGGCGAAGACGGCTGGCCTCCCGATCCGCTCTTTGCCGGTCACGTGCTCGTCCGCTTGAAGAAGGCGCGCCGTCACCTCGAGATTGCCCTGCTGGGCATCGAATCCGCCGAGGCCGAACAACTCGCATCCCCGCAGTTCCTCGCCCACGCCAAACGGGAAACATCCGCCCTGCTCGTGGAAGTGCGTGAACTGATTGTCGAAGTCCGCACCAGTCTCGGCGGGTAGGCCTGCCGATTTCCGCCACGATAAACCCCGGCACCCCATCCGCAATGCGCCAGGGAAAGCTGGCGGGCATGGGCTGTTTATCCCGAAAACGGCGATTCTTGTGGAGGTTGCAACGCAGGACGCGAAGCGTCCGAGGCCGGGCTTTCCATTCTGAAAGAATTTCTCGATCGCCGGATCCGGAATTATTCCAACATTCTTAAGAATGTTAGCATAATAGCGTGGAAACCTTGATTGCGGTGGATGCGCATGTGGTAGGTGACCGCGCCCGTTTTCCGATGTGGTCCGCGAAGCCCTCAGACAATATGGGGATGTGCGAGCCGTTTAACCGGATGTTCGCGGCACGTGCTCCGGCCGCCGGCATTTTTCAAGAGCGCCTTCCATTTCCGCAAGCGGTGGGGGCGTCTCCGGTGTGGCACAGGATTTGCTTTTCGCTTCACGGCGGTTGCCACGGGACCTGTCTTGGGTTATGCAACCCCGAATTACCCACCTATGAAAACCTCGAAACGCATTGCGGACGCAAACCCTGTTGTCGGAAAAAAACTCCTTGTTGCCAATCGCAGCGAGATTGCGATCCGGGTCTTCCGGGCGGCGACCGAGCTGGGCATGCGCACGGTGGCGATCTACGCGCAGGAGGACAGGCTCTCGATGCACCGTTTCAAGGCGGATGAGGCGTATCAGGTCGGTGAGGGCAAGGGCCCGGTGGGGGCCTATCTGGACATCCCGGGGATCGTCGGGCTCGCGAAGGAGCACGGGGTGGACATGATTCATCCGGGCTACGGGTTTCTCTCGGAAAACTCCGGATTTGCCAAAGCCTGCGAGGAGGCGGGGATCACGTTTGTCGGGCCCCGGTCGGAGCTGCTGGCGGAGATGGGGGACAAGACTGCGGCCCGCGCGCTTGCGCAAAAGCTGAAAGTCCCGACCCTGCCCGGCACGGAGGATCCGGTTGTGGACCGCGCGGCCGCCCTCAAAATTGCCAAGACCATCGGCTTCCCGCTCATCATCAAAGCCGCGTTCGGTGGCGGCGGTCGCGGGATGCGTGTGGTCATGAAGGAATCCCAGCTGGCATCGCTTCTGGACGAGGCCCAGGGCGAGGCCGGGCGCGCGTTCGGCAACCCGGCGGTCTTCCTGGAAAAATACATTCCGCGGGCGAAGCATATCGAGGTCCAGATCCTCGGCGACAACCACGGGAACGTCCTGCATCTGCACGAGCGGGACTGCTCGGTCCAGCGCCGGCACCAGAAGGTGATCGAAGTCGCCCCCTCGATCGGCCTGAACGACCGCGTGCGCACCGAACTCTGCGACGCGGCGGTCCGCATCGCCAGGGGCATCGGATACAACAACGCGGGGACGATCGAGTTCCTCTACGACGTCGATCGCGAGGAATGGTTCTTCATCGAGATGAACCCTCGCATCCAGGTCGAGCACACGGTGACCGAACAGATCACCGGGATCGACCTCGTCCGCTCGCAGATCCTCGTGGCATCGGGCGAAGCGTTGCATGGCCGGGAGCTCGCGCTGCCGCCGCAGGACGGCATTCCGCGCAATGGATACGCCGTCCAGTGCCGGGTCACGACCGAGGATCCCGCAAACAGGTTTACGCCGAACTACGGCAAGATCATCACCTACCGGAGCTCCGCGGGGTTCGGGATCCGCCTGGATACCGGGATGGGCACGACCGGCAGCGCGATCACGCCGTTCTACGACTCGCTGCTGGTCAAGATCACGGCCTCCGGCCAGACGTTCCCGATGGCGCTGCAGCGGATGGGGCGGGCGCTCCGGGAGTTCCGCATCCGCGGCGTTAAAACAAATATTCCGTTTCTCGAAAATGTCATCACTCACGACACGTTTGCCAGCGGTCAGGCGACGACGACGCTCATCGACACGACGCCCGCGCTCTTTGATTTCAAGCCCCGCAAGGACCGCGCCTCGAAACTCCTGGCTTTCCTCTCGGATGTCATCGTCAACGGCAACCCACAGGCCAAGGGCCACAAGATCCCCGCATTGCTGCCCGCCGCCCCGCGCCCGGGCTACGACCACCGCACGCCGCCTGCCGATGGAACCCGCCAGCTCCTGCTGAAACTCGGCGCGGAAAAGTTCGCCGAATGGACGCGCTCGCAGAAGCGCCTTCTTTTCACCGACACCACATTCCGCGACGCCCACCAGTCACTCCTGGCCACGCGCGTTCGGACCTATGACATGCTGGCCGTTGCCGATGCGGTTGCGCACCGCACTCCCGGCCTGTTCAGCTTGGAAATGTGGGGAGGGGCGACATTCGACGCGTCCATGCGGTTTCTGCACGAGGATCCGTGGGAGCGCCTGCGCGAGCTGCGCAAGCGGGTTCCGAACATCTGTTTTCAGATGCTGCTGCGCGGCTCGAATGCGGTCGGCTACTCGAATTATCCGCCGAACGTGGTGAAGGGATTTGTGAACCATGCTGCGGATGCGGGGATGGACATCTTCCGGATTTTCGATTCACTCAACGACCTGCCGAACATGCGCGCCGCGATGGATGCCGTGCGCGGGACGCCGGCCGTCTGCGAGGGAACGCTCTGCTACACGGGCGACATCCTCGATCCGGAGCGCGCGAAGTATTCGCTGAAATACTACGTCGCCCTCGCGAAGGAGCTGGAGAAAATGGGGGCGCACATTCTGGCGGTGAAGGACATGGCCGGGCTCTGCCGCCCGTTTGCCGCACGCGCCCTTATCAAGGCCCTCCGCGCGGAAGTCGGCATGCCGGTGCATTTCCACACGCACGACACGAGCGGGGTGAACTCCGCCTCCGTGCTCATGGCAGCGGAATCCGGAGCCGATGTCGTGGATGCGGCGATCTCGTCGATGTCCGGCTCGACCTCGCAGCCGAACCTCAACAGCCTCGTGGCCGCACTGGAAAACACCCCGCGCGCCAGCGGCCTCGATCTGGATGCGCTCAACGAATATGCCGACTACTGGGAGCAGGCCCGCACATTTTACACGCCGTTCGACACCTCGCCGCGGACCGGGAGCGCGGAGGTCTATCTCCATGAGATGCCGGGCGGGCAGTTCACGAATCTCAAAGAGCAGGCCGCCAGCATGGGCCTCGGTCACCGCTGGCCGGAAATCGCGCGCTGCTACGCCGAGGTCAACGCCCTCTTCGGCGATATCGTCAAGGTCACGCCCTCAAGCAAGGTCGTCGGCGACATGGCCCTCTTCCTGTTCACGCGCGGCATCCGCCCGGCGGATGTCGTCAACCTCGACGCGGGAATGCCGTTCCCGGAATCCGTGAAGGACATGCTCGCGGGCGGGCTCGGGAATCCAATGGGAGGCTGGCCGCGCAAGGTGGTCGAAGTCGTGCTCGGAAAAGCCAAGCCCAAAACCGCCCGCGCTCCGAAGGTCGATCTCTCCGCCGTCAGCGCCGAGCTCGCCGCAAAGCTGAAGCACGAGCCGAACGGCGACGAGCTCTACAGCCACCTCATGTATCCGGATGTCTTCGCCGACTTCTCGAAATTCCAGCGCGATTTCGGCGATGTCAGCGTCCTGCCGACGCCCGCATTTTTCTACGGACTGAAGCCGGGTGAGGAGGTCACTGTGGACATCGAGGAAGGGAAAACCCTCTTCATCAAACTCATCAACGTCGGGACCGCGGACAAAGACGGCCGCCGGATTATTTCGTTTGAGCTGAACGGCATGCCGCGCGAGGCGACCGCCGTGGACAAGTCGGTGAAGACGACGACCAAGGCGCGCCCGAAGGCGAACGCCGCAAACCCGCTCGAGGTCGGAGCCCCGATCCCAGGCATGATCACCTCCGTCGGTCCAACCAACGGAGCCCGCGTCGCGAAGGGCGACAAGCTCCTCACGCTCGAAGCCATGAAGATGCAGACCACGCTCTACGCACCGTCCGCCGGAGTGATCGACGAACTCCTCGCCGGTGTCGGCGATGCCGTGGACGGTGGTGACCTCCTCGTCCGCCTGCGCGGGTGAGGGGGAGGATGATTTGCCGAGTGTGATCAAATGCGGGTGCGGTTCTTCGGTGAGCGAAAGGTAGGGGCAGACCTCCGGGCTGACCGTTCCCCACGCGGCGGGCCGGGGACGTCCCGCCCGATCCAGGCGCTGCGTCCAACCTCACCCACATTTGATCACGCCCTGATTTTGCCTTTGAGCTCCGGCGGCAGTTGACACGGACCACGTCGTGGTGTCCCTTGCCCGCATGAAAACTCTTCTCCTGGCAGCTTGCCTGACCACTGGCTCATCGCTTTTTGCGGATTCGCTGGATTCCATTCCCTTCAAAACTCTCGAGGGTGCCGACACCTCGCTCAAGGCCTACGCCGGGAAGGTCGTGCTCGTTGTCAACGTCGCCTCGCGCTGCGGCAACACCCCGCAATATGCAGGGCTCGAAGATCTCTACAAAAAGTTCGGCGGCGACGGGCTCGTGGTCGCCGGATTTCCCTGCAACGATTTCGGCGGTCAGGAACCCGGCACGAACGCGGAGATCAAGGAATTCTGCACCGCGAAATACAGCGTGACGTTTCCGATGATGGACAAGGTCCACGTCAAGGGGCCGGAGCAATGCCCGCTCTACGCCGCGCTCACGGGCCCGTCCGCGCAATTCCCGGGCGATGTGAAATGGAACTTCGGGAAATTCCTCATCGGTCGGGACGGGTCCGTCATCGCCCGCTTCGAGCCCGGCGTGAAGCCCGAGGATCCGAAAGTGGTCGAGGCGATCGCGGCCGCTCTCAAGAAATCCTGAGCCTGATCTGCGCGGCCGCCCAGGCCGCGTGTTCGGCGACGACGGCATCGCCGTTGATCGCGCATTGTTCCAAGGCGGGCAGTTCATCCGCCGTTCCCACATTCCCCAGGGCGGTGCACACATTTCTTAAAAATCCCTGCCTTCCCGCGCGTCGGATGGGGGAGCCTTCGAAGAGGTTCCGGAATCCCACATCATCGAGTTTGAGATAATCCCTTAGCGGCCATTGGGACGCCGGTCGGACTGCGAACGAGGCCTCGCGCGAGGCCGATGCGAAGCGGTTCCACGGGCAGGCATCGAGGCAATCGTCGCAGCCGAAAATCCTGTCGCCAAGCAGCGGGCGGATCCATTCCGGCAGCGGACCTTCGTGCTCGATCGTCCAATAGGAAATGCATCTCCGCGCATCCACCTTGTGAGGAGCCACGATCGCTGCGGTCGGGCAGGCGTCGATGCAGCGCGTGCATTTTCCGCAATGGTCACTCGTCGGGGTCCCGGCCTCGATTTCGAGCGTCGTGATCACGGCGGCCAGAAGGAACCAGGTGCCGAGCTTCGGGTGCAGAGCCATCGTGCTCTTGCCATGCCACGCGATGCCCGCCAGCACCGCAAAATCGCGCTCGAGGAGCGGGCCGGAATCCACAAAACACCGCTGCTGCCCGCCCTCCGCCACCAGCGCCGCATCGAACTTCCTCAATCGTTTCGGGATGAAATTGTGATAATCCCGCCCCCGCGCATAGCGGGCGATTTCCCCCCTCACCGCAGAGTCCTCGGGCGGCACCGGCTCCGGGACAAAATAGTTCATTGCCAGCGCGATCACCGACCGTGCGCCGGGAAGGACAAGCTCCGGTGAGCACCGCCGCTCCGGATCGCGCGCCATCCAATCCATCGAGGCATGGCATCCGGCCGCCAGCCATTCGTGAAACGTATCGGCATGCGGGGCGCGCACTGCGGGCGCGACGCCCACGGCATCGAAGCCTGCCGCGTTTGCAATCGTTTCGAGTTTGGTCGTCGTCATCCGGTTGCGCCCATCATGGCGTGCATGGCGCCCTTTGCGCGAGCTTCGATTCCTCAGGATTCAAGCTTGTCAGCCGCGTGCCCCCGGGGAGACTGTTCCGCAATGCCTTGGGGATTTGACTATCTGATCGTGGGCGCCGGATTTTCCGGACTGACGATGGCCGAGCGCCTCACGACGCAAGCGGGGGCGACCTGCCTGGTGGTCGAGCGCCGCAACCACATCGGCGGAAATGCGTATGACCGCTACGACGACCACGGAGTCCTCGTCCATACCTACGGTCCGCATTACTTCCGCACCAACTCGCCGCGGATCCGCGAATACCTGTCGCAGTTCACGGAATGGCATCCGGTGGACTACAAAATCCTCTCCTGGACGCACGGCGCCTACTGGCCATTTCCGATCAACCTGAATACGTTCGAGCAGTTCATCGGGCGGCCGTCCACGCCGGAGGAAATGTCGGCCGCGCTGGATAAATGGAAAATCCCGGTCGCGAGCCCGTCGAATTCCGAGGAGGTGATTGTCTCGCAGGTCGGCCGCGAGCTCTACGAACAATTTTTCAAAGGCTACACCCTCAAGCAATGGCGGCGGCATCCGCGCGAGCTCGACGCCTCGGTCTGCGGGCGGATCCCGATCCGCACGAACCGCGACGACCGTTATCTCACCGAAGAATTCCAGGCGCTTCCGGCCGCCGGATACACGAGGCTGTTCGAGCGGATGCTCGCCGCCTGCGGCGACCGCGTGAAGGTTCTGCTGAACGCCGACTACCGCGAGGTCCTGCCGCATGTGAATTTCCAGCACATGATCTACTCCGGGCCGGTGGACGAGTATTTCGATTTCAGCGAAGGCCGCCTCCCCTACCGGTCGCTGCGGTTTGAAGCCGAGTCGTTCACCCCGGAGGAACTCGTTCCCCGCGAGCCGGTCTCCGGGAAAAAGGGTTTCTGGCAGCCGGCGATGCAGGTCAATTACCCGAACGACCACGACTACACCCGCATCGTCGAGGTCAAACACGCCACCGGACAGCTCTGCGAAAACTCGACGATCGTTCGCGAGTATCCCGAGGACTTCGGTCCCGGCAAGGAAGCCTACTATCCAATCCCCGCGCCCGATTCCTCCGCGATCTACTCCCGCTACAAGGCCAAGGCGGACGCCGAAGCGCGCACCTCATTCATCGGTCGCCTCGCCACCTACAAATATTACAACATGGACCAGGTCGTCGGCATGGCGCTGGCAGAGTTTGAAAAGCTCTGGAAAGCCGGGGACCGTCCTTGCTGAATCGGAAGCGGCGCAGGTGTGAGCAAATGTGGGTGCAGATTCCTTGGTGCGCGAAAGGTGGGGTCAGACCTCCGGGCTGACCGTTCCCCACGCAGCGGGCCGGGGACGTCCCTCCCTGGCATTGCGTCCAACCTCCCCCACATTTGATTACGCCCAGCGGCGCATTCTTTCCGGCGAATATCTGGAGTTCCCGCCGGTGGCGTGCTAGGATTTCTTTATGAGCGCTCCCTTGTCCGTGGCGGAACTGCGCGAGCTGGATCGCGCGCACCACCTGCATCCCTTCACCAACCACCGGGACATGCACGGCCCCGGCACTCATTTGATCAAGAGCGGGGATGGATGCTTCCTGGTCGACCAGGATGACCGCCGGCTGCTCGACGGGCTGGCCGGGCTCTGGTGCGTGAACGTCGGCTACAGCTGCGCACCGATCGTCGAGGCGGTTCACAGCCAGATGGAACGGCTTCCCTATTACCCGTCGTTCTTCAACAGCACGACCGAAACACCAATTCTCGTCTCGGAATTTCTGGCAAAAAAAGCCCCGCCGCGCCTGAACCGCACGGTGTTCTCGAACTCCGGATCCGAGGCGAACGAGACAGCGCTGAAAACCATCCGCGCCTATTACAAGATCCGCGGCCAGTCGCAAAAATACAAGATCCTGTCGCGCACCTTCGCCTACCATGGCGTGACGATCGCCACCACCAGCATGACCGGCCTGCCGAGCTGCTACGAACCGTTCGACCTCCCGCTGCCCGGCTTTATCCATGTTCCCGGCCCGCACGCCTACGGGGTGAAGTCGGAGATGGACCACGAGGCCTACGGCAGATGGTGCATCGATGAGACCGCGCGGATCATCGCGCGCGAAGGAGCGGGCACCATCGCCGCGATGTTTGTCGAGCCGATCCAGGGAGCCGGCGGGGTGATCCCCCCGCCGCCGGGATACCTCGCGGAGCTGCGCGAATTGCTCCGGAAAAATGACATCCTCTTTGTCGCGGACGAGGTGATCACCGCGTTCGGCCGGCTCGGCGACTGGTTCGCGAGCGGGCTCTGGAACCTCGACCCCGACCTGATGACGCTGGCCAAGGGCCTCACCAGCGGATACCTCCCGCTCGGGGCGACGATGGTGAGCGACGAGATCGCGGAGACGCTCTTCTCAGGCGGATACTATGCGCACGGCTACACCTACTCCGGCCATCCCACCTGCGCGGCGGCCGCGCTGGCGAACCTCAACACGATCGAGTCCCTCGGCCTCGTGCCGCGCGTCCGCGACGATGTCGGACCGTATTTCCAAAAAAAACTGCACTCCCTCGCAGGGCATCCGGCGGTTTCCGAAATCCGCGGAACCGCCCTCATCGGCGCCGTCGAGCTCGTCCCCAAACCCGGCACCGCTGTCGCCGAGAACACGCTCGGGGTGAAAGCCTCGAACCTCATCCGCGGGGAGGGCGCGATCGTCCGCGGCATCCGCGATCTCATCGCCATGGCTCCGCCGTTGATCATCACCCGCGATGAGCTCGACATCCTGTTCGATGCCGTGCGATGCGGGCTGGACCGGTTGTGGGAGTAAAAAATCCTCGCGAGATGATTCGACTTTACGTGTGATCTGGATCACATTCTCCCGACCATGGCCACCCCGGCAGATGATACGCTTTCGGTGACAGCCGACCCGCCGCGGCCCGGCGGGCAGCGGACATTTTACCGGATTGACGACGAGGCCGGCCGCCTGCTGCCGTGCGCGCAGGGGGAGGGGCAGGTCATCGTTTACAACTCCCCGACGATCGACGACGAGGCCGATCTGCTGGAGCTTCACAACATCGACTACCACACGCTCCAGTCGTCGCTCGATCCGGACGAGCTCTCGCGTCTGGAATTCGAGCACGACCATGCCGCGATCATCTTCAAACGCCCGAAGAGCTTTTGTGCGGACGACAACTTTCTCCTCAAACTGACCTCCACCGGCATCTTCATCTACGAGGATTATCTGGTGGTCGTGATGCCTGACGACGCGCCGCTTTTCGAGGGGCGTGTGCCGTTCCAGACCCACTCGATCCAGGACGTCATCCTCCGCCTGCTCTACCAGACGATCCTGCATTTTGAGGGCCACCTGAAAGCGATTAATATGCTTTCCGACTCCCTCGAGCGGCGGATCATCACCTCGATGGAGACGAAGCACCTGCTCAACATGTTCGCCCTGGAAAAAAGCCTCGTCTACATCCTGAATTCGATCAGCTCGAACGGAATGCTCTTCGACAGGCTCAAGACGGCGGCCGACAAGCTCGGCCTCGATCACGAGCAGGCCGGCCTGCTTGAGGATATCATCATCGAGAACCAGCAGTGCCAGCGCCGCGCGGATATCTACGCGCAGGTCATGCATGGGATGATGGACGCCCGCGCCTCGATCGTCAGCCACAACCTGAACATCCTCATCAAGCAGTTCACCATCTGGACGATCGCGATCATGCTCGCCAACCTGGTCGTCGGCATATTTTCCATGAACGTGAGGCTTCCGATGCCGATGGAGCGGGAGCTGTGGCCGTTCTACATCATCAACGTGCTGGCGATCGGTTCCGCCTTCGGCGTTTACTGGCTCTCGCGCGTGCGAAAATGGTGAGGTCCGGCGCACGCATCCTTTTCGTCCTTTTGGCCCTCGGTGCTCTCGCGCATTCGGCGGAGCCGCTGCGTGTCGCGCTCGCTGGAGAGGAGCCGTTTGTCGTGGAGGGACCTCCCTTCTCGGGCGTGGCGGTGGATGTCTGGGAAAAGATCGCGGCCGCCAACTCCTGGACATTTCAATACACCTTCTTCCCCACGGTGGACGACGGGATCCAGGCCGTCGCCTCCGGAAAGGTGGATGTCCTCGCAGGCAATGTGGGCATCACCAAAGACCGCTTGTCTCATGTGGAATTCTCGCAGCCGTTTTTCCGGTCCGGCTTTCAGATCATGGTCCCGGAGGCCCGCCCGCATTCCGTCGCCCGGCTGGGGGAAGACCTGCTGGACATCGCCAAAATGCAGGTCTTCTGGTATGTGGCCGGCACCGTGATCGCCCTGACGGTTTTTGTGTTCCTGTTCGAGCGCAGGCACAATCCGGATTTCCCGAAGCAGCGGCGCGAGGGGCTCGCCGAGGCATTCTACTACGTGATCTCGCTGGCCCTGACCGGCAAGTCCACCTACAAGGGCTTCCCCGGGGTTCTCGGCCGGCTCGTCATGGTGGCATGGATGATCCTCGGCATCATCACCGTCGCCTACGTCACGTCCAGCATCACCAGTTCGATGACGCTGGAAAAGCTGGGCGGCCGGATCTCCGGACCGCAGGACCTTCCGGGCAAAACCGTGGCCATCGTCTCGGGCTCGACCGCCGCTCACTACCTGCAGGAAAAAGGCATCACGATCTTTCCGGCAGGAGATTTGGCCTCTGCGGTGGATGCCATGATGCAGCACAAGGCCGACGCCGTTGTCGATGATGCCCCCGTGCTGCAGAGCTATGATTTCAACCACCCGGAACTTCCGATCACCGAGGTCGGGCCGGTTTTTGCCCCGCAGAATTACGGGTTCGCGCTCGCCATCGGGAGCCCGCTCCGCATCCCGCTCAACCAGGCACTTCTCGATCTCGGGGAATCGCGGACGCTGGCCGGAATCTTCCACGAATATTTCGGCTCGATCTACCAGCCGTAATATCCGGGCTTTCTTCCTTCTGGAAACTCTGTCCAAGGCGCGCCTTTTCTGTTTAGTCTGGCATTCATGAAACGTCTGGATACCAGCCGTCTCGCGCGCCCCCGGCTTTGCGTTCAATCTCTGGAGCCCGCGTTTGGCGACAACTACAAACCCGGTTACATCGGGTTCACGCACACCGGATCGTCCCTGCTATCAAGCGGCGTCGCCCACTTCTCCCGGTGGTCCCGGCTGAGCGACATCCATGTCTCGCATGTGCTCGTGGTGACAGGCGCGAACGAATGCGTCGAGGGGACCGGCGGCAAGGGGGTCGTCAAGTCGTCGCTCGACCGCTATTTCAACGATCCCAAAACACAGATCTTTTTCCGCAAGCCCCGCAAATGCACTCAGACGCTCGGCTTGCGGATCGCCGAGACGGCCATCTCGCAGGTCGGGACAAAATACGACACCCTCCTCACGGCGGCGCAGGTGCTCGAGGGCAGCTTCCTCCGCCGCTGGCTGATGTCCCACTTCCGGGAGAGCCCCGACCATTTTGTCGGGCACCTGCTGAACCGCGACAGCCGCTGGCTCTGCAGCGAGCTGGCCGCCTACTGCCTCGATTGCCAGCCCGAGTATGCCGACAGGGGGGTTCTGGCAAAGCCCCACCACGGCATTGATCCGCAGGAATTGTTCGAGGATGAGGAGATCTTTGCCAACTGGCGCACCGAGCCGGAAGAGGGCCCGAAATCTCCCGGGCCGCGAGCGGGGTGAAGCCGCCGTATCTCGGGCGGATCGCACCGACGCCCACCGGATTCCTCCACCTCGGCCACGCCGCCACATTCTGGACCGCATTCCAGCGGGCCCGTGAGGCCGGCGGACAGGTCCTCCTCCGCATCGAGGACCTTGACCGGAACCGTTGCCGTCCGGAATACGCGCAGGCAGCCATCGAGGACCTTCAGTGGCTCGGCATCGTGTGGGCCGGGGAGCCGGTCTATCAAAGCGCTCAGCGAGACGTTTACCTCGATGCCTGGCGGCGTCTCCGCGACGGGGGCTGGATCTACCCCTGCGCACAATCGCGCAAAGATGTCGCCTCGTCCACGGCCGCACCCCACGAGGAGGAGCCCGTCTTTCCGCCCGAATGGCGCTGCGATCCCGCAGAGTCGCTGGCGCACGAATCCCCGGCAGGCATCAACTGGCGGTTCCGGGTTCCCGATCACCGGCGGATTTCGTTTCATGACGGAAATTTCGGACTGATCACAAAGACTGCCCTGAGTGATTTCGGCGACTTCGTCATCTGGAACCGCGACGACATCCCGGCCTACGAACTCGCCGTCGTCGTCGATGACGCCCGCATCACCGAAGTCGTCCGCGGAGCCGACCTGCTGACGTCCACCATCCGTCAGATCCTCCTCCACGAGGCTCTCGGACAAACTGCTCCCCGCTGGTTTCACTGTCCGCTTGTCTGCGACTCCTCCGGCCATCGCCTCGCCAAGCGGGCTGCCGGCCTGAGCATCCGCGAACTCCGCGCCGCAGGGCATTCTCCGCAGGCGGTTCTTGACCGGCTCCAAGAGAGGGGAACCGGGGCCCCTTTATCGTCAGGGTAGCGAGCGCCAGAGGAGGATGCCGATGGTCGCGAGGATCAGGCAGAGGACGAGGAATTTGATCCGGGCGTTTTGAAGCTCGCGGGCCGGGAGCGGCCGGCGCCTGCCGTTGGGCTTTGCGCCCCTGGTGCCGCGGATCCCGTTGAGAGAGATTGCGGGCGAGGCCATCTCCGCGCGGAGCTTGGCGGCCTGCCGTTCCTTCGTGCGCTTCGCCTGGAGCCTTGCCGGCAGCATGCGCAGCTCCTGCTCGAGCTCCTGCTCTTTGCGGCGCAGCGCGTCGGCCGCTTTCTGCAGGCGAATCTCTTCTGCGGTCAGCTTGTTTGAGCGGGCAGGGGAGGGACGCGCCATGGTTTACTTGACAGCAGAGAGAACGGACCAGATCCAAACCAGCAGGCCGATAACCCCGAGAACCTGGAGGGGAAGGGTGAAGGCAAAACCGCTTTTCAGCCAGTAGAGGAACCCGCGCTCCTCATACATGGAATAGTCGCCCTCGAACCCGCCCGCCTGGGACATCTCGGGAGAGGCGACGGGCTCGGAAGAAATCTTGGCCTGCGCTTTGATATACTCCGCCCGCGCGTCCTCGACCGAGCTGATCGCCTTGCTGAGCTCCCTCGGGAGCTCGTTGCTGCTCCAGCCCCGGGCGTTGATCGCCTCGAGCTGCCGCAGGTGCTGGGTGAACGCGTTGTAGATCGTGTGAAGCTGCTCGAGCCGCTTCTGCGTCTCTTCGACTTCCCGCTGGACGACGACGAGCGAGCGGGTGAGCTTGTCGAGCATGTCCGAGCGGCCGGTGTCGAGCTCGTCCTGCCGCCGCTTGAGCTCTTCGAGCCGGCTCTTTTCCTTTTCGATTTCCTCCTGCTTTTGTTTGAGGCTTTCGAGTTCCGCGCGGACCTGTTGCACTTTGTCGCCCAGTTCGCCGGAGGCATCCTCGTCGAGGTCGAGGTAGGGATCGGGATCTTTGTTGTAATCTGCGGGCATGAAATATTTTTAGTTACAACAGTTGTATCGTTCTCCTCCGGGATTTCCAGCGAAAAGGGGCGGGTTCATGAATATGCCCGCTCGATTCCTGCGTCTGGCTGAAGGCACGCCTGCAGGGATAGGTATTTCAGAGGATGTTGCCTTCGGCGCTTTTTGCGGCTACGCTTGCAGGTATGGAATACGAGCGATTCTTTGCCCGCGACCCGGGGGTATGCGGCGGCCAGTTGGTTATTGCTGGGACACGAGTGCCGGTGCGCTCGGTGCTGGCGAGCCTTGCCGAAGGGCATGGCCCGGAAACGATTTGCGCCGGGTTTCCATCGGTGTCCCTTGACGCGGTGCGGGCGGTGATCGCCTTTGCCGCAGTTTCGGCGGAGGAGGATATCCCCCTGCCCAGGCTGCCCGTGCTGGCATGACAATCAAGCTGGACGAGAACCTTCCGGTGACATTGGCCGCCCGACTTCGATCTTTCGGACACGAAACCGATACGGTTCGGGATGAAGGACTCTGTGGCAGAGATGACGACACCGTCTGGCAGGCAGCCCAGCGCGAAGGCCGGTTTTTGGTGACGCAAGATCTCGATTTCTCCGATATCCGAAGGTTTGCTCCCGGCACCCACTTCGGCATTCTTTTGGTGCGGATGCAGATTCCGGGGTTGACGGCACTGGAAGACCGGGTGGTGAGCTTGTTCGAAAACGAAGATGTCGCCTCTTGGTCAGGCTGCTTGGTGATCGCAACCGACCGAAAGCTCAGAATCCGCTCCAATCCGGAATAACGCTTCGCGCCTCGCTCACCCAGAGGCGAATGGTGCTCGCCCGGTTCGAGTCAAATCGGGGCGTCGACATCCTGCCAATGCGCTGTCAGCGGGCAAACGGCTGCCCGAAAACGAGGCTCGTCATTCGTGGGAAACAACCATAGCTTTTGGCACCCAGCAGCACACGCTTTCCGACGATCCGACCAATGGCTTCCTCCACATATACCGACGACTTGCCTGACGAGCATCAAAGCTCCGTCGTCCGCGAAGGGGACATCGAAGACGCCTTCATCGAAAAGCTCCGCAGCCTCAAATACACCGTCCGCACAGACAACTCCAGCGCCCGCAGTAGCGACACCCGCACCTTTCATATGAACAAGGAACTCATTCTGCAGATGCAAAGCCAGTTCGACTTGCTGGCCCAAACTCACCCCGAAGCGACCAATCTGGAGTTCTGGTTCGCCCGGGATTTGCAGGAACCCCTCGGCTACGCCCGCTGGCAGACTTTTTGCCGACGCTCACGATTGCCGCCAAGAATCTGGCGACGGAGATGACCAACCACAATGTGCAGCAGGCCGACCTGCGCGGGGAACCAGCCATCACGATGGAGCACGTGCAGAACAACACCAGCGTGCGCCAAATGCTCGGCCAGCGTGGCATCAAGCCGGAAGCTCGCCACCCGAGGAAGACATTAAGAAACTGGAGCGACGCGTCAAAGCCGACGAAAAGAAGCTGGAAAAGCAGGCTGGTCGTTTGCCGAAGCCACCACCCGAAGAATGAGCATCGTAATTTGCTTTCCAGCTAGAATCCGAGGCATGTCGCCAGCGGCAACTGTCAAGGAATCCTTGACCGTTCACAGCGAGTTGGGGTGGATGCGAACTGCCGAGGATTCCTCGGTAGTTCACTGGACAGCCAGCACCTCTAAACTGACGCACTGCAAACCAGTCTGAATTTCCCAATGACCGACACCAATCAAAAACAACTGGGCAACACTCTCTGGAGCATCGCCGACCAACTGCGCGGGGCCATGGATGCGGACGACTTCCGCGACTACATGCTGTCCTTCCTCTTCCTGCGCTACCTCTCCGACAACTACGAGACGGCGGCGAAGAAGGAGCTTGGCAAAGATTACCCCGATGTGGGCGGTGATGCCCGCAAGGTGCCGCTGGCGCTGTGGTATGCGAACAACGTGGACGACATCCCGGCCTTCGAGAAGCAGATGCGGCGCAAGGTGCATTACGTCATCCAACCGTCGCACCTCTGGAACAGCATCGCCAAACCACGAAAAGCTGCTTGAGATCGAGACCGTAATCCAAACGGCGACGCAGAAGCACAATGGCTTCCTTCAGGAGCTGGGCTTGCCCGATCTGCCGTGAATTGATTTCACCGCCGGACCGGCGAACGATTCGGTCCTATCCCGCCCGCTTTTTTGTGAACCCCCGGATGATCACGTAGAAAACGGGGGTGAGGAAGATGCCGAAGAATGTGACGCCGAGCATGCCGGAGAACACGGCAGTTCCGAGCGCCTGGCGCATCTCGGCTCCGGGCCCCGAGGCGATGACCAGCGGGACCACGCCGAGGATGAAGGCGAACGAGGTCATGAGGATCGGGCGCAGGCGGAGTCGGCAGGATTCGACGACCGCCTCGAAGCGGTCCTTGCCCGTATCCTCGAGCTGCTTGGCGAACTCGACGATGAGGATGGCATTTTTGCAGGCGAGCCCGACGAGGACGATGAATCCGATCTGGGTGAAGATGTTGTTGTCCATCCCCCGCAGGAGAACTCCGCCGATGGAGGAGAGCAGGCTCATCGGCACGATGAGGATGATCGCCATCGGCAGCGACCAGCTTTCGTATTGGGCGGCGAGGGTCAGGAAGACAAACAGGACGCAGAGGGGGAAGATGAAGAGCGCGACATTTCCGGCGAGGATCTGCTGGTAGGTGAGGTCGGTCCACTCGGAGCCCATGCTGCGCGGGAGGTTTTTTTTCGCGAGGTTTTCCATGATCGAGACCGCCTGGCCGGAGCTGACTCCCGGCGCGGTCGAGCCGACGACGTCGGCGGCGGGGTAGAGGTTGTAGCGGGTGACGCTGGCCGGCGCGGTGATCTCGGAGACCGAGGCCAGGGTGGCGAGCGGGATCATTGCCCCCGAGTTGCTCCGCGCCTGGAGCTGGAGGATGTCACTTGGCACCACGCGGAACCTCGAATCCGCCTGCGCGTTTACCTGAAACGATCGACCGAAGAGCGTGATATCGTTGACATACGCGGAACCGAGGAAAACCTGGAGCGTGCTGAAGATGTTGCCGAGCGGGACATTGAGCGTCTTTGCCTTGACGCGGTCGATATCCACGAAGAGCTGGGGTGTGTCCGAGCTGAAGCTGGTGAAGACGCCCGCGAGATCGGTGTCCTTCGAGGCCGCATCCACAAGGTTTTGCGTGGCCTCCTCCAGCGCGTTGTATCCCATCCCGCCGCGGTCCTGGACCATGAGGCGGAATCCCCCGGTGCTGCCGAGCCCGTCCACCGGCGGCGGTCCGAAGACCCCGGTGAGGGCCTGCGGGATTTGCGAGAGCGCGCCGTTGAGCTTGCGCGTGATCGCGGGCCCGGAGAGGTCGGCGGATTTGCGTTCGGCAAACTCGTCCAGGATGATGAAGATCGTGGCGGCGTTCGGGAGGTTCGAGCCGGAGACGACGGAGAGCCCGTTGATGACGATCGTGTGAGCGACGCCGTGCGTCTTGCGGATGATTTCGTCCGCCATGGCCGAGACATCCTTCGTGCGGTTGATCGATGCGGCGTCCGGGAGCTGGACATTGGCGATGAGGTAGCCTTTGTCCTGCTGCGGGATGAACCCGACCGGGGTTTTGAGGAACCCGAGCCCAGTGAGCGCGAGGAGGCCGATATAGATCGCGCCGACGAGGGCCGTCATGCGGACCAGGCGGGAGACGCCGGCTCCGTATTTTTCCGCGACCTTCCCGAAGGCATTGTTGAACCCCCGGAAGAACCATCCGAACAGCCCGTCGAGGAGGCGCGTGAAAAAATCCTTCTTCGCGCCGTGCGGCTGGAGGAGGAGGGCGGCCAGCGCGGGGCTGAGGGTCACGGAGTTGAACGCGGAGATGATCGTCGAGACGGCGATCGTCAGCGCAAACTGGCGGTAGAATTCGCCCGAGATCCCGGTGATGAACGCGGTCGGCACAAAGACCGCCGTGAGGACGAGCGCCACGGCGACGACCGCGCCGAAGACCTCGTCCATCGCCTTCTTCGCGGCCTCGACCGGCCCCATGCCGAGCCCGAGGTTGCGCTCGACATTTTCGACGACGACGATCGCGTCATCGACGACGATCCCGATCGCGAGCACGATTCCGAAGAGCGAGATGTTGTTGAGGGAAAACCCGAACGCGGCCATTGCGGCAAACGTGCCGACCAGCGAGACCGGCACCGCGATGAGCGGGATCACGGTCGCGCGCCACGATTGCAGGAAGACCAGGACGACGAGGATCACGAGCGCGATCGCCTCGAAGAGCGTGTGGACGACCGATGCGACCGACTCCTGCACGAACCCGGTCGTGTCGTATTCGATCCGGTATTCCATCCCGGCCGGGAACCGCGTTTTGAGTTCCTCCATGAGCTTGCGGATCGCCTTGGCGGTCTCGAGCGCATTTCCCCCCGGCTGCTGGTAGATCGCGATGCCGGCTGTCGGTTGTCCGTCCAGCGTGCTGTCGATGCTGTAGGTTTTGGCACCGAGTTCGGCGCGGCCGATGTCTCCGAGGCGGACGATTTCGCCCTGCTGGCCCTGCTTGACGACAATCCTTTCGAACTCGCGTGCGCTCGTGAGCCGGCCCTGTGCGGTGACCGTGTATTGGAACGCGGTCCCCGCCGGGACAGGCGGTGCGCCGATCGTCCCGGCGGCGACCTGCACGTTCTGCTCGCGGATCGCCGCGACGACGTCCTCCGCCGCGAGCCCGCGGGCCGCGAGCTTGTCGGGATCCAGCCAGATCCGCATGCTGTATTCGTAGCCGAAGATGCTGATGTCCCCGACCCCCTTGACGCGGGCAAGGGCGTCCTTGAGCTGGAGGATCGCGTAGTTTCCGAGGTAGAGCGCGTCGAAGCGGCCGTCCGGCGCTACGAGGTTCACGACCATCATCATCGAGGACGACATCTTCTTGACCGAGACGCCGTTCCGGCGGACGTCCTCCGGGAGGAGCGGGAGGGCGAGGTTCACGCGGTTCTGGACGAGGACCTGCGCGGTGTCGAGGTTCGTGCCGAGCTTGAATGTGATGTTGAGCGAGTAGCTGCCGTCGCCGTTCGACTGCGACGACATGTAGAGCATGTTCTCGACGCCGTTGACCTGCTGTTCGATCGGCGCGCCGATCGTCTCGGCGACCGTCTGCGCATCCGCGCCCGGATAGGCGGTCGCGACCTGCACGGTCGGCGGCGTGATCTCCGGGTATTGCGCGATCGGCAGCGTGATGAGCGCGACCGCGCCGACGATCACGATGACGATTGAGAGGACGGCTGCGAAGATCGGCCGCGCGATGAAAAAGTGGCTGATGTTCACGGCTTGGCCTCCGTCGGGGAGGCGGCGGGCTCGGCGGTGGCCTGCGGATCAACCCACGGCTTGGTGGTTACCTTTTCGCCCTGGCGCGCCTTCATGAGCCCGTCCACGATGACCTTCTCCCCGGCCTGCAGCGGACCGGTCACCGCCCGCCATCCGTCGTCCTGGATCGCGCCCGGCACGACCAGCCGGTAGTCGGCGGTTCCGTCCGGCTTCACGATATAGACAAATTTTTGTCCCTGGTCGGTGCCGATGGATTCCTGCGGCACGAGGAGGGCCTTGTATTCCGGCCCGGCGGGGAAGCGGAGGCGCACGAACATGCCGGGCCCGAACAGGCTCTGCTTGTTCGTAAAGACCCCGCGGATCGAGATCGTTCCGGTGTCCGGGTTCACGCGGTTGTCGGCAAAGTCGATGAAGCCCTCGTGAGGGAAATCCTTCTCGTCCGCGAGCTGGAGGTGAATCGGAGTCTTAGGGTGCTCGCGCGCTTCGGGCTCGGTTTCCGGCACGCTGCCGTCGTCCTTGCTGACGGGCTCGGCGGCCTGAAGGCGGACGAATTTGAGGAGCTGGCGCTCGTCGAGATCCGCGTAGGCGTAGACCGGGTTGGTTGAGACGATGACGGTGAGTGGCGACTTCATGTCAGGGGTCACGAGGTTGCCCGGTGTGATCGAGGCCTTGCTGGCGCGGCCGTCGATCGGCGAGGTGATCGACGTGAATTCCAGGTTGAGCTTCGCGGTGTCGAGATCGGCCTTGGCCGACGCCAGCCCGCCCTGGGCCTTGAGGAAGGCGGCGGATTTGCTGTCGAAATCCTGCGCGGAGATCGCATTCTTCTGGCGGAGTTCCGCCGCGCGGTTGTATTCGATCGTGGCGAGGCGGAGGTCGGCCTGCGCCTTGTCGAATTCGGCCTGCGCGCGGTCGAGGTCGGCCTGGTAAGGCCGCGGGTCGATTACAAAAAGCACATCGCCCTTTTTGACCTCCTGCCCGTCCTTGAACTTCGTTTCCGTGAGATACCCGCTGACCCGCGCGCGCACCTCGACGGTCTCGACGGCGACGGTGCGGCCGGTGACGACCACCGAGTCCTGGATGGTTCGCTCCTGCACTGGGGCGACCGTGACTGTGGGTGGAGGCGGCACCGCATCATTTTCCTTACTGCAGGAGGCAAGAAGGCAGGCCAGGGCGGACAACAGAAATCGCAAGGGGCGGAGCTTGTTCATGGCGGTGTGTTTTCCAAGCCGTATAGCCGAGCCCGAAGGGGAAAGAAATGCCAAAAGGCCTAGGCGCTCTCGTTTGAGGCCAGGGCGCTGCGGATGTCCCAGCCGTGCTGCGCCAGGGCGGCTTCCGCCCGCGATTTTTCCCAGCCAGTCAGTTCCATCACGATGCGCGCGGCCCGGTCCCGCAGCTTGGCGTTTGTGGCCTTCACATCAATCATCAGATTGTCCCGGACTTTGCCCAGCCGGATCATGGCAAGCGTGGACATGAGGTTCAGAGCGATCTTCGTGGCCGTGCCAGCGGACAGGCGCGTCGAGCCGGTCAGAAATTCCGCATCGGTTGGAATGTCCACTGCCACGTCAGGCGGCGCTTTCATCGCGGGCCGCCGCGGGTTGCAGGTGAGGAGGATCGTCTTCGCCCCGCGCCGCTGCGCGTCCTCCAAGGCGGCGATGACAAAAGGCGTGCGTCCGCTGGCGGCGATGCCCACCACCACGTCGCGGGCATCCACTCCGCGCTGACGCACAGCCTGTGCGCCGGCGGCTGCGTCATCCTCGACATCCTCGACGCCGACGGCCAGCGCCGGCATCCCGCCCGCCATGATGCCCTGCACCAATGAGGGGGAAGTTCCGAAGGTGGGAGGAATCTCGCTCGCATCCAGCACCCCCAGCCGCCCGCTGGTGCCCGCCCCGATGTAGAACATCCGTCCGCCATTTTGTAGCGACGCGACGACCAGTTCGGTGGCGCTCACCAGTTGAGGCATCACAGCCCGCAGCGCTGGTCCCACCCGCTCGCTCTCGTCGAGAAACAGATCCGCCAGCTCGGGCAGCGTGCGCTGATCGAGATTCCGGGTCCGGGGGTTGCGTTGTTCCGTGTTGCTGGAACGCACGTCAGCGATTGGCGGTGCGGCCAGCGGTTGTGGTGCGATGACGGCACCGGCCAGCCGGGCCGCCCCCAACGCGCCCGGCGTTGTGCTCACCCGGATCTCCGATGGAGCCAGGCACTTCACGAGCTGCCGGGAAAACTCGTCACGGTAAAGCGCGGCGTTCACCAGCAGGCCGCCGCTCAGCGCCACCAACGGGTGTTCCATTTCCAGCCGATGAGCGACGCCCGCCACGCTTCGCACGAGCGATCCGGCAGTTTCCGTGATGCACGCGAGCGCGAGCGGGCTCCCCGCTTCACCGGCCTCGATAACAGTCCGGGCAAGCCCGGCAATCGTCTTTTTGCTTGCGGCGTTTTTCGTGATCCATCCGCTGAGGTCCTCGAGGGAATTCAGGCACGTTGCAGTCAGAAGCGCGCTTCCGAGCGAAGGCACCTCACCTGTTTCATCAAATTGCCTGAACACGGCGCGCAGACCGCTTTCGGCCAGGCTGTATGCGCTGCCCGTGTCGCCCACGACATGCCCCCAGCCATCCGCGCGGGCCCAGCGTTCGCCCGAGCGCCCCAGCACGAAACTCCCGGTGCCAGCAATCGCCAGGATCCCATTGCCCGACGGCTGCGCCGCCAGAAATCCCGAGCGCGCATCGTGCTCCACAATGATCGCCCGCACGTTCGGAAAAGCTTCGCCCAGCAGCGCCCTGACGCGCGCGGCTGCGGCGGGGTTCACCACGCCCGCCATTCCCGCCCCGATCGCAACCGGCGGGTTGGGCAGGGCCTGGGCAATCGTCCGGAAAACTCCGCGGAGCTCCTCGTCGCCCGTCACCGCCACGTTCCCGCAGCCCAGGGTGCCATCGGCCGCGATCGCGCCATCGGCGCCGACCAGGCACCACGTCGTCTTCGTTCCACCGCCCTCGATTCCCAAAATGAAATTCCGGTTGCTCATACGATGTCCCTTGCATCCGCGAACATGCTCTTTCACGGGATCATGGGCAATACATCCGATCAAGCGTCGAAGGAGCGTTTGGGATGCTGCCCATTGCTTCGCTTCGCTCACCCCTTCGGGGCTGCCTTGCGGCAGGCTGTCTGCGCTTCGCTCCGGCTCAGGGCAGGGCGCGTTTTTGACGCGAATACCCAGGGCGGCGTCTGCTTTGCAGACTTGCCCTGGGCTGTTGGATACGGCCCCGTTGGGGCATCATCACGAAAACATCGTTTGCGAAACATGTTCCGCTACAGGAAAAACCGGATTCTGGTGAGCCGTTCAGGGTGCCGGGTTGGCCTGGATGAATTTCTGGAACCACTCGCCCGAGGGCTGGATTTCAAGCCGCAGATTTTTTTTATCGAGGAATGTGAGCCCGAAGTTGGCGGCGTAGCCCTCCGCCCATTCGTAGTTGTCGATGAGGGTCCATGGCAGATATCCGCGGACGTCCACGCCGTCGTTCATGGCGCGACGCATCTGGTTCACGTGCTCGCGGAAGTAGCGGATCTTTTTCTGTTCGCTCTGGGTGCCGATCCCGTTCTCGGTGACGACGATCGGCTTGCCGTAGCGGTTGTAAACCTGCGTGAGCACGGAGTGGAAGCCCTCGGGGTCGATTTCCCATCCGTTCTGCGTGTAGTTTGACGCGAGCTCGCCGTGGGGTCGGACGATGAACCGCCGCGCCGATGCGTCCTGCGAGTAGTAGTAGTTCACGCCGATGACATCCACCGTGTCGGCCACGCGGTCGAGGTGGTCCCAGTTCTGGTGCATCATCATGTTGTAGACAGCCTGGGTCGGGTCCTGGACGTAGTTGCGGCGCCAGTTCGGGATCGAGTAGATCCCCATGATGATGGTGTCCGGCCGCTTGCTGCGGATGATCGCTGCCGAATTGCGGAACATTGTGACCGCGACGTTGGTCGCCTTTTTCAATGCTCCCGGAGTGGCCAGGAGCCCCGGTGGCCAGGTCCCGCCGAAATACCCGATGTAGAGGTCGCCGTTCGGCTCGTTCTGCGGGACATAGATCCGGACATGGGGGGCGAGGGCGGTGGCCATGCGGGTCACGTAGCCGTTCCAGGCCTTTTCGACGCCGGGGTTCAGGAAATTTGATTTCGCCTTGTTCTTCGAGTCGTAGAGCCAGTCGGGGAACGTGAAATGCCAGAGCGTGACAATCGGCTCGATCCCGGCGGCGCGGAGGCTTTTTGCCATCTGCACATACTGCGCGATGGCGGCCTCGTTGAAGACGCCCGGCTTCGGCTCGACGCGCCCCCACTCGATCCCGAACCGGTAGTGGTTCACGCCGAGTTTTTTCAGCGCGGCGAGATCCTTGTCGAAGTGCGTCCATGAGAATGTGGCGTCATCCCCGCGCGGCGGGATATGACCCTCCTCCGCGTAGACGTCCCAGTCGGTCTTGAAGGCGTGCTGCGAGCCCTGCGCCACCCCGCGGTCCTCGTTTTGGAAGCTGGCCGTCGATGTCCCCCACCAGAACTTCCCGGTCTGCACAGGCTTCGTCGAAGCGGGCTTATTGTAGGGCTTCGGAGCCATGACACATCCGGCCAGAAGCAGCGCGGCTAGTGCGGGGAAAAGCAGCACGGGCTTCACGGGAAAATTCGGGGAACGCATACTTGCCATCTATAGGGCGCGCGGACACACTTCAACCATGAACTCCCGGACCATTGCCGTTTTCGCAGCAGCCGCGATGATCAGCGCCACCTCCCGCGCCGCCAATGATTCGTTCCATGCGCCGGACAGCATTGTCCTGAAGGACGGGCGCACGGTCCGCGGGCTGATCATCAAGAACTCGGTGGATTCGATTCTGATGCAGGAGGAATTCGGCGAGAGGACGTATCCGAAGAGCGGGATTGTCCGCGTGCTCGACGAGCCGGATACCGCGACCTACTTCACCGAGCTGATCAGCCCGGGGATGCTGCCCTCGTGGCGGGTGATCGCGAACGACCTCCGCACGCACGACCAGATCAAATCGGTGGTCGAGATCCCGGCCACGACGGTGAGCGTCGGGAAATTCCGGAACGTCCCCTACCTTTCGTTCCTTGTGAACAACGACATCGAGCTCAACATCTACGGCGACCCGAACCGTCCGGCCGGGGTCGAGCTCGGGATTTATGGGAGCCGGAAAAACAACGTGAAGCTCCAGAAAACCCTGCGCGCGTATTTCGCGGGATTTCTCAGCAGCCGGGAGGAAGTCGCCGCGCTCTACAAGATCGGACTCAAGGAGGGGAAAGCGACGGCTGGGACGCTCGTGTTTGAGATTTCCCCGCCGACCGCTGCCGACTCGGAGGGAGGCTGGTGGGTCGCCCTCTACAACCCGAAAGCCCTCGCCGCCGTCCGGCTCCCGGACGCCAAGTATGCCGCGCTCACAAAGCCTCCGCACGAGGTCGTTGGCAAGGGGGGGCGGATCATCTCGACCGGCTGGACCGACAAGGACCTTTCCCAGTCCGCTCACCGCGTGAAAGTCGGAGGGAATGACCCGGTGTTGGTCCGAGGGTTCTACCGCGATTCCAACGGCGATTTTCGCGTCCTCTCAAGCCCGTCCGCCCGGTAGCACGCAGCGATGGACTTTTTCGACAAGCAGGCGAGGGCCAGTAAAAAAACGAAGTGGCTGGTCTGCTACTTCCTGCTCGCGGTGCTGGGGATCATCCTGACCCTGCACATCGCATTCGCGCTGATCTTCGGCCTGTCGCCGACCGATCCGGAGCTGTTCCTGATGGTGTCCGCTGGTGTGGTGGGGATGGTGACGCTCGGCAGCGTGGTCAAGAGCATCGAGCTCTCCAAGGGCGGGCGCGCGGTGGCCGCCATGCTGGGAGGAACCCCGGTGGATATGAACAGCCGCGAGCCGGCCGAGCAGCGCCTGATCAATGTCGTCGAGGAGATGTCGATCGCCTCCGGCGTTCCCGTCCCGGAAATTTATGTGCTCGAGGACCAGACGATCAATGCCTTTGCGGCCGGGCACGGACCCGGCGATGCCGCGATCGGAGTCACGAGGGGATGCATCGACCGGCTCACGCGGGATGAGCTCCAGGGGGTGATCGGGCACGAGTTCAGCCACATCATCCACGGGGACATGCGCCTGAACATCCGGCTCATCGGCGTTCTCAACGGCATCCTTTTTCTGGCGCTCATCGGTGGCTTTCTCCTCCGCATGGGGATCTATTCGCCGCGGTCGGATTCCTCGGACGGCCGGAGCAAGGCGACCGGATTTGTGGTTTTTGTGGGCGGCGGGCTGACCCTCTACCTCGTTGGCTGGATCGGGGTTTTCTTCGGGAAACTGATCAAGGCGGCGGTGTCCCGGCAGAGGGAGTTTCTGGCCGACGCATCCTCCGTCCAATACACCAGAAACCCCGAGGGGCTCGCCGGGGCATTGGCGAAAATCGCAAAGTTCTCCTCGCGGATTGACAACCCCCGCGCCGAGGAGGCGAGCCATATGTATTTCGGCAACGGGATCGGAGATTCCTGGCTGGCCATGTTTTCGACCCACCCGCCGATCGAGGAGCGGATCCAGGAAATTGCCCCCGGATTCGATATCGCGGCCGCGAAAGCAAGCGCTCCGGTTCTTCCCTCGACCCCGAAAAAGCAAAACCTTGTCGGTGGCCGCCTGGCCGAAGCTCTTCTGCCCGGGCAGCCAAGGGTCGCCGAGGCTGCCGCTTTGCTGGCGGGGCTGCCCGATGTCGCGAAATCCGCCTGCCGGGAACTGCACGGCGCCTGCGCCCTGGTTTACTCGCTGCTGCTCCCGGACGAGGAAAGCCAGCGCGAGCGTGCGATTGCGCTGATCGATGCGGACGACGTGCTCCGCGCGGAGATCCTCGCCCACTACGAAAAGCGCGCGGGCCTGAATTCCGCCCAGCGGCTGGGCCTGGTGGATATCGCAATCCCCACACTCCGGCACCTCTCCCACGAACAATACGCGGTCTTCCGGAGCAACGTGAAAAAACTCGTCGAGGCGGACGGCGAAATCCAGCTCTTCGAATACACGCTCCAAAAAATCCTGGTCCGGCACCTCGATCTCTATTTCAGCAACGCGACCGGAACAAAGGTCGTTTACAAGTCCCTGCTCCCCCTGCTTCCCGAAGCCGGCATCCTGCTCTCGGTCCTGGCCTCCGTGGATCCCGGCACGGACGAACACAAGGATGCGGCGTTCCGCTCCGGCGTTTCCGAGCTTCTGGTGAAGCCGTCGGCGTTCCCGCTCGAGCGTGCCGTGACAATCGATCTGCTGGGCTTCGATTCGGCCCTGGACAAAATCGCGATGGCCGCCCCCGACGTGAAGCGGACGATCCTGACCGCCTGCGGCGCCGTCGTCATGCACGACGGCGAGGTCAATGACTACGAGGTCGAATTTTTGCGGGCCATCTCGGACACGCTCGATTGTCCGGTGCCGCCATTCGTCAGAATTGCCTGAGCGGCGGGCGCGACGATTTTCTCCGAGGATTTTTCTTGAGGAGACACGGCCAGCCGGACATTTCTCAACCATGCTCGCCTTCTTCACCGCCGCCATTCTGGCCTATCTGATCGGATCCTTTCCGAGCGGGTTCATCGCGGGCCGGTTTTGTGGTGTGGATTTGCGGACGGCGGGCAGCGGCAACATCGGGGCCACGAATGCCCTGCGGGTGCTCGGGAAAAAGTGGGGCTATGCGGTCTTTGCCGCCGATGCCTTCAAGGGGGCTCTTGCGGTGCTCTGCGGGTTGGGCCTTTCAAAGCTCCCCGCGTTCCAGGGTTCGCCACCTGTTCATGTCGGCGTGATCGCCGCCCTGTTCGCCATCATCGGCCACAGCTTTCCGGTCTGGCTGGGGTTCAAGGGAGGAAAGGGGATCGCGACCTCTGCAGGGATCATGTTCGTGCTTTTTCCCGGTGCGGTTTTTGCCTCCGGCCTCTTCATCTGGCTCCTGTTCTTTTTCACGACGCGCTTCGTGTCGGTTGCCTCGCTCGGTGCCGCAGTGACCCTCCCGACCGTCTCGATCCTCCTGTATTTCTTTGGAAATCCGGACTCCTGGTTTTTCGGACATTGTGATCCGATGCTGGCGGTGATCTCGGGGATCATGAGCGGGCTTGCGATCTGGCGCCACAAGGACAATATCAAACGCCTGCTCGCGGGGACGGAAAAACGTTTCGAGCGAAAGGCCCACGGATAATTTTCATGTTCAAAAAAATCAGCATCATTGGAGCGGGTGGCTGGGGGACGGCGCTTGCGGTTCTCCTCTCCGAGCACCGGGGCGAGGTCCTGCTTTGGGGTCACAACCCCGAGGTTGTGGAGGAACTCGTCTCCCAGCGGACCAACAGCGCCTACCTGCCCGGGGTCCGCCTGCCGCCCAACGTCTACGCCACCGGGGACCTCGCCGAAACGATCGACGCCGGGCTGTTTCTATTTGTCACCCCCTCGAAGGCCACGCGGGAAGTCGCGTGCCGTCTGGCATCCCATGCCCCGAAGGAGGGCATCGCCGTCGTGTCCTGCACCAAGGGGATCGAGCACGATTCGGGAAAGCTGATGGATGAGGTTCTCTCCGAATCCCTCCCCGGCTGCCGGACCGCCGTGCTGTCGGGGCCGAACCATGCCGAGGAAGTGGCGCAGCGGATTCCAGCCGCCGGGGTGGTCGGCTCGAAGCACGCCGACCTGCTCGATCCGCTCCAAAAAATATTTTCGCTGTCCAGCTTCCGCGCCTACACCAGCGATGATGTGACCGGGATCCAGCTGGGGGGAGCCCTGAAAAACGTGTTCGCCATCGCGGCCGGAGTCTCCGACGGATTCAACATGGGCGACAACGCGAAGGCAGCCCTCGTCACCCGCTCGCTTGCGGAAATGATGCGCCTCGGAGTTGCGCTCGGCGGACGCCGCGACACCTTCTTCGGGCTGAGCGGGGTGGGGGATCTTATGGTCACCTGCTTCAGCCGCCACAGCCGGAACCGCAAGGTCGGCGAGCGCCTTGGCCGGGGCGAATCGCCCGCAGACATCCAGGCTTCGATGAAGATGGTCGCGGAGGGAGTTCCCACCGCGCTGGGTGCCTGGCAGTGCGCCGAGCGCCATGGGATCGAAGCCCCGATCACCAGGCAGATCCATTCCGTGCTCTACGAGAACAAGCCTCCCCATGAGGCGATGTGGGAACTGCTCGGGCGTCCTCCCAAAGCGGAGTCCGACTCACACGCCGGATGAGAATCGGCCTCGTCCGGCGCGGGCATTCCTCGACTGGAGGAGCCGAGGCCTACCTGATCCGCCTGGCGTCCGCCCTGCAGGCGCTCGGGCATGTTCCGGTGCTCGTGACGACGGCGGACTGGCCGGATTCCCGATGGATCAACGATCAGACCGTCCGCCTCGACGGAAGCACCCCGGAGGAATTTGCCGCCGCCTTCCGGACCGCAAATACAGACTGTGACGTCCACCTCAGCCTCGAGCGTGTTCCGGGCTGCGAGGTCTATCGCGCGGGCGATGGCGTCCACGCCTCGTGGCTCAAGCGCCGCGCGTCCTACGAGCCGCTCTGGAGGCGCGCGACCCGCTGGGTCAATCGCAAGCACAACGAGCTCCTGCGGTTGGAAAGCCGGGTTTTCGACCCGGAGAACACCCGCGCGATCATCGCGAACTCCCAGCTCGTCCGCGACGAGATCCTCACGCATTCGGAATTTCCCGCGGCGAGGATCCATGTGGTTTACAACGGACTGTCCTCTCCCATGAAGCCCGCAGACCGCGCCGCCTCGCGCGAAAAGTTCGGGCTCGAACCAGAGGACCTGTGCGTCCTCTTCGTCGGGTCCGGCTGGGACCGCAAGGGCCTGCGGACCGCGATCCGCGCCGTGGAGAAGATCAGAAATGCGACGCTCCTCGTCGCCGGGCGCGGGCCCGCCGATGCCTTCCGCTCAGCCAGCGCGAAGTTTATTGGCCCCACGAACGACCTCGCGGCACTCTTCGGGGCTGCGGATCTTTTTGTGCTGCCCACGTATTACGATCCGTTTTCCAACGCCTGCCTGGAGGCTCTGGCGGCCGGGCTTCCGGTGATCACGACCGCAGCCAACGGCTTCTCGGAAATCCTCGGGCCGGGCCTGCACGGTGCCATCGTTCCCGAAGGCGATGCCTCAGCGCTCGCTCAGGAAATGGAAAAGTGGCGCGACCCGCAGGCCCGCGCCACCGCCCGCCCGCTCTGCCTCGCCCGCGCCGCGGAATTTTCCATCGAGCGGAATGCGCGGGAAACCCTGCGAATCCTGGAAAGCCACGCCAAAGATTGACAACCCATAAACCAATCTGTCTTTCATACGGTCACCCTGCTCCAGGCTGGCGCAAGCTGGGCCTCCTGGTTGACGAGGACAAGCAAGTGCCGCCCACGTCTCTGAGAACCTGTGAAATCATTAGGAAAAGCCGCGCGAGAGTAGAAAAGGCCGGATGGCAAGGCGCTCGCGAAGGCGCATCCCCTCAGCGGGCTGTAACTGAGCGAGCAACGCCGCCAGACGGCCTTTTCTGCTCTCGCCCAGAG
>JAPLTF010000070.1:114565-115016 GCA_026398275.1 Verrucomicrobiota bacterium
CAGCCTGCCGCAGGCAGCCCGGAGGGCGATGCGAAGCATCGGCAACACCGCTGTGGGTATTGCCGCCGCCTTCGTGCCTTGGCCAAGCCAAAAATCCTCAGCAACGCGGCTTTTTCCTAATTATTTCACAGGTTCTTAGCCTTCCGGTCATGCGTAGGTGCCCGCGTTGCGCTCTGAATAGCTTTCGTAAACGTGCTCGAATATCGCGGAGCACTTCGTCTGGTAAACTTCCGGCGTGTAGGCGCGGGGGAGGCCGGTATCGAGCACGTCTTCGATGGTCAGCCTGACCTGCGAACGGGCTGCGGCTCTCTGCTGCGGGCGCCGATCTGAAAGCCCGGTGATCTGGCCGGTTTGAAAACCGGATACTTCCCGGCGGGCGTCTTCTTCAAAAGCTTCCCACAAGGCTCTTCTTCCTTGGTTTTGTTCTTCGTTTTCTTCTGGGGTGGCGGGG
>JAPLTF010000045.1 GCA_026398275.1 Verrucomicrobiota bacterium
CCGAAAAGGCCTCAAGCCATGTTTGAAGCCGCTGTTGGCGGTTCTTGAAGAGGCGAAGCTGGTGGCGCAGTTCTGGCTTCGGTCGGGCAACTCTCCGTGCGCAAGCAACGTGGTGAGCTTTACGCTGGAACTCTTGAGCAAAGGGCTTACGCCTCTTCGGTCTCTTCCTCGTCGTCGTCGCTGACGACCGGGGCGATGCCTTGGAGGACTTCGCCGTCGCGGAGGTCGATGAGTTTCACGCCCTGGGCATTGCGTCCGGTCTCGCGGATTTCCTTGATCCGGGTGCGGACCATTTTGCCCTTGTTGGTGATGAGCATGAGTTCGGCGTCATCGCGGACGGTGAGGGCACCGGCGACCCCGCCGGTCTTCTCGTTCGTCTTCATCGTGATGATGCCTTTGCCTCCGCGCGACTGGATCCGGTATTCCTCGAAGCTGGTGCGCTTGCCGAGTCCATTTTCGCCGGCGACGAGGAGCTGGGCGTCCTTGTTCACGACCGCAGCGGCAACGATGAAGTCGCCCTTCTCCGGGCGGATGCCCCAGACGCCGACGGTGTCGCGGCCCTGGTCGCGCATCTCGTCCTCGCTGAAGCGGATGCTCTGCCCGTCGTGGGTGATGAGGACGATTTCGTCCTGGCCGATGGTCATCTTGCAGTCGATGAGCCGGTCGCCCTCCTCAATCTTGATCGCGATGATCCCGCCCTTGCGGATGTTTTTGAAATCGTTGAGATTCGATTTTTTGACGATGCCGCTGCGTGTGGCGAAGACGATGTGGAAGTTTTTGTTCCAGGTATCCTCGTCGTTCTTCTGTCCCTGAACCCTGATGGTCGCGGCGATTTTTTCATCGTTGCGGAGCTCGAGCAGGTTGGCGATCGAGCGGCCCTTGCTGGCGCGCGAGCCCTCGGGAATTTCGAAAACCCGCTCCACGTAGCAGCGGCCGGTTTCCGTGAAGAACATGAGGTAGTCGTGGGTGGTCGCGGTGAAGAGATACTCGACGAAGTCGCTGTCCTCCTCATTTTCGGATTCGCGGGCGGTCATGCCGATGACCCCCTTGCCTCCGCGTTTCTGGGCGCGGAACGCGCTGACGAGCGTGCGCTTGATGAACCCGTTGTGGGTGAGGGTGACGATGACGCCGTCGTTGGCAATCAGGTCTTCGATGGCGATTTCGCCTTCCGCCGGAACGATCTGCGTGCGGCGGGGAGTGGCGAATTTTTCCTGCAGGGCGCGGAGCTCATCCTTGATGATCGTGAGCACGCGGCTTTCCTTGGCCAGGATGTCGAGCAGGTCCTTGATCGTGGCGACGAGCGCGTCGTATTCGCTCTTGATGCTGTCGCGTTCCATCCCGGTGAGCTGGTAGAGCCGGAGGTCGAGGATGTGGCCGACCTGCTTTTCGGAGAACTTATACTTCCCATCGATGATGCGGGCCTCGCTGCGGATGAGGATGCCGAGCTTCTCGACCGCCTTCTGCGTCCAGGAGAGGGCGAGGAGCTTCGCCTTCGCATCGTCGCGGTCCTGGGAGTCGCGGATGATCTTGATGAAGTCGTCGATGTTGGCGAGGGCGATGAGGTAGCCTTCGAGCTTTTCGGCTTCGACTTCGGCGGCACCCAGCAGGAACCGGGTGCGGCGCAGGATGACCTCGCGGCGGTGCTCGATGTAGCAGTTGATCGCCTCCTTGAGCGAGAGGAGCTTCGGCTTGCCCCGGTCGATCGCCAGCATGTTGACGCTGAACGAGGATTCCAGCGCGGTGTGCTTGAAGAGGTTGTTGATGATGACCTTCGGGTTCCCGTCGCGCTTGAGCTCGATGACGACCCGCGTGTCCTCGGCGCTTTCGTCGCGCACATCGCTGATGCCCGTGAGGACCTTCTCGTTCACGAGGTCGGCGATCCGCTTCACGAGATCCGAGCGGTTCACGTTGTAGGGGATCTCGGTGACGATGATGCTTTCGCGCCCGCCCTTGCCCTCCTCGACCGCCACGCGTCCGCGCACCCGCACCTGCCCGCGGCCGGTTTCGAAATACTGGCGGATCCCGGTGGCGCCCTGGATCAGACATCCCGTTGGGAAATCCGGCCCGGTGATGTGGGCCATGAGCCCGTCGATCGTGATGTCCGGATCATCGATCTGCGCGCAGATTCCGTTGATGCACTCCCCGAGATTGTGGGGCGCGATATTGGTCGCCATGCCGACGGCGATGCCCGTGCCGCCATTGACGAGGAGGTTGGGAAATGCCGCCGGAAAGACGGTGGGTTCGGATTCCGTCTCGTCGTAGTTCGGGACAAAATCGACCGTGCCCTTGTCCATGTCCGTCATCAGGACGGCACCGAGATGGTCGAGCCGGGCCTCGGTGTATCGCATTGACGCCGGTGGATCTCCTTCCACCGACCCGAAGTTTCCCTGCCCGTTGATGAGCATCTCGCGCATTGCCCATGGCTGGGCCATGTGGACGAGCGTCGGGTAGATCGCCTGGTCGCCGTGCGGATGGTATTTCCCCATCGTTTCACCGACGATTCTTGCGCACTTGAGGTGCTTGCGGTTCGGCTGGACGCCGAGCTCGTTCATCGCGAAAAGAATCCGGCGCTGCGAGGGCTTGAGCCCGTCGCGGGCATCCGGCAGGGCGCGCGAGATGATGACCGACATCGAGTAGTCGAGAAACGACTTCGACATCTCGTCGGCCACGTTCACCAGTTCAACTTTTTCGTTTTGCGTATACATAGGAAATTAAACATCCAGCCGTGCGTTCAATGCATTGTCCTCGATGAACTGGCGGCGGGGCTCGACGACATCGCCCATGAGGATCGTGAACATGCGGTCGGCTTCGACGGCGTTGTCCTCGTTGAGCTCGACTTTGAGCATCTTGCGCTTTTCGGGATTCATCGTGGTCTCGAAGAGCTGCTTCGGGTTCATTTCTCCGAGGCCCTTGAACCGCTGGATCGAGAGGCCGCGCTTGCCGATGTCGAGAACCTTGGTGAGAATTTCAGGAATCGCGAAGAGCGGGTGCGTGACCGCCTTGTCGCCATCGCCCTCGACGAGTTCGAAGATCGGCTGGTCGCTGTCCGCATAGTGCTCGATCTTCAGGCCTTTGCGGGCGAGTTCGTCGATGAGCTTCTGAGCGGAGATCGATTCGTGGAGTTCGATGAGCTTGGCGCGGCGGCGCGTTCCCGGATCGGCTTTCTCCTTCTTTGCCTTTGCGGCAGGTTCGGCGGCGAGGACGAGATCGCCCTCAGCGGGTTCCGGAGCGGGATCGTCGTAAAGCCCGAGATCGCGGTTGCCCTCATGGAATTCCCGGACTTCGGATTCTCCTGGGAAATACGTTGCCCACTCGGTATTCCCCTCGCGGACTTTGACCATGAACGTCGGCAGCTTGCCTGTCTTCGGGTCGCGCTCGCCGAGGTAGGATTCGATGTCGCCGCCATGCCGGACGATCGCGTCGCTGAATTTCGCGAACCGTTCGAGGAGCTCGAGGATCTCCTTGAGCTGGGTTGAGGTGAAAATCTTCCCGTCCGCCAGATTCTTCACCTTGACCTCATCCGCTCCGATCCCGATGAGAATCTTGTTGAGCTGGGCGTCGTCATCCACGTATTCCTCTCGCTTCTTGCGCTTGATGAGATAGAGCGGCGGCTGGGCGATGTAGATCTTTCCCTGCTTCACGAGCTCCGGCATCTGCCGGCAGAAAAACGTGAGCAGAAGCGTGCGGATGTGCGAGCCGTCCACGTCGGCGTCGGTCATGATGATGATGCGTCCGTAGCGCAGCTTGGCGATGTTGAACGAGCCCTCCTGCTCCTTCTCGCCCTTCTCTCCCAGCGACGAGCCGATGCCGGTGCCGATGGCCGTGATGAGCGTCTGGACCTCGATGTTTTGGAGGACCTTGTCCAGCCGGGCCTTCTCGACGTTGATGATCTTGCCCTTGATCGGGAGGATCGCCTGGAACCGCCTGTCGCGACCCTGTTTGGCCGAGCCGCCGGCCGAGTCGCCCTCGACGACATACAGCTCGGTGAGCGCAGGATCGCGTTCCGAGCAATCCGCCAGCTTGCCCGGCAGGCCGCCGCCGGTGAGAGCGCCTTTGCGGACGGTCTCGCGGGCCTTGCGGGCCGCCTCGCGGGCCCTGGCCGCCATGAGGCACTTGTCGATGATTTTTTTTCCGACCGTCGGGTTCTGGTCGAAGTGCAGCATGAGCCCCTCGTAGCTGATCGAGCCGACGATGCCGTCGACCTCGGGCGAGATGAGCTTCACTTTTGTCTGGGACTCGAACCGCGGGTCCGGGTGCTTGACGCTGACGATGGCAGCCAGGCCCTCGAGCACGTCGTTTCCGGTGATCGGGACGTCCTTTTCCTTCAGGAGCGAATTGTTCTTCGCATACTGGTTGATCGCGCGGGTGAGCGAGCCGCGGAAGCCGCTGCTGTGCGTGCCGCCGTCCGGGTTCGGGACCGCATTGGTGTAGCAGAGGAGCTGCTCGTTGTAGGTGTCGGTGTAGTGGAGCCCGATCTCGACGATCACCTTGTCGCGGGTGCCCCTGATCATGATCGGCTTCGGGTGCACGACCGTCTTGTTTTCGACCAGGCGGTCGACAAACTCCTCGACCCCTCTCGGATGGACGATCTGCATCGGCCTCGCTCCGTCCTGACGTTCGTCGAGGAATGTGAACGAGAGCGGGGCATTGATATACGCGAGGTCGTTCAGGCGGGTGATGATGCGCTCGGCCTTGAACTCGATCGTCTCGAGGAAGATCTCGGTGTCCGGCATGAACGTGATGAGCGTGCCGGTGTGCTTTTTGGATTTTACCTCGGCGATGACGTGGAGCTGCTGCTTGGTGACGCCGCGCTCGAACGACATTGCGTGGATCTTTCCATCGCGCGTGACCTCGACCTTGAACCACTCGGAGACCGCGTTCACGCACTTCGCGCCGACGCCGTGGGTGCCGCCCGAGTATTCGTAGTTGCCCTGGCCGTATTTTCCGCCCGAGTGCAGGCGTGTCAGGACGAGCTCGACGCCGGGAATGCCCTCCTCCTTGTTGATGTCCACCGGGATGCCCCGACCGTTATCGCGGATCGAGATCGAGCCGTCCGAGTGGATCGTCACGTCGATGTGGTCGCAATGGCCTGCGAGAAATTCATCCACCGAGTTGTCCAGAACTTCGCTGACGCAATGGTGCAGCGCGCGCTCGTCGGTGCCGCCGATATACATGCCTGGCTTTTTGCGGACCGCCTCGAGTCCTTTGAGGGAGCTCAGGTCATCGGCTGTGTATTCGCTCGCCTTGAAATCCGGCGTGGATTTGCCTGTTTTCGGGGAGTCGGTTTTGTCTGCTGGCTTTTCAGGAATTGGTTCGTCTGGCATCTGATTCAGAGGTGTGTTTCCGGGGCTGGTTCCCGTGACCCTCAAGGCTATCGAAACCCGATGGTCTGGCAACAATTTTCAAATTATTTCTGGCTTTTTCCACAGGATATTGGGATGGAGGATGGCCTCGTCCACAATATGTTGGGTTCCCCTGTCTTTTCCCGCTGCCGCCTCCAAGTTTTCGCGGCATGGGTATTCAGGCTGCTCGTTCTTGGCGTGGCACTGGGGGCATTCACCTGGAACTCCGATTCCGTTTTTTTTGGAGGGAACGTCTATTTTACCGACGGGGATTGCTATGCGCGGATGACGCGGGTGCGCCTCCTGCAGGAACATCCGCTTGCGCCGATCCGGCAGCATGATTTTGAAAATTATCCGATTGGCACGCAGCCGCATACGACGGCCCCGCTGGATTATCTGATCGCGGGATTTTCCGGTGTGCTGGGGATTGTTTTCCGCGAAGCGCTTCCTTTGGCCGGGGCATGGATTTCACCGATCCTCGGTGTCCTGACGCTGGGGATCCTTGCGGTCTGGTGGCGGAAGCTGCCTTTCGGCGGAGCGACGGTTCTTCTCCTTGCTGTTTCTCCGATCATCTCGCACGGGTTTCTGCTTGGGCGCCCGGACCACCAGTCCCTGCTGATGCTCTTGATCGCGGTCGCGCTGGCAGCCGAGGTGGACATGTGGAGCGGCAAGCCACGCGGACGGATCTCAGCCGTGGCATGGGCGCTTGCGCTGTGGGTGTCGCTGTTCGAGCCGCTGATTCTGCTGTCGGCGATCCTGCTTCTTCGGGCCGGCGCCCGGCGTCTGGCTTATGCGCGGATACCGATGGCGATCTTCGGTGCGATTCTGCTGACAGGCTTTCTGGTCGATGGTTTTCGTGTGGCGGCATTCGATGGGCACTTTTCGAGTTGGGCGCTGAACATCGGAGAGCTGCGGCACGCGTCCCTTCCCGTGGTTTTCAGTTGGGCGGGATGGCTGGCGATCCTTGCGCCCATCGCTTTGCTCGCCGGATATTTCAAAAAGCGGGAGCCGGTTTATCTTCTGCTCTTCGGTCTGACCTTGCTGTTGGCCGGGCTGACGTTCTGGCATTTGAGGTGGGGGTATTTCTTCGTCATCGCTTTCGCTCTCAGCCTCCCGTGGCTGCTTCCCCTGGCCCGCTGGAAGGTTCTGGGATGGAGCGTCCTCATCATTTCGCTTTGGCCTGTTGCCGGCTACTGGGACGGCACGCTTTATCCCGATGATGAGACCTTCCGCGCCCGCGGCGAGTCCGTTGTGGATGCGGTGGCGCTGCGCGATGCCGCGATCCAGCTGAAAGGACTTCCGGAACGCGGGGTGATCGCCCCCTGGTGGTTCAGTCCGGCGGTCGTGTGGTGGTCCGGACAGCCGTGCGTTGCCGGGACATCCCACCAGAGCCTTCCGGGGATTGTCGATGCCTCGGAGTTTTTTTTATCCGAAGGCAGCGGGCAGGAGATTTTGCTGAAGCGGAAGGCCGGCTACATCATCGCATACGAACCCGACCGCGTGATCTCGAATGCCGCCCAGATTCTGAGCCGGGCTGCGCCTTCAAATCCTCTCGCCAAGCGGCTCTACGACCATCCGCGCCTGACCGACTTCCGGATGCTCTACGCGAACCGGTTCTTCCGGATTTTCGAATGTCCCGCGTCCCCAAATGGTTATTGAACGGGTGGAGGAAGCAAAACGAGCAGGCTTGGCATAGTGCATGAACCGTGACAATACTGTCTGTATGCCCAAGTCCAAAGCGTCCATCCCCAAAGCTTTCGCCGACTTTAAAGCGGATGCCACGAACTGGATCACGCTGGCCACTGGGGAATACTACCCGGATATCTTGGTGGACGCGTGCGAACTTTATAAGCCCGTGCTGGTTCTTTTTGGGCAACTGGTGAAGACCTCGGAGTCCTCAACGCGGTTGTTCCTTCAAATCGCCGAGCAGTCAGATGGATGGATGCGGGTCCAGCTTGCCCGTGTGTTTCGGAAGTATGTTAGCCCGGAAACCCCGGTGGAGATGCTCAAGCAGAAGTCGAAGGCTCAACGGATTTGCGATGAGTTTGGCAAAGGGTTTCGGCCTATCCAAACAGTGCAGGCGGCCTTCCTGACCCGGCCTGTGCCAGATGAGGCGCTGTGCGCTGTGCTCTGGGAATACAAGGACCGGGGCAAGAAGGGATATGATCTGACAGAAAAGTTTTTCCTATTATTTCGCCGCACCTTTCCAGACTTGGCGCTGACAGGCCCGGAGCGGGCGGGCAAGGACATCCTCATGGGCGAGGTGTTTCCCAAGTATCCCAAGCCGGACAGGCCCGTGGATTTTCTCATTCGGAGCTCTGATGGCAGCGAAGTTCTTGCCATCGGACTCGCGCGTTACGACTCGGATCGCGGCGGGGCTCAGGAGGACGACCGGACGGGCGGCTATCGACACTGTGCCGATGAAATTCTCGCCTACGCGAAAAAACACGGTCTGCGCACGAAGGTGATCTTCATCAATGACGGGCCCGGGCTTTTGCTTGGATCCATGTGGAACGATTACGTGGCCTTGGAGAGGTCAAAAGCAGGCAAGATCATGGTCGCCACCCTGCGCATGGTGCCGGAGCGCATCACGCGCGAGTGGCTGGAATCCTAGCTCCCCATCATCATGGCGACCGGCATTCCTCTGGCAAATGGACGAACGAAAGCATCGCGTGGCAGGACGGATTCTGCCAGGAACCATCGCGACTCTTCCTGTGCCGTCACTTTGACCTACGAAGGAAAGCAAAGCGAGAAGACAATCCTCGATACCCCGCCTGCGCGGCTTGAGCGTGTTGCTACCGAAGGCGTGAGCGGGGAGGCCCCCAATCGCCTCTATTTTGGTGAAAACCTTTCGATTCTCGCCGCTCTGGTGAACGATCCTCTTGTGTGCGGCAAAGTGCGGCTGATCTACATTGATCCGCCTTATGCGACTCAAAGCGTATTTCAGTCGCGCCAGCAAACTGACGCCTACTCCGATCTGCTGGAAGGTGCCCACTACATCGAATTCCTTCGTGCCCGTTTGATTTTTTTGCGCGAACTCTTGTCGGGCGATGGCTCAATCTATGTTCACCTCGATGACAATATGGCATTTCACGCGAAGGCCATCATGGATGAAGTTTTTGGCGCGGAGAACTTCCGAAACTGGATTACGCGCAAGAAGTGCAACCCCAAGAACTACACGCGCAAGACGTTCGGCAACGTGTCGGACTACATCCTCTTCTACAGCAAGACAGACGAGTATGTGTGGCACCGGCCCGTCGAAGCCTGGACCCCGCAGCGGGCTGACAAGGAGTATCAATACACCGATGCCCAAACGGGTCGTCGCTACAAAAAAGTGCCTGTTCACGCGCCCGGGGTGCGCAATGGCGAAACCGGCCAACCTTGGCGTGGCATGATGCCGCCGCCAGGGAAACACTGGCAATACAGGCCACGCACGCTGGATGAAATGGACGCACGCGGCGAGATCTACTGGTCTCCCACTGGCAACCCGCGCCGGAAAGTGTTCCTCGACGAAAGCGAAGGCATCCCCGTGCAGGACATCTGGCTCGAGTTTCGTGACGCTCACAATCAGAACATCCACATCACCGGCTACCCCACCGAAAAGAATCCGGCGCTGCTCAAGCAGATCATTGAAGCATCCTCGAATGAAGAAGATCTTGTGCTCGACTGTTTCGCCGGTTCGGGGACCACCCTCGAGGTCGCCCATCACCTCGGACGGCGCTGGATTGGGATCGACAACAGCCCAGAATCCCTGCGGGTTATCCTTCAGCGCTTTGCCAGTGGCTTGGAGCCAATGGGGGACTTTGTGAGCAAGGCTAAACCCGATGATGAAGAGCCTGATCTTTTTGCCAGCAGCGCTGAGAAAGTCGAATCAAGGAATGGTAACGCCCATCATGCGCCGATTCGAGATTTTGAGATGTGGCAGAGTTGCGCCACTCAGAAATAGAACGGGAGCCCCTGCTCGCGGAAGGCGGCTTTTTGCTCGCTGAGATACTTGTCCCCCAAGCGCTCGAATCCGCCCGCAGCGCGGTAGGTTTTCAAAAATCCGTTGATCCCGTCTCGAAGTTTGTTGTTATCCAATTTCAACCCGACCGCCCAGTTTTCCTTCTGCACCGGCGCGAGCAAAGCGCGTGTGGTGCCGGATTGTTCCCGCGCATTTTTCCAGACGCTCATCTGGTCGTAGAGGAAGGCGTCCGCTTTTCCCTGAACGACCTCGAGGACGGCGGCCGCCTCCTTGTCGAGCGCGATGATTTTTGCATTTTTCAGATTCGCGCGCGCCCAGACTTCGCCCGTTGTTCCCTGGCGGACGGCCAGTGATCTTCCGGGCTGATCGACATCCGCAATGCTTTGGATCGGGGAGTTCTTTGCGACGAGCAACGCCAGGCCGATCGTCAGGTAGGGGTCCGAGAATGAGATCGATGTCCGGCGTTCAGGGGTGTCGGTCATCGAGGAGATGACGCAGTCGATTTTTCCGGTTTTAAGCGATGGGATGAGGCCGGTGAACGGGATGTTTTCGATGCGGACCGGGCGGCCGAGGGATTCGCCCAGCGCCCGGGCCAGGTCCACGCTCACGCCGGTCGGATTGCCCGAGGCATCGATTGTCTCGAAGGGGGGATACGAGAGATCCATGCCCACGACGAGTTCGTTGGCCGCACGCGGCCTCGAGCAGGCCGTGAGGGTGCAGGCCGCGAGAAGGATGAGGAGAATTCGTGTCATGCGGGGATTCTTGGAAGATGCGCCTTCGATGTGCGAGCAATAAACTCGTGAAATCCCCGGATGATCTGGCATGGTTGCAGCGTGAAACATTGCTTGCCGGTCATCTGTCTTTTTCTGGTTGCTGCAAATGTTCGTGCGGAGCCTGACGCGGGGGAGGTTCTCAGGGCGGCCCGGGCGAATCCCCTCGGACAGCCGATGGTTCTCGACGCACAGCTCCGCGCCAACGGAAAGAAGGTTCCGTTCCAAATCGCGGTCCGGGACGGACGGATCTCCTACATTTTTAGAAATCCCTCCCAGGAAATTCTTCTCGGGCTGGGGGACGAGACCTCCACGCTTGAGGAGCGCAAGGGCGGCCATGCCGAACCGGTCTCGCCGGCGAAATACGATGATTCCGTCCGGGGCGGCCTGCTGACCTACGAGGACCTGGCGATGCGGTTTCTCTACTGGAAAAATCCGAAGCTTCTGGGCGAGGAAAGAGTCGGGCCGAGCACGGCGTATAAAATTGAAATCCCTGCGCCGCCCACCGCCACCGAGTATGGGGTCGTGCGGGTCTGGGTCGACAAAAACACAGGTGCCCTGATGAAGATCGAGGGCTACGACCGCAGGGGCCGGCTCTCAAAAAATTTCATTGTGGTCTCGGTCCAGAAGATCGACGGGCAGTATATGCTCGAGTCGATGAGGGTCGAACGCATCGACCCCGAGACCCGGAAGGTCGCGCTGCGAACGTATCTCGACATTCTCGGAAAGGCCGGACGGGTCGATGAGCCGGAAAAGCAGATTTTGCCCGCGAATCCAGCGAATAAACGCGAATAAATTCAAGCAGAGAGGAATAGGCAGCCACGTTCAACCCGAAAACGGCGATTGAGAAATTCTTTCAGAATGGAAAGCCCGGCCTCGGACGCTTCGTGTCCTGCGTTGCAACCTCTACAAGAATCAACGTTTTCGGGTTCAATGCTGTGCCTCCTATTCGCGAAGATTCGCGCAATTCGCGGGCCCTTCTGCGGTTTTCGGGATCAGCGGACGTCCAGCGGGCGGTAGACGATGATGCCGTAGTGGTCGCTCGAGCGGTTGAGGTATTCCGAGATCCGGCAATCCAAGACCATTTTCCGGCCCATGTCGCGGCGCGAGGTGGCGTGCATGAAGTGGACGCCGTCCGCCTTTCTGACCGCCATTCCCACGTGCGACGTGTATCCGCTCTTGTCCGCGGACGTGATGGCGATGATGTCGCCGGTCTGGATGAACTTTTCGGCGGCGGCGACGCGGGAGCGGGGGATATGATAGACAGGAAGGGCGGAGACCCGGTCCTGGATCCGGGCCATCTCCGGCAAAAGGCCTGGATTATTCCGCAGGTAGCGGTAGCCCCTCCAGGCGTTCGTCATTTCGGTGATGTTGCGGCTCAGGCGGACCCCGCCCATCTGGCTGGTGGGATTGACCGAGAGGCCGCGGGCCCCGTTGTTCGCGAAGACCTCCTCGAGAAAGTGCATGCGCGAGAGGTAGCTCCCGGTGCAGTGTCCGTCGCGGTAGCGCTCGAGTTCGATCAGCCCGAGGAGATCCTCCGGGCGGTAGTCGGCGTCCTTGACGCGCAACATCCTGGCGAATGCCAGCGAGACCTCGTAATATGTCCAGCAGTCCAGGGCGTTGAGGTTGACCGATGGCGACTCGATCCGGTCGTCGATCTCAAGCGTGTAGTTGACGTATGGGGTTCCCAGCAGGGCTTTGCCAACCCGGGCGGTCCGCTCGCCGAGCGGCAGCGAGCGCCAGTCTTCCCTCACGGCCTGCGCGACCAGCCTGTCGAATTTGTCCTTCCCCTTGAACGCTGTTGAGAACGGCAGGCGCGGCTGATACTCGGGGATCAACACAGACGCGAAGACGGGGCAGGGGAGCGCCGCGAGAAGAATCCAGGCGAAGGCGATCGGGATTTTGAGCATGCCAGACACTCCACGCCTGAGCGGAGAAATCAAATCCCAAAATCATGCGGATTCATGGGTGGAGTTGTTATCAAGGATGCTGCCCCTACAGGGCAGAAACGCATTTTACCCCGGACCCAGGGCGGCGCTGGCGCTTGCCCTGGGCTAGGGGCAATGCTGTTCACTTAAGACGGGAGCGCGGGCGTCCCGCCCGCTGTTTTTTCGGTTGCGGGCGGGACGCCCACGCTCCTTTTTGCAGCAAAGTGAACAGCATTGGGGCTAGGGGATGAAGCCCCGTTGGGGCTTAAGGAGCTCGTTTTTTTGATCACTCCTTCCCCGGCGCGTGGGCGCTCAGGGCTTTCGGCAGCGGGGATGAAAACCTCATCTCCTCCCGCGTGTCGGGATGGGAAAACTTCAGAAACGTGGCGTGGAGGCCGAGGCGTCCGGCGGGATCCGTGGCGGCGCCGTATTTTTCATCTCCGATGACCGGGCATCCTTCGGCGGCCAGCTGGACGCGGATCTGGTGCCGCCTGCCGGTCTCGAGCCGGAGCTGGACCAGCGAGACTCTGGAATTCTCCGAAAGCACCTTGTAGTGGGTGATCGCGTGCCGGGTGAGTTCGGAGGCTTTGGTGATCCGGACTTTGAACTTGTTGGTCTCATCGAGGTCGCAGGCCATGGTGCCTTCCCTGCTCCGGAGCCGCCCCTCGACCACCGCCTCGTAGTGCTTTTCATTCCCGTCCCAGTGGCCCTGGAGAAATTCCTTCGCCTCCGGAGTCTTCGCAAAAACCATGAGCCCGGACGTTTCCTTGTCCAGTCGGTGGACGATCCAGACCCGCTCGCGGCCTTTCAGGTTGCTCCCCCGAAGGTAGTTCGTGAGCTGGAAGTAGGCGGTTTTTTCCTCCTCGGCGTTGCTCGCAATGCTCAGAAGCCCGGATGGCTTGTCGATGACGAGAAGATGCTCGTCCTCGAACCAAACTTTGATGCCCGAGGAGATCGATGTCTTGGGCGCGGCGTAGCGGACGGGGCTGATTCTGACCACATCGCCCGGCAGAAGGGGGTGGTTGAATTGCGTCACCGGCGCGCCGTTCACCGTGACGGACTGGTGTTTCAGCAGGCTGCGGATCTTCGTTTTCTTTGTCTCCGGCCAGGTGGAGAACAGGAAGGCGAGCAGTTCGCCGGGGGTGCTGACTGTCACCGGTCGGTTCATTGCCGGCGCTCGATGAGGGAAAATTCCTGCCGGAGCTTGGCAATCTGGTTGGCTGGAAGGAACCCCCGCCATTGGCTCCCGGGATAAACGATGGCATTTTTCCCGATCAGTGAACCCGGACTCAGGACGCTGTTGCAGCCGATTTCCGCATGGTCGCCCACAATCGCCCCGAATTTCCTCAGACCGGTGTCCAGCAGCCCGTCCGGCCCGGGAACCGTCACGCTCGACTTGTCGAGCTTCACATTCGAAAGAATCACCCCGGCTCCCAGATGCGACTTGTAGCCCAGGATCGAATCGCCCACGTAGTTGTAGTGAGGAACCTGCGCCCCGTCGAAGACCAGGCAGTTCTTGAATTCGCAGGAATTTCCAGCCACCACCCCGTTTCCGATGATCACATTCTCGCGGATATAGCAACCATTGCGAATTTCGCAGTTTTCGCCAATCCAAGCCGGCCCTTTGATCATCGCCCCCTGCTCAATCACCGTTCCTGCACCAATAAACACATTGCTGCTAATAAACGGCTTGCCTATTGTTTTTCCTAATATTGCGGGTTTTAGTCGGAATTGCAGATACGTGGCAATTTTTGAGAGCGCCTGCCAGGCGTATTCCACATTTTCGAAGATGACCCGGTGCTCGGTGTGCTGAAGGTCGAAGAAATTGCTCGGTGCGAACATAGTCTTGGTCAAGTGGCATGGGCATCCTGCCCATGAGTCATTTTGTGCATGGGCAGGATGCCCATGCCACATTGGAGGTCTCGTATCATTTGCGAGTCAGTTTCTGGCCATCCTTGCTGTCTTTGACCGTCCATCCGAGGGCTTGAATCTGGTCGCGGAGCGAGTCGCTGGCCTTCCAGTCTTTGGAGGCGCGGGCTTGGGAGCGGAGTTCGACGAGGGAGTGAACCGCTTGGGGAATCACTTCGGCTTCGGGATCCAGGGCAAGGACGGATTGCACCCCCTCCAACCACTCGACCAACCCTTTGGCTTCCTCCGGAGTGACCTTTCCGAGGTCAATCCGTCGGTTGGTCTCCCGGATCACATCGAAGACTGAAGCAAGTGCTGCTGAGATATTTAAATCATCGTCTAGAGACGATCCAAACTGTTCTAATTCAGAGATGTTAAGCGCATCTGCTAACTTTGCAGTATTTGCGAGTTCGCGTATCCTGCGAGTCCACTCATCCAACCTTGCGAGCGCACTGCGAGCGGCAGAAAGCCCTTCGATGGTGAAGTTGAGGGGCTCCCTGTATTTGACGGAGAGGAGGGCGTAGCGGACCTCGCGGCCGGTCCAGCCTTTTTCCATGGTCAGGTCGCGGAGGGTGAAGAAGTTTCCGGCGCTCTTGGCCATTTTGGTTCCCTCGACCTGCAGGTGTTTGCAGTGGAGCCAGTAGCGGGAGAATTGGAGTCCGGTGACGCACTCGCTCTGGGCGATCTCGGCCTCGTGATGGGGGAAGATGTTGTCCTCTCCCCCGCAATGGATGTCGATCTGGGGGCCGAGGATGCCGGTTGCCATGGCGCTGCACTCGATATGCCATCCGGGGCGGCCGCGTCCCCAGGGGCTTTCCCACCAGACATCGCCGTCCGCCTGATCCCAAGCCTTCCAAAGCGCAAAATCTCCGACATTCTCCTTCTCGTATTCATCGCTCCGGACGCGGACGCCGGCTTGAAGCTCATCGAGGACGATGTGGGCGAGCTGGCCGTAAGCCGGAAACGAGCGGATGCGGAAGTAAACCGACCCGTCATCCGCCCGGTAGGCATGACCTTTTTCCACAAGCGTGGAGATCATGGAGATCATGCGGGCGATGTGGTCGGCGGCTGTGGCTTCGGGGAAATGCTCCGCGCGCTTGATCCGAAGCGCGTCCAGATCCTCGAAGAAGGCTTTTTTGAACGGCTGGGTGAACTCCGCCAGGGGAATTCCTGCGGCCCGGCATCCGCGGATGGTTTTGTCGTCCACATCGGTAAGGTTCATGACGCGGATGACGCGGAAGCCCCGGAACTCGAGATGCCGCTGAAGCAGGTCCTCAAAGATGTAGGCCCGGAAGTTTCCGATATGGGCAAAATTGTAAACCGTCGGCCCGCAGGTGTAGAGGCGGACGACCCCGGGTTCCAGCGGGACAAAATCCTCGATCCGGCGGGAGTAGGTATTGAAGAAGCGAATCGGCATGAGCCGGTCAGTTAAGTGCCCATTGCACGAAAATGCAATCCTCCGGGTCATGCGAGAAACGAAGTTGTTGCAGGAATCCGCTTTTTTTCATTTATTATTTTTTCTAATGCCAACATTCAAGGAGGACGCGACCGTTTCCAGTTCCGAGTTTATCAAGGCTTATCGCGTGATGCTCCTGGCACGTGTGCTGGAGGAGAAGCTGGCGAGCCTTTACCGCGGCGGGATGATCAAGGGCGGGGTCTTCCTTGGCCGCGGCCAGGAGGCGCTGAGCGTCTCGGTGGGCCTCCACCTCCACAAGGGCGATATCTTTGCGCCATTGATCCGCGACCAGGCCGGCCGGATGGCATTCGGCGACACCATTCTCGACACCCTGCGGACGTATCTCGGCTCGCAGCTCGGCCCGATGCGGGGCCGCGACGGCAATATCCACCGCGGCAGGCCGCGCGAGGGGTATTACGCGATGATCAGCCATCTGGGGGCGATGATCCCTGCGGTTTCCGGTGCCTTGCTCGCGAGGCGGATGAAGGGCGAAACCGGAATCGTCGGGGCGACCTGCCTCGGGGATGGAGGAACTTCCACAGGCGCATTTCACGAAGGCCTCAATGCCGCCGCTGTGGAAAAGCTTCCGCTCGTCCTGGTGGTGGCGAACAACCAGTATGCCTACTCGACGCCGAATTCCCGCCAGTTCGCCTGCCTCGACCTCGTGGACAAGGCGGTCGGATACGGGGTGGCCGGGCACAAGGTCGATGCCACGGACCTCGAGCAATGTCTGCTCACGCTCCGCAAGGCCGTAAAGGCGGCACGCGAGGGTGGGGGACCGCAGCTTGTCGTGGGCGATCTGCTCCGGCTCGTCGGGCACGGCGAACATGATGACGCCCATTATGTGGATCCCGCTTTGAAGTCCGCACCGGTCGGCCGGGACTGCCTGCTCCTTGCAGAGGAAAAAATCATCGCAAAAAAATGGGCCTCCCGGGCCGAAACCTCGGCCTGGCGGCACGAGGCGGAGGAGGAGGTCAATGCGACAGTGGACAAGGTCCGGCGCGAGCCCGGCCCCAAGCCCGAAGAGGATGACTGGATGGCTTATTCGAAATCCGAGTTCGCCGAACATTACGCAGGAGCATGAGCAGCATCACCTATTTGGAAGCCATCCGGCTCGCTCAGGAAAAAGCCCTCGCGGACGATCCGCGGGTGTTTCTTTACGGCCAGGACGTGGGAAATTTCGGCGGGGCCTTCAAAGCCACCAAGAACCTTGCGAAGGAGTTTCCCGGCAGGGTTTTTGACGCCCCGCTGAGCGAGGACGCGATCATCGGCATGGCGGTGGGGGCGGCGATCGAGGGGATGCGCCCGATCGTGGAAATGCAGTTCGCCGATTTTTCGACCTGCGGGTTCAACCAGATCGTGAACCATGCCGCGACGCTGTATTATCGGACCGGCGTCCCCTGTCCGATCGTGGTGCGCCTGCCATCCGGCGGAACCTCCGGAGGCGGACCCTTCCACAGCCAGAGCATGGAGGCGCTCTATGCCCACTATCCGGGCCTCGTCGTGATGACTCCAGCGACGGTCGAAGATGCCTACAGCATGCTGCTCGAAGCGGTGGCCCTCGATGATCCGGTCATCTTCTGCGAGCACAAATTCCTTTACTACCACCTCAAATCCGAACGCCTTCCGGAGAGCGTTCTGCCGGTTGGTAAAGCCCGCCTTGCCCGCGCGGGCCGCGACGCCACGATCGTCACCCACGGCGCGATGCTGCACGAATCGATCGCTGCAGCCACCGAACTGGCCGGCGATGGATACGAGATCGAAATTGTCGACCTCCGCACGGTCAAGCCCCTGGACATGGATACGGTGCTCGCCTCGGTGGCCCGCACCGGGCGGCTGCTCTGCGTGAGCGAGGAATGGCCGTGGGGCGGGGTCGCCGCCGAGGTGATTGCGCGGGTCACGAGCGAGGGCTTCGGCCTTTTGGATGTTGCGCCCCAGCGCCTCAACGCCAAGGATACCCCAGTTCCCTATCATCCGGATCTCTGGTCCGTCCACCGTCCGACCGCCTCCGCGATTGCCGAGGTCTCACGCAGGCTTTTAAATATCTAACGTCCCATGGCTCTAGCTCCCATCCTCATGCCGCAGCTTGGCGAATCCATTGCCGAGGCAACCATCGTCAGGGTTTTGTTCAAAGAAGGCGACGCGGTCCACGCGGATGCCGATCTGATTGAAGTCGAGACCAACAAAGCCGTTATGGGCGTGACCGCGCCGTGTTCGGGCACGCTCGGCCAGATCCTTGCCGAAACCGGGCAGAGCTATCCGGTGGGTGCTGTGCTCGGTTATATCGAGATCAGCAAGGAGGATGCCGTGAGACTGGGGCTCGATGAGGACGACCAGCCGAAGGCCAAGAGCGTCGAGAAGAAGCGCGTCGATAAGCCCGCTCCTCCCGTGACCGTGGAACCGACGGTCAAAGGCGGACTGCCCGTCCCGGCTCACGTCGGCGGGGCCAGCTACCTCTCGCCAAGAATGAAGGCCCGCATGGCGGAACTCGGGCTGCGCATGGCCGATCTTTCCGGAATTCCCGGCAGCGGCGCGGGCGGCCGGGTCACAATTGAAGACCTCGAGCGCTTCATGGCGGGGATCGAGCGGAACAAAACCACGCCCGCCTCGCCGATGCGCAAGGCCGTCGCCGACGCGATGATCCGGAGCTGGTCGCGCCCGATCGCCACCGTGTTCCGGCCGATCACCCTCGACAACCTTCTCGCCCACCGGAGCAAGCATCCCTTGAAACCCGGACCCGCTCTCTACACGCTGCGGGCGCTGGCGATTGCCCTCGGTGAGAACAGCGCGTGCGCCGGCCGCCTCATCGGGGAACGCATCGTGCATCCCCCCTCGATCGACATCGGATTTGCCGTCGAGGCCGAGGATGGCGTGATGGTGCCGGTGATCCGGAATGCGGACCAGTATCCTCTCAACGATCTTGTGCCGCGCTACAACCGCCTGGTCGAGCTTGCCCGCCAGCGCAGGCTCCCGGCAGGGGACACCGGCGGATCGATCGCCACCGTGACAAACTACGGAACCTTCGGACTCACGCTTGCCACGCCCATCCCGCTGCCCGAGCAGACCCTGCTGATCGGCATGGGGGTCGGGCGGACCGTCCCGTTCTGGAATCCGGCCATCGAGGAATTCATCCCGGTCGTCGAAGCCCAGTTCACGCTCAGCTTCGACCACCGCGTGCTCGACGGCGGCGCCGCCGGGCGCCTGCTCAAACGCGTGGCCGAACTGCTTGAAGGGCCGGAGCAGTTGTAGCAATCGCATGCAATACGGCACCTTCCGGGCCAAAAGTTACTTCATCGGCTCCGGGGGTCGTCGAAGCCGGCTGCCGCTCACTCATCGGAAAACGATGCAAGCAATCGGGCATGTTCCGGGGCGAGCCGGGCGCGGATAAAATCCTCGCCTTCCGCTGCATCCATGCCAGCCGCAGGATGGACTCGTTCTGGAAACACCACCTCATCTCACGCGCCGCTGAGTTCGACACGCTCCCTCTCGCCGCATGATTGAAGATTTTTGTCCTGCACCCTGTCCGGATGAGGACTGGCAATTTCTCTCCTATTGACTATTTTTTCCCTTGCTTCCATGCCCAGCGTCCACATCAAAACCTACGGCTGCCAGATGAACGAGCGCGACTCCGAGCAGGTCGCGAAAATGCTGGGCGAGCGAGGCTACCGGATGACCGGCGTGGAGGCGGATGCGGATGTCATCCTGCTCAACACGTGCAGCGTCCGCGACATGGCCGAGCAGAAGGCGATCGGGAAGATGGGCATGCTGCGCAAGCTCCGGAAGGAGCGCCCGCATCTCGTCCTCGGCTACCTCGGCTGCATGGCGCAGGCGCGGGGCGAATCCCTCACAAAAACCTCCACGCATGTCGATCTGGTCGTGGGCACACAGAAATTCCACCGTGTGGCCGATTACGTGGACGACCTCCTCCGACGCCGCATCGAGGCCCGCATGGACGACGAGAGGCTTCCCATTGTCGATGTCGACGAGGAGGAGGGGTCGCAGTCCACAATCCGGGAGCAGGAACTCACCGCCGGGCAGTGCACGGCCTTCGTCTCCATCATGCAGGGCTGCAATATGCACTGTGCCTTTTGCATTGTTCCGCAAACCCGCGGAGAAGAGCGCGCGAGAATCATTGAGGACATCGTCGCGGAGGTGAGGGGACTCGCTGATCGCGGGGTCCGCGAGGTCACGCTCCTGGGACAAATTGTGAATCTCTACGGACGCCATGAATTTCCGAAAACAGGCGGCCTCAGTCCTTTTGTTCAGCTTCTGGAGGCGGTCTGCGGGGTGGAGGGCATCGAGCGGGTGCGGTTTACATCGCCACATCCCATCGGATTCCGCGCGGATCTCATCGCTGCGTTCGGGCGCTTGCCGAAACTCGTCGAGCACGTTCATTTGCCCCTCCAGAGCGGCTCCAACAGGATTTTGAAAATCATGCGCCGGGGGTATACTTCCGCGGCATTTGTTGATCTCGTCGGGAAGCTTCGCGCGGAGCGACCCGGCATTGCGATCACGACCGATATCATTGTGGGATTCCCTGGGGAGACGGATGAGGATTATGCGGCGACGCGCTCGTTGGTCGATCAGGTCGGCTTCGACAATGCGTTCGTCTTCCGGTATTCGCCGCGACAGAACACGCCAGCGGCAACAATGGGCGAGCAGGTTTCCGAGGACGTGAAGGAATGGCGTAACAAGGATCTTCTCGAAGTGGTCAACCGCTATGTTGCCCGCCACCTCGACGCGCTTGTTGGTCAGAACGTCGGGATTCTCTGCGAGGGCGCGAGCCGGAATAACTCCGAGCGTCTCTCCGGACGCACCCGCACAAACAAGATCGTTGTTTTTGCGGGAGCCCCGCGCCTGATCGGCCGGCTCTTTGACGTGCGAATCGCACGTGCCAGCTCATCCACCCTGTATGGAGAAGTGGTTTGAGGCCGCTTTAGAGCGGTTTAAATAATATGGCGGGTCATGCAAGCTTCGCACATTTCGGTGCCGAAAACCTCGAAGAAGAGATTGAATGTTTCCTCGGTGCGGTCGTTGTTGCTCATGGCGTTGCGGCTACCGGCAGGGTGAACGAGAACGTTGAGCCCTCACCGACCTGGCTCCGCACTGACATTTTGCCACCGTGGCCCTCGACGATTTTGCGCGCAATGGCGAGGCCCAGCCCGGTGCTCTGTTCGCCGGCTGTTGCCTGGACGCTGGTCCTGCCAAAAGCCTTGAAGAGCTTCGGCAGATCCTCCTCGGGAATCCCCTGGCCCTGGTCGGCGACCGAGACGGTCACCGCGCTTCCGGCGCGGGAGATCTGGATCGCGACGCGGGTGTCGGGATGGGAATACTTGACCGCATTCCCGATCAGGTTGTTGAGGACCTGCTCGATCTTTCCGCGGTCGATCATGAGGGCAGGGAGGTTTTCGGTGTCTTGGAAATCGAGCTCGATGCGTTTCTGGTGGGCGAGCACGCGGTTGCGCGAGACATTGTGGCGGGCGAGCTCGTTCAGGTCGGCCGGCGCGCAATCCAGATGGAGCTGGCCCGACTCGATCGTGGAGACGTCCAGCAGCTCGTTGATGAGGCTGAGCATGAACTCGCTGGTGGATTTGATCGTGGAGACGAAGTCGCGCTGGTCCTCGTTGAGAACGGGAAACGCCTCGGTTTCGAGGAAGTCGCTGTAGGCGAGGATGACGCCGAGCGGGTTGCGCAGGTCGTGGGCCGCCATGCCGAGCAGGCGGTTTTTTTGCTCGTTGAGCGTCTCGAGGGCGGCGTTGCGGTCGAGGAGCTGCTTCTGGCTTTCCCGCAGCGCGCGCAGAGCCTCGTGAAGCTGGCGTCTGGCGAGACAGGCGTTCGCGTGATAGCGCACGCGGGCGATCAACTCGATGGGGTCCGGGAGCTTTACGATATAATCGTTGGCCCCCGCCTCGAAGGCGGCTTTTTTTACGATTGGCTCGTCTTTGGCCGAAAGGACGATCACGGGAGTATCCTGCAATTCCGGGATTTTGCGGTAGGCTCTGACAAGATCGATCCCGTCCGTGTCCGGCATGACGAGGTCCTGGAGGATGACCGAGGGGCAAATCTTTTTCGCCGTGACGACGGCGAGCGCCGCCTCCGCGCAATAGTGGAAGTCAAACCCCGGCTGGGATTGCAGAATGCGACGGATGGCCTCGCCGATAAGGGCCTGGTCATCGACGAGGAGGACCATCGCCGTGGAATTTTCGCCGTTCGGGACTGGGGATTGCTGGTTCATTTTCCGGTTGGTATCCATCGGTTGATTCTCGGGGCCATCGAGGAAAGGGGCAGGATTTCAGAAGCGAATTGAGCAGCCGCTTTGGGCATGCCGAAGAGAGCCGACGATTTTTCGTCCTGGGCGATGGTCAGAAACCCGGCGTCGCGCATGGCATGGAGCCCTGCGGCCCCGTCTTTTCCCATGCCGGTCAGGATGATGCCCAAGGCCTTGCCTCGCCAGTTACGTGCGATGCTCGAAAAAAACACATCCACCGACGGTTGGTAGGCCAGCCCGCTAATCGTATGGTCGTATCGGAGGCGCGAGCACGAATGGGCCTCGATGTGGCCGTCCTTCCCCGCGAGATAGATGTGGCCGGGTTCGATGAGGTCGCCCTCAGCGACCAGCTTGAGAGGAACTTTGGCGAAGCCCTTCAGCCACGTGGCCAGGTCTTCGACAAAACGCACGTCGATATGCTGGACAATGACAATTGCCGCGCGGTCCAGCGGGGCGAGGCCGCCGAGGATTTCAGCGATTGCGGCGGGCCCACCGGCCGAGCACCCGATGGCCACCAGCGTGTCGGTGGCTCCGGCAACCCCGCAGGCGAGGGTCTCCGGGCGGCAGACCGGCGGTGGTTCAGGTTTGTTTTGTTCGGCGACGATCGCCCCGATCTGTGAGATTTTCTGGAGGAACTCCTTGCGGCTGGAGTCATTCGAAAGCGAAGGGGTTCTGATCACATCGAGCGCCCCCGCGCCCATGGCTTCGAATGCAAGCGCGCAGTTTCCGGCGATCGAGGCCGTGACGACGAGGATCCCGGTCGGGCAGGCGCTCATGATCTGCCTCGTGGTTTCGGCCCCGTTGATGCCCGGCATCACAAGGTCCATCAAAACCAGCTCCGGAGTATTCTCCCGGCAGAGCCTCAGCGCTTCGGGGCCGCTTCTGGCGGTCCACAGCACCCGGTGTTCGCGGGTCGAGTTAAGGGTCGAGGCGATGGCTTGTGTCGCAATGTCGAGGTCGTTGACGATTCCTATTTTCATGGGGTTGATTCTTCTCCGAGCACATCCGCGACGGCGCGTGCGAGGCCCTCGTCCTGGAAGCTGCCTTTTGTCAGGTAGTAGTCGGCTCCGGCATCAAGCCCGCGGAGCCGGTCCTCCTCGCGGTCCTTGTAGGAAACAATGATGACCGGGGTATCGCGGAGCCGCGCGTCGTTTTTGATAAGGCGCGTGAGCTCGATGCCGTCCATGCGGGGCATGTCCACGTCGGTGACGACCGCAGCGAAACGCCCGGTTCGTGCCGCATTCCAGGCATCCATGCCGTCAACCGCCACCTCGACCGCGTAGCCTAGCGAGGAGAGGAGTTTGCGTTCGAGTTCGCGGACGGTGAGAGAGTCGTCCACCACAAGGATCTGGCGTGCGGCTTTTTCGGGACCGGCGGACTTCGCCGCGATGCCGTGAATCTGCCCGCCGGCGGCCAGGCGCCGGACCGAGAGAAGAAAGTCCTCAACGTCGACCAGCAACATCGGCGAGCCATCCTCGGTGAGGGCGGTGGCTGCGATGTCGCGGACACGGCCGAGCCGCTTATCCAGAGGTTGAACCACGATTTCACCTTCACCGATAAACCGGGAAACGACAATTCCGAAATGCCCGTCAGCCGAGGAGAGCAGCAGGACGTTGACCTCTTCGTGTCCATCGCGATCCACTGGGCGGCCGAGGACCGCAGCCCCATCCACGATGCCGACGCGGCTTTGATCGATATGGATATACTGCGCCCCCTCTATGGATTCGATGTCTCCCGCCAACACCCTGAGGACCCGATCCACCCTGGCAAGCGGGATCGCATAGGGCTCGCCTGCAATCTCGAAAACGAGCGCCTTCATCACCGAAAGCGAAATCGGCAATTGGAGGAGGAAGGCCGTGCCCTGCCCGGGTTCGGATGAGATCCGGACCGTGCCGCGGGATTCCCTCACGGCGGATTGGACCACGTCGAGCCCGACGCCACGGCCGGAAATCTCCGTGACTTCGGAGCGCAGGGAGAAACCGGGGAGGAACAGGAATTCGAGGAGTTCTCCCACGGCCAGTTTTTCGGCGGTCCCGGCATCGGTAAGCCCCTTGGCAACCACGCGGGATCGCAGATCCGCAGGATCCACACCCCTTCCATCATCACTGACGCGAATCACCAGAAACCCCGCGCTGTGGGAGGCTTCGATAACGAGACGTCCAGCGGCGGGCTTGCCTGCGGCAGTGCGCTCCTGAGGGGATTCGATGCCGTGGTCGATGGCGTTTCGCACGAGATGCAGCAGGGGGGATTCGATGGAATCCAACAAGTCACGGTCCACGTCCGTTCCCTCACCCCGGACCTCAAATGACACCTCGCGACCGAGGCAGCGGGCGGTGTCGCGTGCAGCCCGCCGGAGGGAGGACACGATCGCGCCGAAAGGCCGCATCCGGCAGGCCAGAGCCTGGCCGTAAAGCCGCTGGGAGAGCTGGGCGGCATTCCTCTCAAAACGTTCAAATTCCGCAAGGCCCGTGAGAACGAGCCGGTCGCCCGATTCGATCATTGTCTGCAACTGCTGGAGGGAGGATGTGACATCGCCGCCGCCCGAGGCGGATGCGATCGTGTTTTCCAATGTTGCAGCCGTCTTCCGCTGGTGGCGGTGGAGACGCCAGAAGTCGTTCGAAAATGCGCAGATGCGCCTCGAAGCGACCAGGGATTCTCCGGCGCTTCCCAGCAATTGGTCGAGGCTTTCGGCTGCCACTCGCAGGGAGCGGGAGTCATCCTCTGCTTTTACGGTTGGGGCGGCGGATTCGGCGGCGGGGGCTGCCGCCACCGGTGCCGCAGAGGCTTCGTCCGGCGCTGCGGCTCCGGCCACAAAAACCTCCACCTCGTCCTGTATTTCGGCGGGAGATTCCGCCGAAGCGAGCCGGCTCAGGAGGTCCACCCCTCGAAGGAGGCGGTCAATCGCGGAACTGCCGAGAACCACCTCGCCTTTTTGGGCCGCGACAAAGGCGTCCTCCATGGCGTGGGCAACGAGCACAGCGCCCTCGAGCTCGATGATGCGGGCGGCTCCCTTCAAAGAATGGGCGGCGCGCATCAGGGATTCCAAAAGCAAGGGGTCGCCGGGGCGGATTTCCAGCGCCACGAGGCAATCGCTGAGGATCCGGCACTGCGTCTCGCTTTCCGCCAGAAAGAGTTCGCGCATCGAGAAGCTGCTGAGGTCGCCGTTCATAAGATCATCGCGCCGCCGCGTCGAAGGCCCCGAAGAGAGAGCTCACGTCGAGCCATCCGACTCCCTGTCCGTCCCCGGATGCGAAGATTCCTTTGACATGGGTGCGACCCGAAGCCTGCAGGGTTGAGGGAGTGGGCTGGAGGCTGGATTGAGTAAACGCCGACACGCCCTCGGCTTCGTCCACGCGGGCGGCCACCCGCCAGCCCCCGTGGGCCAGCACAAGCAGCATCGGCCGGTCCGCAGAGGCTCCGGGCGCACAGCCGAGGACATCGGCCAATGAGAAGCACAGCGTGACGGCTCCCCGCACGTTCACGACACCCGCGATAGACGCTCCACGGTGGGGCATCGAATGAATAACAGGAAGCGGAGCCGCGAGCTCCACGTAGGAGGGCTCGATCCCGAATCGCTCGCTGCCGACGCGGAATACGAAGAGCATGAGGCGGCCCTCATGGTCGGATGAGGGGGGAGTCGCAGCGATTTCCGAGCGCCAGCGCTCGCGGTCAGCAGTCCCGGGTTCGCGTTCGAAAAATGCGGCATTCATTGCGCGGGTGATTTGTTGGCGCGGCGGCGCAAATGGGAGGCCGCACGCCCATCCATCTCCAGGAGGAGGGTGAGATGGGTGAGGGATTCATGGTGCGATGGATCGAGATACAGCGCCTTGCGGTAACACGCCTCAGCCAGGTCGCTGCGACCGAGTGCCCCGCTCACGACCCCGCGGAGGCAGAAGAAATCCGGATCCGCCGAGGCGGGCAGGCGATCGAGCATGGCGGCGGCCAATGCCTCTTCTCCGGCATCGGCGAGGGCGCGCGCCGCTTCGAGCGAATCGCCGGGTGGTTCCCTATGCACTGCACGGGACGGAGCAGTCAGCTTTTTTAAGGGCGTGCGGACGGGCGTTTCCTTGAGCTGGTTCCGGGATGCAGCCCCTTCAGGGGAAAATGTCTTTTTTCCTTTCACCCAGGGCGGCGCTGGCGCTTGCCCTGTGCTTTTGGATGCAGCCCCGTTGGGGCTTGAGCCATGACTCGGACGCGCGGGACGGCGGGAACTGACGGTCCAAGGCGGGGGAAGCGGCTCGATGGGTGCGGCATTTTTCACGCAGGCGAAGGCCATCGGGAGACCGGCGGTGGCGAAGCCGCATTGCAGTGCGAGAGGCGGTTCGACCGGTCCCAGAAAGAGAATCCCGTCATCGCTGAGCACGGCACGGAGGCGGGCAACGACAGCGCGCTGTGTCTCCCCGGTGAAATAGATCAGGGCGTTGCGGCAGAAGATCACATCGCTTTGCGGCAAGACCGAAGACGGGTCGGCAAGGTTGATCATCTGAAAATCGACCTGTTCACGGATCTCATCCGAAACCCGCCTCGCCCCGCCAGGAAGGCTCTCGAAATATTTTCCGAATTGCGATTCATCAAATCCTGACCGGAACGAGTTGCGCCGGTAGGTGGCGGCGCGCGCGGTGGCGAGAGATTTTTCGCTGATGTCCCCCGCGCGGACCTTGAAGCTTCCGGGTGCCAGTCCCGCTTCCAGCAGGCGCATCGCGATCGAGTAGGGTTCCTCTCCGGTGGCGCAAGGCAAAGAAAGAACCCTCAGGCAGGCGCCCGGATGGGCTGGACTCCATGCACTGACAACCCATTCGGCCAGCGCGTCGAAAGCTTCCATGTTGCGGAAAAACCAGGTCTCCGGAACGAGCGAGGACTCGAGGAGGGCTTTCCACTCGCTGGTGGAAGTGTCCAGTAATCGGTTCGGGTTCTGGCAGACATCGATCGCGCGGCGGATTTCTTTTCGCAGGGAAACCTCACCCGTTTGGGCGGCGTCAATGCCCGCATGCGAGCGCAGCATTTCCAGGATGGAATCCTCGGAGATCATGCCTCCTCCGAAGTCAGGGCTTCCCAGACGTCCTCCGTGAGAACGGATGCCGTGTCGAGGCGTTGGATCCATCGATCCCCGAGGGCCGCAATGCGACCCGCGCATGGAAAAGAGACCGCGCGGGCACCAGGCTCGACAAAATCGCTCTCCTCAAATGCCTGCACGCGCGTGACATTTCCGCCCAGCAGTCCGAGGACGCGATCGCGGCCGCCGATGGCGAGGCGCTGCAGGATGATGCGCGTGGAGAAGCGGACAGGAGACGGAGTTCCGGCGAGAAGGATGCCGCAGTCAACGACCGGCACCGGGCTGCCGCGATAATTGAGGATCCCCGCGACAGATCGGGGCGCACCCGGGGCGGATTTCAGCGAGGCGCAGGGAACGACCTCCACGACGGAAGCCGATGCGACCGCGTAGGTATCGGTGCCCGCATCCATCAGAACGTAGAGCATCAGCCTGGGAGTTTGAAGCGGGAGATGCCGCTTTGGAGGCCGCTCGTGGCTTCGTTGAGCTGGTCGATGGCGCGCGAGCTGTCGCGGATGCTGTCGGCGGTGAGGCGGGCGGCCTCGCCGAGCTGTGTGAGCGCCTCGCTGATCTGCTGCGCGCCCTGGGTCTGGGAGCGCATGCCCTCGTTCACGCTCTCGACGCTCGGGGCCAGCGACTGGACCTCCGAGATCACCCGGTCGAGCTGCGTTCCCACGGCGGCGATCTCCGTCGCACCGCGCCGCAGCTCCTCCGCGAATTTATCCATGCCCATGACGCCCGCGCTGACGGCGCTGACCATTTCCTTGACCATCTGCTCGATGTCGCCGGTGGAGGCGGCGGTCTGGTCGGCCAGGCGGCGGATTTCGGTGGCCACGACCGCGAATCCCCGTCCGTATTCCCCGGCTTTCTCCGCCTCGATGGCGGCGTTGAGGGAGAGAAGGTTCGTCTGGTCGGCCACCTTGCCGATCGTCGAGACGACCGCGTTGATGTTGCCGGCCTTTTCGTTCATCACGCCCAGCTTTGAAGTGATCCCGACCGAGGCTTCCAGAATGCCGCGCATGATTTTTTCCATGCGGTCGAGGCCCTCCTTGCCGCCCGACGCCATCTCGCTGGCCTGCTCGGCCACCGCGCTCACGCTGTCCGCCGTCTTCAGCAGCTCCGAGCTTGTCGCGCTCATCTCCTTCGCGGTCGCGCTGATCTCCGCCGATGTCGTGGCCACTTCCCCGGCGGTCGTCTGCTGCTCCTTGGTGGTGGCCGCGATCTCCACGGTCGAGCTGTTGACCTGCAGGCCGCTGCGCTGCACCTGCCCGATCAGCTCAGAGAGCGAGGCGATCATCGCTGCGAAGCTGCGCGAGAGCGAGCCGATCTCGTCGCCGCGCGCCGTGTCGCCGAGCGAGATCGTAAAGTCGCCGCCAGCCATTTGGCTTGCCGCCGCTTCGATCCGGGAGAGAGGGATCGTGATATTCCGCGAAACGATCAGGCCGACGATGGCGACGATGATCAGAGCGATTGGTGCCCCGAACAGAACCAGGCGCTCCAGCTGAAGAGCCGAGTCGCTGGTTGCCTTGTCAACCGCATTGAACTCCGCCATTTCCAGGCTTTTGAGGTGTTCGATTGCCATGAAGAGCCGCTCCATCTCCTTGGAGCTGCGCTCCACGCTTTCCGTGAGCCCGGCTGCCTCCCTGTCCTCAGCCTCGGTTTTCAGCTGAAGCAGCAGGGACTTGCAGATCGAGTCGATGCCGGCGATTTCCTCGCCGCGCCCGTCGGCTGCGGCGGAAGAGCGCAGCGCCTGAATTTTCGTTTCGAGCAGGGGCATGGCCTGCTCAAGCTGCGCGAGGTGGGCCCGGTTGCCCGTGACCAGAAACTGTCGCTGCCCGTCCTGCCCGTCCACAATGAAATCGTGAAACGCGTCGAGCCTGGCGATAAAATCGCGCTCCTCCCCGGCTTCGTGAAAATTTCTTTCGAGCTGCCTGACCGAGAGGAAGGACGATATGGAGAGGGCGACGATGGCGAGGAACGCGACCGCGTAGCCGGCGAAGATTTTGGTGCCGATAGTGAGTTTCATGGGATTGGGGGAAGCGGGGTTGATGTGCGCGACACCCGGGCACCTATTTGCGTCGCTTTCCACAGAGTTTTCAAGAGGAAATCAAGAAGATATGGGGTGGACCCGTTCCGCCCCGGTTACGACTGCGACGGGGTTTCAATCTCTGAAACAGCCATGCCGTCGGCCGCGCATGACCACCAACGTCAGCCCGATGGATAGCAGCATCCAAACCGCAGGCTCGGGGATCGCGACGAGGGCGATATTTTGAGCATTTGCTGGAAGACGGCGGGTGCGGCGGATTTTTTCCCAAGGGCCAGCAAGCGGCCCGCATCTGCATACTCGCCGTTCTCCAAAGCCAGGCCGCAGCGCGCAAAGATCCATCCGGCCGGGTCGGCTTGACCGGCAACCACTCGGCCAGCCGGTCAAAGGATCACGCGTGCTTCATGGCCGGCTGAGCTTGGTGGTCAAACGGTGGCGTCCGCTGGCAAGCGGGGCTGCCTTGCGACCGGGCAAACGAAGTTCAGCCCTGACGCCCTCGGGCACCGTCACATCGACAACCATGGTGCGACCGCGGACTCTCCAGCAGCACTCCGCAAGGCCATGCGGTGTCGGCAGGGAAGTCTCGGCCGACGTGATTCCGTCGCCGGGCTCGGGTGCGAAGAGGATTTTTTTGAAGCCCGGCGCCAGCGGGCGGATGCCGCCGATGACGCCATACATCCACTCGCCCACAGCGCCGTAGGCGTAGTGGTTGAAGGAGTTCATCCCGACCGGACCAAAACCCTCCTCCTTGGTGTAGCTGTTCCACCGCTCCCACATGGTCGTGGCTCCATTGCGCACGGTGTAGAGCCACGAGGGATAGTCCTCCTGCAGGAGAATTTTGTAGGCGAGGTCGGTGCGGCCGAAACGGGTCAGAACCGGCAGGAGCAGGGGGGTGCCGACGAAGCCGGTGGTGAGATGACAATTCCTCGCCTCGACCAGATCGACCAGGTGCGCGAAGGCTTTTTGGCGGAGTCTGGACGGCAGCAAATCAAACGCCAGGGCCAGCAGGTAGGCGGTCTGGCAATGCCCGACCACGCGGCCATCGGGCGTGACATAAGCCTTTTGGAACGCGACGACGATTTGCGCATGCAGCTTCTGGAACCGCCGGGCATCGTCCTTGTGGCCGAGGAGGCCGGCAATCTTGGTCAGAAGGCTTGTCGTGTGCGCAAAGTAGGCTGTGCCGACCAGATCGCACGGCACGGGGGCGTGGTTGGGCACCACCGCATCGATGGCCAGCCAATCACCATAAGCGGTTCGCGGACGGATCAGATTTTTCGCCGTGCGGCGCTGGCATTCGATCCAGCGGACCATTGCGTCGTAGTTGTCGGCCAGAATGCTCTTGTCCCCGTAGTGCTGATAGATCTCCCACGGGCAGATCACGCCGGCATCGGCCCACGCCGCATTGCCGAATTGATGGGGACCATATTTTCCCAGGACATCCGGAGCCACGTCGGGGAAGGCGCCGTCCTTGCGTTGTCCGTCGCGCAGATCCTGCAGCCATTTGTGGAAAAACCTGCGGACGTCGTAATGGAAGGCTGCCGTGCCGATGAAGACCTGCGCATCGCCGGTCCACCCGAGGCGCTCATCGCGCTGCGGACAATCCGTCGGCACATCAAGGAAGTTGCCCCGCAGTCCCCAGCGGATGTTCGCGTTGAGGCGGTTGAGCAGCGGGTTGGAGCAATGGAACTTGCCGGCCGGCTGCATGTCGGTGTGGAGCACCATCGCGGTGAGCAACGAGGCATCGGGCTGGCCCGCAAGGCCGGTCACTTCGACATAGCGGAAGCCGTGGAAGGTGAAGCGTGGCGTCCATTCCTCCTCGCCCCCGCCCCGGCAGATGTAGGTGTCGATCACGCGCGCGAGGCGGAGATTCTCCCGGTAAACCGTCCCGTCGGCGTTGAGCATTTCGCCGAATTTGAGGACGATTTTCTGCCCGCGCCGGCCGCGGACTTTCAGCCGGCAGAGCCCGGCGATGTTCTGGCCGAAGTCGAACACGAAGGCCTTGGGCGCGGGCTCCGTAATCTTGCGCGGGTGCAAGATCTGGGTGACGCGCACCGGCTCGTTGAGCTTGGGCTGGAGAACGCCACGGTAGGCGGGGAACACATCAACCTTGCGCCAGCCATCCGACGACGCGGACGGCACGCACCACTCGCCGAGCTCCTGCCGCGCATCGTAGGTTTCGCCGTGATAGATGTCCGACTGGACGATCGGGCCGTAACGCATTTCCCAGGCCTTGTCCGAGCCCAGCGTGATGCGCCGTCCGTCGCGCAACTCGACATCGAGCCGCGCGAGCAACTGCGGATGCGTGCCGTAGTGGTTGCGCTCGTTTTTCCAGAGCAGCGTGCCCGTATACCAACCGTCCCCGAGGATCGCGCCGAGCATGTTCTCGCCGGCGAGGAGCAGCTTGGTCACGTCGTATTCGAGCACCTGCGCCCGCTCGCGAAAATCCGACCACCCGGGCATGAGGAAGTCGCCGCCGATTTTGGCACCATTGAGATGCATGTCCGCGACCCCGAGCGCAGTCCAAGTCAGCGTGGCGCGCCTGACCGGTCCGGGCAGATGGAATGAACGGCGCAGATATGGGCAGGGCGGTTCGCCCGTGGTCGGACGCTGGCGGTCGCCGATCCATTGGGCGCGGGTTGCGATGGTATTTGTTGGAGACATAAAAAGAAACGGGGGATCATTCTGACAACGGCAACCCAGAAGTCGAGCCAGACTTGATGCCACGAGGCACCGACGACGCGAAGCTCTGCCCATGGTGGCTCAAGCGGCCACGGAAAACCGAAAAGGCGTCGGGAACGAGGGTGGCCGTGGACCGGAAGGATGACTTCATCAGTTGGAAAGTGTGGCGGCGACGCGTTCGTCAAGCAGGCGGCGATTTTCCATGGCCCGTTGATGGGTGATTGCACATTTGTTCTCTCTCCAGTTTTGTTCTGTGGGCCTATTTGTGCTTCGCAGCCTCCGCCTGAGCTCGGACGAAGAGGCGCGTCTGCCCTTTGGCAAAGGTGCATTTGAATGTTCCGCCGGTGTATGTTGAGCCATCGAATGCATCGGTCCATCGGCCATCACCCGGAAATTCCAACCTCACGGTCCCAGCCACCGGGGCCGTAACCGAGACGACCCCTTTCGCGGCATTGACAACATAACCCACCGGCGCATAGCAGCGTGCGCCTGATGAGAGGACAAAACTCCTCACGGCTTCTACGTTGGTCAGTGGTAGAGCGCTCCATGTCAGCGAGCCTTCGCCTTGCAGCGGTCGCCCGGCCCCGCCCGGTGGCCGGTCCGCAGGATTGGCAGAAACGTAGGTGGCCCAGCCTGCATCTTTGGCTGTGGCATAGGGATTTACCGGACCCGCATCTACGAGAATCGAACCGGTTGCGTTAGCCCGTAAGATGCCTGACCGCGTTGCGGCGTGCGTTGCCACCGGCAGTCCCAGCCATTTGGCCGGTGCATCCAAACTCCATTGCTGTGACAGTGGATTGATCAGCCCGATCGATCCAACGGCTAGAAACGTGCGGCCTCCCTTCTCGATGACGCCGGAAAGCCTGGCAAGGTCTTCGGGATCGGCGGCCACCGCGTTGGCAACCACAACCAGCTTTACGCTCTCGGGCAATTTGGCCACATCCGAGAGAAGATAGACTCCAATTGGCGCTCCCAACTTGGCCACCGCAAAGAGAAAGTCGGCGTTGGACAACTTGAAGGATTTCGAGTGCGGGGTGACCCAGGCAAAACTGGTGTCGTCTATGAGGAATCCGATTTCAGGCTGAGGGGTTCGGTCCCAGCCCAGCGATTCGGCTTGGATCCGGTGCATGGAGGCAAACTCCCGCTGCAATTGTTCGTCATCGTGCCAGCTGCTCAACAGCGAGTACCAGTAACGGCTAATGCCATTCACCACATCGTCGGCCAGGATCCGTCGATTCATGGTAATTGCCCCCGCCCGCGGATCGTTCGGATCGAAAAGGGTGTGCCAAAGCCCGTGATGGAGCCACGAGAACAGGTCGTTTTCGTTGAGGTATGCTTTGCCCGCAAGCCGAATGCTTGCCGTGCAGCCACCCTGTGACACAAAGGCCGCCTCCAAGGCGTCAGGGATTGTGCGGAAGTTGTGAAGAGGAACGCCGGCGAGGAAGTCGATCTGAGGATCGTCGAGCAATTGACGCAACGCAAAATGGCCGGAAAGACTCTGGCGAGGCTCGCCAGCCAGCTGGACGGTATAACCGTAGAATGCCCCTGCCAGAAGCTGCGGCGCAGATTCTTTGGACACATGCGCGAAGTAGCTTATTGTCTCCGCCGTCGAGTCGGAAATGAACTGCTGGTAGGCGGCCGCCCGCCGTCCCGCGTCGGTATCCGGATACAAATCGGTTCCAGAAATCATCCTTTCTTCCGGAGGCGGAATTTCTTTCCACGGAAATCCTTTGGCCTCACACCATCGGATGAAAGCCTGTTGTTGGATTGGCGAATAGTCGCCGCACAGCGTGTCATTAGACGCCCAGGCGAACCATTCTTCGGTCACCCCACCCATCAACAGTATTCCAACCACGCGGTTGGCCCATGGCTGGCTTTGCACGTATGCGATGAGCGTCCGGAGGTTCTTGGCCTGTTGTTCGCGCCATGCCGAAGATGTGAACGACGCTGCGATCCCTCCCGTTTCCTCCCAGACGATGTCCTTACCATCCTTGCGCACAAGGACACGATCCTCCGGGTGTTCCTTGAACCATCTAGGCGGCAGGCTCAGGGAGACGCGAAGCAGCAAGTTGGCCTCCGGGTTGGCCGCCAGCGCCATCGCCGCATATTCATCGAGTTGTCGAAAGTCAAAACTCCCGTCGGGCTGCCATGTGGGCCGGGTGACGTTATGCACGTGACGTCCCGCGTTGGTCACGAGCGAAAACAGGTTGGCTCCATGTTTGCCGAATTGGTTGACGTTGCCCGGCATAAAGTCAAACGTCGCATAGCCGCTCCATGGCATGGGCTTTCCGTTCTTCAGAAAGGTTGGAACCCCATTGACCACCTTGCGCTTCATCTCGGGAAATCCGGGCTTCGATTCGTTGACAATCTCGATCCCCATGGGACTCGCCTGCAAGCGTCCCGCACGACCGACAAGGCTGACTGATGCCTTCCTCGACGGCAAATACTCTGGCACCTTGCGCCGGATTTCCGCCTCCCCTTTCTCGACAAGCGCCAGAACTTCCTGCTCGCTCAGTCGGATCCTCCACAAAGTCCATCGACCGTCTTCGACCTGCAGATCGAGCTGTTCTCCGGCAACAATTCCCTGCGCTTGCACAGAAAGAACAGCTTCCGCCCCGGCCGTGAGAGGACCGCTCCCCCCGAGAGTGGCCATGCGCGGGTCTGTTCCGTATTGGACCCGCAAGTTTGAGAAGGCCATTTTGTAAGTCCGTCCGGCTTTGGGGTCACGAACAACAAGCGCCAGCGTCACCGGCTGCCGAAGTTTTTCGCCTCCTGAGTTTGGACCAAAGTCAAAAGTCACTTCTTGGGATTGCCCGGGGGAAATCGCCGGAGCACCCGCGGCGGGTGCGCTCAGCGGCTTTCGCGCCTGGTCGGTCCACCAACCCACCTCACTGACAATGCATGCCACTTCCACCGGAATATCTCCATCGTTGCTCACCGTCAGCAAAACCTTTTGCGGCACCTGGTTCAGACGCTCGTCAACGGTGATCATTGCCGGCGGACAGGGATCCTTGTCGAATCGAAATTCCCATTCCGCGGCCGGAACGCCCTTCCTTTCCACCAGCTCAAACCGGTGGGTGGCAAACTTCGCCGCTCGCTCCAACGGATTTGCCAGAGCAGGCTGAACCCCGCATAACGTCTCAAAAACCGGCAGCGAATCGACCGTCGGACGGACGTAGGCGTCGCTCGGATATTCTGTGCCCTCCGAAAGACAGGAAAACGTTGATGCAAAGATAATCAAGGGACAGGCCAGCCAGGCTCTGAACCAAATGCTAAATATGGTATTCGACTGATTAAAATGACGCTTCATAAGCTGATTTGTGATTTGCTTTCCCGCTCCGGGAGTTTCTGCGCCGTTCGCTTCTATGGAATTGGTGTGTTTTTCGGTGTCAGCAGTGCTCATGGTGATTAGCGCGCCAAAATGGAAAAGTTTTCCTCTTTGAAATCGTCTGTCCTTATTGCAGCAACATGACCGTCGAGAAAAAGGCAGGTAATAGAATCGCCAGACCAACGGGGCCCGGACCAATGCATGGGATCGATTCGAACAAACGAGATCCAGGCCTGAAAATTCAACCCTATACTCGGATTGGGGCCAGCGACGATACTCAGGCTTTCCATACAAACGATCTGTTGGGATGGCAAATCAATGGCTGGGAACGGCCGGGGACTGTTCAAACCGGAGACCCAGTCGCCTTGATCGGCCGGCAGAGCTGAGGTCTGATACCAAACCCAACCAAATCCCGCCTCGATCCGGCAAAGTTCGCCCGGCGATTCATCCTTTCTCTCCCCGGTGAAAAGATTTGGCACGTCGTCCCAGATTCCCTTCGGATATTTACTGCTCCATGGCGTGTAGCTGGGGTTCCAGAACATCTTGGCCGAGCCGCCTGTGTAACGCATGAGGTAGTGGCACCACCAGGCTCTATAGTTTCCGGTCAGTTCGGGATCATCGCCCATGTTGATGAAATTAGTCGGCAAACATCGGCCTTCGTTATCGGCTAGATAGGCAGAGTGGGCTCCTCCAATTGCCTTTAAATATGAAATCTTTTGCGCCGATCTGGCCGCAGACATCGCTTTCTGCGTCCCGGCATAGCCAAGGGCAGCCAAAATCGCAACGATGGTGATGACCGCCAACAACTCGATCAAAGTGAAGCCTGTGTTGCCCTTGGCGCATCGACTACACATCGCGACCACGCGCTTCTGCTTGAAACGCCGTGATGCGGGGTGATAGGGGACAGGGGTCACTGGATTGGTAATATACTGCAACCAGTGTCATTTGTCGATGCCAATTCTTCTGATTCTCATCGATTGTATTACTGAAGAGTGAGAGCGCCTGTTCGTCCGCATCAGCCAGCGGACCATGTTGGCAATTGAAAGAGTCCAAAGTCCTTCAGGCAATAGGCTTCGCCAGGCTGTGGGCCGTTCGGAACATCACCGCCGTGCCAGAAGATTCCCCATCCGTGCTTGGGCAGCAGATCGGGCTTATGGAAAGGTCCAAGCAGATTGCAAGGCAAGCCGGTGATTTCGATTGCAAATTCCTCTGGATCGGTCGGGGCGACGGCATACTCCAGACTTGGACCATAGGTTTGGTGACGCTTTTCTCCGAAAACCACTTCAATGAGGGAGCCATTCCAAGCGGGCTTATCGAACAGCAGGGTTCCTTTCCCCGATGGCCGCCGGAATCGATAGGAAACCTTACGATCGTAGAAAGGCATTCCCTGCCTGGCCCATGGGCCGAGTCCGATGGGATTCCCGGCGGGAGCGAGGACAAAGCCCTGGTTGGCGGGGCGAACCGAAAAATTCCCCCAAAGATAAATTTGGTCGATTTCCTGGCGGACATCAAACGGGTGGCCTATCAGATGGATGGAATTGTCGCCCGGTCGCAGAAGGTGTCCTGCGGCCACGCGCTGGATCCGCCAATCCAGCCAGCGTGATCCCCTGCTGGTGTCGAGGGGATGTCCGTTGATTTGGATCTGCCACTGATCCGGGCATTCGAAGCAAAGATCAATAGAAGCCAAATCGGTGCCGGGTAGGATTGTTGCGGTGTAGCATGCGGTGCCGCCGCTCTCAGGTCGCATGCGCAGGTTTGCGGAAATCACATGATCGCGGTATTGGATCACATTTGTCCAACCGTTGGTTTCCATGCCGTTTTGCTCCCAATAGATGCGGTTGGACTCGTAAACAAGACGACGGGGAAAACTTTGTCCGCCCACATCCAGGGCGCAATTGTCGATCACGAGCACATTGGGATCGAGAAGTTCGGCGCCGAGAAACTCGACCGGCGACTCCTTTCCCCTGTCCGCACAAACCAAGGCGCACGACGGCACGGCAGGAGGCAAAGCTGTTCCTTTCCGGGCAAAAAAGAGTATCTGCGCATCGCTGGCTGGAATCCGCAACTGCCCATCGAAAGGATGGATCAGTCCCGTCTGCGGATCAAGCAGCCGGCCGCCATTCGTATCATCGGCCGCTGACAGGCTGGCGGACCAGTCTGAAGGCGATGAGTTGACAATCAAATAATAAACCCCCTCCTCGCATTCACGGCGTTGATGGGCAATCCCCGACATCCCTGCGGTGGATATTTTCAAACGTGGCGGAACCAAGGCGACAACAAGAGCGACCAACTCCTCCGGAGAAGCAGCCCACTGCACCGGGAGGTGATCGGGCCATGCATCGGGACGACCATCCAGCCACGCCGTCACCGGTCGCACTCCGAGGATTTTTCCACCGTTTGCAGCGAAATCCACGAGCAATTTGAGGGACGCAGACCTCAAATTTTGAAGCCCTGGCGGCAGGACGACGAGTTGGTAAGTTTGCTCACCGACTCTCATTTGATCGGCCTCGACGCTCGCCGACTCCGCCAAGACGTATTCATCGCCGATATCGAAATCTGCCTGAGCGTCGGACAGGGCCTGGGCAAACTTTGACGTTGCCCGCCGCAAAGGGAGGACACTGCGCTGGGTGCCCGCGAAAGCGGTCCGCATATCGGTCAGGGCGTCATGCGCGGGCTGGCCTCCTGAAGTTCCGAGATCTGCCACGCAGTCCGATTTGGCCGAGAGGCAATAGCCGGTCGTGAGCGGATCGACGACAAGAATCCTCTGGCGGGTTTTGCCGTGAGCGGCAAGCCACGCAAGGCGCGCGAGTTCGTCATTGAGGGGGCCGAGCGCATCGAACCAAGGGCTCTGCTCGCTAAAAAACTGCGGATGATCCTTTTTACGGGCGCCACGGATGGTGGTTGTCGAGTAATGGGGCACGAAGAGGTTGACCCCATGAACGGCAAGAAACCGTCCGATGCGAAGCCAATCGAGCGGAGTGGAGTCGTGGCCGCCCGCGCCCCAGCTTTCGTTCATCACCCGCTTCTTGCCAAGTTGGTTCGCCACCGACTGGACCTGCTTGAGGAAATAGAGGGCATGCGCCTCGGTGCCGGGCTCCGTCGGATCCACGTTCTGCGGATCGCCGTAGTCGTGACCTTCGAGCGCAAAGCATTCGAGCAGGTCGGTGCCCGGCCAGTCCGTGTGAGCAAGGAGATGAACGTGGCCCGGGGTGGCGTAGGGACAAGGCCAATCGTGCTCGAGGTAGTGGCCGGTGAGCGGGATGCCGTTCTCGTGGCACCAAGCTTCGAGTGGCAGGGCGAAGTTCTCCATCCACAAAGCGTGGAGAGTCTCGTAGAAATCAAATCGTGTCGCAGCGCTGGTCGGCGAGTCAAAGTAAAGATCAGCCAGGACAGTCTCGATCGGGTAGTTGTGACGCCGAAGAAACTCGGCCTGGACCAAACGGCTGAAATGCAGCCCGGGTCCCCATGGCCCGTGCGAATCCGCCGTGAGATGCGGCTCGTCGGTGAAAATCGCAGCACAGGTTTTCCAGTCCTCCGCGCCGAGTTCATCCCGGTAGCGGTTGTAAGTGGTTTCCAGAAAGGTCTGCGTCGTTTTTGGGTCGAGCAGGCTCGTGTAAGGAAATTCCCCGTGCCAGGACATCGGCGGCATCCGCTCCATTACAAACGCACACCAATTAGCCCCATCTTGTAGCGTGCCGGGCTCAACCATCTCACACGGAATCCCATTTTCCGTACGATAAACCGCCAGAGCATCGCTGGGTGGACGCTCGGGCAGGGCACCAAATTTCGGGATGAGAAACCGGGCCGTCGTTTGAGGGGCAAGAGCAGGAACATGCCCGCCCGCAAATCCGCTGGGATAAGAGTTTTCGTCGTAAAGGGCCGGCACCAACCCCAATCTACGGCACTCGGCGATGCAATGGCGGATGACCTCGAACCAGCGATGGGAAAGATATTCCGTGATAAGCCCCGGCCGGGGATGCAGGAAAACACCACCGTATCCAACGCGCGCGAGATTTTCCAGCAACTCCGTGAGCCTTTTCTCCCCAGGACCGGTCTCGTATTCGTCGTTCAGGACAAAAAACGGCCAAGGACGGAAACTGTTGGACGGGTTGGAAAATCCAGCGAGGTAACTGGGAAGCGTTTGCTCTGTTGTCATAAATATTGACGCAACTACTGCTAGTTGCTCCGCACCGCGCAGCGCTGCGTCGTTAACTTTAATCGATCAACTCGATGACGATCTCGGAGATCGAGGCGGCTTTCGCTTCGCCGAGCTCCATCCCCGTTTGTTTGTAAAAGCTGACCCCGAAGCAAGCCAGGTTGTCGAGTGGTATTGGATTGCCATCTGACCCGGCCCAATTGACCGGCGCATCGGAAACCAAGGTGCGGGTGTTGCCGTTGTTGCTCACCGTCGCGGTCACCATTCCCGTCTTGAG
>JAPLTF010000117.1 GCA_026398275.1 Verrucomicrobiota bacterium
GCCCCCCGCACCCCCCGAACAAGACGAAGAACAAGACCAAGGAAGAAGAGCCTTGTGGGAAGCTTTTGAAGAAAACGCCCGCTCGGAAGTATCCGATTTTCAAACCGGCCAGATCACCGGACTTTCAAATCGGCGCCCGCACCCGGCAAAAGGACGGCGGCATGAAGAGGATCTCGTCGCCATGGAGCCCACGAAGGAGGAAATTAATCACGGATTGAACTGGCTGCGTTCATGGCCGTCCAATGAGGCTTTCAAGAAGCGTCTGGCATTCCTTGTCGAAGGGCTGGGATTCGGGGAGCTGCTGTAGGGCGGTTCAGACTTGGCGTTGCATCCCAGATTGCCCCGGCGCAATCGCACGCAAACGGCAAAAAGCTCGGATGGGATATCGCCCTGGCCTCAAGAGAAGACGGTCTGTTGGATGTGCGTTTCGCTCGGGTCGCCCTCGGCACACTGGATCCCAAGAAAGTCGAGTTCACTCCCGTGATCCCCTGATTTCACATTTCGTCTTCCGGGCTGGCAACTTTCGGCACAATCGAATAGCATCTTTATACCATGAACACTCAATTGCTGGGTCGCATTACATTCGATCCCAAAATATTCGGTGGCAAGCCGACCATTCGTGGCCGGCGTCTTGCGGTTGAACATATTCTCGGGCAACTTGCCGTCGGAGATACTATTGAGACGCTTCTTGAAGGGTATCCGTGGCTTGAACGGGAAGATGTCCTCGCCTGCTTGGAATACGCTCGCGCAGCGGTTTCAGTTGAAACCATCGCTCCTTTTCCGGTGCCCGTTGCGGCATGAGGATTCTTCTGGATACATGCGTCTGGGGCGGAGCGAAATCCGAACTGCTGCGTCTGGGATACGATGTTTTCTGGACCGGTGACCTGCCGGAGGATCCAGGAGACGAAGAAATTCTGGCAATCGCGAAAAAGGAAGGGCGCATTCTTGTGACTCTCGACAAGGATTTTGGCGAGCTGGTCTTCTTGCATGGGTTCGCGCACAGCGGAATCCTGCGTCTGGTCGAAATTCCATCCAAAATGCAGGGGAAATCTATCCATCAAGTGCTACATTCGTTCGGTGATCAACTCGTTGCCGGTGCGATTGTTACGCTGAAAGATAATCGCATCCGTGTGCGACTTCCCCTCCCTTCTTCCTAAATCCGCCTCTGGCGATCACCCCGCCTCGAATTCCCCAACGACCACCTTGAAAATCCTGAGATGCTGTAAAGATCCGATACCCCCCTCGTCTTTATTTTAGATTGAAATCGTTCCAATAATCCAATAAAGATGCTTCATGCAGGTGAGTGATCTCCCAACCGACAGCGAAGTCTGGCAAGATTTTGAGCAGGGCCTGATCTCCGTTTTTTCTGAATTGGCGGACCTTTTTGGCAATCCCCGTTCCCACGGACAGGTCTATGGGATCCTCTTCAGCTCGCCTGTGCCGCTCACGATGGAGGAAATCACCAACCGGATCGGGCTCAGCATGGGATCCGTGAGCATTGGGTTGAGAGCATTGGAAGAGTTGGGGGCCGTGGAGCGCCAGGTTAGCGGCAAATTCGGAGTCTATACCGCCAAGCTGGAACTCAAGACGCTCATCTCCGGATTCGTCCGCCAGCGGCTCGTTCCGCGCCTTGAAAAAAGCAACGGCACCCTCAAAGAATTGTCCTCCCTCATCGACCAGATGCCAGAAGAGCAGGCCAAAGAGGCGGGATACCGACTCAAACGGGTGACCCAGTGGCACACCCGGGCCTCCCAGTTCCTCCCATTGGCCGAAAAATTGTTGGGGGCAAAACGTGATGGACAAAATTGAAGGATGAAACCTGAAACCTGAAAAATGAATAGCGAAGAACGGAAACGGGAGTTGCGTAAGCGAACGAAGGTGTTCGCCGGGAGTGTTGTGCGCTTTTTTATCGCTCTCGATCTGCGCCGCGAGGAGCTGCGCATTCTGGGAAAGCAGCTAGTCAGGGCGGGAACATCAGTCGGTGCAAATTACCGCGTGGCCTCACGAGCCAGAAGCGACGCTGAATTTATTGCAAAAATTGAACTCTGCACCTCAGAAGCGGATGAAACACAATTTTGGCTGGAGCTGCTCCGTGATGACTGCGGCATCAATTCCACCCTCACCGACCTCATCTGGAAAGAAGCAGACGAACTCATTGCGATATTCGTTACAATGTCCAAGAACACCAAACGAAATAACCCATGAACGTTTTCAGCATTTTCTTCAGCTCTCCGGTTTCACCTTTCAGGTTTCAAGTTTCAGCTTTCAGATTTCCAGCCTCAGTCTTCGGCTCCCCCCCTTCAGCCTTCAGGTCTCCAGTTTCAAGTTTCTCTGCGTAGCAGTCGTAAAAATCCAAAAATAGTGTGTGGTCTTTGGCGAAATCCGCCGAAATGACCAAAGGCGGCAGCTTGTCTGCTGATAATTTCCTTCCCAATCGACCTTCGACTGCGGCGTTGACTTTGCCGCAGGACCAGACCAGTTACGAGATCCGAACCATCCGCGAATTTGTTGGTGAATATTTGAAATCAAGTGACAGAAGATGATCCGGGTTGTTATTGACAGCAACGTGGTTGTGGCAGCAATTCGCTCCAAAGTCGGATGGTCTCACAAATTGGTATTTTCCATTGGCGTTGACCATCGTTGGCAGGCATGCCTCTCAGGGCCGCTCTTGCAGGAATATACCGAACAGACTTTATCTCATGCTCACATCCCCGGATGGCTCGGCGAACAGTGCGAGGATTTTTTGGATTATCTCTGCTTGTCATCGCGGTGGTGCGAGATTCATTTCCTCTGGCGTCCCCTGCTCCAAGATGCCGATGATCACATGGTCATCGAGGCGGCAGTGGCATCTTCCGCAGAATACATTATTACATTCAACAAGAACGATTTGAGACCCGCTGAAGCATTCGGAATCACACTGGTGACACCAAGGGAATTTCTGCTACATTTGGACACATGAGCACAATCACAGCCGAACTGCCGGATCCGGTTCTGAAATCCATGCAAGACCTGGCAGGGATCGAGGGAACCACTGTTGAGAAACTTGCTGCTCTGGCTATTGCCCAAGCCGTAGGAGCATGGAGCAGTCAATGCCAGGCTTTTAATCAACGTGCCGCTCGTGGAAACAGACAGAAGTTTGAGGCAGCACTGAGCAAAGTTCCCGTTGCTCCCCCGCAAGCGGGCGACGAGTAGCCCAGTCCTCGACCCTCGTTTTCCGGTCTGACTTCAGCTTTCAAGTCTCACCCTTCAGCATTCTCTTCCGTCCCGCCCATCGTCCCTCGTCTGATTTTCGATTTCACGCTTCAGCCTTCACGTTTCCGCTTTCCACTTTTCACTTTCTCTTCACTTGACCCGCCCCAGATAATAGTTATCTTGAGATGAACATGAATATCGCATCCGAAATCATCAACACCAAGCAATTGCGGATGGAATTGCCCAGAATCATCCGGCGAATTGCGGAGGGACAGAGGTATCTGGTCCTGCACAGGAGCAAGCCCACGTTTGAGATAATACCGCATCGTGCTGCTTCCGTTCCACTTCCCCCGCTGGAGAAGGACCCTCTCTTCCGGCTTGGAGATCTGGGAGAATCTACCGATGGAGCTTCAGCGGCCGACCATGATCGGTTTCTTTACGGCTCATGAAAGTCCTGTTTGCCGACACGTCGGGCTGGATGGCTTGTGCGGACAAACACGACCCGGTTCACAAGAATGCCTTGGCTACCAGAAACGACTGGCTTCGATCTGGCGGGACACTCCTGCTCACTGACTATGTGGTTGATGAAACGCTGACCTTGCTGCGCATGCGCCTCGGGTTGCCGGCAGCAAAAATCTGGTGGGAGTCCGTCTCTGCCAGCCCCCGCGTGCGGATCCAGTATATTTCCGGGGATATTTTGGAATCGGCAAGGATCCTGTTTTTCAGATTTCGCGACAAAACATATTCCTTCACCGATTGCACAAGCTTCGCAGTCATGAAAGCCGAGAATCTCAAGAAAGCTCTCACCACTGACCACCATTTTACCCAGGCTGGATTTCAATGCCTTCCTCAGAAGTGAATTCTCAAGCCCATCCGAGGCCCGTCTGATTTCCCCTTTCATGTCTCCGGTCTTGGGTTTCCGCCCCTTGTACCTCGACTCTCGTCCCTCGACTCTCGACTTCCGGTTTCAAGTTTCAGCTTTCTCTTCTCCTCCCAAATGTCAAAGAGCAAGACCTGACCCCTTCGATGCCAAACTCGCCGGCGGGCACTTTCCTTTATTTCAGATTGAACTCTTCCCCGCGAGGCGTATTCTTCCCCCGTGCAAGTGATTGATCCCCCCGTAGACAATGCGGCCCGTCAAAAGTTTGAGCAGGGCCTGATCTCCGTTTTTTCTGAATTGGCGGACCTTTTTGGCAATCCACGGTCTCACGGACAGGTCTATGGAATCCTCTTCAGTTCGCCGGTTCCGCTCACGATGGAAGAAATCACCAATCGGATTGGGATCAGCATGGGATCCGTGAGCATCGGGTTGAGAGCCTTGGAGGAGTTGGGGGCCGTGGAGCGTAAGGCCAATGGCAAATTCGGAGTCTATACCGCCAAGCTGGAACTCAAGACCCTCATCTCCGGATTCGTCCGCCAGCGCCTCGTTCCTCGCTTGGAAAAAAGCAACGCCACGCTCAAAGAATTGTCACCCCTCATCGACCAGATGCCCGCCGGGGAAGCCAAGGAAGCCGGGTTCCGACTCCAGCGGGTTACTCAGTGGCACGCCCGCGCCGCCCAGTTCCTCCCGCTGGCAGAGAAATTGTTGGGGGCAAAACGTGATGTAGAAAATTGAAGGACGATACAGGAAAGATGAAGAGAGAACAACGCCATGGCGACGACTTGAGAGTCCGGACAAAACAATTCGGGGGTGCCATTGTGCGGTTTTTTGTCTCCTTGGATAAAACCCGGGAGGAACTGCGCGTTCTTGGGAAGCAACTTTTGCGGTCCGGAACTTCTGTTGGAGCACAATATCGAGAAGCGTCACGTGCACGGAGCGACGAAGAATTCACCGCGAAAATTGATGCATGCACCCAAGAAGCCGATGAGAGTCAGTATTGCCTCGCTGGCTCCCGCCAGTCTCGCCCTGCCGGGCTGCATTTTATGCAGGCTTCCCCGAGTGCCCCCGCACTCCGGGGTTGGATCGAGCTTCTGCGGGATGATTGCGGAGTTTCTTCGGCTCAAACCGACCCGCTCTGGCAAGAGGCCGACGAGCTGATCTCAATTTTTGTAACAATGTCGAAAAGAACAAAGGAGAAACGGAGCTGATAATTTCACGCTTCAGATTTCAAATTTCATCCTTGCCTTCTGAAAGGCGCTAAAAAATCCAAAAAAAGTGTGTGGTCTTTGGAGAAATTCGCCGAATTGACCAAAGGCGGCAGCCTGCCTGCCGATAATTTCCATCACAATCGACCCTCTACTGACGGTCGCTTTCCGAACGACGCTTTCACGCTTCAAGTTCCCCCTTTTCTCCCCGCTCTCGGCTCTCGCCTGATTTCCCATTCCGCTTCAACTTCCATATGAAAAAAACCTTGGAAGCACTGAACAGCCTGGTCGAAGACGGTGTTATCGAAGGTTACGCAATCGGCGGAGCCGTTGCGGCCATATTCTACACGGAGCCGTCGGAAACTGCCGACCTGGACGTTTTTATCACTTTTCCATCCGATAAGCTGCTCGTATCGCTCGACGTCATTTACGAGCATCTTCGAAAGAAAGGCTTTGCCACCTTCGAGCATGAGGGGATTGTCATTGAGGGAATTCCGGTCCAATTTCTTCCTGCGGCCAAGCCGCTCCTGCTTGATGCGTTCAGGGAGGCACATGAGGAAAGCGTCGCCGGAGTCCCCACCAGAATCATGAGTTTCGAACACCTTGCTGCCATCATGCTCGATACGGGTCGTCCCAAGGATAAACTGCGTCTGGTCCAATGCTGGGAATCCCCGGCGCTCGACAGGGAAAAGTTTCAAGTGATTTGCTCAAACCACGGCCTGCAAAAAGACTGGGAGAATTTCCATGCCAGATACATCGACAGCTCGGGAGCCTGACTCCCACCATCTCTCTCTGGAATTTCAGAAGGCCCTTGCCCTGAAATCCCGGCAACGCCATCTGGCAGAAACGCGTTCTTTCCGAGAAAAATACGAAACCCTCATCGCCATCCAACAGCGATCCTCTGCCATCCTGCAGCGGCGAGGCATCCATCGACGCATCTGGCCCGCTTGGGATGAGTAATCTTCAACGTTGACTCCCACTCTCCCGAGCGTGTCGCCCTCCGGGTCCGCCTTGCGTCGGATCTCCCCGGCTGCACGCTCTGTTTCCACAGCCCTCGCCCCTCGACTGGCTGCCCCCATATACCCTATGCCTGAACTATCCAGATTCTTCGGAATCATCATCCGAATGTTCCCGGAACCATCAGCAGCGCATCATCTGCCGCACTTTCATGTGTATTATCAGGAGCACACGGCTGTGTA
>JAPLTF010000105.1 GCA_026398275.1 Verrucomicrobiota bacterium
CTATGGGACAGCAACTCAGTCATTATACTAATATCCCCATGAGTAAGTAGCAATTCTTAAAGCCATTTTCTCAGTTTCAAGTTCTGTTCCGCTTCAATGCTTGATCGGACAGCCATTTTATGCTCCTGTGGGACAGCACTGGAAAAAAATAGTGATTAGAAACCTGCCACCCCGCCCGGATTGATGCCGGACGGGGCGAGGGTTTGTTACTTCAGGCTGAAATCTGCTCTTCAAGCTATCGCTTGAACTTGCGGCTCTGGCACGGGGTCAGGGGAAGTAAGCGGGCTTTCGGGAGCCTGTCCTCGCGGACGAGGCCCATCGCATAACATATCCTGCGAATATGTGAACTCCTGAATCATTCAGAGGAGAGGGCCAGGAGCGGTCAGGTTGACGATTTCTTGCCTCAACCGTTTGGTTCTCTTGGAAGATGAATACCAAAGAAACCAACGAGGCAGAACGCACGGATGATCCTACAAGCGCGCACTCGAAACAGGTTCCCTGTTCCGCTACGGGGGAATCCGTTTTTATGACACAATCGGAGCTTGGAGTCGGAATCGTTTTCTGGTATAAAAGTAAGAGCATCAGGAATTCCTGTGGCCGCGTGGGCGGGCAGGTTGCCAACCGGGGGAGGAGACAACCCTACGGTGGATGTTCCGGGAAACCGGGACGATGTGCGGGCTTCGGCTCGAACCAAAAGTCTCTGCGGATTCGATTGACCACCGCCCTGATGAGGGACGGTGGTTTTTTTGCGCCCGCGATTTCTGGTGGAACCAACAACAGAGAGAACCACCAATGAACACAAAACTCGCCATCCGGGTCCGGGAGGGAAACCCCGACCACCACCTCTGGAACAACAACGGCACCTGGTGGTGCCACTACACCGAGCACCTGCCCGACTACACGAAGCGGCGGGTGCGGCGGAGCCTCCGCACGGCCGACCGGGCGATTGCGCGGTTCCTGCGCGACAGCGTGCTCTTCGAGAGCGGAAGGGGGCAACATGCCTGAGACAATTTCTGATTCGCAAGAACTCAGCGACCTCTACAGCGAGCACGTCCACCGGGCGGGAAAGTTCTTCCAGATGTTCTGCGGCACGGCATCCCGCCTTACCCTGTATGAAAATGGGATACTCCACCTGGAAATTCGGGTGCCTGGGGAAAGAGGAGGTATTTCTGTCGAGCAACTCGCCCGAAATATCGCGATAAGCTGGTCAAACGGAGTGAGGCTCAACGGAGCGACCGGCTACAAGGTGCATATTTACAAGGCCAACCATCCAGCCGGGTTCGTTGTGGACACCAAAGGCTCCGACAGCGAAGTGCTGGCAAAGACACTTGTTGCCACCATGAAAGCGGCGGCAAAGCCGAGGCCGGACATTTTGCTGGAAATCGTGGAAGGAGATTTTGAAAATGAATGAAAATCATCAGCCTGATTGGGATGCGGCCAAAAATGAGATCGAGCGTCGCAAGCTCCTTCAGATTGGTCTCGGGGCACTCATCGCGGCACCATTCACATCCGGGTTGCGGCCGTCCTTGGTCAGAAAAGCACCCGTTGTGATCCGGGAACTGACGCCGGAACAGGCGACAGAATACTACAAATCCTACACAACGAATGGATACGAGCCGTCGATATCAATTCTCCTTTCGATGTTTCTTTACTGCGGCGAAATCAACAGCATTTCCCCAGGGAAATACAATGAGAGATTTAATCTGGATCGTGCGTTTTTCAGTGGTGCGCGAGTCCACCGCATCATGCAGGCGGCGATCACTGGTGAGGCAGACGAGCGGGTGAAGCAAAAACTCCAGGAAAACCTCAACAGGGTGGGAACCGGGATGCGCGCGTTTACTCCCTTCTGGTGCGGTTACAGTGGCTGGCTTAAAGGAAGGATCATCGGGTGTTTCCATACGGGGTGCCTTGGGGCCGAACCGAGGGATTTGCTTATCAGCCGCAAACTCGACATGGACGAACTGCTCAAACTCCCTCTCCGCGATCCATACACAGAAGAGCGATGAACCAATCAAATGCACTCACACGCCGCCGTGCAATCGAACTGTTCGGCGCAGCGCTCGTTCCATTCACTATTCCGAAATCGGGATGGAGGGCGGGTGCCCTTTCGGCTGACGAGGCATTCCGCATCATTGAGAAATGGAATGGAGCGGCACTGAGCACGGAGGAAATAGAGCGAGTATTCCTCGCCACATGGCCGACCATGCACCGCCACGGGTACAACACGAGCGAACTACCATGCAAAAACAAATTGCGCCAATTCTTTGACGGTGAAAAGCTTGGGCGTCTGCTACGTTTAGTCAGGAATGGAGAGGCTTCTGACCGACTCTATGTCGCATTGGATAGCCCCCTGCATGTAACAAGAATAATTGGTTGTTCTGTCGTTGGAGTTTTGGAGTGGGGCCGTTATGTGGCGTGGCTGAAGCGCTCAATCATCGCGTGCTTTGATGCCGAGATAGACAACAAGTTGATCTGGGAAAAGCGATTTTCTTTATGCGGGCTATTTCGAGATTACCGACTGAAATCCTGTCCGTGACTATGCCTCCATCCAAAGACAACGAGCATATGTGGCCAATCGATCCGAGCGATGAGGATCTTGAGAAGCTGTTTCTCAAATTCTGGCGAATCGCGCATCGCCGCAATTACGACATCAAGAAGATTCCCCAGGGGAAGAAATATGCCCGTTTTTTCAGCAGACCCAGACTCACACGTTTACTGCGTCGTGCCGTTTCTGGCCAATGTGACGATCTCCTCTACGTTGCCCTCCAAACCCCACTGAACGCCACGACAACAAACGGAGGAGCTGCCCTGCAAATGTGGTGGTCGCATGTTGCTTGGCTCAAACGCAGTCTGGTTTCCTGCGCCAAAGGGTGGCCTGACGACATCCAGGTTGCCAGAAAGCCAATCAGTCTGCCGGAACTCCTCAGCTTCCTTCCAAAACCATGAATTCCCCCTCTCGTCTCTCTGCTTCCGATATCGAAAAGGTTATCTGCCAAGCTGGGGGAATCACCATCGAATGGCGCACCGGTCACCAACCGGTCACCGGGTTTGCCGTGGCCCCATCCAAAACGACCGAGCGCCAGATCCCGCTGGCGGATTTCACGGCGGAGCATGTTTCCGAATACATCAAGGCTTTCCATGGCCTGCTCGAACTTCCCGGCATGTGCCTGGGCGCGAGGGTGAAGGAGGGGATCGTTTATCTCGACGTCTCCCTGGTCGTCGAGGATGTCGTCACCGCCGCAGCTCTTGCGGCGGATGCGGACCAATTTGCGATCCGCTGCCTGCACGAGTCCCGCAGCATTCCGACCGATGAGGCGACCACTGGAAGCCAGATCGGGCAGGAGAAGGGCAGCCAGCGGTATTTGACCCTGCGTAAAACCATCAAGGAGGCACTCCCATGAACCAGCTATTCAAAACAAAACGCAGGCCGTCCTCGCGCCTGCAGTCTTACCCGGAGGGCCGTTGGCTGCGGGTGGCCATCGGCGACAAGGGAGATTCGCTCGATTGGAAACCGGGCTTCGAGGTGCTCGGAGATATCCGGTATTCCCTGGGCTTGCTGGAGGAGTTCGGCAAGGAGAAGGCGGCCCTGCCTGCGCAGCTTGCCGGGCTCCCGTGCTTTGCGGGCCTTGCCGCGTGCCCGTTTCCGCCACTCTACCACGAGTGCGATTTCGACGATGTGACCTTCATGAAGCATGAGGAGTCGCTCGGGTGGAGGGAATGCCGGCAGCCGGGATTTTCTTCGGCGGAGGTTCGGGTTTATGTCTGGTCCTCGCGGCGCAAGGAACTGCTATCGCAGGCACGAGTGCTCGCGGCGCGGCTGGAAACGACCTTGGAGGAACTGGAACGGAACAAGGTGGCCCGGAGTCCGCAAAAGAAGTCCCGGAGGCATACCCCAGCGGTTGTCCAACCCGTCCTGCGACAATCCGTATAACAATCGAGATCTCAAACCATGAATGAACAGCCCGCAAACCGTCCCGCGATTACTCCTGAACGCTGCAGGTTTCTCCTCTCGCTCACGGACGTTCAGAAAGTCCGCATCCTGATCGGACGGTCTGTGCCGGAGGCCGGAGATGTCACCGGCATTGAGAGGCAGTTCGTCCGCGCCCATCTGACACCCGAGGAAAACCAACTCCTCTGGAGCTGCATGTAAAACTATGAAAAAAAATGAAGACCCAAACTTCCCCGTTTGCCTCTGTGTAAGCTGGGGCAACGACGACGTTATTCTTGATCTCGAGGTCAAACCCGAGATCTGGCAGAAGATCCGCGCCGGCGAGGAGATAGGTTTGCGGGGCCGCGGCTACACCTACGAAGGGGAAACATTTCAGGACTACTGGGCGTTCAACACATTCTGGGATGGCAGTCTCTCCGTGAGCTATGATGGAGGCGGCGAGGGATTCCGGGGAGACTATGAAGGGGCAATTATCAGCCAATTTTGAATCATTTTCCCTGAACGAGAACATATCCGACAAACGAAACGTCCTGCCATTCACATGCAAAAATCAAAACCGCCCGCATTCTTCGCCATCATCAGCGACATCCACGCCAATATCGACGCCCTCGATGCCGTCCTTGCTGACATAGAGCAGTGGCCATGCCGAGGGATCCTCTGTCTGGGGGACATTGTCGGCTACGGCCCGGAACCGGCGGCATGCGTGCAGCGGGTGATGGACACCTGCGCGGTCTCGGTCTTCGGCAACCACGAGGCGATGCTTTTTCTTGCCGAACAGTTTCCGCCCGAGGAGTTGGGCGCAACGGTCGGCGACCCGATCACCCTCGCCTTCGAGCAGGTGAGCGAAGACCAGATGAAGTGGCTGCGTGGCCTTCCGATTTCGGCCGATCTCGACCCAATGGTTCTATCGCACGCCGCCCTCAACGATATCGGGAGCTTCCACTACATCCATGACGAGGACGAGGCGAAGGCCCATTTCGCGGTCCAGACGACATTCGTCAGCTTCCAGGGACACACCCATGTGCCGGTGATCTGGGAGGAGAAGCGGGATGGCCGCGTCGCCTGCTTCAACCCGCTGGATAAACCCGTGCATCTCGATGAGGGCGACCGCTACGCGATCAACGTGGGAAGCGTCGGTCAACCGCGCGACGACGACCCCCGCGCCTGCTACGCCCTTTACGACTACCAGAACCGCCTGCTCCTCCACCGCCGGGTGGAATACGACATCGCCCGCGCCCAGGCGCGGTTCAAGAAGGCCAAACTTCCGGCCCGCAACGCCAGTAGACTCAAGAAAGGACAATGAAACCCATCAGGACAGCCTACTCGGATGCCTATTACTGCGAGACCCCGCAGCCCTCGATGCGGAAGCTTTCGCTTGTCGCCTGCTTGGTCAAAGAGCGTGGATATGCAAAGCTTGTGAAACCTGAACCGGTGGGCCGAAAGGAGTTGGAACTGATCCACCAGAAGCGCTACGTGAAAAGCGTCATGACCGGAAAAGGGGAACTCGCGGATTGCGCCTTCGGGTTCTGGAGCGAGAGTTACCGCGACGGGGTGCTTGCAATCAATGGCGGAAACCTCCTCGCCGCAAAGATGGCGCTTGAGGACGGAATTGCCGCCAACGTCGGACAGGGATTTCACCATGCGAGGGCCGAGTTTGGCGCGGGGTTTTGCACGTTCAACGGCCTCGCCCTTGTGGCGGCACTCAACCCGGATCTCTCTGTCCTCGTGATCGACTGCGACGAGCACGCGGGTGATGGCACAGCCGAACTCACCGTGAAGATCCCGAACCTGACAAATTTCTCGATCTGCGGGAGCCGGATGGGATGCCGTGAAAGCGAGCGATCTATCGTCCGGCATGTCGAACGGCGCGACGAGGCCGCTTACCGGAAGCATCTTCGTGAGGCGCTGGATTTCGCCGCCTCGACCAAACCCGCGCTCGTCATCTACCAGGCCGGCATGGATCCGCACGAGGATGACCCGCTCGCGAGATCGCAAATGACCGGGGATTTTCTCCGGTATCGCGACCAATTCGTCATGGAGACGCTTGCTCTGGAGCTTGCGCTCCCCTTCTTTTTCGTCCTCGCCGGTGGGTATCAGGAACCGATGGCGGAAAAGCTCGTGCCATTACATGCGAGGACTTTTGAGATCGCGGCCAGGGTGAAGGGCCAAATTCGGCAGAAGGCACATTTCAAACCAATGGTCCAAAAACTCGACTCCAACATCTTATGAGCACTAACTCGAACCCTAACGAACCGAACTGGCCACCATTCGCTCCAAAGTCCGAAGCGGAGAAGGAGGAAGCCTTCAAGCTGCTGGACGAATTGCAGAGAGGAATCGCCAGGGAAGACGCGTTCCGGGAACTGGTCGGGAGGGCGCTCCCGCCCACGGACCAAGTCCCCTCCTCCCCGAGGAAGCCCGTGGAACCGGAGAAGAAATACTCAGTGGAGGAAATCAGGCAAAGGCTGGCGGAATCTATGATGTTGGAAATGATCTTGCGCGAAGAAGAAGAGGAGGAGCGGCGTTCCACGAAGGAAGGACAATGATGAAGCTCGACGACCTGAGAAGAATCTACACGGAAGACGATCTGAGTTACTATCCCGGAGACAGGGAGCTTCGGTATCGCCTCTTCTCTCCGTTTCTGGCGAACCTCGCCGGGAAGAAAGTCGTCTATCACGAGAGATTTGTTGCCATCGTGGAACTTTCGGCAGTCGAGGTGACCACCGAGCGGTTCTCTGCTGTGGCAACGATCCTGCTGCATGTCGAGCAGCGCGGACGCCCGCTTATTCTCCCGAGACGGCCGTGGCGGTTCGGCGGCCATTGGGAGCACATGATGCTTGGCGGCCATCATTTCCATGTTCCCTACGCCGCATGGTCAATCTGGCCGGAACCGGAAATCGTGTCAGCCGTCGAGGAACACGCCCGCAACGGACGCTTTACCGAAGCCCTCAAACTGAGCGTCTTCGACGACTTTTAATAACCGCCAAACCTTCAGATCGACTAGCGCGTTCGGAAGAAAAATATCATGAATACACAAACTGACACGGACGGGGAGAATTCCCCGGAAGTTCAATCGCCAGAGAAGACGGGTTCGGGGGAACCGGCAACTTTCGAGTTATCGACTTCCCTGCACTCGCCCACGAAGTCGAATTCCTCAAATCAGAATCCGCCCAAGCCGCTTCCGAAGGTCGCCGATTTGACATCAACGCAGATGGATGAGATGTCGGACGACGAGTTTATGGAGGTAGTGCTCAATGACGAGAAGATGCTATATGAGATACGCCACATGATGTTGGACATGAGCTTGTGCGAAGAAGAAGAGGAGAGCCGTTCCACAAATGAATCACTGAAGCCAATGCCGACAGCCTACGAGCTTTTGGGCTCTGGGCACTCGCCCGCGAAGCCGGGCTCCTCCAAGCAGAATCCGCCGGAGCCGCTGACGAAAGAGGAGGAGGCAGAGATGCTTTCCCTGGTGAAGGAACTGGTGCGCGGGGTAACGAAAAAGACCCCCGATGAACTCAAGGGGGCACGTCTCTTCATGGCGCTTGACGGAAAGGTCGGCTTTGCGATCTACCCAACTGGAGAGATCAGCAGCGTCTTCTCGCACGCAGCGGTAGGGATGGAAGGGATCAAACTTGTCGGAAACGTCCTTCGGCATATCAAGGCCAACCCCGTCAAAGGCATGTGGGCCGCGTCGTTCAACACGCGGCTGGTCGTGCTTTTCACCCGCTTCTGTGGGTTCAAGGCCGTAGCCCGAGTGGCCTTTGACCCAGCCGAGCACTCGATCAGGGTCGCATCAAACCCCGACTGCCGGGACTTCGAGGGCGGGCATCCTTCGACGGTCATCTACCGGCTCGACCCGCAGAACGCCAAGCCCATGGACGCGGCTGCCGTGCTCGCGGCCTTCCCGGAAACCATGCCCTACGCGGACGCGGTCGCCTTGGCAAAGGCCCCGGTGGTCGAGAGCCATACGATGCAATAGTGCTCCGAGCCCTCAGAGGGGAACCGGTGCAGATATCATTTTCGCGTCCATTTTCTCGCTCTCCTTTTCAGTGGCCGGTCGATGCGGAGGCGGCGGATTTGGCGGCGGGTGTTGTAGGCGGCGTAGTCCGGCATTCCCGCCGAGTGGGCCACCTGCTCCATCTTGTCGGCGGCCGCTTTGAGCCTTTTGAGCAGGACGCGGAGCTTCACCTTGCGTTTCACTTGCCCTCCTTCAGCCGGAGGTTGAGGGGCATGAGCACTTCCCCAGTGGAGGTCGTCCATAGCTGGGGCTGTTTCTGTATGACCATCACCGGGATTGGGCTCTTGTCGGTGATGACAAGCTGCTGGTTTTCCTGGATGACCAGCACGGGCACGGGGATCAGGGAAGGCGGTTGTGGTATCGGCTGAAACAACGGCTCTCCTGCAAAGGCTGCGGACACGAGGCAAGAGCAGAGCAATACGTAATTTTTCATTTTGATTCCTCCATGGCAGCAACCGCTGCCCGCTTGCGGGCGTTTCTTTTGGTTTTCGGCTTTCCGCTCACATGGGCGAGGAACTGCTCGTCCGCTCCCGGATAAAGTCCGCCCATCCTTGGCGTTGGCACTTCCGGGTTGGAATTGATGCCGCTCCACAGAAATTCCTTCGTGTGGGAGCGAATCCGGCCAATGAAGAGTTTGCGGACGCTGGGAACAAGGAAGTCGGCAGACAGGTGCCGGACGACTTTTTCGCATTCATCCCACCGGCCAATGCCGGCGAGACCGGCGGCGATATTCATTACAGGAGATTCATCCCACGGCCAGCGCTTCCGGCACTCGCTCCACGCACGAATCGCTTCCGCAATGTTCCCTGCGCGATAATGGCAGTTTCCGAGGGCGAGGAACGCTAGGCCCGAGGATTTGTTGGCAGGAGACAGGCTGTCGTAGCCTTCCTTGATGAATCCGGCGATGTCGTCATTGCATTCCCAGTTGTTCAGGTAGCGGAAATCTTCTGGGCTCTCTGCATGCTGGGCTCGAAGCTCCTCGATAAGCGGAGCGAGAAGCGGGATGGCAGGGAGATCGGCCGGGGTTGCGCCGAATGGTGCGCGGAGGAAATACATGAGGTGATACCGAGCGGCACCAAACCGGCCGCGTCTGGCGGCGAACTCCGCCATGGCTGGCTGGTGTTCCCAGATGATCCGGTTCACTTTTCTGCCGATTTCCTCGAAAACCCCCAGCCGTGCCGTGGCTACCTCTTGCTGCCAACGGACAAAATCCCGGAATGCTTCCGGCTGGAGTTGCTCCTGCCGGGGAGATACCTCAAACGTGCCTCCGGCACAAATGTCAAACAGGCTGTGGAACTTGGTCGGCATCGTCTTGAAATCGACGTGATCAACGATACGCGGCGGCAGGGGATCCGCATTATTCGTGGCGACCCCGGCGAACGGGACGGGGATGAACCGGATCGCATCCTCCAGCGAAATGGGAAGATCGGCGGCATTTTCCCAAAGCGGGGCCAGTTCGCTGTCGAGGAACGCCTTTCTCCAGGGCTGCCAACCCGTCAAATTCCCGGCAGCGAAGCTCCGAAACAAATGGCCGATGGCATCCGAATACCGACCAAGAACAGAGGCCCGGCAGGCCAGCCCGTATTGCGTGGAGATTTCACCATATGTGGACTCGGGCTTGATGGATTTTTCAAGGTTATACGCATCAAGCGTCCTACCCGCATAATTGAAGGCGATGCAGGCGTCTTGTGTCTCCTCCTCGGTGAGGCCCGGGAATTCGAGCAGTTGATCGGCCAGCGCCGCCGCCCGGTCAAGGCATCCGCGTTGCAGGCAGATATTTAAGCCCACATGGACCGAGTGCCTGTCCGGTGCGGCGGCAATGGCGTTGTCGATTGTGGATGTTGCCTCGTCGAGAAGCCCGAGTTCAGCGAGCGACGTCGCCTCGATGGTGAGTTTGTGTGTGTTCATATTGATGTGGAGGCATCGGGAACACGGGCGGCCGTGGAGATTTGATGTTCGGCCCCCGCCAGTCGGCGGACACCGCGCATTGGACTGTTTCCAGCCCTCCACCGTGAGGATCTCCATCACCTTCGGTTGGTGGCTTGCCAAGATTCCCGGACAAGCGTTCCTGATGCTGTATTACCAATACCAGAATCGAATCTCGCGCTCAATTCGGCAGTGTGTCATAGGGAAACGAAATCGCGGTCAAAGATCCCTGACAGTTTTTGTTGGATCAAATGAACGAAGATTTGGGCACCACAAACAACCCGTGACGCGCGGGGGCTGGGGAGCTACGCTGGCCGCATGAATAAGCAGAATTTTTCCGACCTGGGCCTCTCGCCCGAGGTCTTGAAGGCGATCAGCGACCTCGGATTTGAGGAGCCGGCGCCGATCCAGGCGGCGGCGATTCCCGTCCTCCTCGCGGGCCATGACGTCGTCGGCCAATCGATGACGGGATCCGGGAAAACCGCCGCGTTCGGCATCCCGGCCATCGAGCTCTGCCAGGCCTCCGACCGCACGGTGCAGGTCCTGATCCTGTGCCCCACCCGCGAGCTCGCGACCCAGGTGGCGGATGAGATTCACAAGCTCTCTTCTCACAAAAAAGGCATCCACGCAGTCCCCATCTACGGCGGCGCTTCGTATGAGCGGCAGTTCTACGAGCTGAAAAAAGGCGTCCAGATCGTGATCGGAACCCCCGGCCGCCTCATGGACCACATGGACCGCGGCACGCTCGCTCTCGACAAGGTCAAGATGGTCATCCTCGACGAGGCGGACCGCATGCTGGACATGGGATTCCGAGAGGACATCGAAAAAATCCTGCAGGCGACCCCGAAGGAACGCCAGACGGTCTTCTTCTCCGCGACGGTCTCCAGGCAGATCCGGGACCTGATCGAACGCCATTCCAAGTCCCCGAAGTCGGTCAGCATCCAGCAAAAAGAGGTGACTGTCCCCACGGTCGAGCAATGGTATTACGAGACCCCTCAGCGGATGAAATTTGAGGCCCTGCTCCGGCTCGTCGATTTCCATGGCTACAAACTCGGCATCATCTTTTGCAACACCCAGCGCATGGTCGATGAACTTGCGGACGATCTGATCGCCCAAGGGTTCTCCGCGGACCGGCTCCACGGCGGAATCGCCCAGGCCCAGCGGACCCGCGTGATGAACAAGTTCAAGAAGGCGGAGTTCGAGTTTCTCGTAGCCACCGATGTTGCCGCCCGCGGTATCGACGTTGATGACCTCGAACTCGTCGTGAACTTCGACCTGCCTTACGACGCAGAGGATTACGTCCACCGGATCGGCCGCACCGGCCGCGCCGGCAAGAAGGGAATGGCGGTGACGTTTGTCTCCGGCCGCGACATCTACAAGCTCCAGTATATCGAGAAATTCACGCGGACCAAAATCCGCCGCGGAACAATCCCGACCGCCGGAGAGGTCGAGGAGCGAAAGGTGGAATCCCTCTTGGATCAGGTCCGGGATGTCCTGAACCGCGGAAACCTCTCCACTTCCCAGGTGGACCGCCTGCTGGAGGAGGGATTCAGCTCCACCGATATCGCAGCCTCACTCTTCGTCCTGCTCGGCGGCCCGGCGGCGGAAACCCGCCCGCCATCCGGGAATGCCGCCCCTCCCGCGGCTGCCCCTGAAACGAAAAAGCCCAAGCCTCAACCGTCCGAGCCGCAGCCCTCCCTCCGCCCGCCCGCCCGGGGCATGCAATGGGTCCGCCTCAGTGTCGGTCGCGAAACCCGCGTCACCCCCAGAGATATCGTCTCCCTCCTGGAAGATTCCCTCGGACTGCCGGGCCGCTCGGTCGGAATCATCGATATCTCGATCGGACAATCCTTCGCCCAGGTCGCCGATCAGTATGTGGATGTTCTCAAAAATGGCCCGCGAAAAATCGAAATCCAGGACGGATTCGTCAACATCTCTCATGTCCCTGTTCAGCGGAAGGAACGGGAGTATGCTCCAAATAACCGGCCGGATAAGCCGAAATACTCAAAAAAAGAATTTCGTAAAAAGAAATACTAAGGGTCTATATTTCAATTGATTGAAATATTTTATCCAGCCCTGTTTTCTCCAGCGCTGAGATCTTAATCAACTGGACCTTCGGATATTTTCGTTTGAAGGTCTTAATGTAATTCGCCGATTCTGCGATATCTGCCTTATTCGCGATAATAGCGAAAGGCTTTTTGAGTAAGGTGGGATCGTAAAGTCCGAGTTCCTTGCGGAGCGACTGATAATCCGAAATGGGGTCACGGCCTTCGCTGCCGGCCATATCGAGGACAAAGAGGAGCATTTTGCAGCGGACGATGTGGCGCAGGAACTCATGGCCGAGACCCTTGTTTTCGTGGGCGCCTTCGATAATCCCGGGGATATCGGCGACCGTGATGCGCTTGTATTCCGCGATATCGACGACGCCGACGACCGGATGCAGGGTGGTGAAGGGATACGGGGCTGTTTTGGGGTGAGCGGCGGAGATGGCGCCCAGAAGCGTGGATTTCCCTGCGTTCGGGTATCCGACGAGCCCGACATCGGCAATCGTGCGGAGTTCGAGGTAAAACCACCCCTCCTCGCCCGGATATCCCTTGGTGTGCTGGCGGGGCACCCGGTTGGTGGAGCTTTTGAAGTGGGTGTTTCCCTTGCCGCCATCCCCCCCCTTGCAAAGCAGGAACTGCTGCCCGTCCTCGGTCAGGTCGGCGATGGACTCCTCCTCGATCGGCTCCCCATGCTGCTGGCCTGCCCGGTGGATGATCGTCCCCACGGGAACCCGCACGATGGTCGGCCCGGAATTCCGGCCGTGCTTGTTCTTCCCCTTGCCGTGCGCGCCGCGCCCGGACCGGATGAGCGGCTCGAAGAACAGCGCGACGAGATTGTCGGTATCGTGGTCCGCCTGCAGGATAATGTCCCCCCCGTTGCCGCCGTCGCCGCCGTCGGGTCCTCCATGCGGGATGAATTTTTCGCGGCGGAAGCTGCAGCATCCATTGCCGCCATCCCCGGCCTTGGCTTGGATGCGAATCTGGTCAACAAATCTCATGATCGGGAAAGCGTGCTTGAGATCGGCGGTCGCGTCGAATCAAAAGGAACCCGCTCCATTCCGGCCCAGGCTCTCGCTGAAAGTTCCGCGCACCTGCCGGGCAAAATATTCCGCCTGGTCCTCCAGCGCAGCCCCCCCCCCATCGTTCCAGACCACATGGCTCGATCGCGCGATTTTCTCCGGGACCGGCATCTGTGCGCGAATGATTTTTTTGGCCAGCACGGCATCCAGCCCCCGCGCCATAAGCCGGGCCAATTGCACGTCGGGCGAGCAGGCGACGGTGATGGTGAATTCGAAATGCCGGGCGGCATCGGTCTCGAAGAGCAGCGGGATATCGACAATCAAATGACGGGCTTCCTCTCTGGCGAGATCCGCCTCTTCCAGCCAGATTTTCCTCACGCGGGGATGCAGGATCGCCTCGAGGCGGGACTTTGCCGCCGCATCGCTGTAAATGATCCGACGGATTTCCACGCGGTCCGGGGAGCCATCCGCCCCGTAGGCCGCATGGGAAATGGCCGCAAGCACCTCGCTGCGCACATCGGCATCCTCCTCAAGAAGTTTTTTGGAGATGGCATCCGCATCCAATGCCCGGGCCGGAAGGATCGGAACGAGGAGGTCCCGGAAGGTGGATTTGCCCGAGGCAATGCTCCCGGTGATTCCAATGACGGCCATGGCAGCGATTATGGAACATGGCAGGGGGGGAGTCAACCGGAGGTTCCCCGCCCCACCCGCGGCGGCAAACGCGGGGAGATTCACCACGCTTGATCAAGCGCAATCAACACCGCGCGTGCCAGCCGGTGGATTTTCATGCTTTTTCCCCTGCAATAATGTTTGCTTCCCGGAGAATATAGGACACACTGTGTCCCATGCGTAGAAACCTCTCCCCCTCCACGGTCCGCCTGAGGCGCAGCGACGCGCGGCGCCGGGTATCCGCCACCCGCGCGACACGTCCTCCCTATGCGCGGATGATTAAAATCCACGAACTGATCGCGGCGGGCAAATTTCCGAACTGCTCGACCCTGGCCGACGTCTTCGAGGTTTCCTACAAGACCGTGCAGCGGGACATCGACTTCATGCGCGACCAGATGATGCTGCCGATCGACTACAGTTCGGTGCAGCACGGCTTCCACTACACCAAGCCCGTTGGTTCTTTCCCGACCGTGAACATCACGCAGGGCGAGGTGGTGGCCCTGCTGGTTGCCCAGAAGGCGCTGGAGCAATACCGCGGGACGGCTTTTGAAAAGCCTCTTCGCGCGGCATTCGGCAAGTTGACCAGCACGCTGCAGGACGAGATCTCGATCACGCTCGAGGATCTGGGGAGCGCCTTCTCGTTCCGCCCGATGGGGGCGGCCGGACAGGAGCTCGCGGTCTTCAACATTCTGGCGGAGAGCGTGCTCAGCAACCGGACAATCGAATTCGATTACCACGCCCTGAAAAAAAACAAATCCGAGCGGCGGCGGATCGAGCCCTACCACCTCGGCTGCATCAACAACCAGTGGTATCTCATCGGCAACGACCTCCAGCGCGGAAAAATCCGCACCTTTGCCCTCACCCGCCTGAGCCGCCCCAAGATCCTCAAGCAGACGTTCCGCAGGCCGGCGGATTTTTCCCTCTCGAAAATGATGAAGGACAGCTTCATGGCGTTCGAAACGGGCCGGAGCCGGACGGTGCGGCTCCGGCTCGACGACTTCGCGTCGCGCCTGGCATCCGAGCGCATCTGGCACAAATCCCAAAAGCTGAAACCTCTCCCCGGTGGCGGGGCCGAGATGACATTGGAAGTCGGCATCGCGCCGGACCTGGAGAACTGGATCCTCGGGTGGGGAAGCCATGCCGTCGTCCTCGATCCTCCGGAGCTCCGCGAGCAGATCGCCTCCATCGCCCGGACAATGGCCCTGCAATACCGGCAGGGAACATGAGAGCTCTGCTTGACGTGCGGCACGGGGCTGCGGCAACCTGACCGAGGTGCATAACATCAAACGGGATCTTCCAAACCGGTCCGCCTATGCCGTGGCGGATGCCCTCAAGCGCAGCGACGGGCTTTCCGTGGGAGACATCGCCGCCCGCCTCGGGATGAGCTACATGGGGATCAAGGCCCAGTGCCTTGCCCTGGAAAAAAGCCGGCACATCACCTCGCGAAACCAGCATTGCGGGAGCGGGCGGCCCCAGCTGATCTACCGCCTCACAGCCAAGGGACAGAGCCTTTTCCCAAGCGACAACCACCGCCTCGCCGTCTCGCTCCTCAACGGGGCGCGGACGCTGTTCGGCGCCGCATCCGCGGAGAAGCTGCTCTTTCTCCACTTCCAAAAACTGGCGGACGGATATCTGGCCGGGATCCCGGACAAGGCGCCGCCGGATGACCGCCTCGCGGCGCTTGCGGCCCTGCGCGATGCCGACGGGCACATGGCAAGGGTCGAGGCCGGCTGCCTCGTGGAATCCCATGTCCCGCTGGCCGGGCTCTTCGAGGCTTTTCCCGCAGCCATCGCCATGGAGGAAACCATGATTTCAAAAGTTCTCGGCACCGCGGTCACCCGGGTCACCGGGAGCACCGGCGACCATTACCAGGTCCGGTTTGAAGCATTTCGTTGCGGGGCGGGTGCCGCCTGAAGTAGAGTGCGCGCTCATGAAGACGATATTTGTGACGGGCGGGGCCGGATACATCGGCAGCATTTGTGTGGAGCAACTCCTGAATGAAGGATACGAGGTCTCGGTTTTTGACAACCTGAGCGAGGGCCATAAAAAAGCGCTAGACCCCCGAGCCCGATTTTTTCAGGGCGACCTTGCAGACCGGACGGTGATCGGCCATGCCCTTGGCGAGGCCAGGCCGGACGCCGTGATGCATTTCGCCGCCAACGCCCTCGTGGGCGAGTCGATGCAAAACCCCTCGAAATATTTCCGCAACAATGTCTGCGCGGGGATCAACCTCCTCGATGCCGCCGTGGAGGCGGGCGTGAAAAAATTCGTCTTCTCCTCGACCTGCGCGACGTTCGGGATCCCGGACCGCATGCCGCTCGACGAATCGCTTCCGCAGAAACCGATCAACCCCTACGGCGAATCGAAGCTCATGTTCGAGCAGGTGCTCCGCTGGTATGAGGAGATCCACCACCTTTCCTACGTCGCGCTGCGGTATTTCAACGCCGCCGGCGCATCGGAACGATACGGCGAGGACCACCGGATCGAAACCCACCTCATCCCGAACGTCCTCAAGGTCGCGCTCGGCCAGAAGGAATCCGTCGACATTTTCGGAACCGACTACCCCACCCCGGATGGCACGTGCATCCGCGATTACATCCACATCCTCGACCTCGCCCAGGCCCATATCCTCGCGCTCGGATCGGATAAAAGTGCAAAATACAACCTCGGCACCGGCGGCGGAACCTCGGTCAAAGAGGTCATCGACACCTGCCGGAAAGTCACCGGCCGCGAAATCCAGGCCGTGGAGAAGCCCCGCCGCGCCGGCGATCCCCCCCGCCTCATCGCCGCTTCGGACAAGATCCAATCCGAGCTCGGGTGGCAGCCGAAATACGAAAATATCCTGCCCATCGTCGAGAGCGCCTGGGCCTGGCACGTCAAGAATCCCGGCGGCTACGGGGATTAAGCAGATACCCTACTCGACACGGATCCTGGCGCTCCGCTCGCGCTGCCCGGATCTGGCGGTCAGCGTCCAGCTTCCCGGCTGGAGGCGGAAGCGGCCGGGCTCGATTTTCTGCCCGTTGGCAAACCATTCGCACGACGGATCCGTGCTTCTTGGGACGAGGACCTGCTGGTTGGGCGGAAGGCTGGGGTTGAAGACAAAAACCGCGCCGTCCTTCGGAAAGAGGATCTGAAAATCCCCGGCCCTCGCGACGGCACCCGTGCGGTTCTGAGGCCCCGCGCACCAGCCCGCATACTCAGCCGGCAGGGAGAGCACCTCCTTGTCACCGCGCTTTTCATACATGGTCGCCGAGGAAACCGAAGGCGCGGTTCCCGGCAAAAACCATTCCTCCACAGCCGGCTCACCCGCCCGGGGAAGAAGCCCGGTCTCCCCCGCGACCACCCGCTTTTCCAACCCCATCGATTCCTCCGGCAGCGGGAGCGGCGAATCCCCACTGGCGAGCAGATATTGCATGATGGCATTCCAGACCGGCGCGGCAGAGTGGACGGCCAGCGCGGCATTCATCGGCGATCCGTCCGGATTCCCCGCCCACACGGCCACGGTGTGCTCCCTGGTGAACCCCACGCACCATCCGTCGCGGAAGCCCGAGCTCGTTCCGGTCTTCACTGCGACGCGGACTCCCAGATTCAGGGGAGAATGGTCGCCGAACGAGAGGCGGCGGGAATCGTTGTCGCACAGGATATCCGAAACGATCGCGCTCGCGGCCGCCGACGCGCAGCGCACCGGCACCACCGGCTCGCCGACCAGCATCGTCGCACGCCAGGCCTCCCCTCCCCGGGCCAGCGATGCGTAGGCCCCGGCGAGATCAACGAGCGAAACCTCCGCATTGCCAAGAATGAAACCCGCACCGTAGGCGTCGAAGTTTTCGCGGAAGCTGAACCCCCATGCCGCAAGCTTGGCAAATGTCTCCCGCGCTCCCAGTTTTCCCAGCGTCACCACGGCCGGTACGTTCAGAGAATTTCCGAGCGCCTCGCGGACGCGGACCGGCCCGAGAAAACGATGGTTGTAATTCTGAGGATCGTAGTCGGCATAGGTGCTTCGGATCGCCTCCCCGGTATCCGGCAGAATGCTGGCGGCGGTGACAATCCGCCGTTCGATGGCTTCGAGATAGAGGAAGGGCTTCAACGTGGAGCCGGCGCTGCGGGGAGTGGTTGTGGTGTTGACGTCCCTTTGCTGCGGCAGTGAAGAGGAGACCATCGCCCGCAATCCCCCGGTGGCATTGTCCACGATCACGGCCCCGCAAGCGGACGCGCCGAGCGGCTCAAGGGCCTTCCTCGCGGATTCCACAATCCTTCGAGCCACCTGCTGCAGGTCCAGATCCAGCGTGCTCCGGCGGTTGGTGTCTCCCGGACGCAACCGGGCAAATGCCTCGCGGGTGAAATGCGGCGCATCGGCGGGAAGCTCAAAATATCCGGGGATCGGTGGAGCGGAGAGCAAGGTTCCCGCAGTCATGCCATCGGGGAGGAGATTCTTCCCCGACAGCCGCGCGACATTGCGCTTGTATCTTTCCAGAGCCTTGTCCGGGTTCCTCCATGGGTTGAGCCGCGATGGCGACTGGGGGATCCCCGCCAGATAAACCGCCTCGGCAAATGTCAGATCCGCCGGCGCCTTTCCAAAATACGCATAGGCCGCCGCGACCGGGCCGATCCGGCGGTTTCCATAGTCCAGCCGGTTGAGATAGGCCTCGAGAATTTTGTCTTTCGTCCACTCCCTGTCCAGACGCAGCGCCGCGAAACCTTCCCGCCACTTGGCGTCCAGCGTTCTCCGCGTTCGCCCGCTGCCGAGTTTGACCGTCTGCTGGGTGATCGTCGAAGCGCCGGAAATAATCCGCTGGCTCCAGAGGTTTCGAATCGATGCGCCAGCCATCGAGATCAGGTCGATCCCGGGATGTTGAAAAAACCTGTGGTCCTCGACCGCAACGGTCGCCGCTGGAAGCCACGGGCCGAAATCCTTCAACCTCGCGGGTCTCGCGTCGCGCGCGAAGTCCGCGGATGGAGAGGAAAACGGACGCCCCCGCAGATCCTCAAGAACAGGCGTTGCCGGCGGCAGATGGGAAAGCGACTCGGGGAGCGGGGCATGGCGGATTTTCCAATCCACGACAAGCGCCCCCGCCAAAGCAAGGACGGCAAACACAATGGCCGCCTGTTTGAGCCGACAGCAGATTCCCATATCCGACGCGGTGTCAGGCCCTGAGCGGTTCCGCTTTATTGTATTTGAAGGCGATCACCGAAAGCGGCGGAATGTCGAGCAGGATCGAGTTCGGCCGGCCCTGCCAGGCCCAGTTTTCGTCCGACCAGCGCCCGCCGTAATTTCCGACATTGCTGCCGCCGTAGGTTCCGGCATCGGTGTTGAGCACCTCCTCGTAGAACCCGTGCGTGGCGATTCCGACGCGATAGGCGGGGCGGACGACGGGCGTGGCGTTGACGATGAAGAGGATGTCCTCGCCGGTCTTCGATTTCCTCATGAACGACCAGACCGTGTTGTCGGCATCGTGGAAATCCACCCACTCGAAACCGTCGTAGCTGTCATCCAGTTCGTAGAATGACGGCTCGTTTGTGTAGAGCCAGTTGAGGTGCTGGACCAGGCGGCGGAGCCCGTCGTGCATCGGCGACTGCGTGAGGTGCCAGTCGAGGCTCTGCCCGTGGTTCCACTCCCTCCACTGGCCGAATTCCATGCCCTGAAAGATCAGCTTCTTGCCCGGGTGCGCCCACATCCAGGCGAGGAACATCCGGCAGTTGGCAAACTTCTGCCACATGTCGCCGGGCATCTTGTCGATCAGCGACCCCTTCCCGTGCACGACCTCGTCGTGGCTGAGCACGAGGACGAAATGCTCCTGGAACGCATACAGCATCGAGAACGTGATGTCGCCCTGGTGGTAGCGCCGGTGGATCGGATCCTTGCTGATGTAGCGCAGGCTGTCGTTCATCCAGCCCATGTTCCATTTGAACCCGAACCCCAGCCCGCCGGCGTAGGTCGGGCGCGAGACTCCGGGCCATGCGGTCGATTCCTCGGCAATCATGGTGATGCCGGGGAACCGGTCGTAGCAGACCTCGTTGCAGCGCTTCATGAACGCGATGGCATCGAGGTTTTCGCGCCCGCCGAAACAGTTTGCCACCCACTCGCCCGCCTTGCGGGAATAATCGAGATACAGCATCGAGGCAACTGCGTCGACGCGCAGCCCGTCGATGTGGAACTCGTCCATCCAGAACAAGGCGTTGCCGATCAGAAAATTTTTCACCTCGTTTCGGCCGTAGTTGAAGACCAGCGTCCCCCACTCCTTGTGCTCGCCGATCCGCGGGTCCTCGTGCTCGTAGAGGCAGGTGCCGTCGAACTTCGCGAGGCCGTGCGCGTCTTTGGGAAAATGTCCGGGCACCCAGTCGAGGATCACGCCGATCCCCGCCTGATGGCACCGGTCCACGAAATGCCGGAACTCGTCGGGGTTTCCAAACCGGCTCGTGGGCGCGTAGTAGTTCACGACCTGATATCCCCACGACCCGTCGAACGGATGCTCCATCACCGGCAGCAGCTCGATGTGCGTGAACCCCAGTTCCTTCACATACGGGATCAGGCGGTCGGCCAGTTCGATGTAGCTCAGGAACCGGTTGCCATCCTCGGCGACCCGCTGCCAGGACCCGAGGTGGACCTCGTAGATGCTCATCGGCGAGGCGTAGGGATCGCGTGCCCCGCGCTTTTGCATCCACTCGGAGTCCGACCAGCCGAACCGGTTCAGATCAAAAACCATGCAGCCGGTCTCGATCGTGTGCTGCGCAAAAAATGCATACGGATCAGTTTTCAGAAAGACCTCGCCGTGCGGTCCCCGGATCTCGAATTTGTAATGCGCCCCCTCGTGGACCCCCGGCAGAAAGATCTCCCAGACCCCGGACGGCACCATCTTCCGCATCGGATGGACGCGCCCGTCCCAGCCGTTGAAGTCCCCCGCGACGCTCACCCGCTGGGCGGCCGGAGCCCAGACCGAAAAATGGACCCCCGGCACCCCGCCGATCTCCATCACGTGCGCGCCGAGCTTTTTGTAAACATCGTAATGCGTCCCCTCGTTGAACAGGTAGATGTCCATCTCCCCGAGCACCGGCCCGAACGAATAGGGATCATGCGAGCGCCACTTTGTGCCGTCGTGACCAGTGAACTCCAGCGTGTAGCCAAACTCCCCGTCCACCCCCGGCAGCACCGCCTCAAAAAGCCCGCCTTCGTGGATCCGGGTGAGATCAAATGTCGTGCCGTCGACCGCAACGATCCGGACCTTCGCCGCGTCCGGGCGAAGAACCCGCCCGATCCAGCGTCCCTGAAATTCCCGCAGCCCCAGAATCCGGAACGGATCGCAATGCCGGGCTTCGATCAGCGGATAAAAATCGTCGTCGGAAAGGAGTGAGGGATTCATGCCCGCCCAGCCTAGCTCCCGGCCCCGCCAAATGCACAGATTTTCTTGAAGTGCGCGCTGGTCGGGCGGGGGCCCTCAAATGTCGAAACGGGAAGCGCCGAAGGCGCATCATACCACCTCTCGGAAATCATCGGACTCAGGAGTTGACCAGGGGGAACGGGCGTCTCGCCCGTTTGGGCACTGACTCTGCAAGCGCAGGCACGCGTCTTTCACAGGCGAGACGCCTGTGCCCCCTGTTTTGCTCTCCTCACTTACCGTCTGCTTATTTTCGAGAGGTGGTATCATTCCATTTCGACAAACAGACAGGTGAAACTCATCTTGAGAGGACAGAGGGCAGAAGGTTGGGGAGCGCGCCCCCGCGAGCCGGTGGTGCCTCCCAGGATGCAATAGAGGGACATCCCAGACGTCAAAGCACTCGCCTGCGATCCGTCGTAACAAAACAGGGAGAGCCTCCACTTCACCATGACCTTCGACGATTGTCTTGATCATGGCAGTTTGGAGAAAAGCTCGCCTTGCTCGGGATTGAGGTTTTCAAACAACTCCTCAGGCCTCAGTCCTTCGGTCCGCATCATTTCTCCCGCTCCCATGAGATGCTGCTTTAAGCTCGTCGCAGAAGCCTTCCCCAATGGAAGAATCTGGGTGACCCCCTTGCTCCACGATGCCACACGGATGTTTTCAGGCTCGATCCACTTACTTTCTAAAAGGTCAGGGCTGTGGGTCGAGACGATGATCTGACTTTTATCAGCGAATCCGCGAATCAGATCCCCGCAGCGGACAGAGTGATCTCGCCATCTGAACGGGTAAAAGAGTGGGGGCCAGCAGAGCACTGCTCTTTCACCACTTCGAATTTATAACCCGTCATGGCCTTGATTTCAAAGGCATACCATCCCTCCACGCCAGAGGGGAGCATGAAATCCACACGCATCCCGAAATTCCCCGGGCGGCTGCGACCGCTGGTGCGGAAGCGCATTGTCTCCAGTCCTCCGTGAAGCTGAAAAACCGACTCCAGCGGCATGGATACGCAGCTGGAAAGAAATTCCAGGGCCTTGAGGAAGTTGCTTTTACCTGCCCCATTCTTTCCGACGATAAAAAGGGGATTGGTCAGCGGAATGTCCGCCCACAAGAGACTTCGGAACCGCTTCAAACGCAGGCGGGTGATAGGAAGAAATTCGGATTTCATAGATTCTTGAAGATAGGCTTTCCATTCTTAACACGACAACTTCAACCCATGCAAACGCCATGAGGCTTTCAGGGCTGTTCCGGGTGCAGGACAAAAATCTTCCGTCAGGCAGCAAGGGGTAGCAAGTGGTTCTGCGCGGCCTGAGAGTTGAGGCGGTCTTTCCAGAAGGAATCGAGTCTGCGGCTCGCGTTGATGCAACGGAAAGCGAGGACTTTTTCGGC
>JAPLTF010000104.1 GCA_026398275.1 Verrucomicrobiota bacterium
GATGAGTGACATCTCCCGGAGGAGATCCCGGCGTTGCTGTGCGATTTTTTCGTTCACAAGCAAAATCTGTCTCGCCGCTAGACATTTACAAGAAAAATCCCTCTCGTATCTGCTCTTTATAATTCTGCCGTCATGCACCCCCCAACGAGCTGGCGCACAGCGGAGCCGGAGCCATCCGGTATTGCCGTGGGCTACAGCCCTCCCCACGGCGAAAAACGCGGTTAAAGTGAGTAAGGCTATTGAATCCGCACTCAAAACAGATCTCTGTGATGGTTTGGTCGGTTTCCGCAAGCAGACGTTTCGCCTCCTCGATGCGCCGGGACTGGACGTATGAGCTGAAAGGCACTCCCGTTTCCTTGTGAAACACATGGGAGAAATGGGCGACAGAAATTCCGGCAGCGACCGCCGCATCGCTGAGCCGCAAATCGGATTCGCGGAACCGCTCCTCGACGATGGCCCGCGCCTTCCGGATTTGCGGCCGCTCCAAGCAGGCTTCCAGCTCACGGATTCGCCAGGCGTTGTCGCACAATTGTTGGGAGAAAATTTCCAGGAGGTGCATGACCGATGTGAGGCGATTTCGGGGCATCCAGGGAGCCTGAGCGTAGGCTATGCGCAGGTGCCGCTCGGGAATACCCAGCCAGGTGAGCCGGCGACACAACCGGTGAAAAGCCGCATCCGAAGGTTGTTCGGACAGCACCTGCCCGCTCGAAATGGTTGCGACGTGTTTGCCTTGGACCATGATCGGGATCGCCATGTCGAGAAAGCCCGCGTGGCAGGTGTAAAGCTTGGATTTTCCATCGGCGCCAGCTTGGGCTTGGTGCCTGCGGTCGCAGCCTTCGCAGCGCCGCGCCCCCTCCGGCGTGTCGCGGATCATCTTGCAGAGAGGGTTTCCCATGTCCCCGGAAAGTCCAAGACCAGTGGTGCCGACATCCGGCGTATTCAACGCCATCGACAGGCCGGTGAGACGCTTGAGGATGAGCGCGAACTGGGCAAACTCCGGCGACCCCAAAAGCTGCCGGAAGAACATCCCGGCGGCCTTCCCTGAATATCTGACAGTGTGGGAAAGCGCGGACACTCTGTCAGTTTTAACCATGCATATCGTTTAGCAATTATCGAAAAAAATGTAAAATGATTCCAATAGGATGTGGAGCGTTCCGATGGGGAATGCGGATAAGCTTTGCCCATGTCTGATCTATCAGCCGACTTAAAAAACGCCGGGGTTCCACTCGGGGGAGTCCGGTTGTATTGGCTGGGGCAGGCGGGATTTATTTTCAAAACCCCGGCAGGCAAGCGGATATTCCTTGATCCGTATCTCTCGGATGCATGCGAGCGGCTCCATGGCTTCAAGCGTCTCTCGCTTCCTGCGATGGCTGCGCGCGATGTCGAGGCGGACTGGGTGATCCTGACCCACGAGCACACCGACCATCTCGATCCCGATTCCATTCCGGAGATTGCGCGGCGCAATCCGGCCTGCCGGTTTGCGGGGCCGTCCGGTTGTGTGGAGGGACTGGAGCAGGCGGGCGTTCCAGGAGACCGGCGGCTCGTGCTTGAACCCAACCAACGTCACGATTTGGGGGATCTTGTCGTTCATACGGTGCCTGCGGACCACGGCGATTTGTCACCGACCGCCCTGTCCTTCGTCCTGGATTTTGGAGGAGTTCGGGTGATGGTCTCGGGCGACTCGTCGTGGCGGCCAAAGTTGTTCAAGCCGCTTTACGACCTGAATCCCGACGCGGTGCTGACGGTGATCAACGGGGTATTTGGAAACATGAACCACATCGACGCGGCCATGATGGTCGCCGAGGCCAAGCCACGATGGGCGATTCCGTGTCATTTTTGGACACTTGCCGAACAGGGAGCGGGCGATCCGGCCGGCTTTGTCCACGCCTGCGCGCGACTCTGTCCGCATGTTGAAGCAAAGCTCCTCAGACCCGGCGAGGGTCTGACAATCGAAGCGCGTTCAAGGGAGGATCAACCATGAGCCATGCGGGCATGATGGGAAAGCGGGTGTTGGTTACGGGAGCGGGCACCGGCATCGGCCGGGGGATCGCGCTGGCCTTTGCCCGCGAGGGCGCGGCGGTCGCCGTGCATTATTCGAGCAGCCCTGCGGGTGCCGGGGCGGTGGTCCAAGAAATCTTGGAGGGCGGCGGGAAGGCGGCGGCATTCCAGGCTGACTTTGGCCAGATGGAGCCCCTGCAAAGCTTGGCCGGCGCGGCGGTGGCGTTCCTTGGCGGGCTGGACGTTGTGGTGAACAACGCCGGGATCACCATGAACCGCCCGTTCGCGCAGACCACAGTCGAGCAGTTCGATCTTCTTTATGCGGTGAATGTCCGCGCTCCTTACTTCCTCACGCAGGCCCTGCTGCCCGAGATGGAGAAGAGCGGGGGAGTGGTTATCAACATTTCTTCGATTCATGCCTACGAGGGTTATACCGAGCACTCGGTTTATGCCGGCACACGCGGCGCGATTGTCTCCTTCACCCGGCAGTTGGCGATCGAACTCGGACCCCGTGGCGTCCGGGTGGCGGGAATCGCGCCGGGAGCCGTGCCGGTGGAAAACCATTACAAGTCCACGCCGGGGGTGGATCTGGAGCAGGCGATCCGGGATGTGGGAAACACGATTCCCTGCGGTTTTGCAGGCACCCCTACTGACATTGCCGGCGTCGCGCTTTTCCTTGCTTCGGACGCCGGCCGATACATCGTCGGCCAGACCTTGATCGTCGATGGCGGCACCACCTCGTGGATGCCGTTCGGCGAGCAGTTCAAGCAGCCGATGACCACCCAGTTCGGCAAGGGTTACGTGCCGGGATTATGATGCAGGCATGAACGTAACACTGGACAACAAAGTGGCGCTGGTGACCGGTGCCGCGCGAGGCATTGGCCGGGCCATCGCGAACGCCCTCGCCGCCAACGGAGCGCGCGTGGTGTTTACGGACATTGCCGGTCCTGAGCTGGATGAGGCGGCTGCCGCCTGCCCCGGCGGCAACGCGAAAGCTGCCGCCATGAATGTCACTGACCCCGGACAGGTGGAAGCGGTTGTCTCGGGAGTCGTGCGGGAATTAGGCAGCCTCGATATCCTCGTCAACAACGCCGGGATCAACACCTCCGCCCACCGTGTCAATATCGATGAGTTTCCGCTTGCGGAATGGGAGAAAATCCTCGCGGTGGATTTGACCGGTGTATTCAACGTCACCCGCGCGGGCGCAGCCCCGATGATCCGCCAGAACGCGGGGAGGATCATCAACATCGCATCCGTGATGGGATTGGTGGGAGCGCGTTTGCAGTGCGCCTTTACGGCGGCCAAAGCCGGAGTGATCAACATGACCCGTTCGACGGCGCTCGAACTCGCTCCACACGGGATTCTGGTCAACTGCGTGGCTCCCGGATCGACTCTGACCGACGCGACAAAAGGCCTTTTCTACAGCGAGGATGCGCTCATGAAAGAGCGTGCCGAGCGAATGTTGTCCCACGTCCCCTTGGGCCGGCCCGGCACGCCGGAGGAGATCGCCCACGCCGTCCTGTTTCTTGCCGCACCCGAGAGCAGCTACATCACCGGCCAGATTCTCAGCGTGGATGGAGGGTGGACGGCTGGCGGATTTTTTCGGGATTTTTAAGAAACACACCCGGAATGAAAAAGACGTCAAAAAATATCGAAGCAATCAAACTGCCAGCCCGGGCCGTCTCGCTCGCGCTTTACGAGACCATGGCCAAGATCCGCCGCACCGAGGAGCAGCTCGTCCAGGCCCACCAGCGCGGGCTGGTTCCGGGAGCCTGCCACACCTACATTGGCGAGGAGGCGGTGGCGGTTGGTGTTTGTTCGAACTTGAAACCGGACGATGTCGTTTTCAGCACGCATCGCGGGCATGGGCACGCGCTGGCCAAAGGGCTCGAACCGCAGAGCCTGATGGCTGAATTGCTGGGACGCGGGACAGGGTGTTCCTCCGGACGCGGCGGGAGCATGCACATCTTCGCCCCGGAAATCGGGATGATGGGGACCAGCGGCATCGTGGGACCCTGCATCCTGCAGGCGGCGGGGGCAGCCTACGCCTTCAAATTATTCCAAAACAACCGGGTTGCCGTCGCTTTCTTTGGTGACGGTGCCTCGAATAACGGCGCTTTCCACGAAGGCCTCAACATGGCTGGCATCTGGAAATTGCCGGTGCTCTTTGTCTGCGAAAACAACCGATATGCCACGGAGGTTTCGATCGAATACTCGTCGGCCAATCCCGCCGTCGCCTCACGCGCCGCAGCCTACAACCTGCCCGGCGTGGCCGTTGACGGCAACGATGTGCTGGCCGTGCGCACTGCGGCCCTGCATGCCGTCGAGCGTGCCCGCCGGGGCGATGGCCCGACGCTCATAGAGTGCCTCACCTACCGGACCCGCCCACACAGCGAGGGGATGGGAGATTTCACCTACCGGACCCGGGAAGAAGTTGAATCCTGGAAGAGCCGGTGCCCGATCCTCGGTTTCCGCCAACGACTGATCGAGGGAGGAGTAGCCACAGAAGAAGAACTCGCTGCGTTGGATCAGCAATTGCAGAAAATGGCTGTCGAGGCATTCCGCCTGGCATCGGCGGACCCGCTGCCATCGGCGGCGACCGCGACGACGCATACATACGACGAAAACCCGCCAGTGATTTTGGATCCGGCTCCGGCGCGCGATGCGGCAGGACGGCAGATCACATTCACTCGCGCCACGCTTGAGGCACTGGCTGGAGAGATGGATCGCAACCCCGCGATCTACGTGATGGGTGAGGGCATCGGCGTGCGTGGCGGCAACTTTGCCACAACAGCCGGGCTCTTTGAAAAGCACGGACCGGTCCGCCTCTGTGACACGCCGATTTGCGAGCGTGGATTTACCGGTCTCGCCACCGGGGCCGCCATGGCAGGTGCCCGACCGGTGATCGATTTCATGTTCGCCGACTTTGAACTGGATGCCGCCGGAGAGATCATCAACCAGATCGCAAAGGCCCACTACATGAGCGATGGCCGTCTGAAAATGCCCGCGCTGCTGCGCGGTTGCATCGGCATCGGGCATTCGGCAGCCACGCATCATTCGGGCAGCTATTACGCGACCTTCGGTCATTTTCCCGGCCTGCGCGTGGTGGTTCCGTCAACTCCCTACGACGCCAAGGGACTCTTCCTGCGCGCCTTGCGGTGCCAGGATCCGGTTTTGTTCCTGGAACATCGCGAGCTGATGGGGCTCAAAGGACCGGTGCCGGAAGGGGATTACGAAATTGAGTTCGGCCAGGCGTCCGTTGTTCGCGAAGGCCGCCATGTCACAATTGTGGCCCTCGCCTTGATGGTCCACCATGCCGCGAGGGCCTGCGATGTGCTGGCCAAGGAAGGCATCGAGATCGAGTTGATCGATCCGCGCACGATTTCCCCGCTCGACCTGCCGACCATCGAAGCCTCGGTGCGCAAGACGGGGCGGCTGCTGGTCGTCGATGAGGATTTTGCGCCATTCAGTTTCGGTAGCGAGGTCGCGGCCCGTGTCTCCGAGCAATGTTTTGACCATCTCGATGCGCCGGTGCGGCGGCTGCACGGGGCATTTGCGCCCACCCCATACAGCCAGCCGTTGGAGGAGCAGGTGGTGCCGGGGCCGGATGACATCGTCCAGGCGGTTCGCGAGCTTCTTTCCGAATAACATTATGCCTTCCACCATCATACTTCCCAAACAAGGCTGGTCCATGGAGGAGGCGACGTTCGTCGCGTGGCTCCAAAAAGAAGGCCAGCCCGTCAATGCCGGCGATCTTCTTTTTTCCGTTGAGACCGACAAGGCGGTTCAGGAAATTGAAGCTCTGGATTCCGGCGTCCTCCACCTTCTTCCAGACTGCCCCCAACCAGGTAGCATCATCAAAGTGGGTGATGTGATCGGCTATTTGTTGCAGCCCGGGGAGTCTGCGGCGGAGGGCATCACCGGGCCTGTGGCCCCAGTCCCCAAGCCGGAGGTGAAGCCGAATACGGAGGAGGTGGTTCCCGTCGAAGCTGTCACCGCAAATCCGGTTCCACCACCTCACAAGATTGAAGGGCCGCCTGTGACGCCAAGGGCAGCTCAACGCGCCATGGCTGCAGGCCTCGATCTGCGGGCGATAAAAGGCAGTGGCCGGGGCGGACGCATCCGGGAATCCGATGTGATCGAGGCTGCCGAACGTGCACCATCAGGGCCGATTGCGCAGACCTTCATCGCGGTGCCAACCGTTTCGGGGCCATCAGGAACCGAGATTCCCATCACCAGCCTGCGCCGGACAATTGCCGACCGGATGCATCGGAGCAAGAGCGTGACCGCCCCCGTGACCCTGACGGCGCGTGTGGATGCCACGGTTATGGCCAAGCTCCGCGCCGATTGGAAGGCAGCGTCGCACCATGAAATGCTGCCCAGCTATTCCGACATGATCATGAAGCTGGCTTCCGGGGCGCTCCTGAAACACCCGGCACTTAATGCGCGATGGGAAGAAACCCGCATCGTCCAGCCGGACTCGGTGAACATCGGCCTGGCCGTGGATACCCCCGAGGGCCTGTTGGTGCCGGTGGTGCGCGATGTTCAGACATTGACACTGGGCTATCTGGCCAAGAAAACCGCTGAACTTGTGGCGCGGGCGCGTCAACGGCGGCTGTCGGCAGAGGAATTGCGTGGGGGCACGTTCACGATATCCAGTCTCGGCGGCATGGGCGTGGACCTGTTCACGCCGATCATCAACCACCCCGAGTGCGCCGTGCTTGGGATCGGCCGCATCGTCCGCGAACCGGTCGCCGTGAACGAAGCGGTCGTTCTCAGAGACCGCATGTGGCTCAGCCTGACATTCGACCACCGAGTTGTGGATGGAGCACCCGCAGCCCGGTTCTTCGAAACGCTTGGCCGGGCGGTGGAAGATCCGCTCGCGTGGCTGGTCGCCTAAACAGTTTCCTGAAATGAGAGCCCTCTACTATCCCGAATATGGCAGCCTCACCCTGGCCGACCTGCTGGAGCCGGAACCGGCCCCGGACGGCGTCCTGTTGCAAGTTGCCGCAGCCGGAATCTGCGGGAGTGAGTTGGAAACCTATCGCGCCCACAGTCCCCGGCGAAAGCCGCCGCTTGTCATGGGGCACGAGTTTTGCGGCACCGTTGTATCGGTTGGGGCAAACGTTTCCGGCGACTTGCTCCACCGGCGATTCGTGTCGAACTCGGTGGTTTCGTGCGGGGAATGTGTTCGCTGTCAACGCGGGAACACCCATCTGTGCGCCCAGCGCCAGATTTTTGGCATGCACCGCGGCGGGGCATTCGCACAGTATTGTGCCGTTCCAGTGAAGTGCCTCATTCCCTGGCCGGAAGCCTTGCCGGCAGCATCCGCCTGCCTGGCAGAGCCGCTCGCCAACGGCGTGCATATGGTGAATCTCACCCGCCATCTGGGACCCAAAACCGTGCTGGTTATCGGGGCCGGCCCGATCGGTCTCATGGCGCAGCAGGCGTTTCAGACGATGCTCGACGCGGAGGTGTCGGTCGCGGTCCGCAGTCCGATGCGTATCAATGCCGCGAGATCTCTGGGCGCAAAGCGCGCTTTTGATCCACGGAAGGAGGATCCGGCCGCGGTCGGCCGCGAAATGACATCGGGCGAAGGTTTCGACATGGTCATCGATGCCGTTGGTTCGGACATCACGAAGTCCCAATCGATCGAGGCTCTCCGCCCGGGCGGAGCCGCCGTCTGGATCGGTCTTGGCGACGAAAAGATCTCGTTCTCCTCCTATGCGGTGACGTTGCAGGAACGCCAGATTTTCGGAACCTATGCAGCCACCATGGGCGAGCTCCAAACAGCCGTTGATCTCATGAATGCGGGCAAAGTCGACACGTCAAGCTGGGTCAGCGTCTTTCCCATGTCAGATGCAGTGGATGCCTTCGAGAGGATGCTCGACACCAAGGGAACCGACATCAAAGCCGTCATCCTGCCAAATGACTGATTTCCCGTCCTTCTGTCTGTATATCTCATGACAAAACAACCTGGTCAGACCCGTCAAACGCATTAACAAAAAAACGACCCATGAAAATCGTCAGATTCAGAGACAAAGCTGGCGCGGTGAGCTACGGCACATTGGAAGGCGACCGGATCACCCCGGCCGAGGGAGATCCACTACAGGGGCTCAAACCGGGACGAACCAGCATGGCAGTCGGCGAGGTGCGGTTGCTGGCACCGATCATCCCGCCCAACGTGCTGTGCATCGGACAAAACTACAAGGCCCACGTCGAGGAGGGCGGCGACAAACTGCCTAAGGCACCGATCCTCTTCATGAAATCCACCACGACCGTGATCGGACCGGATGAGCCAATTATTCTTCCCAAGGTCGCCCCGGGCAATGTGGATTTCGAGGCGGAGCTTGCGCTGGTGATCGGCAAGACCGCCCGGTATGTGCCCGAGAGCCGCGCCTTGGACTACGTGCTCGGCTACACCTGCGCCCACGATGTGAGCGCCCGGGATTGCCAGCGCAACGACGGCCAGTGGGTGCGGGCGAAATCCTTCGAGACCTTTTGCCCGCTCGGCCCGTGGATTGAGACCGACCTGGATCCCTCCAATGTGCGCGTCCAGGGACGCCTCAATGGACAGACGATGCAGGATGCCACAACGGCCCTGATGATTTTCAACATTCCCTTTCTGATCAGCTACCTTTCGCAAGGCATGACCCTGCTGCCGGGAACCGTGCTGTTGACCGGCACGCCGGCGGGAGTCGGTTTTGCCCGGAAGCCTCCGGTTTGGCTCAAGCCTGGCGATGTGTTCGAGGTCGAAGTGGAAGGCATTGGATCGTTGAGCAACCCAATCACAGCGGAAGACTAATTTATGCTGCACTGCCCGACCACCCCCAAAACCCGGCGCATGACTCGGAGTGTTAGGAGCTTTTATACGGTCAGAAAACAAGCGTAAGGACAACGGCCGGCTTGGAGAAAGTCACCGATATCGCCGCGACTTCACAGTTCCCGGAAAGCACTGGCGACGCCGGGTCGTTATCTATGTGCGCCGATATGCACTTCCGTCCGTCCGATGTATGGATCCAATAGGTTTCCGTGCTGCCCGCGACACCTTCCACATTCACTGTCAGGGTATTGCCGCACCAATGTTGGCTTTGAATCCCAACGGCTCCCATGCTGACATGACGGGAGCACGCGAGAAACTGTGGGTGATCGAGCTTTTCCCGAAAGGCGATCACCTGGCAATGTCCGACTGCAAGTGACTGTGCCTTCATGGTCTCCCGGACTTCTCCGAGGAACTTTTGCGCCCAAAAATCGAACGCCAGATAGGTTTTTGCGGGATCGAGGCCGAGGTGGCGCACTGACAGCGTGGATTGCCGCAATGGCAATGTCCCGATGCGCATGGCGACGCACCATTGTCCGACAGAGGTTGAAAGATGGAACGCCCAGAGAGAACCGAGCGGATGGTCGGCGTCCATGGTCTCGTGATATCCCGCGATGATCCGGGCCTCGTCGTCGCTTACCTCACACCACGTTTTTTCCAGTTGCCCTTGGAATTGCGCGCCGTGCTGTTTCAACCAGGTGAACGCCGGGTAATGCATGTCCACGGGCCCGGTCTCGGCGGGCGAAGTGGTAAGCGGAGGAAGGCATTTTTGAACGAGCCTGACCCGCTGGGCATCATAATCGTCAATCTGGTCGCTGAGCATGAACAACTGGCCGCTGAGCGACACCAGAGACAACAGCGACGCTGCCCACTCGGCCTTGGTCCGCACGCAAACGTGGTCCGGATCGTTCAAAAACAAGATCCGGTGCGAGTGGAACCAGCGGGCGGATTCGATGATCTGCATCCGGATGGCCGACCACTGCGGGTTCGCATCTTGGGAAATGCGGCATGCGTCGGCGCAGCCGATCGTCTCGGTCAGGACGCCCCAGCTCGCGAGGTAATAAATGTCGGCTCCCAATCCCTCGCGGGATGCTTTCATGTATTCCCGGAAGCGCTCCACTGCTTCCTCTTCCGCCAGCAATCCGCGGCGGACAGCCTCCTGCAAAGCGTCGGCGAGCAGGTGGCGGATCTGGTCGCACTTGACATAGGTAAACCCGAGCTTCCGGATTCCCTCGTAAAGGGGCTTGATCTGCCGTGCAATGGTCTGCGGCTTGCAATCGAGCACGGCGCGCATCCAGAACGCCTTGAGCGGCGAACCGTCGTTGTCCATGAACTGGCACGTCGAACCGTCGCTCGACGGCTGGATGGTTTCGATGTCGGCGCTCATCCATATGCCAGGCTGCATGCCGAGCTTTTTGATGGTGTCGGCAAGATGCTTCAAACCCGACGGGAACTCTTTGTTGGGGACCAGCCATGCGTCGGCCAAGGTACGCTTGGGCCCGATCGTTAGGGGTAGCTGTTGAAAGCCATCATCCAACTGGACGTATTCGAGACCGTAGTCGCGAAAGTGTTTGCCGAGAAAGTCGGCAGTTTTCAGGATGCGTTCCTCCGACACGTCGCGCCGATAGGCCTCCCAAGAGCACCAGCCGGCTACGGCCTTCTGGTTGGGCATCCTGATCCAGGGACGGTGATGCCGATAACCGAGGTGCTGCTGATAATATCGCGGCCTCAGATTGAGGATCCATGGGATTTCGCTGAGCTCAACCTCCAGCATGGCCGAGAACAGCCCATTGCCCAAAGCCTTCAATCTGCCGTCGAGCCAATGCCAAGGCCGTCCATGCCAATCAAGCAGCAGGTCGAGTTGTTTATCATACAGTCCATTGACGCCATACACGAGAGAACTGCCGGCTGAACCCACGATTGCCTCCTCGCGACCGGCGCGGCGCGGGCGCATCACGACGGATTGTTCATTCAGGAAAAACGTTGCCGTCGCGGAGGCAACAGGGTCGGTTTCCAAGGACAAAAACGTTTGTTGCACAAGCGGCGCACTTTGAATGAGCCCATCGGACCCGGCACGAAAATTGAATTTTTTGCCCTCGGGTATTCGGATAGTCACGATGGTCCGCCCGTGGTATTCGTATCGGAGAAGATGGGCCCCCTCATCCCACTTAACATGGGCATAAATCGCGGGTGGCGGAAGGTGGGCGTTTTTTTCCGTTTTCCTCTGAGTGCTCACTGTTCGGGAATTCGTATGGAAGTCGGAACGTTCATTTCACGGGTTCTGGCGCTATTCCTGTCTCGCAGGCTGTTTTGGCCGGTAATGCGACACCTCTCTGCATCGCGCGGCGGTAGATGAAAAACATCAACAGCCCGATCGTGCTCATCACGATGCCAAGCACAAAAGTCACCCGATAATTTTGTCCGGTGAAGTAGATGACCCATCCGGAAATGAAGACAAGCGTGGCATTATACCCGTTTCGAATGCACGCAGCGGTCGAGGTGATCGAGCCCACATCCTTCGGAGCGGCTGTCTTATAGATCATGATGTCCGCGGCTCCGAAGAACGGGGCGATGATGGTCGTTGCCAGCGAGAGGACGATGAGCCCCATCTTGTCGTGCACATTCATCGCCCAGGCAAAACAGGCCACCTGTCCGACCCAGTAAACCATCACCACGCGGAGACCACCCCATCGGTCAATGAGCCAACCAACCGGATAAGCCAGAACAATATTCACGAGGCTGGCCCACGAGAGCGCGCTGAAAACATCCCCCCTTTCGAGTTGCAAAGTCTCTTTGGACCAAAACCAGAGCCACTGGAATTGCATGGTCATAAATCCGCTGACCATGGCCACGCCGATGATCAGCAGGAAAATGCGTTTGTCGGCGCGCGCTGCCACCTGGAAAGTGGACCATGGCTTAAAACTCTCGGTCGCCGGGTGGACGATGTTTGGTTCTTTGATGAGGAACGCCACCGCCGTCGTCGCCGTCATCACCCCTGCGCCAACAAGATAGGGCAGAAACTCCGAGACTTTGATCATGTCGCCAACATACCGCATCGAGAGAAAGCCCATGACCCCGCCGGCAATGGTCAGAACCGAATTCGCGCGGGCCAGCATGTCCCGCGACACGCAGTCAATGTTCAACAGCGGGAATGTGCTGGCCTTCATGTCCATGGCAATCATGGAGATCACTTGCAGGACGATCAGGAACCACACCCAGCCGGGTTCGGCGAAGAATGGGAAAATGACCATCGGAATGATGATGAAAGGGGCGGCCGCAAACAGGTAGGGCTTGCGACGGCCGATCCGGGTGTGCGTGTGGTCGCTCATCCAGCTGAACCACATGACCAGAAAGCTGAGTGCCCATCCGTTGAACGAGCTGATGGTGCCCTGGATATTCGCGCCGATTCCCAGGTCCAGCAGTTTCAGGACGATCAGTGGACCCGTAATTGTGAACGCAAAACCCCATCCAAGATTGCAGATGCCAATGAAAATCACGTTCCGCCACATCAATTTGCGATCGGCGTAGTAGGCGGCCAGCTCCGGACTGGCACGATAGTCCTCGTTGACGATGTCCGTGTTTTTCATGCGGTTGGACGAGCCACAGCACTATTTTGCGGATCTCATTTGTCTGCGGGCAATCCGGCGGTGATTAACTCGCTGAAGAAGCTGTCGAACATGTAAGGTTCCGGCGGACCGTCCTTCTCGTGCCCATGGCCGAGCGCGAGGATGTCGGGTGCGCCTTCGAAGCCCTTCCGCGGCTGAGAGTGAATCAACGTCCAGCTCTGGCCGTCGGTGCTCGCGGAGAATTCGATCGTGTCCGGCCGCAGGGCAATCTTGACCCAGGTGATGCGCTCCATCTTCGGACCAGGCACCTGAAACACCGACGCGCCATTGGCTTCGCCAGAGCACACCAGATTGTCACTCTGGTTCTGGCTGTTCCATCCGGTGATTGAGATGCTGCGGCCATCCTTCCAGTCCAGATGCAGGCCGGGGGAGAACCCCCCCTGGTAGTGTCCGATGGGCTCGCGCAATTTCACCTGCACGGACACGTTGTCCTGGCCGAACGGACGCTGCAGCCGCGCGACGAGGCCCGAACTGGTTCGCACCCGCAGGACTCCGGCTTCACTGACAAACGGGACGGCCGGCACACCATGGCTCTCCCCCGCCCTGGTAGTGATTTTATCGAAGTCCGGGGACGTCTTCTTCTCCCAATCCGCCCGCAAGGTCGTGAAGTCATCGCTCAGATCCTTGATGCGCTTGTCGGCATCGGGCAGCAAGGCCTGGCCGAGGCCGGACGCCAGCGGCGTGTGCAGTCCCGGCTTGGCCACGATGAGGGTGGTGTAATTGTGGCGGGGAATCTTCAGATTGCTGATCCGGCCATTCTTGGAGGGCAACTGGCTGCCCTCGCGC
>JAPLTF010000094.1 GCA_026398275.1 Verrucomicrobiota bacterium
CGAGCAAGCACCGCCAAAAATCCACTCGCCACAAATAACCTCAAATCAAGCCCGGCTGTAGTGCCGACCTTTTGATGTCGATATCGCAAAATAGCGGTTTTACAGCCATCCGACCCCTCCAGTCCGCGAAGTGGGGTTAGTCACAAGGCAGGAAAGTCAGTTAGTTTTGACCCGGGCATTCGCTGCGGAAACCTCCTTGAGCAAGCTCCCATCGGGCGACCGACTTTCAGCGTGGGGGTTTGTGCATGGCACCGATCGCGGGAAGAAATGCGGTGGCCACCAAGACGGCGATCACAATAGCGCGATGTTGTATTATCATAAACGATGAAAAAATGACCCCGCCGGAACCCCCAAGAACCGGCGGGGCGCTTGCGAAACCGGCGGCATGAAAACGACCGCCGGTTTCCCCCCAAAAATGGCACGCCCCCCAAGAGGCACGCCAAATTCACATGATATTTGCTTCCATCGCTTTTCGATGGCGGCGGCGGAGCACCATCACGGTCGTCAGGCTGAAGGCCAGGAGCGCCCAGGTGGCGGGCTCGGGGACGGCGACGATCAGGTCGCCGGTGGCTTTGTCGAAGCTGAAGTTCTGACCGCCTGAATAGGCTGTCCAGAGGCTGCTTGTCCCGTTATACGTCCAAGTTCCAGAGTAGGCTCCGCCGCCGGCGAAGGTGATGCCAGCGAAGTTCAAGGTCTGGGTCAGGGCTCCCGCAGAAGCTCCCCCGAAGAGATCGTAGGTCGCGTCTCCGATCGGGCTCGCGATTGTCAGTGTCAGATTTCCGCCGTAGGTCAGCAACCCGGTCACGTTGACCGCATCGTAGGTCGTCCCGCGACCGGCCCCGCTAATCTCCATGGTCGTCGTGCCATTAAGCGTCAATGTGCTGCCGAAGGTCAGGAGCCCCGGGCTGTTGCCGGGGCTGAGGTTGCCGTTGACCGTCGTCGCGCCGCCGATCGTGCCGTTGCCGCCGAGGGTGGCCCCGGAGGCGACCGTGACAGCGCCGGTGGATCCACTGTCATTGCCGTTTATGAGGAGTGTTCCCGCGTTCACGGCCGTCCCACCGGTATAGGTGTTCGCGCCGCTGAATACCTGGGTGCTGTTTCCACTTTTAATGATCGAGACGACTGAGGTCCCGTTGCTCCCGGCATGGTAGTCTTTTACGCTCCCGGCGAAAGTGGTGGTGGCTCCGTCGTTCCCGTTAATCACGACTGTTGAGGTGCCCGAACCACCGTAACTTCCCTCCACAATTGTATCCGCTTCCCCCTTGAGCGACTTCGTCGTAAAGCCAAGGTTGGTGGCGCCTCCTAGATTACCCGAAAAAAGGATTGCCCCCGCTTTCAGGTCGAGTCCGCCGTTGAATTGGATGTTATCGCGGTTCCCGCGCGTGCTGTGAATGCCGCCGCCGAAAGTCGTCAACCCGGCAACGGTAAGCGAGTTGATTTCGTTGTTATAATAACCGAAATTAACGCCTGAATAAAAGGTCATGGGTCCACCAACTGCTACATTGAGCTTTTGCGTGGGACCTCCATTTTGAAATATAAGAGCACCCGCGCCTGCTTTGATGATATACTCATTTATCGTCAAAGTGCGCTCACCCACGAAGGTCGCATCAATCTGCCAGTTGCTTGCCAGATTGTCTAGATACATCCTGCCGATGGTCTGGTTGGCTGAATAAAGCGAGGCAGGTCCGAATTGGGTCGGATTAATCACGCCGTCGGATGCCCCGGGAGGTCCTCCGCTTGGCGACCATGCATCACCATTTGCCCAATCATACGCGGAGGCGTTTGAAGTCCAGCTGTAATTTTTTGAATATGCAGAACTCAACCCGGCCAAGCCGAGAAGCGCAGCCAGGAGGAATCTTCTGTGGTTTGTGATGAAGGGGAATAGGGAATTTTTCATAACAGGGGCAATTTGCAATCAATGTGGGAATCTGTCAACAAAAAAAAGACAACGATGTCAGTTTTCTACCAAAGGATCGAAGGAGTTCCAGTTTGGCCATCTGGAAAGCGCTTCGGTTTTCGTGACTGATTCGACATGTCCGTCACAGAAAACCATGTGGCAACGGCCATGGTGGCGGTCGGCCAGACCGCCGGGTGATCCCTCCTGGAAGAATGGGTTGATGATTACGTTGCCCAGGAGGGTTTCGCCAACGAGAATCGTGGAACTCATTCGGGCGATCTGAACCGTCTTCAGCGGGGTGTAGCGATCCCATTCCCGTTGCCCGATAAAAAAGTTCATGCCGTAGGTGATTTTTTGAGCAATCGTGGTTCCCGGTTTTCTGGCCGGGCAATAGTAGCCTTTCTGGTCGTAGATGGGGCCCCAGGGATTGAAAAGAGCGTTCGCCTTGTCTTTTCCAAAATCCACATTTGCGATCGCCTCCTCCCAGGTTCCCTCATAAATCGCCGGATCATAAACGCCGCTGTAGTTGATCTTTGGATAATAGCCATCGTGATCAGTGGCATACCGGTAGATCAGCGAATGAATTCTTCTGAGATTGGAGAGGCAGGTGACTGCATCGCCGCGGGATTTCAGTTCCGACAAGGCGGGGAGAGCCAGTGCCGCCAAAATCAATACGATGGCCAGCACCGAAATCAGTTCCACCAAGGTAAACCCACCATGATTTCGGCGAGCTGCCTCAGGGAGGTGGGTGCGGGCGATTGGTGGCATGAACCTTCCCTTTCTCAAACAGGTCTTGCTGCAGCAATCGCCGTCTCTGTTTGCCCGGGGGGAACTCATTGGAATCATGGCAGGTTCACGCGCGCCGTCGTGTGAAGAGTGACCGGGCCGAGAAGGCCGGACTCCAGCAAGGGCGAGTCTTTAAACCAGAGGCGCCAGGTGGAGAAGGTCAGGCGTCCGGTCGGGCTGGGTTTGCCTTCCAAGAGCCACTTGGGCCACTCGACAAGACTTCCCCCGGGATATCGAGGGTTGTCTCCGTCCGGGAGCCGATGGCTGTCTTCGGGCAGTTGTTCGTCGCCGATCAAGCGGTTGACCCAGAGGTTGGTCACCTTGACTTCAAGCGTATTGTCACCGGCTTTGGCCGCATCGGTGATGTCCACGCGGAACGGCGGCTTCCAGAGAATGCCGAGGTCCTTTCCGTTGAGCCGGACTTCGGCGATCACCCGCACGTTTCCGAGGTCCAAGTAAAGACGCTGATCCTTGGCGAGCCGGTCCGGCGGAATTTGAAGTGTCTTCGCATAGGTTGCCGACCCGGAAAAATACTGGATCCCCGCATTCGGGTGCTGGTGCCAGGAGATCAGTTTATCCAAGATGACAGAATCCGGGGCACCCCATCCGGCGGGGAATCGCAGATCCCATGGCCCGGAGACTTCCAGCGGAAGGGGCAATGCAGGAACCTCCACCCGGCGGCTGACTCCGCCTGCCGTTTTTGCTTCGTAAAGGCCGGGTTTTCTGGCTTCAAGAAACAGGCGTTGATCCGAACCGTAGCTCAAGTCTGCGTCCCTCGCCGTCGTGTCAGAGAGGCTGACGATTTCGTGATCCAAGCCGACAGCGGAAAGGGGTGTGCCGTTGATGGAGTAATCCACCTTCAAGGTTTTCAGTCTGCCCCACAGGTCGATATCCGTAATACTGCCCGGAGCCAATGATCTGACCAAAAACGAGCGTTCTCCACGATCCACTCTCTCCTGGAGTTTCTCCGTAACATCCGCACTCTCGATGACCCGACTGGAAAGGATTTCGCGGTTATAGGTCGCTTTCTGAATCACAATTTTTTGCTCGTGTGAGGGTGCCGGAATAACGCTTTTCCCATCCCGCTCCAGCGAGACGACCTGCAGCTTGTCCGGGGTGCTGTCCGGACGAAACACCACAAAGAGGGATTCGCCCGGGTCGAAGTAGAGCGGGATCTGCGTCCCGCCATCGACAGGGCTGTAGATCGGTGCTGGTTCAATCCGCCCTGTGTCCGGCCGCCAGAATTCCGGACGCTTCCCCTGCACACGGAAGATGCACGGAATGTCCTGGGCTTGCTGGCTGGTATTGGCCAGAAAATAGATTTCTGTTTCGCCCAAGTTTCGGTGGATGTAACGCAAGGGTAATGCCGTGCCCTGTGGCCCGCAGCGAAGATCTGGCGGCACCCCCATTTGGGCAAGGGCCACCTCGGGAGTGATCCCGGAAAGGATCCGGCCTTTTCCGTATGGGTGCTCGGTGACCTTTGTCCCGTCGCAATCCCCCCAGAGTTCGGCCGCGAGGCTTTGGACTTCCTCGTCGCATTTTGGATAACCTGTCAGGCTGGGCGACTTGACCGGTCGCTGCCCAATCACTGTGGCGCCGGCTTCAACCAATCCTTTAATCTTGCGCAGCAGGGAGGGCGTCATTGTTTCGTAGGGCGGCAAGACCATGAGCCGGTAATTCATTCCGTCCGGCAGCGTCAGGCGTCCATCGCGAACCGACATTCGATTCAGCACGACTTCAGCAGTGACGGCATCAAACTGATACGGCAGATCGGCTGTATGAAATGGAAACGCCCATCCGTTGGGGGTCCCCTCGGCCTGAAGGTAGCAGACGTCCGCGACAAAAAGCCCTTGTTGGAGCATGTGGTTGCACCGGGTAAGGTATTCGTGCCAGGGGCGCGTTTGCTCCCACCAGGTCTGGGTGCGCTCGTAGTGAACGCCACACCACATCATGGTCATACCGGGTTTCCGGTCGAGCCAGGGCTGGTGCGTGAACGTGTGAAAGAAGAATTGATTAACGCCTGCTGCGAAGGCGAGATCCCCCAGGGATTTGAGGGAGAATGGATGGCTCGTCCAGCGATCGCTGGACGGCTCGGAAGTAAAGGACTCGGCGGCGACGCATTTCTTGCCGTAGGTATGAGCGGCGGAGGTCATCGGCTTGATGAAGTAAAGGGAGTCCCCGCTGGTCCAAAACTCCGCCATGGGCACATCGGCCCTGCCCGCATAGGATATCTCGTCGAAAAGTCCAGTCCCGTAGGCTTCGATGGAAAGTTTCAGTCCTGCCTGTTGGGCCAGTTCATGAAGATGCCCGGCATAGTTTTCGTAGAACAAATCTGCGAGGGTTGTCCGGAAATCCCACAAAAACCGTTCGGACAGCTCCGGGCTTTCAACGACATAGCCAGCCAGAACGGGCAACAGAGGTTTGAGATCGTAACCCCGACGTTTCTGAAACTCTTCGAACATTTTTGGCGTCCAGTTTTGGGTGCCCTCTTCCCAACTATCAATATGTGCGAAGGTCATCGTCTTACCCACAGCTGAACCGGCTTCCGCCATGCGTTTCGCAAAATATTCCCTGAAGTGGGTGTCCAACGCGGCCCTGTCCAGAAAATCGATACACAGCCCCAACCCTCCCTCCACCGACGGGCGATTGGTCGTCCCGGTCGGGGTGTGGCCGATGCGCAAGATGGTCCACTTTCCCGCAGGCACGTCCCACCGCAGCTTCCCATCCTTTCCGATGTTTGCCGTCAGATCGACGGTCTTGTCCCGGGGGATGCTCGCATCGCCGGGGACGGCTTCGTGTTGCGCCGGAGCGGCGACCCATTCCCGGACGAGTCCTGTTTTGCCTTCAAGCTGTTTGATGCGAACTTTCTTCTGCGGATCGGCATCTGCGAGCGGGGTGGGAAAGGCGAGCACCGCGGTGTCCCGATAGTAATCCAGTTTGGTTGGCGGCTGCGGCAGCAATGCCTCGAACTGCTGTGGCCCCTCGACCACAGTCTCCGTGTAGACAAGCTTTTGCATCGCCTGACTGGGCTGGATCCAGGGGCCCCCGCTGGTCGAATATCCAGGGCCGTTCGTGACTCGAAGTTCCAGCCCCAGTCGGGTCGCCTCGTTGACGGCGTGTTGAAACATCTCACTCCACTGGGCTGTGCCGAACCGCACTGGACCCGCCGGAATCTTCCAATCCACTTCCAGAAAGAGCACGCTCCCGATCCCTGCCCGCTTCATGGCTTCCAAGTCAGCCGTGATGCCTTCACGGCTCATGTTGCCATTCATGAAATACCAATAAACCCCCGGCCGCGCGGAATCCGGGGGATGGATAAAGTCCTTGCTCAGCGGGTCTGCCTCGTTCCCGCAGCAAATGCTTCCGCACATCAGGATCGCGGTAAGCACAACCGTTCTCATCGGGAGTTTCATCGGGTATTGCTGGGTTCTCATCGGGGGTTTCATCGGGTATTGTTGGGCATTTCGAGGGCGGAATGGGCTTTGCGGGCTGAGATCACGACGCGTGTTGGTGTCTGTATCCTCCCGCCTGTGTCATTTGGCCGGCGGGACCGGCCACTCTGTAGAAACGATCAAATGGCGAAAAGTCACGTCGCCGGCACCCTCCAGATTTGCGACAAAAAGCTCGGCAAGCACGAACGGCAATCTTTCCAGCCCGATCGTGTCGAACGTCCTCATGGAACTCTGGCTCGACTCGTCTTCCGGATTCACCCAGACGGTCAGCGAGGATGTCGAGTCGTTTTCAAAGTCAACCCTTCCCACAAGAAGATACGTTCCCGAGGGAGCGATGGTTTCAAAGAGCCCGGCCGTGGCTTCCAATGTGCCTCCCCATCCCGACGCCTTCCCGTTCATGATTCCAACACCCACGGCCCCCTGAAGATCCTTTTGATGAAGCACCAAAGCGGCAAAATACTGGCCCGTCATATCGCTGGTTTGGATCTCCACGGAAAAATAGATCCGGTTGACATCCGGTGTCGGCAATGCAAAGCGGCGGGTCGCATTCGCCGATTTGTCATCCTTGGCCGCGAGTTGATCCCGGTCGACTTTGACTCCCTCGCCAGTCGCTGAAAAAGTTCCCTCGCGACTTTCCCACCCCTCCTTCCAGCCCGAGCCCCCATTCTGACCTTTCAGATCACCAGAGGAATAGGTAAGCGGATCTTCCGCGAGTGGCTCGGACTGCGCGCAGACAGTGTGCAGCCATGATGCGGTGAGCAAAATGAAGGCGATGCCCATGGACCGATGCCGGTGAATGAGGGGAAGCGTCATGCAAACAGCCAACCAGCAGTTCCCGGTTCTGTCAAACTTTTTCGACACCGATGTCAGTATGCCCTTGCGAGAAGCGATGGCCCATCTGGGTCATGGCCGGCGCGCGATTCACGAAACCTATCCCGAAAAGGCAGAGGTCGTGCGATGGGAATCTCCCGCCGACTATTGGGATTCACTCTTCAAGGGCGTGATCGTGCCGTAGCGCAGAAGCCCGGGACCTATCAGGCCGGACGGCTTGAGCGCGTCATCCTTGCGCCAGTGGCGCCAGGTGGTGAAAGTCACGCGGTCTTTGGACGGGCGCGGCTCGTGGTTGACCAACCAGTCCGGCCACTTGGCCAACGCACTGCCAACCCACTCGACGTCGGCGGGAAGCTGTTCGTCTCTGTGTTTGCCGGGGCCTCCTCCCATGTGCCAGCCCCATTCGGACCGCACCAACTAATGGGGTAGCTACCTTCGTGTTCTGTCACATAGAGAGACATGACTTGATGGAGATGCCTCAGATTCGCAATGCATTGCGCGTTCTTTGCACTGGTTCTCGCCCCGGAAAAAAATGGAAAAGCCAAGGCCATGAGGATTCCGGTGATTGCCACCACAACCAAAAGTTCAACAAGAGTGAAACCTTCACAAGGCGCTCTCAAACAATTTTCTAGAGGTTCGCAGTTCATTTAACAAACGAAACTCCCCTCAGCATGCTTTCTGCCGGTCATCGACGGCCTATGACGGCTTGTTGGCGGTGCTGAACACTTCAATCTCCGAAATCGTTGGCCCGTCGGTCGCGTCGAGGATGTTCAGGCGGAATTCCCGGGCCGTGACAGCGGGGAAACTTCGCTCGAATTTCTCTCCGAGCGTTGTGCCGGTGAAGATGGTTTTCCACTCATCGCCGGCACGATATTGGAACTCGAACTTCTGCACCCGCGGGCCGAAAGACTCCTTGATGCGAATGCTCTGGACGACTTGCGGCTTTCCGAGGTCAACGGCGATCCAGCATTGCTTCGTGCCGCCGTCCGTGGCCCAGCGCGTTCCAGAATCATCGTCAAACGCCGCCTGCGGGCCATATTCCGAAGCTTGATTGCCGTAGATGTTCGAGGCGGTGGCCCCCGCACCAAATGCAATCGAACCAGATGGCACATTCAAAGGCGCAATCCCCATCGCGGGCTGGTCCATGTCGAGCGCAATCAGCGTGTCCACTTCGTCATGGCTGGCGACCGGGACGGTGAGCGTGATACCAAGGTCGGTCTGCTTGAATGCCACTGAACCGCCGGTCAGCACGCGGGCCGCCGTAATCTTGGCCGGGATGGCGGGCAGGGTCAGCGTGTCGCCGTCAAACTTGAAGACGTGAAGGTAAATGCGGTTGCCTTTGCGGGTGCTGACGCCCCATTGGCCCGGCTTGACGGGGCCACCACGGGTGCCGTAAATGCTCTCGCCGTATTTCGCGAGCCACGCGCCGACTTCCTTCAGCAAGTTCGCCTGGGCCGGATCAATCATGCCGTCCGGGCGGGGGCCGACGTTGAGCAGGACATTGCCATCGCCGCCGGCCGCGCTGATGAGCATTTTCAGGCATGTCGCGGTGGATTTCACGCCGTCGCCTGGGCCGCCCCAGGCCCACTGGTCGTGCCCGGAAACCGTCATGCAGGACTCCCACGGATGGTCCATGTCGAACCCGCCGATTTGCTGCTCCGGCGTGCCGTAATCACCGCCGGCGCCGGTGCGGTTATTGATGAGAATATCAGGCTGGAGCGAGCGGACCAGCTTGATGGTGGCCCTGCCGCGCTTGTCGCCATACGCGGTTAAATCATTCGGGTGCCCTGCGTCGTTCCAGATGGTGAGCAGCGGGCCGTAATTCTTGATCAGCTCGGTGATCTGGCCCTGAAGATATTTTTCGTAAGCGTCGAGGTCGTAATTCTCTCGGGTCACGTTGGCATGCCCCCACTGACCCTGTTCTCTAGTCGTCGGCCAGTATTTATTATACCAGTCGGGCACGCAATAATAAGCACCGAACTCGATGCCCTGTTGTTTGCACGCGGCGGCCAGTTCCTTCACCACGTCGCGCTTGAACGGCGTGTTCATGATGTTGTAATCCGTCAGCTTCGTGTCCCAGAGACAAAATCCGTCCATATGCTTCGTCGTGAGCACGATGTATTTCATGCCGGCGGCCTTGGCGATGCTCACCCACTCGTCGGCATTGAAATTCGTCGGGTTGAATTGCTTGTAGAGGTTGTCATATTCCTCGATGGGCGTCGGGTTGCCGCGCGACCAGCCGATTTCGTGCCCGGTCAAACTCACCGGCCCCCAGTGAATGAACATCCCGAAGCGCATGGCCTGCCATTTGGCGACGGCGGCTGGGTCGGCCTTCGGCGAGTCATCCCCTGCAGGCTGTGGCGCCGCCGTGACCTGCTGCTGCGGCAGCGGGATGGCGACACCCGCCTTCGCAGCGTCGTCAGCCGCACGTGCCTGCAAAAGACCGGCCATAAAAAACAGCGCCAGCAGAGGGATTCCCGATCGTCTGACCACCACCGGGCCAAGTGTGATGATGCGTTTTGAGGTGGGTATGGTTGTCATGGTGTAATCTCTTTTTGTTGGTGTTTCTTTGTCGATGAATTGTTCGCGGTTCACAGCCATCCCATGGCGGATGATCATTTTTTGAGCGGCACGGGCCATTCAGTAGAAACGACCAAGTTTCGGAAGGTGATGTCCCCCGATGCGCCGGCCAACTTTACCGCATCAAGCTCCACCAGCACGAAGGGCATGTTTGCGAGTCCCACATTGGGGAATGTCTTCATCGTCGCGTGGTCGGACTCATCATGCGGATTTACCCAAACGCTAAGATTCGACTTTGAATCACTGGTAAACTCGATCTTTCCAACAAGAATAAATGTGCCCGAGCTCCCCACATCCTCGATTTCTCCTTCCGGGAATCCGAGCAGACCGGCCCCTACATAAACCCGGCCGTTCTGAATTCCGATTGATGCGGAACGCTCAGCCTCTCCCTGGATTGACTGATGAAGCTGAAAAGCAGTGTGATACTGACCCTTCATATCGCTTGTTTGAATCTCTATGGAAAAGTAGATCGCACCAGCGTCTGGCGTCGGAGAACTGAGAGTTCGGGTCCCCTGATTATAGGCGCCCTCTTCTGTCGTGGGCATGATGCCGTTCTCAGTGGTGTCAAATGCCGTATCTGGATTCACGCCCCATGGCTCCTTCCAGCCCGAGCCTCCAGTCTGCCCTTTTAAGCCACCGGAGGAATAGTCCAATGGATCCTGCGCAATCGGTTCGGACTGTGCGCTTGCGGCTTGCAGCCAAGATGCGGTGAATAAAATGCACGCAATTCTGAAAGTCAGGATGACCGATGGGTGTTTAGTCACGGGAGTGTGGAGCATGGGGTTACTAAATCAGCAGGTTATTGCCATGCCAACATGAAATGACACCGATGTCACGCGTTTTTGTATTTCAGTCATGGATTTCGAGGGATGGAGGAGAGCCTTTCCGCATTCCAGGCGCGTATGTGTAATTCACCCAGCGATTCGTCCGAAGACGCGAGGTCGAAGCCAACGGTTTGTTTCTCTCCCGGGTAAAGACAAGATTTATTATCGGCGAGGCAGTTTCCGTAATTCAGGGGAAATCCCTCGATGATTACGTTGACCGCCAGCCGCGAGGCTTCGTTCTGGAGGGTGATTGTTCCGTGTTTGCCCTCGCGCTGGACGAACGCGGAGAGTCTTGTTTTCGGGAAGCTCAGAAGCTGGGAGGTGAAGCTCGAGGCACTGCCAGCCAGGCGCTAGTGGCGAACATTCAGGGTGAAAGCTGCCCATGGGGTCCAGCGCGATCTGCAGGACGTTCTGGTCGCGGATGGCACCTCGATACAAGGCGAACTGTTCCGCTGGATTGGCGGCTGCGTAGAGGCCAGGAGAGGCGAAGCTATTCGGACTTATCGCAGTTGAAATCGATGCAAAAGGCGGAGACGGGTTTTTGGACGCGCGGTGGTGTGGGACGCGCGAGGGTGTGGGAGGAGAGGGACAGCTATGGCTCCCCCCCTCCGGGGAGGCGGAGGAAGGCCATTTTACGGGTTTGAACCGATTTTGAGCGGTATTCTTTCAGGCGAGGGACACGACGCGAGCTTCGTCGGCGGATTTCATGGCGGCGAAGCAGACGGCGAGGCTGTTGAGGTTGGCGGCGGCTCCGTTCTCGGGTTCGCGGTTTTCTTCGATGGCGCAGAGGAGCTCGCCCATGGTGCCACGGAAGCCGTCGGGGAACCAGGCGCCGGTCAATTCGGCGCGGGCGGTGCCGGCGGCAGTGGTGAGGTCGAGTGACTTGATGCCGCAGATCGCCCCGGCACCTTGAATCGTGCCTGCGGAACCAACCACGCTGCAGTGTTCGAGCGGGGCGAAGCGGCTGCAGCCGTTGAAGGACAGGGTTGCCATGCCTCGCGGGAAAGTGGCGATGACGGAGGCGACGAGGGGTGGCTTGATGGGCTGGCCGGGCGCTTGCGCGAGGGAGGCATAGACCGATTCGGCCGGGCTGCCGCCGAAGAAAGTGCAGGCAGCATCGATCCAGTGAATGGCAAAGTCGTAGAGAACAAGGTGGTGGATTTTCTCAAACTCGGTGCCGGCCGTCCAAGTGTGGTCCCAGTTGAGGGCCATATCCACGGAGCTCACCTCGCCGATGAGGCCGGTGCGGGTGGCCTGGCGGATGTAGGAGAAGTAGGGGGCCCAGCGACCGTTCTGGTTGACGGCGAGTTTCACTCCGGCCTTGGCGGCGAGCGCGACGAGGCGTTGGCCTTCGGCGAGGTCGAGGACGAAGGGTTTTTGAGAGAGGACGTGTTTGCCGGCTGCGATGGCCTGTTCAATGAGCGGACCACGCACAGCGGGATGCGTCGCGATGTCCACGACGTTGAGGCCAGGGGTGGCGAGGAGTTCGGTCGGGGAGGTGCAGACCTTTGCATCGGGGTAGAATTCGGCACGGCGCTTCTCGGCTGCGGCGGGGTTGAGGTCGTAGAGGGCGACGACGTCCCAGCCGGCGTCGCGGTAGGCTTTGAGGTGGTGCTCGGTGATGCCGCCGCAGCCGATCAGGCCGATTTCCGAATGGAAGGATTTCGGCATTGGCGGCTGGTAGAGCAGTGCGGGAGCAGCGATGGTCGAGTCGTCACCTGCTTTGAGGGCGTAGTTATCGGACATGGCAGTTTACTTTTTGAGTTTCACGGTTCGGCCGAGGCGGGCGCTTTTGATCGCTGTGTCCACAATCTGCTGGCCGATGCGGGAGATTTTGGGCGAGAGGGGCCCGTCAATCTTGAGGCCCCGTGTGAGGCGGTGGACAACGTGGGGAATCGGCGCGTGATCGGGGGATTTGATCACGTCCACAGGAACGGCTCTTCCCTCCGGGCAGTCGCCGGTCTGGATGCGAATGGTCGATTCGTAGTCATACGTGGCGATTGTGCCCTTGGTGCCGACCAGGACGAATCCGCACTTGGGCTGGGGCTGAAGGTGCCACGGATCGGTGAAGGTGCCCCAGCGCGTTTCAAACTTCGAAAGACCGGTTTCATACCGGGCAATGACGATGCTGTGTTCGTCCACTTCGAGCCCCTTGGGATGATCGACGGCGGCGGTAATTTCGATGGGCGCGCGGCCGTTCATGAACCAAGTGCCGAGTGTGGTTCCGTAACCAAGATAATCGAGCAGGGACCCGCCCCCGGCGGATTTTTGGTAGAACCAACTTTTTGCCTTACGGGCAGCAGTCGCCAAGATCTCAATCTTGTCAGCCGTGTGCCGGATCGGGCCACGATTACCGTCGTAGTAATGGACCTCGATGACCTTGCCGATGCGACCTTCGTCCACCAGGCGCTTAGCGGTGACGTGGGGGGGATACCAGCGGAGCGGCCAATTGATGATGAGTTGCTTTTCTGTCGCTGCGACGGCGGCAATCATGGTGTCGGCCTGTGCGAGTGTGGCCGCGAAAGGTTTCTCGACGAGAATGTGAGCACAGAACGGGGCGACGAGCTTGACCCATTTGGCATGGTGGGCTGTCGCGGGGCAGAGCACAACAAGGTCGGGCTTTGTTTGTTCGAGGCACTTGCGGAAGTCGGTGAAGACCCGATTCTCCGGAATTCCGAAATTCGCGATGGCCCCGGTCATTCGGGCAGGCTGTTCGTCACTAATTCCGATGATCTCGGCGTAGGGGCATTCGTGGACCTGACGCAGCAGGTCGCCCATGTGCATGTGGTCAAAATTGATTCCGGCGATTTTGTATTTTCTCATAGAAGGAGTTTGAACTGATCAGCCCGTGCGGGATTGGTGACGAAAATGGTCTCCAGCCTTTCCTCCTCCACGGCATGGTCGCCGGGCAGGGTGGATTTGTTGCGCGCCTCTTCCTCCACCTCGTCCAGAAAGCGACCGCTCGGCGAGGCTGACTGAGCGGTCGCCAGCCCTGAAGCCGAGATCAAAATGGCCGAGATAGACAAAAGCCTGGGCGCCGCCAGGGATGTGCCAGCTGGAAGAAACATGCGGTCCATTTGTAAGCGGCACCTCTGTTTTGTCAACAAACTTATGACACCGATGTCATTTATTTCTTGATCTCCCCCACCCTCCGTATAAAGATCACCCCATGCGTGTTCTCCTCCTTGTTTCGGGTTTTGTCGTGTCAATGAGCGGATGGGTGATCGGTGATCCAGGCTCTGGATTTCCAGAACCGGAAAAACCCAAGCCTGCGGCGCAAGCGCGGGACTCCGGGTTTCTCATGTTTTTTCAGAACACGGCGCTGACGGACAACCGGTTTACCTTCGCGCCTCAGTTTCGCCTTGCCGAAGATTCCGGAATCAAGCGGTTCGTCTTTCAGTTGAGTGGAATTCCCTGGAATGCGGAGGTTTCAAATTGGGAGGCTGTGGATCAGGATTTTGCCCGGTATCGGAATGAGAACCCCGGCGTCTCCGTCGCGCCGCGGCTGCTCTTCGAGCCGCCTGTCGGTCTCGCTGAGTGGATCAAAGCCGGAGCGGTGGTGAACAGCAAGGGGGAGCGGTCGGGACAGGTTTCCCCCTCCTCCCCGGATTTTCTCGTCCACACCAAAACGGCGCTGGGCTCCTTGGTCCGGCATATCGAGGCAGGACCGAATGCCGATCGTGTCTGGGCCTACTACCTTGCCGGCCTCGAAACGGGCGAGTGGATTCCCTGGAATTACCGCAAGCAGGGGGCCGACTATTCCGCGGTGTCCCGCGATGGGTTCCGTGAATGGCTCGGCAAGCGCTATGCGTCGGATGAGGCTTTCGCCGCAGCATGGGGCAAGCCGGGGATTCGGCGGGATGCGGCGGGAATTCCGGTTGATTCCGAGGGGAGGTTTCCCATGCACCCGCTTCCATCGGATCAGCCCATCATCTCTTTCTACAGCTTGCCGGAGGAACAGGATTGGGTGGACTATTCCGAATATGTCTCGGATCTCAATGTCCGGTGGATTCGCGAACTTTCCGAAGTCGTGCGGAAGGAAACTTCCAAACCAATCATCACATTTTACGGCTACATCTTTGAGCTTCTCGGCAGTATGAGCGGGCATCTGAAGGCTCGGGAATTGCTGAAGGAGGGCACCGTCCAGTTTCTGGGCGGGCCGGTTTCCTACTGGCCTTACACGGAACGGTTGACCGGCGGAGTGGGTGCTCCCATGGGTGCGGTGGACTCCCTGGCTCTCCACGGCGTCACTTACATCACCGAGGACGATGCACAGACCCATGTGACGATGCCTGGAATCAAGGTTCCAGCATGGTATTGGGACGTCAGCGATTCGGGTCATCGCGCGATGAAGAACGCGGAGGAGACCGACAACCTGCATCGTCGCAACCTCGCCTTTACCGCCTTTCACGGCACGACCACCTGGTGGATGGACCTGATCGGGGCCGGATGGTTTTCCGAGCAATCCACATGGGATCTCTGGACCGGGGAATTTGGCCAGGCTTTGCGGAGCATCAACGCCCTGCCCTATCGTCCCACGCTGGCCGTGATTGCGGATGAGGAGAGCCGGCTCTACGAAAAGTGGTCCTATTCCGGATTCGAGGAAACTTATCCGGTTTTGCGCAATGCCGCGATGGCCTGCGGAGCGCCGGTGGGGTTCTATTACCTTGATGATTTCCTGGAAGGGCGCGTGCCGCAATGTGAGGCCTATCTATTCGTCAACGCCTGGAGGCTTTCGCCGGAGCGACTGGACAAACTGAAAGCGCGACTTTCCAAAGAAAAGGCGACCGTGATCTGGCAGTATGCCCCAGGATATTTGAATCCCGCAGGGGGAGGTGTTGCCGGTGTGAAAGCGACCACCGGATTTGACGTCGAGGTTGACGAGGGGCGCCTGGGTTCAAAAGGTGTGGGACCGTGCGATGGGTTATCATTCGGAGGAAAGAATCTCATCAAGCCAAGAATCCTGATCCCAGATCAGGAAGCGGAGCCTCTTGCCCGCTACGCGACTGGGGAGCTTTCCGCGGCTGTCAAGACCGTCAGCGGGCACCGGAACATCTTGGTGGCGGACATCGGATGGACGAGCGATCTGATTCACCGGCTCATGGGGAACCTGGCTTACACGGACCGTCCGGCGGTTGTTCAATGTTCGGATCGCTTGCTCTACGTTTATGCCGTGAGGGATGGCGTTCTTCGCATCAAAGCCCCGGCCGGGAAAACTTTTCCAGGCGGTGAAGTTGTCAAGACCGTTGATCTGGCCAGAGGCGAAAGCCGACTTTTAGAGCTCAAACCAAAGTGAGCCCGCCGATTCAGAATGACGAACTTTCGGACGTGCACGGCCGTGCGGCGCGGCAGCTCAAATCCTTTGTCTTGTCGCAATTGCCGAACTTGATTCACCCGGCGTCGGGGATTCTCAAATTTCCTTACCTCACCCCTTCCGTTTCGTGTTACGCCAACTCGCTCTGGGATTGGGACTGCTGGTTTGTGAACATTGCCCTGCGGCACGCGCTCAAACTGGAGCCGGGGCTGGTGCCGCAAAAGGAACTCGAGGTGGCAGAGGACGGGTGTCTGCGGAACTTTCTGGATCATATGGCCCCGGGTGGGTGGATGCCCATTTGCCTGCATCCCGAAATGAATGCGGGAGCCATCAGACCAGCCGATCCCACCCGCTCGAACAGTCATAAACCCACTTTTTTTCAACACCTGGAAACGCTGATTTCGGAGCGAGGGGGACGAATCCCCGAGTGGTTGCCCGGCAGTTGGGATGCGGCTGAGGTCTATCTCTCCCATTATCTTCTCAACCAGCTTCACGAAGAATCCGGATTGTTTGTCTGGTGCGATGATACGGCGATCGGAATCGACAACGATCCGGCCGTCTATTTTCGTCCGGAACGCAGCACGGCGGCTTTTTTTCTAAATGCGCTCATGCTGCGGGAACTGGAAGCTGCCGCCCGGATCGCTTCCCTGCTCGGGAAAAATGACGATCTGTATAAGAAACGGGCGTCCTCTCTGCGTGAGGCGATCCAGAGATTGTGCTGGGACGAGTGGACCGGGTATTTCTACAGTCTGGATGTCAATTTGCTTCCCACCGATGCCGGGAATAATTTTTCGTGCGATGGCGGCGAACCGGTCAAACTTCACACCGGCGCTCCGCGCAATTGGTGCGGGTTGCCGATAAGGATTCTCGGCTGGTCGGGCATGCTTGCGCTCTGGGCCGGGATCGCCACCCCGGAGCAGGCGACGCGGATCGTGGAAATTCATTTGCGAAACCCGGAGACTTTGGGGTGCGCCCATGGGATCAGAACCCTGTCCCGAGTGGAGCCCATGTATCAGATTCAAGCCAGCGGCAATCCCTCCTGCTGGCTCGGGCCGGTCTGGATCATTTCCAATTATCTGGCATTTTCCGGATTGCTCGCCTATGGCTTCCTCGAGGACGCGGAGCGGATCGCCCGCCAAACCATCGCCCTGCTGGCCAGGGATTTCGATGTCCATGGCGCCCTCCATGAGTATTACCATCCCGACACCGGAGAACCCGTCATGAACAAAGGTTTCCAAGACTGGAACTTCCTCGTTTTGCTGATGATCACTTGGTTGGAAGATCGGAATCAGATGGTCCGCGACCACGGGCCCCGCGCTTCGTCTTGACACCGATGTCATATATCGCCTAGCCTGCTTGCATGAACAAAACGCGCCTTCCTGATCAATATTATGACCGAGTCTTGGGCGGTTGGCTGGGAAAGTGTATCGGGGGAACAATCGGCGCACGCTTTGAAGGGAACAAAAACTGGATCGAAGTTCCGCGCGACCAGCTTTTCCCGGAGACGGTCCCCCCCAATGACGATCTGGATTTGCAGATTCTTTGGTTGAAGGTGATTGAGGAAAAAGGGCTGGGAATAACGGCGGACGATCTGGCCGACGCATGGATTGAGTTTTGTTGGTATCCTTTCAACGAGTATGGGACCTTTCGCCGAAATTTCCGAATGGGGATTCATCCCCCGCTCTCGGGAACCTTTAACAACGCCTACTGGGAGACCGGAATGGGATGTCCGATCCGGGCGGAGATCTGGGGCTACGTATTTCCCGGAGCGCCCGATCAGGCGGCCCGTTTTGCCCGTATGGACGGGGGCTTGGACCACGGCGAAGAGTCCATCGGAGCGGAGGAGTTTTTTGCAGCGATGGCGGCCGACGCGTTTATCGAGAGCGACATTCGCCGGTTGATTGAAAAGCATTTGTTCCGGCTGCATCCCGGTGGGGATGTGCTTCGCGGGGTTCGTGCGGCTCTTGACTCGTTCGACCGGGGAATCACTTTGAAACAAGCGCGGGAGAATATTCTGCTGGTGGCGGGACATCCTGAAGGCTGTGATGCGCGCACCAATGTTCCTTTCACGGTTCTTTCCCTTGTCTATGGCGGCGGCGACATGGAGGAAACCCTGAGGGCTTCTCTGGCCTGCGGTTATGATACCGACTGCACAATGGCCACCGCTGCCGCACTCGTCGGGCAAATTCTCGGGGCTGAGGGCATCCCCTCGTGGATGAAAGAAAAAATTGGCGACGAACTGGTGGTGGGGATTGCATACAACCGGCCGGAGCCAACGATCTCGGCGTTGGCGCACGATACGGTCAAGATGGGGACTTCATTTTCCGAAGCTCCGGGCGCGGTCGAGCAAGGCGGCGACATCTCGAAGAATGTTTTCCAGGTCTCGTATGATCGGCTGCCATCGCTTGCTCCCGGCGAGGCGATTCGTGCGACCTTGAGCACAGCCGGGGGTGGGCAACAATTCCGCATTCAAGCCCCGACGGGATGGAAGGTCTCACCGAATTGTCTGGAACTTCCCGGCAGACAAACGACCCTCGACATCTCTTGCGAACCTCGCGGGAACACCCTGCCCCACAAGAATCTTTTCCGCCTCCTGAACGAGGCGGGGGAAACGGAATATTCCTTTGGCGTTTGTGGCGCGGCGATCTGGAGATTGCTCGCGATCCATTTCAATACTCTTGACCCTCTGACGGCCCCCTGCGGTTGGCACAAGGCCATGCTTCATACGTTTGCGGATCTGGATCAATGCTATTTGCCGGAGCCGGGCGTCCCCGTCGAACAAGCTTGGCGTGATATTTGCCAGAGCCTTGGTCGGCCGCCGGTTTACATCTGCCGTGAACGGACTCTGCGCCCTTCCGAACAGATCGGGTTTGTCGGCACGGCCTGTCTTTATTTTGAGAGGCAGATTTTTTCTCCCTCAGACAGGGACATCCACATTGTCATTGGACACTCCGAGCCCTTCCGCCTCTTTCTCAATGGCGAAAAAGTTGGAGAATCCCGCGAGCATCTGTGGTGGACTCCCTACAACGCCACTTTCAAATCCCGGCTGCACAAAGGAATAAATTCCATTGTCCTGAAATGGTTGCGAACAGATCCGAATTCCAAGTTCTTCATGGATTTTAAGTCCATTCCCGTGAGCGGCAAGGATCCCGGTCAGCATTTTTTGGATTGGGACACGGACTTGGAAGAGGGCATTTCGTGGCTGGGCGGACCTGCCGTCCGGGATGAAAATCAGACATGTGAGGTTCCCCGCGAACTGGCTGCTTCCCGATGAACTGAACCATGCAGGAATACGACCGGCCATCAGCCACCCCTGAGCGGCTGAGCTTTTTCAAGAAATGCGTCTGGTCGCTGGGGAGTGTGGCGGACCAGTTCATGACGAATGGCATCAATTCGCTGGCCATGCCGATTTATTGCATATCGCTGGGCCTCGACGTCAGGCTTCTTGGGCTGGCATTGGCCATCCCCCGATTTCTGGATGCCATTGCGGATCCACTCATGGGCAACGTGTCCGACAACTCGCGTTCCCGATGGGGAAGGCGGCGGCCGTTCATCTTTGCCGGGGGGATCTTGTGCGCGATTTTTTTCATTTTGCTCTGGTGCCCCCCGACCGGGGCTTCAAGCAAATGGCTCTTCATTTATTTTCTCGGGATTTCGATTTTCTACTACCTCGCCTATACGGTTTTTTCCGTGCCGCGCAATGCCTTGGGTTATGAACTTGCCTCGGATCGCCGGGATCGCATCAATCTTTTTGCAGTGAACGCGGTGTTTGCCGGAGCCACTGGGCTCGCGATTCCCTGGCTTTACAAACTTGCCTTCAACCCGGTGTTTGCGGGGCAGGAAAAAAATGAGCTGCTCGGCGCACGGTGGGTGGCAATCATCTGCGGCTTGCTCATCCTCGCTTCGGCGTTGCCTTCGGTTTTTCTATTATCCGAGAAAGCGGCTTTCAAAACACAGGAGAAAACGCCCTTTCTCGAAGCATTCAGGCATGCGATAGGCCACCGTGCTTTTCAGTGTCTGACCGCGATCGTTTTCCTGGTGCTGCTCAGCGTGCTGCTCGTCGGGCCATTGAATCTTTATATCGCCATCTATTACATTTGCGGTGGAGACAAGGAGATGGGGGCATTTTGGGGAGGGCTTGCCGGCACGGCTCAGGCCCTGTCCGGGATTGCCGCAGCGCCCCTGATTGCAAAACTTGCCGGGCGCTACAGCAAAATCCAGGTGTTAAGCGGGGGGATTGCCATTGCGATACTCGGATTTGTATCAACCTGGTGGTTGTATGACCCGGCCCATCCCTGGCTTCAAATGGGCCCGGGGTGCCTGATCCAGATCGGACTCGGCTGCGTCTGGGTGCTCAACGGAGCGATGATCGCCGATATTTGTGATGATGACGAAAAGAAGACCGGGCTCCGCCGGGAAGGAATCTTCGGAGCGGTCTTTGCCTTTATTACCAAGATTGCCGGCAGTGGAGTCACACTCCTGGCAGGATTCGTCCTTGTTGGGGCAGGCTTCGTGGATGCCGCACACGTGACGGCTGCCACCCTCTGGAATCTTCGGGTGCTTTATATCCTCATCCCCACAATCCTGCTCCTTATTGCGTTGCTGTTTATCCGCAAATACCCATTGGCTGATAACTTGGAGTAGTGATGTTGCGGCCGAAACCGCTAAAATATGAAATGCACCCTCATTCTGTCAGTGCTTGTGCTGGCCACTCAACTTCACGCCGCCGAACTGGAGAAAGGATTCCAGTGCCCGCCGGTTTCCGCCAAGCCGCACACGTGGTGGCACTGGATGAAAGCCTCCCTTCCGCACCGAGATCACCAGCGCCGTCCAGCCCGGCAAAAACAAACTCGAAATCCATGTCACCAACCTCTGGCCGAACCGGCTGATTGGTGACGAGCAACTGCCGGAAGACCGCCAATGGGCAGACAATCTCGCGCTCAAAGAATGGCCGCAGTGGGTGCTGGATGGAAAGCCCAGCCCGACGGGCCGGATCACCTTCACCACCTGGCATCATTGGAAGAAGAACGACCCGCTGCTGCCGTCCGGTCTGCTCGGCCCGGTGACTTTGCAAACCGTGGTGCAAGCTGAATTAAAATAGAGAGACCTACCTACCCACGACCGTCCATGAAAACGCCCGACTCCAGCTTCAAACTCCACGCCAACACCCCGGAGGGCCGAAAGCAATTTCCTATCAGCAAAACATTTATTCTCCTCGCCGTCCTTTCGCTTTTCTCCCCGCTGATTTGCTCCGCACAGGTTCAGGACAAAATCGACTGGCCTCAATTTCTCGCGCGCCACGATCTGGTCTGGGAGGAAACCCCGTTGCAATGGAACGAGGGTGGCTTCATCGGCAACGGTCAGCTCGGCCTGATGGTCTTCGCCACCATGGGCGACAACCGCGTGGACTTTCATCTCGGCCGTTGCGACGTGACCGACCATCGCCTCGCGCCCGATCGCAAGACCTCGCTCGGCATCCCGGGGGCGAACGTGATAATCCACTATCCACGGCTCGACCTTGGCCGCATGGTCCTGCGCCCGGCGGGCAAAATCCAATCCATGACCATGCGCCAGGATTTGTGGAATGCCGAGCTGCGCGGCACCATCACGACCGATCTCGGAGAGCTGAGTTTTCGCGCCCTGACGCCGCGCGACCGCATGGTCCAACTCATCGAGATCGTGTCCACGGAGAAAAACGCAGATGGCTCCGAGGCCCGTTGGCGATGGGAAATGATGCCCGGCAACCCCGCTTCGCCGCATGTGCAGATTCACTCGCAAAACGAGGAGAGCAAGGCCTACGAGCCGAATCCTCCACCGGTCCTGGAACGCATCGGCGAGGTGAAGGTGTGCGTGCAGAAACTGCTTGCCGGGGGCGATTACGCCACCGCGTGGCTGGAGCAGGCGGAGGCACCTGGAAGGGCGACCTTGTTCCTTTCCACCGCCAATGAGATCCCGCGCTCCGGCGAATCCGCCAAGGTCGCGGCCCGCGAGGTGCTCGAAGCCGCCGCCGCCCCGAAAGACACGCTCATCGCCGCCCACCGCGAATGGTGGCACGCGTTCTATCAGAAATCGTTCCTCACCATACCCGATCCCCGGCTGGAATCGTTTTACTGGATCCAGATCTACAAGATGGCCGCCTCCACGCGCGAGGGCGGCCCGGTCATTGACCTCCACGGGCCTTGGTTCCGGGTGAGCGAATGGCCCGGAGTCTGGTGGAATCTTAATATCCAACTGACCTACTGGCCGTTCGCGCCAGCAAATCACATGGATCTCTCGGCAACCTACAACCAGGCGGTGAACGAGCACTTTGATGGCTTGATGCGGGCTTTTGGTGGCCAGCACAACATGGGTGATCTCGCCTGGGCGCTGCACAGCTATTGGCTGCATCAGCGCTACGAGGGCAACTGGCCGGCCATGCGCGATGATTGGCTGCCAAAGGCGGATCGGGTTTTCGCCGAATACCGCAAGCTGCTCACGACAGGCAATGACGGAAAACTCCACCTCCCGCCAATGAGTTCGCCGGAATACAAGGTTTTCAGCTCATTCCCCGACACCAATTACAACCTGGCCCTGCTGCGCTGGCTGGCCCAGGCGATGATCGAGGTGAATGAAAAAACCGCCGCAGGCCATCCCCACCTCGGTGACTGGCGTGAGACCCTCGCCGCGCTGGTGGATTACCCGGTGAACAAAAACGGCTACATGATCTCGGCCAACCAGGGAGTGGAGGAATCGCACCGGCATTTTTCCCACATCATCGGCTTCTACCCGCTTTTCGTGATGAACGCCGATGATCCGCCGACACGGCAACGGCTCGACCTCAGCATCCGTCATTGGCTCGGACTCACGAACCCGGATGGCTTCCAGGACCGCTGTGGCTTCACCCTGACGGCCGCCGCTTCGCAAAAAGCGGCGTTGGGACAGGGAGATGAGGCGCTCGCCTATCTGAACGAGTTCCTGGACAATGGGATTCTCAAGCTCAAAACCCTTCACGCCAGCCGCCTGCTGGCCAACACCCTTTATGTTGAGTCCGGCGGGCGCAACCCGACCATCGAAACCCCGCTGTGCGCGGCCAACTCGGTGATCGAACTGCTTCTTCAAAGCTGGGGCGGGAAGGTGCGCGTGTTTCCCGCGGTGCCCACCGCGTGGAAACAGACCGCCTTCCACGATCTCCGGGCGCAGGGCGCGTTTCTCGTCAGCGCCGCGCGCGAAGACGGTAAAACCGCGTGGGTCTCCGTCGAAAGCCTGGCGGGCGAACCGCTGGTGCTCAAGGTGCCCGATTGGTCCGGCCCCTTGGAGATCGTTTCCGGCCCGCCGCAGGAGTTGCGGGAAACGGCTCCCGACGAATACTCGATCGCCCTCAAGAAAGGAGAACGCATCAGCTTGCGCCCCGCCGGCTCGAAAGTGCAGATGGTGCTGCGCCCGTCGTCACGTCCTGCTGAAATGGATCATCCCTATGGCGTAAAAAAAGGCCAATCCCTCGCCAACGACATGTCATGGCCCGTCGAGCCGATGCGGCTGGAGCAATGACCCTGTCCCCTCACTCATCCATTTATGCCAATCAAAATGAAGAACAGATCCCTGGGAGATTTTCTAGCCCCTGGCTCGTAAAGCCGAAGCCGGCGACTGGCGGAAATTTCAGGCGATTGAAAGTAGAAACGCTCGGTTTCTGGATTCCGGACGTTTAAAGTATGTCATTTATGGAAATGGGAAAAATCGCGAGATGCTGATGGATTTGGAAAATGATCCGGGCGAAATGAAGAATTTTAGAGAGACCTACCTACCCACGACCGTCCATGAAAACGCCCGACTCCAGCTTCAAACTCCACGCCAACACCCCGGAGGGCCGAAAGCAATTTCCTATCAGCAAAACATTTATCCTTCTCGCCGTCCTATCGCTTCTCAGCAATCCGGGCTAGCGCCAAAGATTTTTCAAACGGGCGACAGGAAGGTCTCGAAGCCGTCAAGTGCTACCCCGGACAAGAAGCTGGGTCGCATAAGTCAGGCGCGTGGGGGGTGCTGTCTTGTTGAGGAGCAGATCAATCACGTCCATTGCAATCTTTTCTAGTGGCTGTGACGATGTGGTGAGTTCGGGATTGCTGAAGGTGGAGAGGGGCACGCCATCGAAGCCGCTGATGGCGACATCGCCCGGAATGCGTTTCCCCATCCGGTGGGCTGTGCGCATGGCACCAAATGCCAGAAAATCGTTCGCGCAAACCAGCGCGGTGGGTGGCGTTTTGGAGGACAGAAGCTGTTCGGTCTGGAGACTTCCGCTTTCGAGCGAAAAATCCCCTTTTGTCTGCCAGTCAGCCGGTGCCTTGAGGCGGTGGCGGAGCAGGGCCTCTTCAAATCCCTTCTTTCTCTCCTTTTGGGCTAGGGTATTTTCGCTTCCGGAAACAAAGGCGATGAGCTGATGGCCTTTCCCGACCAGAAGATCGACAATCTCGGCCATGCCGCGCTTGCCATCGACCCGCAACTCGTGGGCGCCGAGACCCAGTCCGAGTGCCCCGCAGACGATTGTCGGAATCCCGGCGGCAAGGAGTTTCTCCACTCCTTTTTTCCAGGTTCTTGTCGCGCTCTCGCTGACATTGATGACCGCCGCTTGAACACGTTCCTCAAGGAACAAATCGAACCCCGCATTTTCCTCTTCCTGGCGGCCGAAGCTATTTACCGTGATGAGATGAAGGCCTTTTGTGAATGTCGCGATGGAAAGCGTCTCAATGAAGTAGCCGTAGAAGGGATTGGCCACACTGGGAACCATGACACCCAGGTAGGGGGTACTTCCAAGTCGCAGCGAAGCAGCGGACCGGTTTCGAACGTATCCGAGCCGCTTGGCAGACTCCAGCACCCGGTCCAGATTTTTTTTGCGTGCGCTGCTTCCGGCAAGAATCCTAGCTGCGGTTTTCGGAGAAACCTCGGCGTCTTTCGCGATATCGTAGATGGTTGCTGACACGGTGGGCTTAACACAATGCCAAACAAGTCCAGATATCAAACATTTTTGTGCCCCTCGCCGAATCTCTGACAGGGCACTTTTCAATATAGAGGTAAGGCGTTGAGTTTGAGGCTGAAGGGGTCACTGAAGGGGTCAGGCCTTGCCTATTGACATTACTGGCATTCCCCGCTTCAGTGCTCCCGTGCCAAGAAAACCGCGGATCGAATATGCCGGGGCTGTTTACCACGTGATGGACCGCGGGGATCGTTTGGAGACAATTTTTC
>JAPLTF010000032.1 GCA_026398275.1 Verrucomicrobiota bacterium
CGAGAGTAGAAAAGGCCGGATGGCAAGGCGCTCGCGAAGGCGCATCCCCTCAGCGGGCTGTAACTGAGCGAGCAACGCCGCCAGACGGCCTTTTCTGCTCTCGCCCAGAGGGTTGCGTGTCTTTTTGGCTTGGCCTGCGTCGCTCAGGCGGGGCAGCCGCCCGAAGGGAGACAGCCTGCCGCAGGCAGCCCGGAGGGCGATGCGAAGCATCGGCAACACCGCCGTGGGTATTGCCGCCGCCTTCGTGCCTTGGCCAAGCCAAAAATCCTCAGCAACGCGGCTTTTTCCTAATTATTTCACAGGTTCTTATGCTTGCTCCTTGCCCCTTTAGGTGGCCCCACCGGATGCCGCGTTTACGCGGCGCCGGTGGGTCGCTTGAAGGGGCATTGTGCCTTGATGCAATCTCAAGAAAATCAAATCAAACTATCAGTTGCCCACTGGCTCCGCCGACAGAATGCCAGTAAGCCTTCACTGCACTCGTCACAGATAATCCATGTGTGGAAGAAATCTCCGGCTCGCCGTTTCGTGCATAAAACAACCCGCTTCGAGGGACGAGTCTCCCAGTGGTCGCCCTCTACAGCTCCACACATTTCGCAGAAAGGCAGTCGAAGGCCAGCCCCGGTTTGACAGGAGATGAAAGACACGCTCAACCGTATTCGCTGAAAAGCGGAGAATGCAAGATGTTCGTTTAAAGCACACCAATGAAGGCGCTGCTTTGCTACAAAATGGCTGATGGGAACAACGGCCAAAAAGCTGAAGTCGCGAAATATCATTGGAGTTCGAATCCGGGAAGCGCGTCGGCTTTTTGTTCCTCCACTGACGCAAGACCAGGTTTCGGGACGATTGGCCAAAATGGGTATTCAACTCGATCGGGTTGCTTTGGCAAAAGTCGAAAGCGGTCTCCGATGTGCATTTGATTTTGAGGTCAAGGCTTTATCGGCCGTATTGAAAGTCGATGCAAACTGGCTCCTCGGAATTGCCACGCATACAAGCGAACGCAGCTCATGAGCTTTCAAACTGCATCCTATCTCCGCAGGGCAACAGCGCGAGCCAAGTCGGATGTGGCCAACAAACTTGTGAGCATGTTTCTCCATGAGGTAAGCCGCAAAATCAGCAAGAAGCACGCTGCCGTATCAGCGAGTTTCGCACACAATATGCGCGGGCGTTGGAGTTGAGTGCCAAAGCACAACCTTTCCTTCACCAGGAATTGGAGAAGATTTATCGGGAGTGCCAAATTTTCGCGACAACCCGCATCAAGGGAGCTGTTGAGACGGTCATTTCAAGCCTGCCTATTCAGCCTTCTCACTGATCGCTATTCGAGTTGTGTCCGAGGGCAGATTCAATTCCCGAACGGAAATTGTTCCCCGCACCAACTTGACACCGACGAAGCGGGGATCAATGTGCGAGGAAGGTTTCGGCATTTTCTGTGAAAGCATCAACACCATCGGCGTTAGGGAAGCCGGTCGTACTCCGCATGTGTGCCGATCCAGTCCCAGACAAAGACATTGTTTTGAAACATGCCGACGGCCCGATAGTGAATGCCGAGCCGCACGCTCCATTTCCCGCAGCCAATTTTCTTGAAATGCAGAGAGGGATGAAAAGGAGCCTTGCACCAAAGCTGGTAGTTCTTCCGGGCGACAATACGAGCCTCGACCGGCAGGGCGCGATAAATTTCCCAGAACTCAGGAGTTCCCCGACTTGGAAAGTTCAATTCTTCTCCAAGATGGCGTCCAGCGGGATCTGGGTTCCATTCCGGCGCGAGGCTTCGACGTGGAGGTCAACGAAGTCGAGTTTCCCGGAGGAGGCGTCCGCCTTCATCTGCAAATCCCACTGGTCGTCGGCAGACGGTTGCAGATCCGCCATCAGTTCGCAGTATTCCTGCGGAGAGAGATGCGCAATGGCTTCCTTGATCTCGACAACCGTACTCATGGGCGGAATATGACGCGAGAAAGCCGACAATGCAAGGCTGGGGAGCGGAACTCTCTACACGACGACCGCCAGAAATCCGGGGCCGGAGGCTCGCGCTGTCGCGGATTCCGGCAATGTCGCCCGCCCGCAAAGCCTTATGGATAAAAGCTCGGGGCGCATTCTGTCGCACCATGTCGCTGAACGTCGCGAAAATAAAGATGGTGCGCGATGCAGGGTTCGAATCTGCGACTTCCAACCCTCCCCCTGACAACCCGTCTTTCCTAGGTAGAATAAGGCTCTATAACGATTATTTATTTGCATGCTGTTATGACTTTGTTATGACTTTATCTCAAGCAAATCGAATTCCTCCCACCTTTCCACCGCATCATGGCCAGCCTCCACAAGCACCCCCGCTCCCCGTTCTACTACTGCGCCTACACGCTCGAGGACGGCACCCGCCGGTTTCGCTCCACCAAAAAACGAATCAAGGGCGAGGCCATGCAAGTTTGCGTGCAGTGGGCCGGAGCGGTCCGGGAGGCCGGGGCAAACCACCGGGATCTCGAGATTCTCAACGAAATGCGAAAAGCCCGTGGCAAGCAGGAGCTCAATCTGCAGCGCATTGGTGAGTATTTTGAAAACTGGCTGGAAGGGAGAAAACTCCACATCAGCCCGGCAACTTGGACCCGCTACAACACGAGCATCCAGAAATTTCTCGGGTTTCTTGGGGACCGGGTGAAGGACGACTTGCGAAATCTGAGTGCCGAGCAGATCGAGGAGTTCCGCAAATCCGAGCAGCAGGCTGGCCTTGCCTCCGCCACCTTGAACATGGATCTCAAAGCGATCCGGTCCGCGCTGGGGCTCGCCAAACGCCGTGGCTACCTGCAGATCAACATGGCGTCCACGATCGAGGCGGAGCAGGGGGAAAAGGCGGAGCGCCAGGCTTTCACGTTGGAGCAAATTCAGAAATTGCTCCAGGTGGCAGATGATGAGTGGTACGGGCTCATCCATGTCGGCTACTTCACCGGGCTACGGCTTGGCGACGCCTCGACCCTCACCTGGGGGCAGGTGGACATCCAGCAGAAAACCATCACCTGCTATCCTCAGAAGCGCCGCAGAAAGAGCGCCAAGCCAGCGCATGTGGAGCCGATTCACAAACATCTCCTCGTCTGGTTCAAAGGGTGGAAGTCGGAACATGCCGCCGTGGGAGCCGCAGACCCTGTGTTTCCGGTTCTTTCCAAAAAATCCGTCCACAGGCGCAACGGGCTTTCAAACACATTTACCAGAATGATCGATGCGGCGAAAATCCCAAACCCCATCGTTCGCCAAAAAGGCAAGGGCAAGCGCGGGCGCTCCACCCCCGCGCTCTCCTTTCATTCGCTCCGCCATTCCTTCAACACCCAGCTCGAGGCGGCCGGCGTTTCCGAGGAAGTGCGCATGCGTCTCTCCGACCACAGCACTCCCTCAATCAATCGGGGCTACACCAAACCCGAGCATGAGCGTCTTGAAAAGGAGATCAATAAACTCAAGCCTTTGGCTTCGTAGTCTGCTGTCCAACGACAATTACAAAAGCTCGCGCAACCTCAGACTGCGACTCGGCGTTAACGTAATCACCTATCCTATGTTCCCCCATAGGCGCAGGGGGGAGTTTGAGGCGGGGATAGGCCAATGACTGTCCCCCCTCAAGAAAAAACGGCTTGGGTCCTTTGATCCCGGAAGCCGTGGCCGATGAAATCATCGGCGAACTCCAAGCCCTGTTCGCCCGCCACAACGTCGGAGCAGCCCTCAGCGCGAAGGCCGTGTTCAAACCCACCAAGGAATTCCACAGTGCCCGCCACACGCTGTATTCGGCAGAGGAGAACATGGGGATCGATAAAGTGGTGCCGGTCGCGGCGAGCGTGAAGACGAAGCTCGGGAGGGGAGGGACGGGGGGCGGGGAGTGAGCTCTGCAGACCAGCTTGCTGATCAGATTAGGGGAGCACAACCTTAAAGGCATCCGCGATTGCGGTGGAGAAAAGGCCGCGGACTTCCATTTTCTACAGCCCCAGCCAGCGGTGGATATTCCGGACTCCTTCGCAGGGGACAGCGCGGATCCCGCGAAGCCCGATGTGCCCCGGGCACGAACCACCCTGTCCTCGCCAACCACAAGTTCATGGTGAGCTAAGCGGTAAATTCCCGATGGCGCTCCAGCAGCAGCCATGCAGTCGGTCGTAAAAAACGCCTTTCCGCGCGGCTTTGCACGGAAGAAGTTTTGCAACACGAATGGCGGCAGGTGGATTCCGTCGGGAATGAAAAACGCGGTCAGCTCGTCCCGGGCCAGGAGCCGCTGGGTCACGTTGTCGTGCCGGGGCATTTCCAAAGGAACACCGTTTCCGAGGTGCGTGCAAAACCTCGCTCCCGCATCGATCACTCTGTCGATATCGGCATCGGATGCGTTGGTATGCCCGAGAGAAACCTGCACGCCGGAGCTCGGCGGCGGCCAAATCGGGCTGTTGGAAATCCACGCCTGCAAACCCGTTGACCTGGATATCAAAAAGACTCATTCAAGAAAGGGGGGGGGCTTAATTCAGGTAGGGTTCGACAAGCTGGCTTAAGATCGGTGGTTTCTTCCCAAATTTCGCCTCAAATTGGTGCGCGGTCGGCACGAGGCGGACCCTCACCTTATCCGCATGGTTCAAGGCAATCGAGCCAAGCTTGTGTTCGATCGCAGGGTTGCGGAAGCGATCCAGCACGTCATTGGCAAACCCGGTTGGGTTCTCCACACAACCCTCGAGCGTCGGGGCGATCTCCTCGAAAAGCAGGCGTTCCAGCCAAGGGCGGACCTCCGGATGCTCCATGCACCCCCTCACGGTCTCGATTCCCCTCGGCAGGGCATGGCAGACCAAGGCGGAATGCGCACCGTTCAGAATCTGGACCTTGCGGTTGCGATAGGGCAGGTAATCGGAGGTGAACACCACGTTGAGTCCGGCGGCCTCGAATGGAAGCTCCCGTCCGATCCACGCCGGGCCTTCGATCACCCAGCTGTGGAACCACTCTCCCGCATCAAGCAACTGGTCCTCGTAACCAAGCTGTTCCCAAAGCGCCGCCGCTTCCGTGCCGGGGAATCCGGTCACGATCCGGTCAACCAAGGTGTTGCAAAAGACGTTCTCCTCCTCCAGCCAGCGGATGAATCCGGATTCCAACCGCCACCTGGCAGCGGTTTCAAGAACGCATGTCTTGAGCTTCGTCCCGTTGCTCTCGATCAGCTCGCAGGGCAGATGGACAACTCCCTTTCCCGCGCCGGAACCGAAAACCCGGAACCGCTCGTAGAGGAAGCGCGCGAGCTTGGCGGGAAACGATACCGGCGGAGCGTCTTCCAAGCGATCGTCGGGACTGCAGGCGATCCCGGACTCGGTCGTGTTGGAAACGATGAAGCGAAGGTCGGGGCTGCCGGCGCAGCGGAGCCATTCGCCGTGGGCGGTGTAAGGATCGATTCCGCGGGAGACCGAGGAGATCAGCGTGCGCTCGTCCACCGCGCGGCCCTCGTTGATTCCGCGTAGAATCACCGTGTAGAGCCCGTCCTGCTTCTGCAGTTCCGCGACCATTCCATGGGCTATCGGCTGAGCCACGACGATGCTTCCATCGTAGAGGCCCCGCTGCTGTAAGAGGTGAATCATCCAGTCGAAGAAACCCCTCAGAAATCCTCCTTCGCCAAACTGCAGGATGGTTTCGCGTCGTGCGGGCAGTGTCCCGGGATGTAGGTCTCGGGATACCCCACCAGATTGGAGCAGTGCCTTGTTGATGCGTTGCATGGCGGTTTTTTAAAGTGTAACGCCTTGTTTCCAGATCGCAATTTCGCGGAAGCCGTTAATTTCATTGCGGGCCGGCTGCCCGGAGGCGACGGCGAGCACGAGCTTCATCAGATCCTCCGCAGGATCGCTGCCATCCGGATCGAGAAGCGTCCCGGCGTCGAAGTCGATCCACTTCGGCTTGCGCCGGGCCAGGTCGGTGTTGGTGGAAACCTTGAGGGTCGGCACCGGCACCCCGAGCGGTGTGCCGCGTCCCGTGGTGAAGAGGATCACGTGGGCGCCGGCAGCGGCCAGTGCCGTGGAGGAGACCCCATCATTGCCCGGACCTTCGATCAGGCTCAGTCCGCCCAGCTTTTGAGGGGAGCTATCGCCGTAGCGGCCGATATGCCGGACGGGAGCCATCCCGCCCTTCTGGATGCAGCCGAGAGATTTTTCCTCCAGGGTAGTGATGCCACCGTCCTTGTTTCCGGGAGAGGGATTTTCGGACACCGGTTCGTTGTGGCGGAGAAAGTAGTCCCGAAACCGGTTGACCATCTCCACCGCGCTCTCGAGCGTGGCCGTGTCCTGGCAGCGCGGAAAGATCGCCTGCTCGGCACCGAACATTTCCGGAACCTCGGTCAGGATGACAGTGCCTCCCCATTCGGTGTGCCTGTCGGCGATCCGGCCGACGAGCGGGTTTGCCGTCAGGCCGCTGAACCCGTCGCTTCCGCCACATTTCATCCCCAGCACCAGTTCGGACGCGGGGAGAGCCTCCCGCTGGAATCCGGAGGCATAGGCGACCAGTTTCTCCACTTCCTCAAGCCCCTTTTCCTCCTCGTCCCCCACATCCTGGGCGCTAAAAAACCGGATCCGGTCTGGGTCAAACTCTCCGACCTCTTCAAGAAATGAACGCAGCGTGTTGTTTTCACAGCCCAGTCCCAGAATGAGAACCGCGGCCGCGTTCGGATGGCGGACGAGCGAGGCGAGAATCTTCCGTGTATTATCCAAATCCCCGCCAAGCTGGGAACATCCGTAGGGATGGGCGAACGCATGAATCCCGTCGATTGAGGAGCCCGGGACAACCCACCGCCGAGCCGCCATTTCAGCGATGTGCTGACTGGGAACATTGACGCAACCGACAGTGTTGATGATCCAGATTTCGTTGCGGATGGCCACCCGCCCATCAGGACGGCGAAAGCCTTGAAATGTTGGGACGGGTCCCCGGAATTTGGAGATCTCGGGAACCGCCATCTCCCGCACGGAGACGTTGCTAGATCCCAGCGTGGTGGCCGCGTTGTGCGAGTGAACATGCTCGCCCGCCGTGATCGGCCGGTTCGCCCGGGCGATGGAAAATCCATATTTCCGGACGAGCCCGCCTTCGGGGATTCCCACAAGCGCCACCTTGTGCCCGGCAGGGATATCCTGCCGGAAGACAATTTCGCCGTCGCGCCTACCTGCCTTCACGTCCCGGCTCGTGACTCCCACATTGTCCGCTGGATGAATTCGGATGATTCCGGTCATGGAATTCAGGCGGGATTCGGGCATGTTCGTTCGTGGGGCTATCCTTCGCACCTGTTTACTTGAGTAGTGTGGCCGATCCCTCGTCGAGATGGAACGCAGTGACGCGCGTCCAATCGATCCGGGGCTCCTTGATGAGCTGCTCGATCATTTCGAACTGCGAGGCTCCGGTGGCCACGATAATGTTCGCGCGTCCGTTCTTGCGGATGGCTTCGCGGATAAGCTTTGCGCCCAGCACCGCAGCGGCCTTACCCGACGCCTGCTTGGTTTTTGCGATGAGAGTTTTAATTTTGGGTTTCAAGGTCTTTTGTGTTTATTGATTTTACGTTTCTCAGCGGAGCGCGCCGTGTCCGGCGTTTGGGTTATATCTTTCCAGCGCTGAAAGCGTCTACTGAGCAGTTCTTTGTTAGTGCTATCCGGAAAGAAAGTATCATTTACCGGGGGGTGCCCCCCCCGCAGCGAGACGCCCGCAATGGCCGCGGCACCATCCAGGCCATCACCAGCCGACCGAACGAGCTGGCAATCAAAGATGTTCGCGACGAGTTGGACCCATTCATCGAGGCGGCTTCCCCCCCCGAGCACCACGATGCCCCCCCCCGGCTTGCAAAAATCATCTCCCGCCAGGCGCCGGAGGGAGAAGGCAATCCCCTCCAGCACGGCATAAGCTTTTTCCTCCAGTATGCCTTCTCCCTTCCACGCTTGCGCCGAGCCCCATTCATCGGGAGAGAATATGACAGAATCCTCGCGAACCCGTGCCTGTCGCATGGAGCGGATAAAGCGCATGGAATCGACGCCTCCATGAAGAAAATCATCTGCCCAATCGAGCGCCGAGCAGGCGTGGATCAGAACCAGCAATTCATAGTGGCCGCCTCCCGGGTATGGCCCCCAAAGGCCCCTCGAAGAGTATGGGCCAGGATGATTCCCGGCATGCCGGTAGAGCACGCCTGCGGTTCCAAGCGTCAGGATGGAGCGCCCTGCGCTGCAGCCGCTTCCGACGGCTCCGGCGGTATGATCATTCCCGGCCATCACGACCTCGAGATCCGGCGCAAACTCGAATCCCTGCGCATGGGGATTTCCTGGCAGCACCTCGCCAATCTTCACCAGTCCTCCGAGCTGGCCTGCTTGGATCCCGGTGGCCATCAATGCGCGCGGGCACCAAGTCCCGTCGGGAATCGAGTAAAAACCGCTCATCGCCGCGAGGTTGGTATCCGTCCTCTGCGCCGCACCCAACTGCATGGCGAGATAGGAGGGAAGCGAAGCGACCCTCATCTCCGCTGGCAGCCCGTGTACCCGCTTCCACCAAAGCACCTTGCTAATCATGTGGGTCGGCTTGACGGAAGGGGACCCGCTCCGGGAATGAAATTCCTCTCCGAGGGTCTCCTGCAATTCCGAAGCCTCCTGGGTCGCCCTCGCATCCGCCCATCCGAGGAAGGGTCCCTGCGCGTGGCCTGAGGGATGCAGAACGGTAAAAGTCTGGGCCTGGCTGGTGAAGGAAACCTTCCGGATGTCCCGGAGGGAAATCCCTGCGCTGCGGCACAGATCCCCGAGCAGCCCGCGGAAGCAGTCGTTGACGGCATCGGGTAAAAGCTCGACCCGCGAGTTGGAGTGGACGGAGTAAGGCAGCGGCCTTGAAGCATCCGCCAGCCGAAGGCCATCGGAGCTGTAAACAGCGGCCTTCATATTCGTCGAGCCGCAATCTATCGCGACGATCATTGCGGGGCTCCTGTCTCATCGCGCGAGCATGTGATCCGCCCAATCAGCGCGATGGTGCTTTCGACAAACCTCTTCCCCATTGCGGCAGGGAACACGGCCATTTGCGCCTCATATCCGCCGGCGCTCTCGGCCTCGGGCGTCACGATGTAGCCCTGAAGTTCCCCGTTCGCCATGGTCGTTACGAACGCGCGCAGCGGGGAGAGGGATTTAACCTCGAGTCCGTATTCGACAAAAAACTCCCCCGGCCAGGCGACAACAGCAGTGTCGCCCACGCGAAACACCTGGATTTCCGCTTCGCGGTATTGTTGCCGGACCGCTTCCGCTTCGCCGGAGGCCTCGGCAATCGCCAAAGTCAGCACCTCCTCGGCCCCGAAGACCGTGCATTCTGCGGTGCGAACTTTCGCATGTCCGGCCTGGGCCAGCTTCAGCTCCTCATAATTTTTCCTGGCCTCCTCCAAGCGGATGGCGGCCGCTTCCTTGGAGGGGAACGCCTTCCCCTCAAGCGGAATTTTGACCATCGAGGAATCGAGGGTGATGTTCGTTTGGAAACCGGTCAGCGCATGCAGAGCCCCTTCGATGCGCGCTCCCAATGCCAGCCCGAGGCGTTCGGCTTCGGCGAAGGTCTGGGCACGAACGAACCGCCGGGGGCTTTGGTTTCCGCTGACCCCGTTCAGATAGACGAGGCCTGCGCCAAACACCTTTTCGAGATGGGTCCTTGTGAAGGCAATGAAGTCGCCGGAAAAAAGTGTGGAGTCCTCGTGGAGGACCGTCGGATGCATTCCATAAATGGAGAGGATGGCCAGCGGGCCGCCCTCGCCAGGACGGCGCACCAGCAGCAGGCCCGCATCAGGATCCTCGGGGCCGTTCGGATCGATCCGGTTTCCTCCCGCCAATCCCGCGACGTTGGCACTCGTCATGGCGATCTCAGCCGGCTCCAGAGCGCGCCAGGCTTTGATCGCCGCCTTCGCCGTCTCACCGCACGAAAACTCGAGATACTCAGGATCGCAGGGAGGGACAACCGGATCCCCCTTAAACACGAGGAGATCAGCGGCCAGCGGACCCGAGTGCGTATGCGTCGCCCCGATCAGAATATTCTCCGGAGGGATGCCGGTCGCATCGGAAATCCGCACCCGACAATCGCGGGTCCATCCGGGAGAGACAAAGAGTAGATCCACCGAGAGGAAGATGAGCGCCCGCCCGCCGCTCTCGAGAGAGAGGGCGGAAGCCAGCAGGGGATCGTGCGTGCCGGTGGAGATCCGTTCCACGTGGGGATAGCCGACCAGGAAGCAAGGTTTCCCGGGAGTGATGTCGGCGCGTCCGAATCCCGCCCGCAGGCCGATAGGATTCCCGGTTTCCGGTTTCCGGTTTTCGATTCCCATATCAGTTCCTAACGCGGGACCTCCAACGCGAGAGCGATGCCCATGCCTCCTCCGACGCAGAGGCTGCCAAGACCGCTTTTGATCTGTCCGGCGGCGATCCGGTTGGCCAGGTGGGTTGCCAACCGTGCGCCGCTCGCGCCGATCGGGTGGCCGATGGCAATCGCCCCCCCGCACGGATTCAAGCGCGCCTTATCGAGGTGCAACTCCCTCGAGCAAGCGAGCGCCTGCGCGGCAAAAGCCTCGTTGATCTCGACGGCATCGAAGTCCCCGGGGGCGAGCGAAAATCGCGCCTGGAGTTTTTCCACGGCATGCACCGGGCCGAGCCCCATCATGCCAGGGTCACAGCCGACCGTGGCCCAGCCCGCAACCCGCGCCATCGGCGTCCATCCGAAATTCCGGCACGCCGTTTCGCTGGCCAGCAAAAGCACGGCGGCGCCATCGTTGAGTCCCGAGGCATTGGCCGCAGTGACAGTCCCCTCCGGCAGGAAGGAGGGGGCCAGCCGGGCGAGCTTCTCCTCCGAGGAGTCCGGACGTGCCTGCTCATCGGTCGAAAGGCCTTCCAGCGTGATTCGTTCGCGGGCAAAATCTCCGCGCGCCTCGGCATCGGCCCAAGCCCGATGGCTGCGCACCGCGAAGGCATCCTGCTCCGCGCGCCCGATCGCGTAGCTCGAGGCCAACCGCTCGGCCGTGAGCGCCATGTGCTCCCCGGAGGAAGGGTCGATCAACCCGTCCTGAAGCACGGAATCCACCAGCCGCACGTCTCCGAGCTTTTTCCCGGCACGACTCTCACACAACAGGCGGGGCGCCAGGCTCATGGACTCAGTTCCCCCACAGAGCACCGCTGCGGCCTCCCCGGAGCGGATGGCCTGGATGCCGGCCAGAAGTGAGGTCATGCCCGAAGCGCACATTTGATTGACCGTGAAGGCGGGAGTTTCCTGAGCCAGGCCCAGCCCGAGGCTCACCTGCCGGGCGATATTCATACCATGACCGGCTCCCAGCACATTGCCGAGGATGCAAAGATCAATGGCGCTGCGATCAACGCCCTGCAATGTCGCCTCCCCGGCAGCCAGCGCGAGCTGCACCGGGGAAAGCCCGGCTAACCGGCCTAGAAAACGTCCAAACGGGGTGCGCTTGGCAGCTACGATGAAGATGTCGGATGTGTTCATAAGTGAGGATGTTGGAAACAGTGGGACGGCATTTCGCGAATCGAGCCGACAATGGGACGGAAATCCATAAGCGCAAGGATGTGCTGATCGACATCAATCCCAGGCGCGATCTCCACGAGCTCCAGGCCCTGCGCACCGAGTCGAAAAACCGCCCGCTCCGTGATGTATAGCACCGTCTGGCCGCGCGCCTGCGACTGCGCCGCGCTGAAGGAAATCTGCTCGACCTGGCAGGGGAACTTTCGCACACGCCCCTCCCGGACGATCTCCAGGCGGCCATTCCGGTAGCGGGCATCGACATCGCCTGCGGTGAAGGTCCCGCAGAAGACCACCTTGCGCGCCGACTGCGCGATATTGATGAAGCCCCCCACTCCAGCGATGCGTGGCCCGAAGCGCGAGACGTTCACATTTCCTTGCTCATCAATCTGGGCTGCTCCCAGGGCGGCGAAATCCAGGCCGCCTCCATCGTAGAAATCAAACTGCGCCGGTTGATCGATGACCGCCTCGGGATATTCGGAAGCCCCAAAGGAAAGCCCGCCGGCCGGCATGCCGCCGATGGGGCCGCTCTCCACGGTCATCGTCATATTGCCCGTGAGGCGTCGCTCGGCCGCCATGCGCGCAATCCCCTCGGGCATCCCGATGCCCAGATTGACAATCGCGCCGGGCTCGATCTCGTCGCATGCCCGGCTGGCGATGATCCGGCGCGCTCCCTCCGGAAGCGGGGTGCTGCACGGCTCGAAATCCCTGCGGGGCACCGCCGACACATAGCGGGCATTGAACTCCTCGGCGAAGGTCTGAGGGTGCTGCCCCGGCTCGGACACCACGAGATAATCCACCAGGATTCCTGGCACGGCCACCTCCTGAGGCGGCAGGGGATGGTCCAAAATCCCGTCCACCTGCGCGATGGTGCGGCCGCCGGAATTACGAACCGCTTGAGCGATCGGCAGCATCTCGCCCTTGATCGCCTCCCGACAGGTGGAGAGATTGCCGAGGCAGTCCGCCACGCTCGCGCGAATGAACGCGACGTCGAGCGGTAGCGAGTGGTAGAGCAACCAGTCCCGGCCACGCAGGCGCACTTTTTCCACCAGATCACGCGGGGTGCAGGCATTGAGCCGTCCTCCATCGAGATCAGGGTCGGCAAACGTTCCCAGGCCGACATGCGTGAGGCAGCCGGGCCGGCCGGCGGCGATGTCGCGGAAAAGCTGGCAGATGACGCCTTGCGGAAAGTTATACGCCTCGATGGCCTCCTCGACCGCCAGCCTTCCCAATGCCGGAGCCAGCGCCCAGTGGCCACCGATCACCCGCCGGAGCAGCCCCCGATGCGCGAGGTGATTCATCCCCCGCGATTTGCCGTCCCCCTGCCCTGCCGCATAGACCAGCGTGAGTCCGCGCGGCTGTCCCTCCGCAAGGAATCGCCGCTCCAAGGCGCTCGTGAGCACCTCCGGATGCCCGATGCCGACAAAGCCGCCGGAGACGAGCGTGCTGCCGCTTTCCACCAGCTCTGCCGCCTCCCCGGGGGTGCAGATTTTTAATGCCCGTGCCATGTGGAGAAGCGAGGATCAGCCGATCCACCCTCCATTGACTTGCAGCGTCTGGCCGGTGATGTAGGCGGCAAGCGGGCTGGCCAGAAAAAGGACGGCGTTGGCGATGTCCTGCGGCTCGCCGAATTTCCCCAAAGGGATCTGCTTGAGCATTTCCATTCTGACATCCTCGGGGATGGACTTGCCCATCTCGGTGAGCACCACTCCGGGGGCGATGGCATTGACCGTGGTGCCCTTGCGGCCCAGCTCGCGGCTCAGAACCCTTGTCAACCCGATCACTCCCGCCTTCGCGGCGGCATAGTTGGCCTGCCCAAAAAATCCGACAATGGCGGCGATGGATGCCATGTTGATGATCCTCGCCCCGGCTCCGAGATGCGGCAGGCACGCCTTGCTCATGTTGAAGACACCGGTCAGGTTTGTGTCGATCACCGTCTGCCACTCGTCGGCGCTCATCTTGCCGATGCTGCGATCCCGCAGGATGCCGGCGTTGTTGACAAGGATGTCGACGGCACCGAAACGGGAAGCCGTCTCTGCCGCCACCCGCTCAGCTGCGGCCGGGTCGCGCACGTCGCCTTCCAGCGCAAGGCAGCCGGCCCCCAACTCTTCCGCGAGCAGTTGCGCCCGGTTCCTGTTATGCCCCTGCCCGTCCTCGAAGTAGGTGATGACGACATGCGCGCCAGCGCGGTGGAGGGTCCGGGCGGTCTGCTCGCCGAGCCCCTGTCCGCCCCCGGTGACCAGGGCGGCTTTTCCTTCAAGGTTTATGGTGATCATAAGATTTCTGAGAGCAAAGTTTGCATGATGACGTCGCCCTCCTCGCACGGATAACCAAAGTTCATTCTCTCAGTATCCGAGATCCCAGCGGGTTTCGATGTTTGCGGCAGCGGTCTCGGAAACCCAGACATCCGTGCGGGTGGTCTGCAGGACGGATTCCGGCAGGAGTGGAGTGACCGGACCGTGCAGGCAGAGCCGGGTGGTGAGGCGCTGCCAGGACTGGAAGCTGCCGCCGACCGTGATGCTGTGCATCGAAATCCGATGCTTGGCCGCGAGGATTTGCGCGGGGCCCACCGTCGCTGCCTTTGGCGGGACGGCCGTGAGGTCTCCGCTCGCACCAAAGCAACCGTGCAGCGAATTTTGGGCGATTGTGAAGGGTTCGGGTGGCGGGTGATGTCCTCGCGTTTGATGGCGCGGACGCGGGCCACTGCCTCCTTGTCGCGGAAGGGGACAAAGGAGGCGGGTTCAAATTCGAATTTTTGACTTTTGTCTTTCATAAATCAGGTAGGGCAATGCGTTGCCATCGGGATGGGTTAAAATGTGTATTGCTCCATGGCATCATGTCCCGGCAGCTAGGCAATCCATCCCGTGAGCGCTCGCCACTGCCTTGCATGTCAACCTGCCATCCCGGATATTCAACCCGGACAAAAGACCGGGCATGTGCGCCAGCGCCTCATCCAATCCGCGGTCGGCTATGGCTTCTACATACCGGCATGTCACGTTCGTGAGTGCATGGGTGGCTGTGCGGGCATAGGCCCCGGGCATGTTGGCCACGCAGTAGTGCGTAATCCCCTCTTCGATAAAAACGGGATCGTGATGGGTTGTCGGGCGAGAGGTTTCGATACAGCCACCCTGGTCGATCGCGATGTCCACCAAAACCGAACCGGGCTTCATCAACCGCAGCATCTCTCGCGTGATCAACTTCGGGGCCTTCGCTCCGGGCACCAGAACCGCGCCAATGAGAAGATCCGCGGACGGCAAAAGCTCAAGGAGATTGGCCTCGCTGGAGAAAAGCGTATTGGCCGTGCTCATGGTGATATCAATAAACCTCATCCGCTCGAGATCCACCTCGAGAATCGTGACATCGGCCCCCAAGCCGGTTGCCATGCGAGCGGCATTCAGACCGCTCGTGCCCCCGCCAATGACGACAACCTTGCCCGGAAGCACTCCTGGAACCCCTCCCAGGAGAACCCCTTTGCCTCCATTGTGCTTGGCGAGAAAGTAGCCGCCCACAATCACCGACATGCGCCCGGCAATTTCGCTCATCGGCTCCAGAAGCGGCAGCCGATGGTTCACATTCACCGTCTCGTACGCGATGCAAGTGGCGCCGCTTGCCAGCAACCCCTCGGTGAGCGCACGGTTGGCAGCCAAATGCAGATAGGTAAAAAGAATTTGCCCTTTCTTGAGAAGAGGTATCTCGGATGCCAGCGGTTCCTTGACCTTGACCACCAGGTCCGTCTCGAATGTTTCCTCGTGCATATCGACGACTTTTGCCCCCGCGGATTTGTAGTCCGCATCAGAGATTCCGATTCCCTCTCCCGCGCCCTTCTCGACCGCGACGCGATGCCCTCTCTTAACGAATTGGTAAGCGGCGGAGGGCAGCAGTGAGACGCGAAATTCCTGTTCTTTGATTTCTTTGGGTATGCCGATGTTCATGGTGTGATGTTATTTGTTGAGTTGTTGAGGCCGGTTCCCATCGAGCCAGTTGAACGTGTTGAGGTGGGAAATTTTCTCGACGAGTTCGGGAGGGAGCGAATCCAAGCACTCCACTTCGCGCTCATAGCTGCTCCGAAGGCTCATCTTTGCGTCGACGTAGGAGTAGAAGGGAGCGTCGCTGCCCCATATGAGTTTGTCGGGAAAAGCGGCGGCGAGATCCGTGAGCACTGTCTCAGGGGAGTTGTAATCGCTGGGAAATCTCGCGTCCTCCGGGGCCACGGTCGCCAGGCCCTTCACCGCGCACTCACAGTGAATGACGTGCGCGGAACAGTCGAACCAGGTGTTCGGAAGCTCCGCAACTTTTTGAAGGCTCGGATGGTGAAAACGGCAGGAATGAGCGAGAAGGAATCGCACATCGGGGCGCGCCACGGCCACCGCCAGAATATCAGCGCACTGCGACCACTTGTCGGTGGGATTGATGCTCGAATGGATCAGCAGCGGCAGGTTGTGCTCCGCGGCGAAATCGAGCATGCAAGCGGCCTTGCCGAGCAAACCGGTGATCGGCGACTGGATGATCGTCGCCTGGATTTTGATGCCAAAAACTTTGAAGTCGCGGATCACCTGCCTCCACTCGCCGACCTGCTCGGCGGCCAATCGCCCGGGATCAGCCATCAGGAAAGGCATCACCCGGTCGGCGCTTTGCGGATGAATCCGGTAGATTTCCTCAAGCAGCCGCTTGTTCTCAAAGCGATAGGGCACACCGTCGAATGTTCCGGTATATGAAATCTTCCCCTCGCGCATCCCCGCGAGATCCAGGTCGAGATAGCTCACGAATGGGAAGACAACTGCCCGGTCGATACCCGAGCGCTCTGCCTCGCCAAGAAATTCCGGCAGGTCGAGCGCATAGGGAGACCAGCCGTTCAAATAGAAAAGCGGATCGACTCCGATATGGACGTGGTTGTCGATTTTCATGTGACGTGTTCTACCAGTCGCGTTTCCCCGGTTTTCGCTGATTCGAGCGCGGCGGTGAAGATCCGGTGGCTGAGGTTGGCTTCGGCGGGAGTCGCGCATCCGGCAAATTTTGATGGGGGGTTGCCCGTGGCCACCTCGTTGAGGAATGCCGCCCACATTTGCAGGATTGCGTCGGTGAATCCGAACTCGAAATTCGGGCCGGTGATCGTCTTGTAGGCTGGGGTATATCCCGTCTCGACCGCGCGGAACGACTGCTCGCCGCCGGTGTATTCGAGAAGTTGCAGCACGTTCGGGCTGGCGCTCGACCAACGCGCGCAGGCCTTGGTGCCGATGATCTCGGCATACCAGGTGTCCTTCTGTCCGGGCGCAATGCGCTGGGTTTTGAGTGTCCATGGGAAATGGAATCCGTCCGCCGGATCAAGGGCCTCGCACAGCAAGGTCGCGTTGTCCCAGGTTTTGCAGGGAGCCATCCCGCCTTTGCCGTCCGGGCGCTCGGTGATGATATTGGACAGGATGGCGCGGACGTTGAGCGCCTGCCAGCCGGCCCGGAACGGGATATGGCAGGCGTGCATTCCAAGATCTCCCAGCACGCCATATTCGCCATTGATCTCGACCATGCGCTTCCAGTTGATTGGCTTCGCCGGGTCGAGGTCGCTCGAATGCAGGAACCCGGTGTTGGCTTCCAGTATCCGCCCGAAGGCGCGGGCCTCGACCATCCCGCCCATGCGCTGCATGGCCGGAAAGAACGGAAACTGCGAGGAGCACCGGACGAAGGAGGTTTTTTCCATGGCCCCCAGGATGGCCGTGTTCGCCGCGAGATCGATCCCGAACGGCTTCTCCCCCATCAGGTGCTTGCCAGCCCGGATCGTCGCCCCGTAAATCTCCTCGTGAAGATTGTGCGGCACCGCCGCATAGACGGCATCAATCTCCTTGTTGGCAAGCAACTCCCGGTAGTCGGAGGTATATTGCTTCACCCCCGGAAAGTGAGCTCTAAACCAATCAAAACTGGCTGGACTCCGGTTGCAGACCCCGACAATCTCCGGTCGCGCCGGCGGGTCGTTCAGGTGGCACCAGCGCGCGGCCGCACTCGCAAATTCGCGGGCCATGAGGCCGGCGCCAATAATTCCAAATCGGATGGTTTTCATGTGTATCGATTTTTAAGGATGTGCCCCGCGGGCGTGGATGCCCTCGGCGACGCGGCCGACGGCGATATCCATCGCGGCAGCGCGCATCGGCAAATTGTGCGCGATGCTGTAAGCGAGCACTTCGGCAAATGTGGTCTCCATGCGTTCCCGCAAGCGCTCTTCGACCTCCTTGAGCGACATCTGCTCGCGCTGGGTTTCCTGCGCGTATTCGAGATAGGAGACAAAGACGCCGCCCGCGTTGCAGAGGATGTCGGGAATAATAAAGACGCCGGCCTTGTTAAGGATGGCGTCGGCTTCGGGAGTGAGCGGCACGTTGGCGCCTTCAGCCACGATGCGCGCGCGGATTTTTCCCGCATTGCTTGCATGAATTTGCGAGCCCGAGGCGGCTGGAATCACCGCATCGCAGTCCTGCTCGAATAGGGCCTCGGGGTTGATGGGGTTTGCTCCGGCAAAGCCGCTCAATCCCCGCGTCGCACGCACATGAGCCTGGAGCGCGGGGATGTCCAAGCCCCCCTCCGCATACAAGCCACCAGTGAGGTCCGCCACGGCGACGATGCGTGCGCCACGGGCGTAAAGTTCCTGCGCGGCCACCGCCGCCACGTTCCCGAATCCCTGCACGGCAACCCGGAGTCCGGAAATCTCCATCCCGAGGTGGCGGCAGGCCGCCGCGAGGGTGTGGACGACTCCCTTGCCCGTGGCTTCGCGACGACCGTGGATGCCGCCAAGGATGACCGGCTTGCCTGTCACGAAGCACCCGCGAGTGATCGAAACCCCCTCCGAGTGCGAGACGCAATCCCGGATATACCCCATCTCCTCCTCCCCCGTTCCCATGTCGGGCGCGGGCACATAAACCTCCGGGCCGATGTGGCGATGCGCCGATCGGGCGAATGCTCGGATGAGCAGTTCTTTCTCATCCGGAGTCAGCGATGCCGGATCGCAGGCGATGCCGCTTTTGCCCCCGCCGAACGGCACGCCGATGAGCGCGGTCTTCCATGTCATCTCCATCGCCAGCCCCGCAATGGAATCGGCTGACACTCGCGTGCTCATGCGGATGCCTCCCTTGGCCGGTCCGAGCACGTCGCTGTGACGGATAATATAGGCAGTGCATTCGAGCGATTTCCCGCACGGCAGCACCGGATGAAGCTGCAGCGTGATCTGCTCCTTCGGGAGCATGAGTCGCCGGCGGATGGCATCGGGCAGGCCGAGCCGGTCGGCTGCCGCCGCGAGATGATGCCGCGCCGTATCGAGCGCCTGCGATGTGTCCGGCGTCACGGATGTGGAGGCTGTCGTGCTCATGGTGTGGTGGCGCTCAGGCGTGCCCGTGTGCTTTTTCGACCTCGCCGATGGACTCCTCGATGATGTCGAGGCCCTTGAGGAGAGTCTTCTCATCCATGACAATCGGCGGGCTCATGCGCAGGATGTGACCGGCGGGAATCCATGCCAGCCCTTTTGCGAACGCTTTTTGATAGACTTCCGCGCCCGCCTTGTCGAACGGCTCCTTCGTGGCGCGGTCCTTGACGAGCTCGATGCCCATGAGGCACCCCTTCGCCCTCACGTCGCCGACAATCGGATGCCGACCCTTCATCTCGTTCATCCTCTTGAGCGCCACGTTGCCCAGATGCACAGCCCACTCGTTGAGGTTCTCCTCCTGGATCACTTGCGTTGAAACAAGGGCGGCCGCGCAGGCCATCGGGTTGCCCCCGTAGCTGCTCGACGCCGAGATCGCCTCGAAACTCTCCTTGAATGGCTCCCGCACCGCCACGCATGTGACCGGGAATCCATTGCCGAAGCCTTTTCCGATCGTGACGATATCCGGCACGACATCCCAGTGTTCCATGCAAAGAAACTTGCCGGTGCGTCCCCAGCTCGTGAGCACTTCGTCGATCATGAGAAGAAGCCCGCGCTGGTCGCAGAACTTCCGCAGCTTCGGGAAGAAATCGTCCGGCGGCATCACCGAGCCGCCCCATCCCTGGATCGGCTCCAGCACGAACCCGGCAACATCGCCCACCGTCCCTTTGTCGAGGTAGGCCTCGTAAAACGTGAGGTAGGCATCCGTGTCGATCGTTCCATCGGGCTTCGTCCACATCGGCCGGTAGGAATCCGGGCGCGGAACCATGTGCGCTCCCGGCGCGCGGACCCGCCCGTAGACGTGCGAGCGGATGTGCCCGAGCGATACCGCCCCATACGTCTTGCCGTGGTAGTCGTTGAAGCACGAAATCATCTCGTTCTTTCCCGTGGCCGCGCGCATCACGCGCATGCCGGCCTCAACCGCCGTCGTCCCCGAATCGTAAAGCTGGAAGCCGTTCAGGTCGCCCGGCAGGATCTCGGCCAGCTTCTCCATCAGCTCGGTCTTCACCGGCGTGGTGAAATCGTGTGCGTTCATGAGCTTGTGCGCCGCCTTCGCGACTGCCTCGCTGATTTTCGGATGGCAATGCCCGAGGGTCGTCACGTAGATGCCGGACGAGAAGTCGATATATTCGTTGCCATCCACATCGCGCAACACGCAGCCCTCGCCGGACTCGAACGTCACCGGGAACAGCTTCACCTGACCGCTCAGTCCTTTGAAATATTTGGTGCAGCGCTCGTGCCAATGCTTGGATTGCGGTCCGGGGGCAGCCGTGACCATCTTCGGGTATTTGGATAAGTCGGTTTTTCCCCACTCGAGGGTGCTGAATGCGGTGGTTTTGTTCATGGTTGTTTGGTTTGTTGTCTGTCGGTTGGCGTGATGATCACTTTCCCGGCCATTTTGCGGGCGAAGCGCAGATGCTCCGGGGCAATGCCCCGGTCAGTGATAAAGATGTCGAAATCCTTGAGGTTCCCGTTTTTCACCAGCGCGGTCTGCCCGAGCTTCGTACTGTCGGCCAGCAGGCAGCTGCGGGCGGCCTTCGTCCTCATCTTGCGGTCCACCTGCGCGAGCTGCAGGTCCACGTTGTAGATGCTGCCATCCGTTCCGATGGCTTCGGCTCCTTGAAACGCCCAGTCGGCGGAAAGCAGCTCCAGGCAGTGCTCGGTCACGGGCCCGGTCAGGTCCGGGCTCCCGCGGTGGATCATGCCCCCGAGGAGGATGACGGTCAGATTTTCACAAAACTGCAGCTCCGAAGCCACGGCCAAACTCGGGGTGATGACCGTCACCCCATCGCAATCCTTGAGCAAAGTAGCCAGTTGCAAGGTCGTCGTGCCCGTGTCAAGGATCACGCGCTGGCCAGGTTGGACCAGCTTGCGGGCGGCAGCCGCGATCTCCTGCTTCTCCTTGATCCGCTCCCGTTGTCGGACCGCGTAGCTGAACTCGAAAACCATCCGCTCCGCCACCACCGCGCCGCCATGAGTCCTCCGGACATCGGAACTTTTTTCCAGCGTCGCCAAATCGCGGCGGATCGTCATCTCGCTCACCCCGAGTTTCCCGGAGATCTCGGAAATGGAGAGGGAGGAGGTGCGGGCGAGCTGGTCGCGGATCGCTTGAAGACGCGCCGCCCCGGGAAGACGTTTGGGTTTGAATGCCGGGCTCATAAAAATCAATATGTTGCTTTTTGTTTGTTTATACAATATTAAAACATAATATAACTTCAAATGAAAATCCCTGATCCGTTGAAAATTGAGATTCAACCCAGCCGTGCAAAGATGGGAGCCGCCGCCGCGGCGAGGGCCTCCACGATCTTGCGAGTTGCCATTGCCGACCAAGGATCTGCCCGGATCATTCTGGCCAGCTCGCCTTCACAGAACGAATTCCTGGCCGGGCTCACCTGCGCGCCGGAGATCGACTGGAGCCGCGTCACCATTTTCCACATGGACGAGTTTGTCGGCATGCCGTCGCACCACACCTCCAGTTTCCGGAAATACCAGATCGAGCACGTTCTCATGCGGATCCGTCCGGCAGTTTTCCACGGCTTGCGGGGCGAAGATCAGGATCCTTTCGCCGAATGCAGCAGATACGGCTACCACATCTCGGAAGCCCCCATAGATCTCGCCTGCATTGGAATCGGGGAAAACGGCCACATCACATTCAGCGATTCATCTCCCGCCCAATTCGATGACCAGCGATCCATCCGAGTGGTGCAGCTCGACGACAGGAGCCGCCAGCAACAGGTCAACAACGGCTGCTTCCCGGACCTCCATTCCGTCCCCGCCCAGGCCATCACGCTGACCTATCCCACCTTGATGGCCGCAAAAGCGGTAATCTGTGTGGTTCCAGGTCTCCACAAGGCTCCTGCCGTCAAAGCGGCTCTGAGCGACCCCGTCTCCCCCGTCTGCCCCGCCACCATCCTGCGTTCGCATCCGAACGCGGTTCTCTACCTGGACGAAAATTCCGCCTCACTCCTCTGACTCGAAGCGTCGCAACTTCGCGTCAGAAATGGCGACGATCAGACTTGAGCACCACCGGAGAAAACGGGACTCTCAAGCATACTATGTCAAACAAAATCGAAGCTGGTTCCACCCAAGAGAAAAGCAACCGGGCTTGCATGGGCATTCACCCCGGAAAACCCGTTGACCTGGATATCAAACAGGCTGGTTTTTACCCGATAAAGAGGGGTTTAATGTGCCGGTCGTAGAGATTGTTCGTTACGCATGCGGCAATCGTGGGGTGCGCCGAGTCGATGGCCTCCAGATAAACCGGCCCCATTTCCGCCGCGATTTTGAAGCTCACATGGATAAGCTGCCGGAGCGAGGAATTGAATCGCGGGTCCGACGGTTCGTGGGTCAATGCCGCTGCCAGGGCCCCGCCGTCCCATCTTGAAACAACGGCTGGATCGGGGAGGTGGTCGCGCCTGATGTCGATAACCGTAGCGTAGGGTTGGCTCAGTTCGTCAATCCGGCTGAAGGCTCTCGCGTAAATTTCCTTTGCCACATCGAGGCAGGGGCCTCCCGCCAGGGACAGGCCGATGACTTCTTCCAGCCAATTTGTTCCGGCCGTCTTGAGGTGGAGCCCAGCACCGTGCTTTCCCAGGAGCTCCCGCATGGGGGCGTAGAGCGAGAATTTGTCGCTGCCAGAATGCACGCTGATTTTGAGGTTTTTCGGCAGCCCGAATTCGGCGACTGCCGCGCGGATCGCCGCGAGGTCGCGCTCGAACTCGCGCGCAAACTGCCCCGCGTTTCCAACATAATCAACGCCCTTGTTGAACCGTCCGGAAAACTTCGGGGCAATCGTTTGCACGCGCGCGCCCTCGCCTGCCAGAGCCCCGAGGATGAGAAACAGGTCGAGCGGCGACTGCGGCGTCTCGGCTTCATCCGTTGAGACTTCCGCGATGAAGTTGTCTTTTCCCCGGGCAGATTCAATGTGTCGGTAGATTTTCCCGGCCTCGCGTATCGCCAGCGCGTAGGCGCGCAGAAAACCCTCCAACGCGCCCTCATCAAGGGGCTGGTCCTGTCCCAGTCCAGGAAAGTTTCTCCCGATCAGCGGGCTGAGGGAATCCCGGACTGCGGAAACATCCGCCGGCTCTGCCGCCTGACCGATAAAGTCGGCGACGTCGATCGTGTAAAAATCGCAGTGCGGAAGAAACCGGTCCACGGTTTTGAGCCCGATATGGTCGGCATCCAGGTGATAGGGAGCCTGCCATCCGGCGGCCTTCACCGCCGCTTCGGCGGCGCTTCGGGTATCGGCCGGCGTGCTGCCGATCAACGTGTGTTCGCGGTTCGACTTGTTCCAGACCGGGATGACTTCGACGCCGGCTTCGGCCGCTTTTTGCAGGGCGGCCAACTGAGCGACCCCCTCGCGCCCGAACCGGTCCCCGACCCCGAGTGAAAATTTTTCGATGTGCATGGCTTAGAGGAGTGAGGCCGATCCCGCGTCGAGAAAACACCAGGCCGCCTTGTGGCGCTGGAGAATGGAGGACGGGTGCATGGGCGTGACGCTTCCGGTGAGGCAGTCCTTAACGGCCTGGGCCTTGCGTTTGTCCGGCACCGTGCAGATAACAGCTTTTGATTTCATGATCTGGCGGATGGACATCGAGACCGCCTGCTTGGGAACTTGCCCGAGGGTCTTGAACCATCCCTCGCCCATCTGCTGCTTGCGGCAGGCCTCGTCGAGATTGACCACGAGATACGGGGCCGCCGTTTTAAAGTCGGCCGGCGGATCGTTGAAGGCGAGGTGTCCGTTCTCGCCGATTCCCGCAAAGCAGACATCGATCGGGTGCTTGGCGATGATCGCCCCGACGCGCAGGCACTCTTTCTGCGGATCCCCTTCACCGTTGAGGTAATGGAATGTGGCGAGCGGGAGGGCAAGGCGCGACACAAAGCGTTCCCACAGATATTTCCGGAACGAAGCCGGATGCGTGATCGGCATGCCGACGTATTCGTCGAGGTGGAAGGCGGTGACGCGCGTCCAGTCGATCTTCGGCTCCTTGACGAGCCGCTCGATCATCTCGAACTGCGAGGCCCCGGTGGCCACGATGATGTTGGCTTTCCCCTTTTTCCGTATGGCTTCGCGGATGAGTTTTGCGCCGAGCGCGGCAGCGGAAGCGCCGGATTCCTGTTTGGTTTTTGCGATGATGGTTTTCATTGGATTTTTTTGTGTGAGCGAAAGGGGGCGCAGGAGCTGCGGACCATGAGTTTTCCGGGGATGGAAACCGTCTTCTGTTGCCGGTCGGCGATGGAGTGGAAGGCGGCGGCGGCCATTTCGGAAATTGGCTGACGGAGCGTCGTCAACGGCGGGATGGCTTGTGCCGAGGCCGGAATGTCGTCGATGCCTGCCACTGAAATATCCTGAGGCACGCGCAAACCCGCCTCGTGCAGGGCGCGCAGCAGGGCCAGCGCGATGGAATCCTCCGCGGCAATCACCGCCGTCGGCATCCGGGCAAGACCGAGAAACGTCTCGACCGCCCGTTCGGCAGCCATGCCATCGTCCCCAGCGAACGAAACAAACGCGCTCTCCCTGACGGAAAACCCCCGCTCGCGAAGGCTCTTGCGCAGGATTTCGGCACGCCGGCGGTTCGTCTTCGCCTCCCTGCACACAAAACCGATTTCCCGGTGGCCGAGCCCGGCAAGGTAATCGGCGATCTCGCCGATCCCGGACTCCTCATCCATGTGAATCTGCGTCGCTCCGGGGAAAACCGTCCCGGTTCCGATTTGGATAACCCGTTCAAATTTGACAGGCCCCTCGGGCAGGAAATCGCTGCCGGCAAAAATTACGGCATCCACGCGGTGCCTTTGCAGTCCGGAGAGATCTTCCTTGCTGGGACCCGTCAGCAGCAGGGAATGCTTGCGGCCCCTCGCCAGGGCCTGAAGCGCGCCGATGAGCCTCCCGAAATACGGGTCATCAAAATTTTTAACGACGACCCCGATCGTGCGCGTCGGGGCGCCGAGCAGCGCGAGAGCCGTGACGCTCGGCTGGTAGTTCCATTCCTCCGCCATACGGCAGATCTTTTCCACCGTCTCCCGGGAAGCCCTGATTTCGCCCGCACGCCCGGAGAGCGCGCGGGAAACCAGCGCCTGCGAAACCCCGAGACGGGCCGCCATCTGCTTCTGGGTAAGAGCCGACAAATCGTGCATGGGGGCAATTTGCCATTATTGCAGAACACGTCAAGCTCATACGAATGAGGTCTTGGTATTATGACTGTCTGCAAACTTGGATGCCTCACGCATGAACCTCATAAACAGCTCGCCAATCACTGGTGCTATGGCCAACCTTGGAATTCGCAGACCGAGCTCGCCTTTGCGACGGGCCGGGTCGCAATCGGCCTTTCAGGAAACGAACTCTTAATCCGTGCGGAGCTGAATGACGCACACGTCATGAATGACTCATTCCCATTCAACTTCCCGGCGTTCAAGCAGTGAGACGCCTTCGAGATCTTCCTCGGCCCGGCGGACGAGAACGCTTACTACGAATTCCAAGTGATGCCCTCGAACAGCGTTCTCCAGCTTTGATTTGACAGTGAAGGGGAGGCGAAATCCCTGAAAGATCACAGGGTCACCGAACCGCTTTTCAACAGCGAAACGTTGGCGACCTCGCTCAGTTTGAAAAGGAGTTCGACGAGGACATTGCCGTGCTGGCATTCGCGGTCAGAGAATTCGGCCTCCCTTCCTCCCTGAAGCTAAGCGTCCACTCGGGCAGCGACAAGTTCTCGATCTACCCGCTCATTAACAAACTCATCAAAAAGCACGGCTGCGGACTTCATGTCAAAACGGCGGGAACGACGTGGCTGGAGGAAGTGATTATCTCCCGGCCGTCCTATGGAACAGGAGCTACGCTGCAAAGGTGGCAAAAACTCCGGGCTCAAAGCCATTGGCCATCAGCTTGGAGCGTGGGGATTCCACCGTGTCGGTCTATCGGGCAAGCGTGCTTCCGCATACCGAAGAAATAGCGCCCTGAACTTCCGTTACGTCGAGCGCCTGCTGAAATTTCTCCTCTGGCAGCGCGTCGGTTACCGGGTGCGGATTGCCGGGGACTCCGAGATCGCGCAGCAGATCCGGGCCATTTACTCGCCGGGCGGAGAGCGGGCATTTGATCACGAGTTTATGGGGAGCAAAGTCTATGGGCGCCCGATGGATGTGGAAATTTGCGAGTGGGAGGATCTGCCGGAACCCAGAGAACTCTCCATCCCGCTCGTCGCCGAGCCTTCGCTCGATATCGTGGAATACGTGCCCGGATTCATCCGCCGCTTCGAGGCCGACGTCTGCGGCAGACTCACCAAACGCCTCGGCTGAACCATCATGGAAATCATCATCTCACCTGATCCCGCTGCTGCTTCACGCGAAGCCGCGCGGTTCCTCGCCGCGCTCATCCGGAAAAAGCCGGGAGCCGTCCTCGGCCTCGCCACCGGCAGCACCCCGGTCCTGCTCTATCGCGAACTGATCCGCATGCACCGCGAGGAGCGCCTCGATTTTTCGGGCTTGAAGCCCATTAAAACCACTTTTCGTGCCCGTCCGATCCCGTTAGACTTCACGTATGATCGCCAGTTTTCACAACCACTCCACATGGAGCGACGGCCAGGCTCCCTTCGGGGAGATATATGCGCATGCCAAGAAAACCGGCGTGGAGATTCTGGGGCTGTCGGATCATTTTTGCATTTACCCGGACGGCACATTTGACGAGCGGATGTTGAGGCCCGAGGAGGTGGGCGACTACCTCGATGAGCTGGCCTCGTTTCGTGAGAGAGGGGAAATCGAGATCCGCACGGGTCTGGAGATTGATTGGTTTGCGGACCACCGCTCCGTGATATTGCCCCACATCGAGCAGCTCCCGCTGGACTACAGGATCGGGTCCGTCCACCATGTGGATCTCGCGCCCATCGATCTGGATACTTCCTACTGGAGTTCGAAATCAGAAGCAGAACGGGATCAGGTTTATTTGAAGTATTGGCATCTGATCCGCGAGATGGCGGAAAGCAACTTGTTCGATATTGCCGCGCATCTCGATTTGCCAAAGAAGTTTGGATTTTATCCGACGGCGGCCGTCAACCCCGCGATCGACGCCGCCCTGGATGCCATTGCCGAGCACCATCTGGTCGTCGAGTGCAATACCGCCGGCTACGGGAAAGTCTGCGCGGACAGCTACCCTTCGCTGGAAATCCTCAAAAAATGCAGGCAGCGGGATATTCCGGTGACGCTTTCCTCCGACGGGCATATTCCCGGGCACATTTTATACGGGTTCGAAAAAGGTCTCACGCGGTTGCAGGAAGCGGGATTTGCCACGGTCGCCCGGTTTCGTGAGCGCGAAAGATGGTTCGAGCCGCTTTCCGATGCGCTGAAAACCCGGGCTGGAGCCTGATCCGATTGATGAAGTGGAAGCTCGCGCTTTTATATCTGAGTCCAGCGTTGATGGACTGGCTGGTGTTTTTTGTCTCCTTTGCCGTTTTCTATGCGGCCGGGGTTCGCGGGGTGGGCATGGCCGAATGCGGCTGGCTCGGCATTCTTTTCCAGGCGGCCTATATGACGAGCAGCTTTGTGTCCGGTCATTTTATCACCTGTCGCAACGCGCGAAGAGTTTTGCTGTTGAGCACTCTGTTTTGCGGGATTGCCAGCGTGGGCATTCTGTGTTCGAGCGCGTTCGCGGTGCTCGCGCTTGGCCTGGTGGTGTTCGGGGGCTCAGCCGCCTGGTTCTTCAACTCGTTCCAGGCATTTATGCGGGGCGCAGCCTCTGTGGGCAGCCTCAAGTCCTCCGTTGCTCTCTACAGTTTGTCATGGTGTCTGGGTGCGGCCTTGGGCAACGTGACGGCCGGCTGGCTTTATCAATGGGGAGTGCCCGCATTGATCCTGGCGGTCGTTATTGCCACGGGGGCGATCCTGTTTCTGCTGGCTCGCAAGCACACGGAGATCGGCCCCACGGTTGACGAACCCGTTGAAACCGGCTCGCGCCAGAAGTATCCGGTCGCAAACCACTATATCCTCATCGGCTGGCTGATGATTTTTACCGTCACGTTTGTCCAGCGCCCGCTCTTTACGTTTCTTCCGCCGCTGTTTGCCAAGGAGGGCGTCAGTTCGCTCTGGGCCAGCCTTCCGCTTTTCATGCACATGGCTGTTTCCGCGTTCTTCGGGCTGGCCATGTTCCGGTTCCGTGATTTCCTCTACCGGCGGACGCCTTTTTTTATCATCCAAGGCGGGGGGGTTGTCGCCCTGTGCAGCATGTGGATCTGGCCGACCTACTGGGTTTGTTTTTCCATGCTGTGCCTGCTGGGGATCTATGCCGGCTTCGTGTATTACTGCGCCGTCTATTACGCCAGCAACTCGGGACGCCGATCCTTCAACACCGGCATCAACGAAGCATTGGTCGGATTCGGATCCATCGCCGGGATCGTGCTCGGCGATGCCTGGATGCGGCACAGCGGGTCGCCGACCGAAATGTATTTGGTCTGCGGTGCCGGTCTTGCGGCGTCCGTCGTCGCCCAAATGACCATTGTTTTTTTGAAGCGAAAACATGGAGTTCCCCTGCCGGTCATCTAGCGGAACCTCGGAATAACCCGCAGGCCTGCCAGGGCGACTTGGCAGGTTCCTTCTTGCTTCCATGGTTTCGCCATCTCTATAAATGATTACATAGCTTTACAAGAAAAGGCGACGGTTTCGAGCCTGGCGGGAGATCTGGGGCTGGGTCGTAGAAAAGTCTTCGCCACCTTGGTAGCGTATAGCTCCTGTTCCATAGGATGGCCGGGAGATAATCAGGATCAAGGCCCGGGCGATGTTTCATGGTGTCGCTGCTCTATCCAAAAAGCGGTTTGATGTGCCTTTCGAGGAGGTTGCTTGTCACGATGAACCTGCCGGAAGGATACCTGCTGCAAGTGCTCGAAGAGCAGTTCGGCCCGCACATCGGAGCGAGCCTGATGGCGCTCTTGTCCGTTGTGGGACGCAACATGGTCGGCTGACTTCAGGTGGCCCCTCAGGGGTCCGATCTGGCAACAAAAGGCAAATTCTTCGACGAACCCAAGCCAGAGGGAAACATTCCGCCGACTGGCCGCCACGGTCCTTCTCACCCACGCCTTGCGCAATGCGGACTGCCACTCGAAAAATATCGCCCTCCTCTACACTTCCCGCGAGAACGTTCGGCTTGCGCCGGTTTACGACATGCTGACGACCTGCGTCTATGCCGATTACAAGGACCGTCCTCCCGGGATTCCTTTCATGGGGAAGAAGACCTGGCAGCCGGGAAAAAGCCTCGGGAAGTTCCTCGCATCGCAGTTCGGGATCCCGCCGCGCGAGCAGGCGGCCCTGGTCGAGCAAATCAGCGATGCGGTATCCGACACGGCGCCGCTGGTGCGAGAGGCGATGGGCGGGCACCCCGGATTCCGGGAGATGGGCAAGCACCTGCTGCGCGCCTGGTCCGAGGTGGTGATAAGCCTCAGAGACAAACACGCCTACGCCCTCGGCGGGTGGACGCCGGGAGATGCGTTCCAGGGATTTTCGGCCCCGCCTCCATTGAAGGCCCGCAAGCGAATCATCGGCAAGAGCTGACGCTGCCAATCGCCCGGGCAGGGTATCGCAGCAGGTCGGCTAAAGGCAAAAACCAAGCAGGGGGATTCGACCACATCCTGGCTCAGGTTGAACGTCGCGCGCGTAGTGGCAATTACACTTTCACGACCGATACGTTCCAAAAAACTTTTCCCGACACCGCAAGAATAGCCAAACGAGGGCAAGAAGTGGAATGCGGGCCTGGCTGGAAAGGATAGGGTGGACCACATGAAATTAGAAAAACCTGCTGGCGATCTCTGCGAGGAGAAGGAAACCTTGGCGATTCGCGGAGGCCCGAAAGCCGTCACCGCATCGGGTCCGCAAAATTGGGGCCATGGCCCGAATGAAATTGGCGAGGAGGAGATCCAAGCGGTGACAGAGGTTCTCCGGAGCAAAAAACTGTTTCGGTATGGGAAGGCCGAAGGGGAATCCACGGTTTCGAAATTTGAAAAGCTCTTCGCTGAAAAGCTCGGGGTGGAGAATGTGATTGCGGTGAATAGCGGGACGTCGGCGCTGATCGCCGGGTTGATCGGCCTGGGCGTGAGCCAGGGCGACGAGGTTCTCCTTCCTGCTTACACCTACATCGCAACAGCCGCCGCGGTTCTTGCAATCGGCGCCTTTCCGGTGATCGTCGAGGTGGACGACTCGCTCACCATCGATCCTGTGGATCTGGAGAAGAAGATCACCCCCCGCACCAAGGCGGTCATCCCAGTGCATATGCGTGGCACGCCTTGCGATATGGCGCGGATTGTCGAGATCGCATCCCGCCGGGGGATCGTCGTGCTGGAAGATTGCGCGCAGGCAAACGGCGGCGAGTTTCGAGGGGAGCCGCTCGGTTCGATCGGCGATGCCGGGATTTTCAGCCTCCAGCAATTTAAGATCATTACCGCCGGAGAGGGAGGGGCGGTGGTCACTAATAAAAAAGAGGTTTTTGAGCGTGCGGCGATCTATCACGATTCGGCCTATGCGTTTTGGATGGAGGGACAGGCGGGCGATGCGGAAGCCGTTCAGGATTGGAGGAGGATCTGTTTTTGCGGGGAAAATTACCGCCAATCCGAAGTGCATGGGGCGATCGCTTTTGAGCAGCTCAAAAAGCGCGATCGCATCCTTGACCGGACCCGGGCGATCAAGCGCAAGCTCTGGGACGCCTGCGAAACCATCCCGGGAGTCAAGATGGAGCGGGTCAACGACCGGGACGGCGATTGCGGCATCTCGCTCGTGTTCTTCATGGAGAATAGCGATAAGGCAGGGGAGATCTCGGATGCGCTCCGGGCGGAAGGGATTTCTTGCGGGACGATGTTCTCCAAGCAAATTCCTGATCGCCATGTGTTTTACCATTGGGATTACATCATGGAAAAGCGGACCCCGCATCGGAACGGGTTCCCTTGGGCCTCGACCGAGCGCCCGTGTGAGGTGAGCTACACTAAAGAGATGTGCCCCCAAACTCAGGGCTGGCTGAGCCGGGCGGTGGTGTTTCCCATCACTCAGATGCTCAGCGATGAGTATGTCGATCAGGTCGTTTGCGCGATCCGCAAGGTGGCGCAATCCTGGAATTAAGCCTCCGAATCCATCAAAACAATGTTAAATAATAAAAACCTCGCAGCCCAGCTCTACACGGTTCGAAGCCTTTGCCAAACCCCGCAGGAAACGGCGGCTACCCTTAAGAAACCTCTATGACAAACAACTACCGCTTTTCAATCGGACCCTGGAACATCAGCGAAGGCCGCGACTCTTACGGCCCCGAAACCCGGCCGGCTAAAGACCTGGTCTGGAAGCTCGCCCTCTTCAAAAAGGGAGGCTTCGATGCCGTGATGTTCCATGACGATGATATCGTCCCCGACATCGACACCAAGAGCGCCGCACAGGTCCTCAAGGAAGCAGCAGAAGTCCGGAAACAGGTCGAGGGAGAGGGGCTTTTCGTCGAGATGGTCGCTCCTCGGCTTTGGTTCAGCGAGCGGACGATTGATGGCGGCTACACCAGCAATAATGCGCAGGATCGCCAATACGCGATCGACCGTTCCCTGCAGACGATTGACATTGCCCAGACCATGGGCACCGAGCTAATCGTTCTCTGGCTCGCACGCGAAGGAACCTATGTTCGCGAATCCAAGAGCTATGCCCGGTCCCTCGAATACCTCGCCGAAGCCGCCAACAAGATGCTCGCTCATCATCCCAATATCCGCCTTGCCATTGAGCCGAAGCCGAATGAGCCAGTGGATGTCGCCTACCTGCCGACCGCCGGTCATGTCCTCGCGTTTGCTCACATGACGAATGATCCCGGCCGCGTCGGCAGCGTCATCGAGAGCGCGCACTGCGTTCTGGCCGGTCTCGATACTGCGGATGAGCTGGAATTTGCCATCGCGCAGAAGAAGCTGTGGTCCGTGCATCTGAACGACCAGAATGGTTTGAAGTTCGACCAGGATAAGCCCTTCGGCAGCGTCAACCTTCGCTCGGCTTTCGATCAGGTCCGGGTTCTTGAGCGCCACCGCTACGGCAGCGAACACAATGCCTGCGTCGCTTTCGACTCGCACGCTTACCGGACCTCGGGAATCGACCAGGTGCTCGATCATGCCGTCAATAGCCGCAAAACATTTCTCCGGATGCTGGAAAAAGTTCGCGCCTTCGACGAATCCGCCGCCTCCGCGCTGGTGGCAAGCCGGGACTACCAGGCGCTGGACCAGCTGGTGATCGAACATTTAATAGGCTAAATTATGAGCGCTCCATTAAAAGCGGGTTTTGGGCGGACCGATATCACCCCGGAATTAGGGGTGCGTCTCGGCGGGTATGGAGTGGAAGTCCACCCTGGGGAAGGAATCCACGACCGCCTCCAGGCGACGGCGATGGTGCTGGAGCAGGGGGGGCCCCTCTTTGCGGTGATCAATCTGGACTGGATCTGCATCGAGGAAGAGACCTTTGATCGCATCCGCTCCGGAGTTAACCAGCGGACAGGGATTCCAGCAATGAATGTTACCGTCAGTGCAAGTCACACTCATTCCGGGCCGAACACGCTTAACTTCTGGGGCTGGGGTGAACGCGAGAATGCTTATATCGATTCCGTCCTGCCTGTGGTTATCCGTTCAGTCGAGCTGGCGAAGGAGAATCTCTGTGAGGTGCAAGCCGGCTTCTTGTTGACTCAAAAGTAAATGACACCGAAGCCACCCGAGCAGGAGGGGTGTGTGACCTTCAGCTTGAGGTCTTGAACGAAGAGGTATGCTCCGCTGATGCCGCTGGCCGATGCCGTGCGGGAAGTGTCCCGATGGGAACCCAGGAAAGAGGAGTGGGGCGAGCCGATGTGTGAATACAAGCACCACCAAGCGGTGGTCGAGGCCCATCAGCAACCGTTGCTCGAGGGGAGGGAATTCGCCCAGACCATCCTCTATATCGGTCCATTGGCCATCCTTCCGATGCCGGGCGAGCTTTTCTCCGGGATCTCGCTCAGGCTGAGGCGGGGCAGTCCCTTCCATTATACGCTTTGCTGCAGCGTGACGAATGGCTCGCTCGGCTATGTGCCGACACGCGAGGCCCGGCACCGGGGCGGCTACGAGTGCTGGGTTGGAAAAGCGGCCGGCCCCTACCTGCTCGCCGATCACATCGACGACGCCTTGGTTGAACAAAACTTGAAGTTGCTGAGGACTTCACAAATCAGCCATTAACTGAGGGCTGAACCGGCTCACTTGACGTTGATCCCTCCCGGGGCTAGCTTCGCACGGGTGCCATTGAAAGAGAATCTGGAGAGATATCATCTCACGCAGGAGGCGTGGCTGAACGCACTGAACGGCATCCGAATAGGCATCCCCAAAGCCCTAACCCCACCTCCCCAGGAGTTCGATTTGTGGTCGAAAACCCACAGCCATTGGCACGATTACCCCGAAATTGTTGTCTCTCTTTCCGGGGAGCATTTGTATGGCATCAACGGACAGGCTGTCCCCCTTTCCCCTGGCATGGCCGCATTGATCCCGGTGAAGGTCCCTCATGATTTGAGCTATTCCATCCACCACGGGGCGTGCGTCGATTTTTGGATTCATTTTCTTCCACACGGCAAGACCACCATGAATTTCGTCCAGAATATCCCCTCCACAGGGTTGCATTCCACTCCGGTGGCGATCCCTTCAGTTTCCTTGCTGGCGGATTTCAAGAGGGCCGGGGAGCTCCTGAATCGGATGGAATGTCATTTGGATGAGCTGAAGACCCGACATTTCCTCGCCTATCTGCTCCACGAATTGTTCGGGATGCTGATGGATCCCAAGCTGAAAAGCCAGACGGTCGACGGGATATCGCTGGTCCATGAGATCAAGCGCTACGTCACCGAGCATTTGACGGATAGCCTGGGCCTGGGGGATCTGGCCAAGGCTGCGGGATACAGTTCGTTCCATTTTCACCGGCTTTTTCTGGAGGCCGAAGGGACCACCCCCCGGGCATTTGTCGAGAGATTGCGGCTCAATAAAGCCTGCGATCTCCTCAAAAAAGGACATTCCGTGACCTCTGCGGCGATGGACTCCGGCTTCTCAACCTCCTCCCAATTCACCCGGGTCTTTAAAAGGCAATTCCAGTTCGCTCCGACTGAGTGGGTAAAGACCGCCCAGTGACCTTTGCTGTCAGTAACCAATCCCACCTTCTCCAACCCTTTCTGGAGCCCGCCCATGCAACAGCCCCGATTCCTTGGTTCCACGTGGCAGGAGCCGCCGGCAGTCCTGCCCCGGCTCATGGGGGCCGTAAGTTATGCACGGACCTCTGTCGGGCTGAGCGGCCGGATACGCCAGCCGTTCTGGGTGCTCGACTATTCCTGCCGCCACTGCGGGTTGACGCGCGTGGGAACTCCGAAATCTCCGTGGCGGGAGCGGCTACGCGTCGGCGGCAGCGTTTCGCTGGCCGAGATCGCGAAGGCCGTGCATGTCAGCCCGTCCACGCTCTCCCACCGCTACGCCGCAGAATCCGGACGGTCGCCGCTGGCCGCATTCCACGCCATGCGGCTCGAGATCGCGCGAGCCCTCCTGATGCAGGGGGGCTCAAGCTTGATGCCGTAGCGGGGGAGACCGGCTTCTGCGACGCCTACCACCTATCCAAGGCGTTCAGCCGGCACTTCGCCATGTCTCCCGCCGATTACTGCCGCCGGATCAGTTCCGGCCATGGTTAAGGAATGCCTGCTGACCGCAAGGCCCTGAAGGGGCAACAGCCCAGGGCAAGCTTCCGCGCCGCCCTGGGTTTTGGAAAAAATGGAGCGCCTGCCCGGAATGGGCTGCATCCCAAAGCGTCATTAACTTCGTGCCATTGCCTGCTGACCGCAAGAATAGCCAACTGCAAGCAAGAAGTGGAATGCGGGACTGCGCAAAATAGGGATAATGTCGCAAATGCCGCCGCCAAGGCGCGGTGAAGTTTCAACTCAATAAAAACATTATGATCATCGGCATCCCCAAGGAAATCAAGGAACAGGAACATCGCGTGGCCCTTTTGCCTTCCGGAACTTACCAACTTGCGAAGCATCATCAGGTTTTGGTTGAAACCGGGGCGGGGGTGGATATCGGGATGAGCGATCAGGATTACGAGAATGCCGGAGCCGAGATCGTCCCTCGGCATGAGGACATTTTCGCCCGCGCCGACCTGGTGGCTAAAGTCAAAGAGCCGCTTCCTTCCGAATACCCGCTGCTGCGCGAAGGGCAGGTTCTTTTCACCTACCTGCACCTTGCGGCCAACAGGGATCTGACCCAGGCCCTTCTCGATTCGAAGGTGACCGGCATCGCCTATGAATCGGTCGAGGTGAACCGGCGGCTGCCGCTGCTGGAGCCGATGAGCGAGATCGCCGGCCGGATGTCGGTGATCGTGGGGGGGTATTACCTGGCCAAGCATTGCGGAGGAAAGGGCGTTTTGCTGGGTGGGGTTCCACTATTGCGTGGCAAATATGCCCGGAGCTTACGCCCGGACCGCTACCCAGGCGCTGACGAACGCGACTTTCCCGTATCTGGAAACCATGGCGGATCTCGGCCTCGACGAGGCTCTCAAACGACGTCCCGCGCTTCTGGTCGGCATCAATGTCTGGAACGGGCACCTGACCAATAAAGAGGTGGCCTCCGCGCATGATCTTCCTTGGCAGCCATTCCAACCAGCCAGCCCGGTTTAATTTCTGAAGAACAATCTGACGATCGTCGCGTTTGGCGACTCTATTACTGAGGCAATCATCGGGGTGCCCGATGAAAAGAAAAGGTGGCCCAATATCTTAAAATCGAAGCTGGAACCGGATTTTCCAGAGACAAGGGTTATTCTTTCCGGGGTTGGGGGCAATTCGGCACGCGAGGCGCGCCCCCATCCCGAAAAGGCGAGTGCTTGACTCCCCAACGCCGCCCTGTCAATCTCTTAGAGTGGAAATCCCCGCTTCCAACTTCAAACTCCGGGCCGACGCTCCAGAGGGCCGAAAGCGAATTCCTATCAGCCACCCACAAATTTCCGCATCGGCGGACCCGCTGGTTCCTTCCGATCTGGCTGCAGCGATCTCCGCCCTGTTCTGACGGAAGCATCAAGGAAGCCCCAAAATTGCCAGGCAAAACCCGCTCCATGGGCACCACCGATCTCGACACTCCGTGCCTTGTTCTGGATCTCGATCTCTTCGAAGCCAATCTGCACCGGATGCAGGGCCTTGTCGCGGCGGCCGGACGTCACCTCCGTCCGCATGCGAAGACGCACAAATGCTCCGAGATTGCGCGCAGGCAGATTGAGGCGGGAGCCATCGGTATTTGTGTGGCGAAAGTTTCCGAAGCCGAGGGGCTTGTGGATTCCGGCATTGGCGGAATCCTGATCACCGGTCCCGTCAGCTCGGCTACAAAAATCCAACGCCTGGCCGGGCTGATCGAGCGCGCCCCCGAAACCATGGTGGTCGTGGAGAGCGCGATCTCGGCCGGGTTGCTGGATCGCGAGCTTTCCCGCCGCGGCCTCGGGATGAATGTGCTCTTGGATTTGGATCCCGACTTTGGGCGCACCGGCGTGCCATTCGGGAGCGCGCTGGAATTCGCCGCGGAGCTGGCGGGTTTTCAAAACCTTCGCCTGGCGGGCATCCAGGTTTACGCCGGACACCTCCAGCATGTGACCTCCTACTCCGAGCGGCGTGAGGCCTCGCTCCGCGTGCTGCGTGAAGCCGCCGGCATTTTCCGTGTGCTCGGCGAACGCTTCCCAGGCTGCAATATTTTCAGCACCTCGGGGACCGGCACGGTGGACATCGACTTGGAAATTTCGGAGATCACCGAATTCCAGCCTGGGTCGTATGTGTGCATGGATGAGGAATACCTCCGCATCGGTTCAGCCGGCAGTGAGACTGGCTTCGAGACGTATGCGCCGGCCCTTCGTGTTCTCACGGGAGTGGTCAGCGCAAACCAGCCGGGATTCGTCACTGTCGATGCCGGATTGAAGGCGGTTTACCGCGACGGGGCGACCCCGCGCGTGCTGGACGCACGCTACGCGCAGCTGGCCTACGAATGGTTTGGCGATGAATACGGGAAGCTGCTGGCACCGGCACCGGGCATCGCCCTGCCACCTCCCGGCACCACCGTCGAGCTTGTCGCCTCGCACTGCGACCCGACAATCAACCTCCACGACCGGTTTCATCTCGTCCGCAACCATGAGGTCGTGGGGGATTGGCCGATCAACCTCCGCGGTTGCTGCCAGTAACCGAAAACCGACGAGAGTGGATGCCTTGCTCGATATCCTTAAATGGCCGGGGATCTTGTCCCCCTCATCCGAACTGCGCACCCCGTTGGTGGCCGGCTTGGATCTGGCTTCTGTGACGCTCTGCGCGATCACGGGTGTGCTGGTGGCGAGAAGCAAACAGATGGATCTTGTCGGGCTGACGGTGATCGCGATCGTGAGTGCATTGGGAGGGGGAACGATCCGCGATGTCCTGCTGGGAAAGCTTCCCGTTTTTTGGGTGGCCGAGCCGTTGGGGGTTGCGACTGCAATGGTTGCCGGGTGGCTGACCTTTCTGGTTTTCCGCCGGGTGAGAGTTTCCTCCGGCGTCTTTCAGTTTCCCGATGCTCTCGGGCTGGCCTTGTTCACGGTGGTAGGCGCGGAAAAATCTCTGACCTTGGGTCATGGCTGGCTGGTTTCGGCGTTGATGGGGGTGATTACCGGGGTGTTTGGCGGAGTTCTGCGCGACATCCTCTGCCGGGAGGTGCCCTCGGTCTTCACGCGCACGGAACTCTACGCCACCGCCTCGCTCGCCGGTTCTCTTGTATTTGTTTTTTCCCGTGGGGTCGGCTGCCAGCCGATGATTAGTGTTGTCGCCGGGATTTGTGTCGTCGTCCTGCTCCGCCTCGCCGCTATCTGCTGGAAGTGGAAACTCCCCTGCTTCTCCGATCCAGATCGCCCGTGACGTCACTTCACAAACCAAGCCGCCCATGAATTCCTGGTTCGAAATTGCTAATGTCCACGAAATCCCCTCGCCCGGGTTGCTCGTCTATCCCGATCGGGTCGGGGAGAACATCCGGCGCATGGTCGCGATGGTCGAAGGAGACACCTCCCGTCTGCGACCCCATATGAAAACCCACAAGATGCCGGAGATTATCGCGCTGCATCTCGAACAGGGAATTGCGAAGTTCAAATGCGCCACCATTGCGGAGGCGGAAATGACGGCCGGCGCGGGGGCGAAGGAGGTGCTGCTGGCTTATCCGCCGGTCGGGCCGAACATCGGCAGGCTCCTCAAGCTGATCGCACGGTTTCCCGGGACGAAATTTACCGCCGTGACCGATGGTGAAGACTCCGCCCGGGCACTCTCGCAGGGCGCGGCCGCTGCCGGGTGCCTCGTCGAAACCTTCATCGATCTCGACTGCGGGATGCACCGCACGGGAATCTGCCCGGATGACGACGCGGTGAAGCTCTATCAACTGCTGGCATCGCTTTCCGGCCTGAAGCCCGCAGGCATCCATGCCTACGATGGGCACATTCAAGAACCCGAACCCGCAGCCCGCACGCGGGAAGTGGAGGCAGCCTTCGAGCCGGTGGAAGCCTTCCGCGACCGTCTCGTCGCTTCCGGCCTGCCTGTTCCGCATCTCATCGCCAGCGGCACGCCGACCTTCGCAATCCATGCAAAACGGGGCGGCTCAGAGTGCAGCCCCGGCACCTGCGTCCTTTCGGACTGGAGCTACAGCACGAAGTTTCCGGATCTTGAGTTTCTCCATGCAGCGCTGGTTTTAACCCGGGTCGTCAGCAAGCCCTCCGGTGGCCGCCTCACCTGCGACCTGGGGCACAAAGCGGTCGCTTCCGAGACCCCTCATCCGCGCGTGCATTTTCTGAATCTGCCCGATGCGCGGGCGGTGATCCACAGCGAGGAACACCTCGTTCTGGAAACGCCGCGCGCAGATGAGTTTCAGGTGGGCGACGTCCTTTACGGTGTGCCGTGGCACATCTGCCCGACCGTGGCGCTGCACGCCTGTGCCCATGTCGTCCGGGACGGCCGCGTGGTCGGGAGCTGGCGGGTGACGGGCCGCGACAGGGTTCTGAGTATCTGACAATTTCGCCTGGTGCGTCTTTGGATCGAGATGTTCAACCGCGGTGGCATTGACGCGTTGACCATCAAGCGGCCGGGGGGACGCCGCGGGGATTTCATGCAAGAATTGAAAACTGCCCGCGGGGCGTCAAGCCACCCGAAGGAAAGAAAGATCATCCACCAGGAGTTCAACGGGTCCTCCGGAGGCCATGCTGGCAGCACCGCGGATGAGCCCGGCGAATGCAGGGCGAACGTAGCGCGTGCCATGCCAGAATTTTCCTTGTTCGATATTCCCCGGCTCGGAGACGCCTCCGATCTCAAAACGATGTGCCTCCCAGTCCTTGCCCGGTTCGAAAGATATGACAGGAAAGTCCGCATACCGATGCTGACGAACCCGGGTGCCTGCAGGATAACTTTGAGCGAGGGGGCTCGAAAGATTGACTTCAAAAGAACCGGCATTCCCGGCGACAATTTTCTCGATCGCGGCAGTCCGGGGGTTTGGAAGGTCGCTAAGATCTTCCTTTGCATCGAAGGCGACCGCAGTGGCGGTCTGTGGAATGGGCTCCCACAGATTTCCTTTAAGATGCAGAACGTTGTCGCCTTCCGAAGCACCCTGAAGCAGGACGGCCTCAGTGCCCGGAATTGGCGCGACGGAGAAGCTGCTGATCGGTTCCCCGTTTTCGTCGAAAAGCTTCAGTCCGAGAAGAACCGTGAGATCCCCTTTGGATTCCTTCATGAAGACTTGCAGGACATAGGATTGTTGAGGATCCACCCTGGCCAGTTCGGGCGAGACCGCCCATGTCTGACCCATATTGAGCTCAGAGCGGCTCTAGCTTCTCCGGCGGCGGCGGAGGACCATCACGGTTGTCAGGCTGAAGGCGAGCAGCGCCCAGGTGGCGGGCTCGGGGACGACAGTGACGTAGAGCGCAGTGGTTGCGCCATCCACGTTGAAGGAGCTGACTGTGTTCCCGGCACCGAGGTTGTTCCAGGTGAAGTCTCCTGAGCTGAAGCCTGTGGAGCCAGTCCAGTCAACCAGCTTGAACGTGCCGGTCGCGGTGCTTGCCAGGAAGTTGAACTCAAATTTTGTCCCGGCGGCCGTATCCTTCAGGAAGTCGCCCGTGATATTGAGCAGGTCTGCGGTGTTCCCCGCTCCGAGCTCAAATTTCCAATCTGTGGTGGCTCCTGCGGATGCGGCACCTGCCCATGTCGTGTTGGCGGTCACATTCAATTGCCCGATGCTATTGCCGGGGGCGAGGATGCCGTTAATCGTTGTCACGCCGCCGACTGTGCCATTGCCGCCGAGGGTGGCTCCTGCGCTGACTGAGACGGCTCCAGTGGCGGAGGACTGGTTGCCGTTGATGATCAGCGTGCCGACGCTGACGGTTGTTGCCCCGGTGTAGGTGTTCGTGCCCGACAGCGTCTGCGTGCCGCTGCCCGTCTTGGTCAGCGCGACAAGGCCGGCTGTCTGGCCGTTGTAGCCCCCGTCCTTGATCGTGCCGGAAAAGGTCGTTGTGGCCGTGCCATTGATCGTCAGGGTGGCGGTTCCGGCGACCCCTGCGGAGTTGACGACGTTCCCTGCACCCGCGAGCGAAGCAATGGTCAGGTCTTGGCTGGTTGCGCCAGCCAAAGCGGTAGTGGACAAGTTCAGGGCGCCGTTGGCTTCCACGGTCACACCCGGCAACGACCCCGAGGTGGTTCCGAATGCGTTGGCAACTCCGAATATGGTGGCGGCATTGGCTCCGATGAGCAAGTCGGCGTTGTTGAAAGTCGTCACCGCGTAGAATCCCACACTCATCGGGGTGGTCGCGGTGGTCCCCCCCCCGCCCATAATTTTGAACGTCCCGTCATTGATCGTCTGCCCGCTCCCCATAAAGTTAAGGTCAGGGTACCCGAGATTTGCGCCCCCACCGAGTCCGGTGATGGTGCGGGTGGCGTTGCCCAAGTTCACCTGGGTGCTGCCCGTAAGCGTTAAGGTTCCATAACTGGCACCGACCATGTCGAAGTTGGAACTGATGTTGAGCGTCCCAAGGTTCTGAGTGCTGGGACTCTGCAGCATGATCGGCCCATCGATGGTCAGCGAACTTCCATCGGCTCCGAACGCGTTTGAACTGTTAATAACAATCCTCCCGCCGGAGAGCGTGGTGCCGCCGGTGTAGGTGTTTGCGTTGATGCTGGTATTGAAAACCATAAGCCCGCCGACGCTCGGTTGGTTGACGTGGACCGCCACTTTGCCGCCGGAGGTGCCGTCCGTGATCCCTCCGCTGAACTCGATGCGGTTGCCATAACCGCCGTTTCCGGTCAGGGTGATCGTCTGCGAGCCCGAAGTTGCCGAAGAAGAAACCTGATTGTTAAAGACCAACTGTTTTCCCCTCGCGAGATTGTCGATGTTCAGGTCGCCCTTGATTGCAATGGGCACGCTGATGGTGTTGGCGGGGGTCGCAGCGTCTGAACTGAGGGTGGTGTTGATCTGCGAGGCGGACGCGCCATTGTCCAAGGTCAGCGCCTCGCTGCCGCTGCGGTTGAGCGTCCATGCGACGGTGCCGTCGGTACTGCCGATGTTCATGATTCCGAGGGTGGCGTTGAAAGACATCGTGCTCGTGCCCCCTGCGGTGAGTGTGAGGTCGAACGTGTCCGTGGCGACAAAGGTGGGAACGGAATCCCCGACCCAGTTGGTCGGCTCGCTCCACGTGGTGTTTCCGCCTCCTCCGGCGTCCCATGTAGAGCTTGCCGCCTGGGCACCAGTTGCGGTCATCAAGGCTGCGAGGACTCCGACGAGAAATTGCTGTAGGGGTATAGCTTTCATATTTTCGTTTATATAATAGCCAGGATCTATTGAATCAAGCTGAAAAAAATGAGACAGTTTCATTCCGGATTGACTCAAATGAAAGGGTGCCGGGGCAGGAGGCAGAAACCGGGAGGAATGCGCATCCCCGGGGCGATTTTGTTGAAACTCTGGAGTTTCGGTTGTTTGCATTTGACCGCCTAAGTCCGTTGGATCTGGGTCGGGCAAGAGATCGGTGAGCGTATCGGGCTGCTTTGAGATACCCCGGCCTCAGTCGGTGAGGATAAAATACCGCTGGTAAATCCGCACGCCATTCACCACTGGCGAAGGAAATCCGGACTCATCGAGCGCGCCATCCCATGTGGTGAGAATGTCTTCGCCATCCCTGGCGTCTGGAAACTTCGCCATGAGATCGGCCAAAGTTTTAGACCCACCGCCTTGCGACGCGCTTTCACTTTCCAGCAAGACACGCGCCTGCTGCTCCAAAGCGGCCACTCCCACAATAATGGCGCGCACCGATTTCCCGGAATCTCCGTCCTTGTTATTCAAACTGTCCACCGAAGCCACGATTTTACCATTTTGAAGAAGGAAGGCGAATTCGAACCGGAAAACATTGTCGGAAGCGATTTCATAATACTGGTCCGCCACCGGCGTCACGGCCCCGGCATTGAAAACCAATGTTCCCGATCCGCCTTCCCAGCGGGTTCCCTCGGCTCCCCGGCGCAGGATGTTTTCCGGCGCATCATAGGAAATTTTGGAAATGCCGCGGGCATCCCCTTGCTCCACAGGCGGAGTAAAACACCCATCCGCCTGAACGAAAAACGTGATGCGGTCGTTTCCGGCCACCTTCTCCACCAGGCTGGGCAAGTCGGGCCGCAAAATGGCTCCGGAAAAATCCACGCCAATCCGGTCCAAGGCCTGACGACCTCCTGAATCGGCCCCAATGCGCTGATGCGACAGGGTCGTCACTCTGGCCGTGGTGTCGGCAACCCTTACCAGAACCAGAGAAACGAGAGCCAGCACCGCTGTGGCCACCAGAACTTCAAGAAGAGTGAATGCCTTCCTGGAAGCATCTGACAACCGGAGGGGACACGGCGGTAAATTTTGCATGTCAACTGTTGGCAGGGTTATTCTTGAGCACGATCAAGGTTTCCACAAATCCAGTGGGCTTTTCGGCTCCGGCCGGCCAGCCTACGTGGAGGTGGACGTTGGACGGAATGCCGTTGGTCACATCCCGGGAGCGAACCGACCAGGTCGCTTTGTAACCAGCCGAATTCGTGGGCGCGCCCTCCAACAGCCGTCCGGCCATATCGAAATAGACAACTCCGGTTCCCACACTGCCGATTGGAATTTGATGAACCGCCGTGACGGTTTCGGTCGCGCCGGAATTTTTCAGGTCCGAAGCCAAGCCGCTCAGAATGTTCGCCGCCACTCCCTCCTCGGAGCTTTCCCGCACCAGGTTCAATCCGATGGGCAGCAAGGCGAACAAAGCCATAAGCCCGAAGGCCACGATGCCCAGAGCGATGGTGACTTCCACAAGGGAAAATCCATTCGATGACAAACGATCTTTTTTCATGGCCGGTAAAGGGAAACCGATCCCGACAAGCGGCCCAGTTGGAGCGCCACATAATTCTCCGGATCACGGATGCCGCCATCGGTGGCCTTCTGCAGGCCGATCTCCACCGCTTTGTACAACTGGCCGGACTCCACCCGGGACTCTCCCAGGCTGTTGAATTGAATGACCCGGTTGTCGAAGACCGTGGCGTTGGCGCCGGATCCGGCGGTGAACGAAAAGATGGCCGAGGTGATGGAGGTCAGTTGCCTTACCCCATCCTCCGGTTTGCGATGGGGCGCATTGTCTGGCAAAGCCACCATCTTCACGCGCTCGAAGCGCTTCAGCGGCCCGAGTTGCACGACATCAGCCGCCGAGGGGGTTGCCCCTCCATTGCGCGAGGCCGCCACCCCGACCAGCAATACTCCATCGGTCCCTTCTTCAAAACCGACCCACACATAAGTATTTTGGGCCATGGCATGGGCCCGCGCCAGCTCAAGCAGGCCGCCAATATCATTCCCTGTCTTGGTCAGATTTCCCGCCCGGCCGATATTCGTGAAAGCCGCCATGGACGCCACCGCCAATATCGCAAGGATGGCAATCACGGTCAGCAATTCAATAAGCGAAAAGCCGCCGCAGCCGGGATTTTTGATTTCAGATGTTCCTGCGGGCATCAATATAAATGTTTATGTTATCGAATTAAATCCCTTTGTCAATACTCTCTGACGTGGAGAAAACCGGAAGTCCGTCGGTCAGGTCGGTTCCAGAGTGAGTGTCATGGCCTCCGGGTTTCTGTCAGCCGGGAGGTCCTGGTCTTCATCAAAGAAGCTTCATCAAAGAAGCTTGACGATTTGCTGACCTCGGTCCTGAATTCACGCGCCATGGGCATTCTGCAAAACCCGCACATTCATAAAAGGAGATCAATGATGAGGCAAAGATCCTTCTGGTCCAAGTCGAAACCGGTGAAGCGGCGGAGGGGTCAATGATTGGCAAGGCGTTCAGGATGAGGCTTCGTGAGGGGGGGCTTGAAGGCTACAGACGGGCTCACAACCCCCTCCCCTCCGCCCTGGCTCGTGCCTTGCATGATCACGGGGTGATAAAATTCACGATTTATCACCACGAAGGAACAAGAGACCTCTTTGCCAGCGTGGAAATTGAAGACGAGAGCCGCTTTGCGCAGTTGGCCGACCTGCCGGTTTGCAGGGAATGGTGGAAGCAAATGACCCAATATCTGGAGTGTGAAAAACCCGGTGATGCCAAAGCGATCGAAATCCCGCTGCGGGAGATCTTTATCCTTGGTGAGGCCTGAGCGAGGCGGCCTGCAGCCCAAGTTCCGCAGTTTCGCCGTCGGTCAAACATTTTTCGCGACAACATTTTCCGGGGGCAGCCGGCGGTTGGACGCGGGTGGCGCCTGATGCGCTCAAAGGACCGCTGAGAATCAGGCGTATTCCTCAAGATCGACCACCCGGTTCTGGTCTTCGGAGCGTTCCGCGGCAAAGCAGAGCTTCATCGTCTCCTTGACCGCCTCCGCATGGGATCCGCCCATGCCACCGAGACCCAAAACCGCCACATTGATCTTGTTCATAGATTCATTTTCCTCCGGCCAATGATGGAATCGTCGATGCCTTTGCCATGCAGACCGTTGTTGAAAACAATCAGACTGTAGGGATGCCGCTTGAGCATGAAAGCAAGGTCCGGGTGGAAATCCCGGTCGCTCACAATTTTGCTTGTTGCGAAATAGTCGAGCGCGGACCGGCCGCGCAGCTCCTCCCAAAGCTCTGTGGCGTGTCCGGCCACTATCGAGTCGCCGATCAATAATATTCGTGGCAGGGAGTCCGCTCGCGGAATCCCCTCTTCAAACCATCGGATGCCGACCTATTCGATCAGTTCTCGCTCTGTCGTGGTTCGCATCCGTCAGACCGAATCAGAATTCCCCCTTCCGGAGCGATCAAAAAGAAACCACCCCAACCGGCTGCCTGTCCCGGGCCTTGCCGGGGGGAGCAGGGTTTGGAATTCCTGATCGCCCAACAAATCCGCGGCGCGCCCGATGTCAAAGCGCAACGGTCGGCAGTGGCCGCGCTTGAGGCCCAGCGAGGCAAACGGCAGGCGAACGCTCAGGGACCAAAACCCGGCACCCCGGAACGCCCGGGCCGTCCATCGAAAATTGGAAGGCGCCCCCATGGCACCCAGCCATTCTCCTTTGCAGAGGGGGTTGATATCGTTCATGGCCCGTCCGGCGAAATATTCGCGAGCTCCCGCCGCGTTGATCAGAAACCCGCGGCTGTCTTCAAATTGGCTGGGGAAGAAGCTCACATGCACCTGGTCATCGGGACCGAGGTCGTTTGGATCGCGCGGATCGGCGCGCAGGTTCTCCATGCGCGGTTCATGACAGACAAAGCCGAGGTAGATCGCATCTGGAGTATACCCGGCCTTCCAAATGGTGAGCCGCCCGTTGTTCGCGTGCTTTTCGGGAACCACAAGCGGGGATGCCTCGATCATCGCGTCCCAGGCACCGCCGACCGGATGACCATCATGCGAGGGCGGTTGCCGAAGGGGACGGCATCGGTAAACATACCCGGTGGGTTCTTCGCCGGTGTAGGAGGGAAAAAGCGGCCGGCCGGGGCGGATGCTTTTATCGATGCGCGGAAACTCCTTTTCCAACATGGTTTTCAGTTCCCGCATGCGCCAGCGGATTTGGGCGGGAAAATACTTGTGGCTGTTGGCCTCCGGGCAGAAGCCCAAGCGCGGAAAGCGCCTGGCCAATGGCAGCAATCGGCTGTCCACTTCGATTTCCCGCTCGACAAGGACTTTCATTTTGGCGAGCAGCGCCTTTCGGTTGCCGGAACGTTGGTGCGCCAACCGCTCGCGCAGCGCGTAAAAGCAAAGGATATTTACGGCGCTTTCGAGCTGCAACTCCACGGCCTGCACAAGTCCGATTTGTGTTTGCCGTTCGCGGTTTCCGGTTGCGGCAGGCAGCAGGGACTCCATGAGCCTGACCCCTCGCCGCCAGCGGTCCCGCATGCGGCAGCAAAGGGTGATGACTTCGTCGAGACGGTGGTAATTGGTACAACCGCCGATCAAATCGCCTCCCGGCGCATCGGGCCTCCAATTGCCGCCCAGTTCGATTTCCCGCGGCTCGAGGTAAAGCGGCCAAACGGGACCGTTGTGCAGAGGCCCGAAATAACTGAAGCCGATCGATACCGGGCAGTGATCGTAAGCGGCTTGAAAGTGCTTCCATGCGCGCGCCACGGTTCTGGCATGGCGGCCCCAGTCGCGGCGGGCATGTTCCTCGAGAAAGGCATCTTCCGAGGGAGGAAGCGGGGCGAACGCCAACCCGCCGGCCGCACGGTTCATGAGAGAAGGATCGTTTCCCGAACACCAGTTTTGCATGGCTCCCGAGACTCCAAGTTCGTGCATCGCGCAAAAGCGACGGTAAAGATTGCCCGGCACCGGCACATAGGGAACGCTGGCCAGTTCGTGCGAACACCCCGCCATGATCTTGGCAAAGACCCGTGTGCCTTTCTTTTGCGCCGCCCGGGCACAGTCGCGAAACAACGCACTCGGACCCGGCACCGACAACCAGTAATCGTCGGCCCGCCGTTCCCTGCCCAACTGGCGCACCCGTGACGCGCTGTCAAAATTGTGCATCAGGATCGCATTGGGCGGCACGTGGGACGCCGCATCGCGGGTCAGGCGTTCCCCCCAACACATGTAAGAGGAATACGGCCAGGCAATGAAGTCCGCCGCGGGATCGGCGGCATGCACCCCCCGCTCCATCGCTGCCAGCGTGTCGCGCAAAACGTCCCGGGGCGCACGGCGACTACACCGCGGACAACGACTCGGACGCACCCGCGGCTCGTACGTGCCCGAATAGCAATGGGTGAGACGTTCGCCGACACAGATCACAATCAGCCCGCCCAACCCCGGCACCCCGGCCACCAATTTGCGAAACCCCTCCGCAAGGAAGTCGCGCCCCTGCTTGGTGCCGGTGCAATAGTAAGTCAGCCCGTTGGCATCACCGCCCATCAATTCCGGGTAGCGGGAGCGCAGCGGACTGCCTGCGGGAAATGACTTTGGCTCGTTCACGTAGAGATAAAGCCGGATGCCAAACCTTGCATAACTTTGCACCATTTGGCCGAGTGTTTGAAAAAGGGCCTCCGGTGGCTTTTCAAATTCCGGCACCAGACGATGCGGATAGAGCGATTCCAAGTGAAACATCACCCCATTGATGCCGTCGTGCGCCCATCGGTTCAGGAATTCATCCGGCAGCAAGGCATGGCCGGCGCGTTCGAACATCCCCACATGGAACGCGATGCGGCTGCGGATCACGGGCTCTCTGACCACCTTTCCAAGCGGCAAAAATGGCCCTCCCGTGCGCAGCATCGCGTCCTCCAAAAAGACCAGAGCCCGACGGACGGCCTCGAGGTCGGCGGCCTCCACAAGGCACCTCTCTTTGCCAATATCGATGCTGTAGGCTTCGGGAACTGCTCCCGGTGTTCGGACAACCTGCAGTGGATAGCCGGAGCCTGCCGGAATACCCGCAGACTTCAAAAACCGGGAAAAATCCTGGAAGGCGGTCACGAGTCGTCCTTCGGGGTCGGGAATTTGCAGATCGGGCGCCACGCCACCAGCCAGCGAGATTTCGCCGCGGCGGGGGCTCTTCCGTTCCCAGCGGATTTTTTCTGCATGCAAGGGCTGCAACATCTCCTGCAGAAAATCCGTACCAACCGGCTGCTGCGGAGGCGGATAAAAATACCGTCGGTTGTTCTTATCGCTCATGGCTTATTGGGTTCTGACTGAAAGATGGAATCACGGCTCCGGCGGCAGGCCTATGAGGGATGCGGGGGACTGCCGCACCCGTTCTACGACCTGCCGGGCGTCAAAGTGATAACCTTTCCTCTGCAAGACCACGGACTCCCCAGCCGCCAAGGTGGCTTCGTATCTGCCCTCATTGAGGAGCACCCGCCCCTGGGGAACATCCGGCGTCTCGCCCTCGAACGGATCTAACAGTCGCAGCAGCCCCGGCACCGTAGCCGTAACCCTGACCCAGACGGTTTGGCCAAGGTGCCGCACAGCGGATACCTTCCAGGCGCCCTCCGTCACCAAGTCGCGAAAGACCACTTCGCGCCAGTGCGCCGGAACGCCGGGAAAGACGCGCACCACGTCGCGCCAGCCCTGCAATAACATGTCGTTGATCCCAGCGCACACCCCGCAGTTCGCCTCAAACGTGAAGGGTGTGCTCTGACGGTCGAGTTTCCGCGTTGATCCGAATCCGAAATCGGAGTGGTTGGTTCCACGCCAATCGGCATTGACGTGCAGCCCGTTCGGCATCACCCAGTGGTCGGCAAACTGCCGGAGGCAATCGTAAGCCCACTCACCACGCCCCAGCACCGCGGCGAACCCGACCATCTGCGCATGCGTAAACCCCCACCATTGATAAGTTCCCAGCCCCAGATACTGGTTCACACTTGCCTCGATGCGGGAACGGATTTCATCGCCATCGTCGATGGTCCAATCCATGGCAGGGTGAATGGCCATCAGGTGGCTGGGATGCCGGTGGGATTCATCAAGCGCTTTCCCGGGCCACAGGCACAAGGCACCCTCTTCGGTCAGGGCATACGGTGCCAGACGCTCCTTGATGCGCGACGCATCCGAGCTCAGATCGCTCAAGCCCAGCGCCGTTTCCATTTCGATGATCCAGTCGCAAGCGCGCCGGATCAGTGCCAGGTCAATGTTGGGATCCTTGCAGAATGATTCGCGCGCGGAAGACCGGCGGTACTCCGGGCTGTCCGAGAGCGGCACATGCAGCCGGCCGTCGGATTCCTCCACGAGATTGGCCCGGAAGAACCTGAACACTTCAGATACGATGGGATAGCCCGTCCGGGCCAGCCAGTCCCGGTCCATACTGTGCCGCCAGCGCAGCCAAGGCAGCGAGGCCACCCAACCCGCGGTAGCCCAGGAAAAACACCCCGAATACCAATTCGAAGGGTCGCATAGTTTGAACTTTCCGGTAAACCCGCCGGGCCAGAACATACCTTCCGTCCCAAACACTTTTTGCGTGTAGGCTTGCGCCGGGGCGACGCAGTCCAACATGAAATCGCACCAGACATCGGCCAGGTCGAGATGTCCCGAAGTATACGCCGGCCAGAACGTTTCCTGGACATTTATATCACAAGTGTAAGCAGCTGCCCATGGCGGCATGACCCCATCCATGGCCCACACGCCCTGCAATCCCGGAGGCATGGCTCCCCGCCGCGCCGAAGAGGCGAGCAGATACAGGCCGAAATACCAGAAGAACTCCATGCGCCGTTCCGGCAGAAAGACAGCCGATACATCCCAAAAGGCCTTCCATGCGGCTTCATGAGATTCCCGCAGGGAATCGAACCCGCATTTTGCAGCCGATTCCCAAGTGGCCTTCGCCTTGGCTTCGGCCGCCGAAACATCGTCGGCACATTCGATGGCCAGGTAATGGTCAGGACCGGTTTTGTTCCAAACCATGGCCCACGCAGGACCTTCGGGAATTTGTTGAGCCCAGACCCGCTGATTTCCCTCATCCCGGGTCACGGGATCCGGATGCCCCAGTCCCGCCATGGCACTGCATACCTCGGCCAACGGGATAAAATCGAGGTCTGCACCCAACGGTTTTTCGGATTGCAGGCTCAAACAGACCACATTGAGTGACCGGTGGACGAACGACGTGAGTGCGATGTCGCCCTGATCGGTCCCGAGAGTGCCCGTCACGACCGCCCGGTCCAAGTCAAGGCGGCAATCGTACGCGGTGGCAGGCCCGGTGCAGATGGCCATGCGTCCAAAGCTGATCTTGGTGGGGGTGATTGCATTGGTCGGAGTCCCGAAAATGGCCTCGGCTTCATCGTAGCGCTCTGCTGCGATCAACTCGCGTAGATGAGCATAGGTGTAGGCAGGGTTGCCCTTCCAGAAGCTGTCGTCGGTCCGCGAATCCCACAGATCCGCACAGTCGAGGGTCAGGTTCAGCGGATCGCCATCCCCCCAGAGCATGGCGCCAAGGAATCCGTTGCCCAGAGGAAATCCGTCCTGCCAGATGCGCGGAGGGGATTGATGACGGACCCCATGAATGACGGGATCGCGATTCGATAACCATGAATTGTTTGCCATAGATTTGATTCTGTTTGATTCCGGGCCGCCTTACTGACCGGAATTGGTTTCGCTGGCGTTGCCAATACTGCCCGTGGGGCCCAGCAGGGAACCCGCCGCCCCGGTCGTCGACTCGCCTGATTTCCCGTCGATTCCCAAGGGCCCGCAAATCGTCGAGGTCACCAGTGCGGTCAGCTCCTCGTCATATTGGGGGCCTGTCTTGAGGGCGGAAGAAAGGTCACGCTGGAGGGCGGAATAAAGGTCACGCTGCGGGATGGAGTTCTCCTTCATCACCCGGGCCGCGGCCTCTTGAAGAGCCTTCACTCCCGCAGGCCGGTTCGTATCGTTCCATGGATCGCTGGCCGCCCAGATCGTTTTGGCCCCGTTCCCCTTGGCAGCAATGAGCTTGATGACGCTTCGCAGGCCAGTTTCCCATCCGGGAATATCGGATTGAACGGTATTCCAAATCGGATTGGCCTCGTTGCAATGCAGCCCGTTGTTGAAGAGGATGACGTCATACGTATACTCGTCGAGAAGGTATTCAAGCTCCCGGACATACCATGGGTCGGCAAAACTCCTGCTGGTGCTGTAGGTGGAAAGGAAGACCTTTCCCGCCAGCGCACTGTTCACAAAGCGCTGGTAATCGTCGTAGATGGAATCCCCGATCACAAGCACGCGGGGAAGACCGCTCTTGTCCGCGTCATACCAAAAAACCTTGCTCCAATCCATCTTCTCCGGCCTTTGGTCCCCGGCAGCCACGGCTTCCGGCACCGGTTTGGATTCGTTGATGCCCAGCTTCTCCCGAATGACAGCCACCACCTGCTTCGCCGCGATTTTCCGCCCTTCCTCGGAATGGTGGCAATTGTCGGTCCAATACTGCTTGCGATCCAGAGGATCCATTAATCCGAAGAGGTCGTTGATCGGGATCTCGTTCTTCTCCATCACCGCCGCCGCAATGTCGTTGAACTCTTTGACCAAGCGGTTGTTGTCGGGGCTTTCGGTCGGGGTGGTGGACGCCCAAATAATTTTGGCACCTTTTCCTTGTTCGCGCAGCAGTTTGATGACCTCCGAAAGCGCCCGTTCCCTTTCCTTCAAATCGCTGCCCCAGCTGTGCAAACCGTTGTTGAACTGGATCAGAGCATAGGTGCCGGATTCAAGCATCAGCCGCAGTTCACCGAGGAAGGAGCGGTCCGTGATGCACTTGGAGGTGGTGTAGGTGCTCACATAGGCAGTCCCGGAGAGTTCCTTGCTTACATATTCCTGATACATGTTGGTGATGGAATCGCCGATCAGCAGGACGCGCGGGAGATCGGTGGCACCGGGGTTGTGGCAAACCGTATAGATCCATTCAATGCTCTCGCGTTTGCGTTCCGCATGCGCGGCTCCAGCCGGGCAAAGAAGCAGGGCCGCCAAGAGAAGGGTGTTGATGCGAAGTGCTTTCATCTTAGTGTGCAATTTGAAAGGGTCTATTTCACGGGTTTCTTTACGAAAATAATCTGATCGCAAAGCACCGAGAAATCTTGGATGGGTTTGGGCACAGTGTGGTAGGCGGGTTTGTAACCATCGACCAACTTGTCAAATTTCAACGAGACAAACACGTCATAGCGATTGTCGTTGTCAGGGCCGGGAGGGCTGTACAACCGTTCGCCTACCTGCAGTTGGGTGGCACAGCTCCAAGCTGAGAACCACACAATACAATCCGGGGTCACTTCGATTTCGCCCAATTCGTAGAGGCGATAGACCCCCTTGGGAACATCGCCCGGATTCAGTTCGCGTGACGGGCCCATCTGCTTGGTGTCACTTTGTACAAAAGCAAAAGAAAAGGGCGAGTTTGGCACATCCACGACCGCGGAATAGCCGAATGCCGCGTCGTCATCCCGGACAATCGCAGGCTCGCCGCCGCCCCGGACCGGAATAAACCGCGAAATCCGGGTGGGATCAATCCCATCGAATTTGGGAGGCAGGGGTTTCTCGACACCGGCCGCCTGGATTTTCATCTCCCAGTCGCTCACTGCGGCAACGTCCCACGGCAACAGGACACCCAACCGGTCCCTGATGATCTGAGAGTTGGAGAAGTAGTCCGGGTAGGCCTTGGCCAGTGCGGTCCATTGCGCGAGGGTTGCAAAGTCCAGGGTGCGGCGCAGACGCCGCACGTTCTTGAGGCAGCGTTCGTCGGAAGCAACCTTTTCCTCCATCTGGTCAAAGTATCCCTGCCATTTCCGGACCAACTCGGGCGTGCGGCTGGTCATACGGCGTTCAAGGCTTCTTCCAGCGCTCAACGAAGTGTCGTGGCTGGCCTTTTCCTGCGCAGCTTCCAACGCATCCAAATAGGTCCGCACCAATTCCGCAGCCGCACCGTATTGATAATCCGTGAATTCCTTGATCAGAGCAGGAACATCGGCATCGATATCCCGTTGCAGTCTGGTGAGGACGAACCTCTGGAGCTGGGTGAAATTGGTGCCGGCCAAAGAATCCATAGCGGGCTCGACCATAACCCCTTCGACGTCCGCCTCCTTCATTAGACGCAAATCGGTGACAAGCCGCTGGATTGAGCCGGTGGGCATGCGGCTCAGGTCGGCAAAGGTGCTCGCATAGTACCAAACCCAGAGATGGGGCGTGAGCTTCCGCCATGCGAGCAAGTTTTCGTAATTCGGGCGGTTGATAGGGTTGTTCCAGTCCGCATCGGTGTTGGCCTGGACATTGGCGAACTGGACGACCAGATTGGAGGGGAACTTCTGCCCGTCGGGCATTACCGGTGGCTTCTGGGTTTGCGACAACCGGTAAGCCAGAGTTTGCATCATAACGTCGGGGTGGCTCTCTTTGACCAGAGGGCAGAGCTCGAAAAGATAGTCAAATAGCGGCCCCCCGGGAGTCTGGTATTTCTTCTTCAGCTCGGTGCAGGCCGGGCAAAAACAGAACTCGGTTGTCGTGTCCATCGCGCTCAGAGGCAGCAAGAGCCGCTCCTTTCCCTCGGCTTTGAGCAGGCGGATGTGCTCGAGCACATTTTTGGTCAGTTCCTTGCGCAACTCCGGATTGCTGAAACAGAGCTGATCGATCACGCGCTCCCCGGCGGGATTCATCGTGAAAAAGTCCGGATTCGTTTTGAAATAATTCTGATTGGGAACCCAGCCAAATACCCGCGGGGATAGCAAATGGTCCGGGGAAGGTGGGATGTAGCCGAAGAAGGTGTGCCCCACGAATGGCATCACGCGCAGGGAAAAACCGTCGGCATCGAGGTGTGCGGGTTCATCCAGAAACATGTTCATCCCGTTTTGGAGATTGTAATCGAACAGGTGGGACACGATGGTTTTGCGATTCTCGAAGGCAAAACCTCCTTGCCGTGAAAACGGCTCGAGGGAAAGGGTTGGCTCGACACTAAACACCGGCTTTCCCACCTCGCTGGCCGTAATCGATGGGTCGCCGTGGGTCAGCGGTGCCGAATACCATCGCCACCCGAGACTGTTCTCCATGAAGTCGAGAACAGCATGCAGGTTGCCATGCATCCCTTTGCCAAATAGATAAATGTTCCCGCCGATGCTGCGGCTCACATGCTCCTGATCCTTCAATGAACCAAGCGGGTCGGGACCAAGGCCAGCGAGCGCCGGAGCGCTGAGCCCCACATAAATTTTCTTCATTTCGGGAGTCAGTTGGTCCGCAGTGATCACCGGAAAATCCGCGCCGGTTTTCTCCCGCAGAAACTTGCCCAGTGTCTCGACAGCGTATTGGTCCACCTTCGAGGGTTTATCGGGAGCAACTATCACATACTTGGTCGTCCCAGACTCGGCCAAATACAACATCGCCCCCCCCCCCTCCGCAGCGGAAGGAACGCGTGCCGCACCATAAGCCAAAGGGCCAAATATCAGCAGGCTTCCTAATGTTAGCAGCGTTCGTCGTAGCATGGAAGCGATGACGGCTGACGACGGGGATCGTTCACGTGCACTGGCGACACGGAATGGAGGGGATTTTTTACGCATATTCATATAAAGTTTTATATACGGGGAGCTGGAAATGCTGTGGTTCATGCCTCAATGGTTTCGCGCACCAAGTCGCTCATCTTCAGGAAGCGCACCCTCCCGGTTGCGCGCAGGGCGGGAAAGAGTTTTGAATGTACCGCGTAACCGGTGCCGCGCGGATGGGGCGGCAATGTTCCGTCTCCGGTGCCCGACCGCTCCAGCCCCTGGGGATGCGAGACGACAAGCATGGGATGCCCGCGCCCCGCGTAAACAGCGAATTCTGCGAGCCCAAGGTCCACCATCGCATCGATCCGTACCGGCTCATTGGGCACAGTAAACCCGTAATCGCCGGCGATGGGAAATTCCCAAATGCCCTCCTCCAGCAGGTGGGGAGCCGTCGATATTTCGTCGCGAAAGTCTATTGGCGCATCCCATTTCCCGGCGTTCCGGAGCCAAGAAGTCATGCATGGCAGGCGCGACGACACCCACTGGTAGCCGAGCGCGGCAAGCGCCCGGTAGAAGTTGGTGCAAAAAGCTCCCCATCCCGGACGGAAGCCGCCGGGATCGTCGCCAAAGGCCCGCCGCCATATGCGCCGACCGTTGTCGAGCATCCCGACCTGCGCCTCGAACGTGTGCAGCGCCTCAACCTCGGCCCGCCGGACGTCGAATTCCCGGCACGCCGCCGGGTCCAAAGAAAACATGCCAAAATCCGGCACCCCGCACTCGAACGCAAAATGAAGGAATCCGTGCTGATGAAATTCGTGCCCCCGTCCCCTCGCCGACTCGATCAAGCGCATCAAGTCCACATCCTGGTCAAGGTCCCCGCCGCCGCTGCGGGGAATCACGAAAAAGACTCCTGGAATTTCCAACTCGTCCAGGAAGTCGAGATGCCGCTTCAACTCGGCAGCCTTGCCAAAATGGATGTCGTCGTTGGTCCACAGGACCGGGATGGTTGCCGTCTCCCGGCTCATGGCGAGGAGCTGGTTTGGATGAAGCTCACGTCGTCAAGCAGAAGTTCCACCGGCGTCCCGTAACCGACGCCCTGCTTGGCAATCGGGGCTATACTGACCCTGACGTAACGGGTGCCCGGCCAGAATTTACTCAATTCCACGGTGCCCGGCATCGAGACGCCGCCGATTTCCATCACTTTTTCCTGCCACTCCGCGCCGGGTTCGGCGATCAGGACCGGAAAGTCCGCCCAGCGGTGTTGGCGGACCTTGGTTCCAGCAGGGTAGGCCGTCGCCAAAGGAGTTGCGAGATGAACCTCGAACCCGCCTTCGGAAGGCCGAATCTCTGTGAGCGGAACGGCCGTTGCGTTGGGGATATCACTGAAGTCGTCCTTGATATCAAAGGCGATGGCTGGCTGTGGCACGGATTCCCAAGGAGTCCCGGCCAGACGCAACACCGTGTCGCCCACCGCCGCCTCTTTCGCCAACGTGGTCTCGGTATGAGGCACCGAAAGCACAGCCCACGGCGAAATCTGTTCCTGATTCTCGCCCAATAACCGCAGCCCGATGTAGGTTTCCATGGGAATGAGTTCGGAGTGCACGCGGACCCCGGGCTCCTTGATAAACGCGCGGAGTTCATAGCTCTGCTCGGGGTCAATCTCAATAGGATCCGGCGCATTGCCCCATGTCTGCCCCACAAACCGCAGACACCAACCGCCGGTGTGGTTTTCCTCGCCCGACGGTGCCACCAAATGCGCGTCCCCCCACTTCTTCGCCGCTTCCTCGTCTTCAAAGTCACCCGAAGGAAGCAGGTTCCCTGCGGCCCCGGCCCCGCTCAAGCCGCACAGCCCTCCCAACAAGACCCAAAGCGCAAAGAGATTTCGTGTTTTCATGGATGGATCGGAGAGCCTCGCATAAGGCGCACCAAATCAAATATTTTATATTATGTAAAGGATTATCTTGCTTCTGACACTTCAAAGGAAGAGGCAATGTTCTCTTGAACCATTCTTCAGAAGCCGGTTGTTGTCTTTGCCAGAGAACATTGTGGTTGTTTCTTACAAGGTTGTCTTGCCCGCAACACCACCCTTGGCACAGAAACCGTGTTGTCTATAAAAGCGGGGGAGGCTATTGGATGTGCCGTGTCGCAGCTTTTTTATTGTTCATGACAGCGGGGCTTCTTTCTCTCGGTGCGAGAGAACTCACCTCCGGGATTGTGGCATTACAGGAAGGGCGGATTGTCTACGTTCGGAGCACACTGTCAGGCAGCGAGGATGTGGTAATCCCCCTCCACATCGGTCCGGCCAACGGACAGATCATTTTCGGACACACCTTCCTGGTGCCCGCGGAAACCCCGATGGAGCCTGCGCAGATGGCCGCAGCCAAGTGGCCTTTCCAACCCGCAGGAGCCTGCGTGATCCGCCACTGGGCCACAGCCCTGCGGGACTTTGACCTCGGCTACATGGGGTTCATCCAGTCCAGCCCGCTGCATGCCGGAGAGAACAGCCGCCTGCTGAGCTGCATTCCCAAAACACTTCCGTTCTCCTCGGGCGGAAGGGATTACGACTTTCGCGTCATCCAGGACCTATCCACGCCTCCTTCGGAACCGCTCATTTTCTCCGTTGACCGCGGAAATGTGGCAGACGCCGCCAAACTTCCAGATCGCTTCATCCAGATTCTGAGTGAAGGAAAAAAACAGGTGGGGTTTGTGATGGGATATTCGCTCCTCAAAGGCCTGACAAAGCCGGAAGTCCGTGCGGCTAACACGGGCTCCCCGGTGTTTATCTACGCCACCGGGAAAACGTATCCGGCAGCAATTGACCGGAATGCGCGGCCGGTGAAGGAGGGCGACACCTTCGACTGCCTCGCCTACCGCCAGTATTTCGATCCGCTTTCGCATCCCGAAGCCACCACCGTCTACCGGCACAACCAAGATGGGGACGAAATGCTCTACGCCGAATTCCACCGCCGGGCAAAGAAGGCTGTCCTGCCGTTTCCCAAAGATCTGTGGGGGAAAAAATTCGGGGTTGTGGAGAAGACCGATTCGGTCGAGATCGCTGCTGTTGGGAAAATACCCTCCGGAGGTGTGCCGCTTGAAGTTCGGGGAGTTGGTGGCAGCGTGGTCTTGCGAGTGCCGTGCGATTGATCTCCAAGCCGCATATTTCCAGGCCCCGCACCGAGGGGCCTTTTTTTCCGCTCCTACAGGTCGCCGCATTGGGGATTGCCAATTCGCGCCCAACGTTATAATAATCGATTATATATGCGCGCAGGAACCGCCAAAGAAGAGATCACATGCCGGGAGGAAGGCGCGGCCGCCTACCGGCTTTCGGAGAAAACGATGCCCCACATTCCGAGGGAGCTGTGGGACAAGAAGATCGAGATCGATGATCCGCTCTTTCTCAAGGCGTTGGTATTGGAGGATGGTCCGCGTAGGACCGTGTTGATCGCGATGGACACCACGGCAATCGGAGCCCGCACGATCACCCAAGAGATTCTTGGCGACAGCGCGGATGACTTCATGCCTAGGCTCAGGGAGCGGCTGCAGGCCGAGGCCGGGATTTCTCCCGAAGGAGTGACTGTATGTGCATCGCACACGCATCCGCCAGGGCGGTTGCTTTGCAATGACGGGGAGCAACTCGACAAAGCCGTCCAAGCGGTGAAAGACGCGATCTCCCGGCTCGAACCGGTTCAAACCGGTGCGGGTTCGGTGAATCAGGACCGCCTGACCTACAACCGCACCCTCATGATGAGGGATGGCACGGATTACACCCTGCGGAGCTGCAATCCCTATCCTCCCGACGAGGAAGTTGAGGCCCTGCGTCCGGTGGATCCGGAGGTGGGCGTTCTGCGACTGGACCGGATGGATGGAACGCCCCTTGCGGTGGTTTACAACTTCGGCGCGCATCTCCTGATCGGGCAGCCCACGGCGAATATCACCGCAGATTTTCCGGGCGTCGCCTCCGCACACGTTGAAACCGTGCTGGGAAGCGACTGCATGGCATTCTTCATTCAGGGAGCAGGCGGTGACGTATCCGAAGCGCCGCAGCTGGACCGTGACCACCCAAAATGGAGGCGCGAGTTCGGGATCACTCTGGGCGAAAGCGTGCTGGAGGCATTCCGGAAAATCCGGACCGAGGACGCCGGACTGGACCTTGTTTCCGAGCGGGTGGTGTTTCCGCTGCGCAAGGACATTCCGTTGGTGGTGGAGGCCTTGCGGGCCGAGCAGGCATCCCTCGCCGCTTCCACACGCTACACCGCACTGAACTTCAAAACGTTTCTGCCCCTTTATTTGAAGTACGAGCTGAATCCCGAGTATCCGCTGCACAGCGCCTACCGGTATTTGCATGCAAAACAGACGGGTGATCCGGGCTATGAGGTTCTGGATCGAAGGAACCGGCTCGCGGTGAAAAAATACCTTCAGAGCCTGCGGGCCATGGAGCGGATCGCCAGGAATGAAGAGAAGATTGCCACCCTTCTGAGGCAGCAGGAGATCATCGACGAGTTGGGGGTGGAAGCGGTGGATGCGGAGGTGCAGGGTATCCGCCTCGGGGATTGTGTTTACGTTACCGCTCCCATGGAAGTGCTGGTGGCGACCGCATTGAAGGTTAAGGCGGCGTCCCCGTTTCCCCACACCTTCGTGGCATCGAATACAAACGGATATTTCCATTACGCCCCTCCTGCGTCGTATTACCCCCGCGGTGGCTATGAGGTGACCGAATGCCTGCTCGCACCCGAATGGGAGGCTGTTTTCGACCGGGCCGTAGCTTCGATTTTCGAACAGCTGCGGAGATCAACTTAGATTGCCCCCAATTACCATCGCCCTGTCGGGGCCGGAACATGCCAAAGACGATGCGACTATTTGAGCGCGGGAGCCAACAAGGATTCGAGCACTTCGCATTCGGAGCGTTTCTCGCGCCGGCCCGCTCTTTGAGGGCTTTGATTAATCCGGGAGAAAGGCGGGTGACATATGGATTGCGTTCACCCGGTTTGCGTCCGGCTCCGCGGCGGGCACCGCCCCAGCGGGTGAGGCTCCCCGCATCGAAATAATCGAGGACGTTTTCGCCCGCGTCGAAACGGGCTTCAAGGTTCTTGGCAGTGGTTTCGGATTTCAAATGGAACAACCCGGGTGTATTCACGCTACCCGCTCTATCGACGCCCGCGCGAGGCAGGGCCACGTTTCACGGCGCCAGGGACTGATCCATTCGAGTATTTCGCGAATGCAGAATAAAAAGCCGACGAAGAGCCGAAGCCGCACTCCATGGCGATGTCGAGGACTTTTCTCTTTGTCAGGGCCAGCATGGTCCCGGCGTGGGTGATCCGCATGCGGGTCAGGTATTCCCAGATACTCATGTGGAAATTTTTCCGGAACAGACGCATGGCATAGCGTGGGTTAAGGCCCGCTGCCGCTGCGATCTGCTGCACGGAGAGGGGCTGCCGGTAGTTCCCGGCCATGAAGCCGACAATCCTGGCCAGATGGCGGTCTCCACCGGGGTGTCGACCGGATGGCTGATTGTCACAGTGGGGAACAGTGTCCATTGCAAGGCGGTGCAGGCGTGCATGAAGTTCAAGCAGCAGGGCTTTGAGGCGGATAGGGTCGCCACTTTCGAGATCGGCCACCCAGCGATTCATTTGCTGAGTGTCGCCGGTGCATTCGGCAGATCGAAAATATTCGCCACGGAGAAGGCGCGCCGCGAATTCCCCCGGTAAGTCCCATTCCAAGATCAGTGAAAGCGGTATCGTTGCCCAGACCCCCGGAGCGAATCCCCGCTTTGCAAAGAGTTGGTGCGGCAATCCGGCCCAAAACACCAGCAACTCATGACGTTTGACCGCCGTTTTCCCCTCGGCCTGGCGGTAGTGCAACGGGCCACCACTGACCAGAAAGTTTAACTCCACGTCGGGATGCGCGTGCGGACGGTTCATGGTGGAGGGGCGCCGCACCTTCCAGAAGCGAAGCCCGCATGCTGGTTCGTGCGAGACTGGATCCGTGGTTCGCATGCAGGTGACTATTCAGGAGAAATCAATGTTTCATCAAGGAGGATTCCCTTTTGATACCGGATAATTTGGAACAATGAAACCCCGCAATCCATGAGCACTTCAACAAATCCCAAACCTGTCCGTCCCATTGTCGCCATCGTGGGAGCGGGCTCCCATGTCTGGGGAAGACAAACCGCCTTGGATCTGCTCCTGCATCCCGATTTCAGCGGTGCGGAAATCCGTTTGGTTGACATCGCACGGGAACGGCTCGACGTGGTTCACGAGTGGGTCGAATTTGCCCGTCGTCGCTCTGGCTCCACGTGCCGCGTCAGTTCCCATGCCGATTTGGCCGAAGGCTTGAAGGATGCATCGGCCTGCGTCACGGCGATATCCGTCGGGGGAGACCGTCTCTGGATGTACGACGCCATGCACCCTCAACTGGACGGGATCTTCCAACCGGTCGGCGATACCACGGGACCGGGAGGAGCGATGCGTGCTCTGAGGCATGCTCCCGCAATGCGAAACATCGCGGAGACCCTGGCGCGGGTTGGCGCTCCAGATGCGGTGCTGTTGCAGGTCACGAATCCTCTAAATCCACTCACCGCGAGCATTGATGATATCCCCGGCATCCGTGTCTTTGGGTTCTGTCACGGCTACTTCGATACCGAACTGAGTTTTGCCGTCATGCTTGGGCTTATTCCTGACCGCCCGCACACTCCGGCGTGGTTCATCGACTGGCGGGAGGAATGCCCCGAAGTGCGGGTGGAGCTCGCAGGCAATAACCACTTCGTCTTTGTGGACAAGTTGCAGATCGGTGACCGCATCTACGGACAAAGCGAGCTTTCCGAGCTGACACCGCAGATTTTTGACGGCCCTTTTCGCGAAGCGGTGTGGTCGCGCTATGGCGGACTGGTCGGCAACAACCAGCGTCATCCGGTGGAGTTCCTCCCCGACTTTCTGACCGAGCGATGGGATTGGGGTAGAAAATGGGGAATGAACACGATGGCAGGAGAAATCCACCCCGAACGCAAGACAACGCGGGAAAACCAGATGCTGCCCGCGCTGCGTTCCCAATTGAAGCAGGCCCAGGAGAATTTTGAGAGTACGGCTTCCTGGCACATTGCCGCCAGTCATGAACCGGTGGCGGATATCCTCGCGGCTTTTCACACTGGCAACCAACTGGACGTGCATTTGAATCTCCGAAATGGGGGTGCGATTGAGGGGGTGCCTGATTCGGCACACGTGGAGTTATATTGCCGGATCGATCAAGGGAATGTGACTCGCCCCGAGGTTCGATTTCCCGAAAAGATCGCATCGGAGATTTGCCGTGTCGCGCAGAGCCAAACACTTCTGGCGCAATGTTGCCGGAAGTTCGATGAGGATACCTTGGTTGAAGCAATGCTCCTTGATGCCCTGATGCCCAAAGACCCGGCTGTCATCCGGCGCTTGCTGCGGGAGATGATCTCTTTTCAGCGGGCGTGGATCTTCCCGGCATAATCACTGCTGTCCAAAAACATTTGTTTTGGGCAAGGGCTCCTGATTTCATGGGGACTTGAGGCGAGCGGGGTGCGATTTCCGAGGATGAACCCTCCCTTCGAAACCGGACAGAGTTCAAAAAACCAGCCGGAAAGGGGCCTCGCCTCCGGGGAGAAAGTCGTGCATGATGTCTGCCAGGATGTTCCAAGAGGCAAAGTGATCCGCGTAGAGCCCCTCACCGGTTTCCGCATCGAAATTTTCTCTCATGTAGCCGAATTGCTCGATACAGCCTGCAAGCACATTCTGGGTATCATCAGCCAGCGTCCGAGCTTCACTGGTGAAGCCGTAGCGCAGCAGTGCATGGAAGACGAACCAGTTTAGCGGTATCCAGACAGGACCCTGCCAGTTTGAATTGGTAAGTCTCCGGCGATCGCCTGAACGGCTCGGATTTCCCCACCTGGCCTGGTTGTAAAATTCGCTGGCCTTGGAAAGGCTGCGGATGCCGAAAGGGCTGCGAAAGTGCTCGGGAGACAGCACATAACTCCGGATCATCCGCTCCGCCCGGTCGCTGGGAGCGATGCCGGCATAGAGGGGCATCAAGGCTGGGGAGCTCAGGTAGGCAAAGCGTCCGACATCAGACGACAGGGAACCGACATCTCCGTCCAGCGTGGAGCTGTGGGAAATTTGACACTGTCCGGTTTGCAGGTTGTGGGCTCCGTAGCTTTCGAGTTCGTCGTCCCACAACCATTGGTTGATAGCGTCTTTGAGCACGTCGGCACGCTGAAGAAACTCTCGCTGCTTTTCCGTCTCGCCGATGGCCCCGGCCAGGAAACTCATGGAGCGGAGTTCGAGATACAGCGACGAGTTCAGTTCAGGAGAAAGGATGGAGTCCGGATCGGAACAAGTGGAGAGAACGATCTCGTTGTCGTAGGTATGGTAGGCCTCTCTCCACCGAAAAAGTCCGTGCGGAGCTGCGTGCCTTGCGGTCCAGTGCTCCAGATACAGTTCCAGTTTGGAAAATACTTCGGCGGTCCATGCCTTGTCCCCGGTGAGATCCAGGTGGGTGGCTGCGTTCTGCGCAAGCCAGGGCCCGGCGTGCCATGGACCGACCTGACCAATGCCTCCGGTTGAGATATTGATAATTGAAGGGATGAATCCCGTCGGAGTCTGGCAGGTGAGCATGTTGCCAAGGAACCACTTCATCTGGTCCGGTTCGCCACCCGCCGCGAAGCGCAGGCTCATGTGGTGGTTGTCCCAGCAATAAATGTAGCCCGCGTAATGTTGCCCATAGCCCACGCCCAGCGTGGGGTAGGGGAGTTTTCCCTGCTGGGGGTGAACGAGTTTCGGAAGAATCGACCGGATATGGTCGCTTACCATCGCATGGTTCGAGTTATTTTTTGCTGAGGGATTCATGGATATCGTGGATGAATGATCATTGCTTGTGATAGGCGAAACCGGAGAGCCTTCAAAAAATCAGGCGGAAGGGAGCTTTTCTGCCGGGGAGAAAGTCGTGCATGATGTCTGCCAGAATGTTCCAAGAGGCAAAGTGATCGGCGTAAAGCCCCTCACCGGTTTCGGCATGAAAATTTTCCCGCATATAGCCGAATTGCCCGATGCAGCCTGCAAGCACTTTTTGAGTGTCATCTGCCAGCGACTCGGCCTCACTCTTGAATCCATAGTGCAGCAGCGCGTGGAAAACGAACCAGCTCAGTGGTATCCAGACCGGACCTTGACAGCTTGAATTGGTGAGCCTCCGGCGATCCCCTGAACGGGCCGGATTTCCCCACCGGGCCTGGTTATAAAACTCGCTGGCCTTGGAAAGGCTGCGGATGCCAAAGGGGCTGCGAAAGTGCTCGGGAGACAATACATAATTCTGGATCATCCGCTCCGCACGGTCGCTGGGAGCGATGCCGGCATAGAGAGGCATGAAGGCCGGGGAGCTCAGGTAAGCAAAGCGCCCGACATCGGACGACAGGGAACCGGCATCTCCGTCCAGCGTGGAGCTGTAGGAAATTTGACACCGTCCGGTCAGCAAGTTGTGGGCGCCGTAGCTTCCGATGGTTTCGTCCCACAACCAGTGGTTGATGGCAGCTTTGAGCGCGTCGGCGCGCTCGAGATAGACTCGCTGCTTATCCGTCTCGCCGATTGCCCCGGCCAGGAATCCGATGGAGCGGAGTTCGAGAAATAGCAACGAGTTCAGGTCGGGGGGAAGGATGGAGTCCGGATCGTGGCAGGTGGAAAGGACAATCTCGTTGTCGAAGGGATGATGTGCTTCTCTCCAGCGGAAGAGGCCGTAAGGAGCGGCGTGCTTCGCGGTCCAATGCTCCAGATAAAGCTCCAGTTTGGGAAACACTTCAGCGGCCCAGTCCTTGTTCCCAGTGAGATCCAGATCGATCGCCGCGTTTTGCGCAAGCCAGGGCTGGGCGTGGAAAGGGCCCGCTGCACCGATTCCACCGCTCGCGATGTTGATGATCGACGGAATAAACCCCGAGGGGGTCTGGCAGGCGAGCATGTTGCCAAGAAAATTTTTCATCTGCTCGGACTGGCCTTCTGCGGCGAAGCGCAGGCTCATGTGATGATTGTCCCAGCAATAAATATAACCGGCGTAATGTTGCCCATAGCCCACGCCCAAGGCGGGATAGGGAAGTTTGCCTTTTGGCGGGTGAACGAGCTTCGGAAGAATCGAACGGATGTGACGGCCAACCACCTCCCGATTTGGTCCTGGTGCAGTTTCCTGATGGTTCATAATGCAGGCTGGCTACCGTTCGTTTTGATACAACTCCAAAGTAAGGCTTCCGTATTCTGGAGGCCTTCCTTCTTCGGTGTGTACGGGGCGGTTGCACCAGATGAAAGGCTCCGCAGCAAGGCAGCCGCAAACCTTGCCCCATTCCAAAGCAACGATCCGGTGCCCGAAAGCCGGGTTCTGCCACTGAGGCATTTGACATTCATGTTTGCCGATAAGTTCCATCTTGCGATTCAGCACCGGTGAATAGTCCACCCAAGTCTCAAAGCGTCGAAATGCGGGGCCGAAATTGGTGTCATCGTCCACCCAATAAAGGAGCCCGCCCCGATAGCCGCGCTCCCAAGCTTTCCAATAGGCGTTTGTAACGAGCAACGCAGTGCCAAAGTGCTCTGGATTGTGCGTCGCAACGGTATGGGTGAAGATACATTCGGGCTGCGATTTCAAGATAAGAGCAACCAACCCCTCCACGGCGGTGGGATCCTCGCCTGCGGTGATGATGCTTGGAGTGTCCGCAGTGGTGGTGGGAGGGACGGGTGCTCCATACCGGAGTTCCACCATTTCGAGTTTCTCGTTGCGGTAGTGGCGCTGCGGATAATCGAGGTGGATTGCCTCAGTGTTCCACTCCCTCGCAGCATTCGCACACTCCCGCTTCCTGCGGGCCATCATCTCCGTCGTTGGCTCTTCCCGCGCCACGACATTGCCGTCAGCATCCAGACTGGCGACGCTGCCGGACATGTTGTTTGTGGACATGACATAGACAATTTCATATCCATGACGGAAGTACTTTTCGAGGGTTCCGCCGACCTGATTTTCAATATCGTCAGCGTGTGCGCCGACAGCCATTATGGACGGGGGGTTCTTATGGGGTGTTGATCTCATTGTTTGTGTTTTGGGATTAATATTGGATGAGGCTTTGGGCGAATTCCAGCATGTCATCGAATGCCTCGCATTGCTGCCACCGCTCCAGAGAATAGAGGAAGCCGTGCTCCGCCCTGGCGTATTGCTTGATGGATACTCGCCCGCCGACGGCTTCGGCCCGGCGCTGAAATTCCTCTGTGATGTCCAGCGGGAACATTTCCTCATATTGGGCGTTCATAATAAAAATCGGCGGCATCGCAGGATGGATATGGCGCATGGGGGATGCGCGGAAAAACAGCTCCGGCGCTTGCTCGTATGTCTTGCCGACAGCTTTTTCCATGATCCGCGATACATGCGGAGGAATGTCCAGCCAGGGCTCGAATGTTAGGGCTGGAGCCTGCACAGCCACTCCAGCAATGTCTTTCCGCAGGTCCTCCGATGCATCCCCGGAGGATAGTGCGACCATAAGCGCAAGATGTGCACCGGCTGAACTGCCATGAAGAAGTATCCTGCGGCTTTTTCCTCTGGAGGAGAGGTCATCGAGAAAAAATTGCAGCCCGGTGCGGACATCTTCGATTTGGTTGAACAGGCCGCCCGGGGCCAACCTGTAATCTGTGCTGGCGGATTCGTAGCCGCGCCGGCCGCATTCACGCATGAGGCAATGCATGCCGGAGCGCGTGCCTGCCTCCCATCCCCCGCCATGCACAAAAAATACGGCGATTTCCTGCTCCGGACCATCAGCCGGGAAGAAGTCCACAACCCGCCCGGCTTCGGGAGGATCGTCGAAATAGGAAGATCGAAAGGCAAACATCCGGTCAGCTCATTAAAAACTTGATAGACTCGGCACGATCCTCGGACATCACGAAGTTTCCGCTGCAACCCAACCGCTCGAAGACGCGCTGCGGCCAGGTCCAATTGTTGTGTCCGGCAAAAAGCAGCACAGTATGCCTTGGTGCCATGAGGCCGACGGCATGGGGCATCTCCAGATGGCGCAGAATCCCCGGAATCGGCACCCCTTCGGCATGGGTCGCGGGCAAATCCTCCAGAAGCACACCGGCGACGCGCTCATCGAGCAACGCCGCATAAAGGGCGGCGACGGCGGTTTCTCCTTTCCCGTGCAGGTAGAGGGCAACGCCCTGCAATTGTTCAAGTCCGAGCAAATGCTCCACGGCGAGCCGGATATCCTCGATACACATTGTCACCGGGGTCTGCCCGGTAAGGATCATCGCGCGCATCAGCGAAACTCTGGCATCGGGGATATGGGCGCCGGCGGGCCGTTGGGAACCGGGGTGGCCCGGGCAATGCAAGCCGGACAGTCGCGGCTCGAATCCTCCGAACGAGCCGATCTCGGCCGCGAGCCCCACCCTGGTCCATCCATTCAGGAGACTTTCCCCGGCGCCGGCCACACTCAGGAGAAGCTTCGTGGCGTTTTTCCGGTGTCTCGTTTCAAGGGCGATCCGCACTCCCCCGACTGCGCCGCAGTGGCGGGTGTGGAGCCATTCTTCCTGATTCCAGGATTTCTCCAGTTCGAGGAACGCTTCCTCCCGGCCCCTTGGAAGCGGAAGGGATTCCAGTGCCGAACGTCGGATCTCCGGCCACTCGCCGGGGGTTCTGGGAAGTGGGATTGTCGAACGGACGCAAAGGAGCTCGGGCAAAATATCCACGCGGTTCGGTCGCGGTGGGGTTCCGTGGAAAACGCAGATGTCTGTTTCCGGAATCTCGATTTCGCCCTTGGGGATCACGGGGTGCGGCTCGCCCGCAACGTGGAGGTCGAACCATTCCTGCGTGGCCTTCACGAACTCCGGGTGGTCCTCATGTCCGCAGGCGTGGGTGACCAGCCGACAGTTTTCCTCCGCCCCATACAGCCGGTAGATCCGGCGTGTCCGCTCGACGAAAGCGGTGGTTTCTTCCGGATAAAAAAGCGAGTCGTGGTCACCGAAACAGAACAGTGCCGGACGCGGAGCAAGCAGCGCCGCATATTCGGCAAGATCCCGGCCGAACAAATTGTGCGGATACATGCAGTCGCAGTGGGTGGATAATCGCCGGTTCACTATGGCGTCTTTCGGTGTGCTGAGGCCACACAGCGTGGACAACGCCCGGATGTTTCCGTCGAGGACCGCAGTGAAAAAGCTGCATGCTCCCCCACCGGAGATGCCCGTGATGCCGATGCGCCCGGCATCCACGGAGGGATCGCTCCGCAGGACTTCGAGCGCGCTCAGCGCGTTCCACGCCTCCGCGCCTGCAGGCGTGTATCCCCTGGCCAACCAAGCGTCCAATCTTCCCATGAATGACCCGTGATGTTCACCCGGGTTGTCGTGCTGCTCGATCGTGTCAAGAATGAGGCACACATACCCGCGCCGAGCCCACATGATTGGGCTGGCCTGATATTGCCTGAGCGCGGTCTTGGCGTGGCCGGAAACGTAAAGCACACCGGGCGAGGGCGTTTCGGGCAGAGGGTCGGGGTAGTAAACTGCCGCCGAGCTCCAGCAATCGGGCAGCATTTGAAAGCCGATGTTCCGGGCGCGGAACCCCTGCCCGGAAAACCCGTTGTATTCCCGCGTGGCGGGATCGCAGGGCTCCGGACGCGGATCCAGCCCAAGGCAGCGCCAGAATTCCCGCTGCCGTTCCTCGCGTACCGCCTTCCAGTCATCGAGGGTCGCGATTCCTTCAAAGGCATTGGCGGTGAATCGCTCGACCCTCCGGCGGAGACTCTCTTCCATGGTGATCCCGATCGTTGGACTGCTCATGGAAGCAACCGATTGGGGCTGTTTTTCATTTTGCGGTTTGGCTCGGGAGCTGGGCGGAATGGTATTGCTCAGCGCTCCGCTTTTCTGAAGGGATCGAGACGTCCCTGCTGGGCAACGACCAACGCGTCGAGCACCTGCTGCGCCTCGCGGAAGTCCCGGATCATCGGGTCGCTCGCCAAGGCTTGGAGGGCTTTCTTGCGACTTCCTTCCGCCGCGGCCTCGATGAGCAGCTCGTTGGCGTAGATTTGGGCAAGCGTCCAGCGCGCCGCCTGCGGCGGCATTTCTCCCACGCTCACCGCCCGCGCCCCGTGCATCCCCACCACCGCTTTTAATTCCACCACAGCCCAGGGCGGCAGGTTGCTTACCGCACCATCGTTGCGCGTGTTGACCACATGCAGCAGGTCGGGACCGAATTTCAACGCCCGGATTTGCCGGCCCATCGCCTCGGGGGTCTGGCCTTCGGGAAGCAGCAAGGGCACGGAACCCTCGGCCCGCGCCCGCAACTCGGAGGCCTCCTTGGTCAGTTCCTCCGTAAGCTTGCCTTCCGCGATCATGTGGGAGCGCCATTTCAATCCGTAGGGGATGGTTTCCACGCTGTCTGCCACGCGGGCGTGCGGGAAAAACTCGATGATGTGGCGGTCTCCGCCGATCATGTACAGATCCGTCAACTCGAGCAGTTCTCTGGTGAAGTGGCGGCCGTGTTCCATCTCGCGCTCCATCATCCGCTGCCTGAGCAGGGGATACACGTCGGCCCCCCGGTGGCGCAGGGAGAGAAGCCAGACCATGTGGTTGATTCCGGCCACCGTGAAATCCAGATCCGAAGCGGGAACCTCCAGCATTTTGGAAAAGGTCAACATCGCCCCTGCCACGTTGTGGCAGTATCCCACACACGTGATTTTTGAGTATTTCCCCACCGCCCGGCAGATGGCACCCATCGGGTTCGAGTGATTGAGGAGCACACAATCGGGGCAACGTTTCTCCATCTCTGCGGCGATCTCCAAATAGATCGGGATGATGCGCAGACCCTGGGAAATGCCGGAGGGCCCGACCGTGTCGCCCGTCGTTTGCATAATGCCAAGCTGCGCCACGGCCTCGACATCCAGCCGGTGCCACGCGAACCCCGGCCCGTGAACCCCGATGGAGGAAACCGCCGCATCGGCCCCATCCAGCGCGTCGGCCAGTTCCGAGGCGACGCGCAAACGCAGACCGGCTTTGAAGTGATCGGAGATGCGCCCGCCCAGCGCGCGGATCACTTCCATGCGCTCGCGGTTGATGTCGTACAAACAAATTTCCGAACCGTGGAGCGTTTCTGTCTGTGAGATCTCCAGCAGGACGGATTCAAAAAAGTGGCTGCCAGCGCCAAGGAATACGATTTTCATGAAAAGGTCGGGGGGTGGTGTGTGTTGTTATTCGTCTGCATGATGGTTTTTGTCCTCTTCAAAATCAGCCCGCCCGCCATATCGACGGCGGATGGCAATGAGGGTCCGTGACCACGTCGATCACCACCGGCTTGTCCGCCTTCCATGCCGATCGCAGAGCCGGAGCAATCTCCGCAGGATCCTCCACACGGATGCCCAAGCAGCCGAATTCTTCGGCAATTTTCGCGTAATTCGTTTCCACGAACCGTACGATCTGGTCGGGGTTGCCCGGAGTCGTCCCATACGCCTTCTCCATGCCGGGAATGCTCTGACCGAAGTAACTGTTGTTGTTGACGACCGTCACTGTATTGATGCCCCATCGCCTTGCGGTTTCGAGCTCGCTCAGTTGATACAGGAAAGCCCCGTCTCCGCAAAAACAGAGGACCGGGCGGTCCGGTGCGGCACACTTGGCACCCAACGCGGCAGGAAACGCCCAGCCGAGCGATCCGGCAGCGCGGAGGAAGCGTTGGGTGGGCCGGGTGATCGAAATCATCGTGCCGGCCCACACACAGGAATACCCGGTGTCGGAAACCAAAATCGCGTTGCCCGGCAGCCCGATCCCGATCTCATGGCACAACCGCTCGGGTCGAATCGGTGCCGCGTCGGACGCAATCTCGACCGCGATTAACTCGCGCCATTCGCGCACATATTCCCGAACCTGCCTGTTCCATGCACTGCGGTCCCGGTCCGGAGTCAGGCCAACCAGCATTTGCCGCAGGACGGTTCTGGCATCGCCCAAAATCCCCAGGGCACCGGGATAATTTCGTCCAAGTTCCGAAGGGTTGATATCAATTTGAATGATCTCCGTGCCGATCGCCGGGATGCTCCAGTCCAGCGTGACCTGGTCGCCGGTCGCACTGCCGATGAACAGCACCAGGTCCGCCTCGCTCACGCTGCGGTTGGCGCATTGCTGCGAATAAGATCCGACAACGCCCACCGAAAGCGGGTGCGATTCCGAAATGATGCCTTTTCCATCCATTGAGGTCGCGACGGGAATGCCGAGGGTCTCTGCCAAGCGGAGCACTTCGTCGTGCGCCCCCGACACAACCGCTCCTCCGCCGGCTACAATGATCGGGCGGTCGCTTCTCGCAATCCGCAGGAGGGTTTCATGAATCAAGGCGGGGTCGGCTTCCGGCCGCCAGGCCGGGATGGCAACATGCCTTCCATGTCCCAAAACGGGGCAAGTCACTTCCCCCTGCTCGATGATTTCCCCGGAAAGCCCCCTCAGGTCGGCATGAACGGGGCCGGGCGTTCCGGTGGTGGCTTCGCGGAACAACTGGTGAAGAATGAAGGGAAGCTGGCCGGCCTCGTCGATGCAGGCATTGTATTTGGTGACCGGGTCGAACATCGGCCCGTGCAGGATTTCCTGATAAGCATTGCGATGTTGGAACAAGGGGGGCTTCCTTCCCGTCAGGGCAATGACCGGAGAGTGTCCCAGAAAAGCATCCTGCAGGCCTGCGGCAAGGTTTGCTGCCCCGACGGATTGCGCCATCGCCACCGCCGGTCTGCCTCCGGCACGGGCGAATCCGTCCGCCATGTAGGCCGCCCCGTGCTCGGTGTGGGTCGTAATCCGGTTGATTCCCACCCGTTCCATTTCCACCAAGCTCCGGCGCAAAATCGCCGGAACAAGGAAGACATGGCTTATTCCCTGGGCCGCCAGCGTTTGAGCGATGTATTGATCTCCGTTCATGTATCGTTCCTAAATAAAGCAAAGCAACCGGCGCGGGCTTTCCACCATCATCGCATGGATGTGCGCTTGGGTGATTCCCCGGGCCAGCATTTGTGGCAGGATATTGCACAAGATGTGCGCGTATCCCGTTCCCCCATACCGCACCAGCTTGGTTTTGAGGCAGATATCCTGCGAGATGAGAATCTGGTTCAGATAGCCCTCATCAATGAGTTCCTTGATCTGCTCGATCCGTTCCCTGTCGCAGGGTCTTCTGAAAACCCCGAAGCGCAGGGGATAAAATGGATTGCTGCCGAAAAGATCATACTCCAGATAGCAGCCCGTTGCAGCCACCTCGCGAATCGTTGCAGGAAGGAATCCCGTGCGGTCGATGTGCCCCAGGATCACCCGGCTGATGTCGGCTCCCGCCGATTCGAGGACTTTAATGGTTTCCATCAGGGAATGCTCATGACGTCCGGGGTGAATGGTGATGGCCGCGCCCGTGGTCTGCTGCGCACGGGCCGCAGCCCGTAGGGACTTCTTTTCCCGTTCCTGGAAAGGCGAAGAACACCCGATTTCACCGATGATCCCCGCGCGGATTCCTGTGTCTTCAAAGCCGACGAGAATGTCAGAGACCATTTCCTCCGCGATCTCCTCCTCTGACTTTTTGTCGAACGCTTCGGCGTCCTCTCCCCGCAATACATAATAGCCCGATCCCGCAATAATATTAAGGCCGGTGGCCCGGGCGATCCGTTTAAGCGCGGGAAGATCCCGGCTCAGGCCAATGGTTGTAACGTCAACAATTGTGCTGCCGCCCTGCTGTTTGAAAAGCATCGCCTCCTCCGCTGCGACGCTCTCATCCCGCAAGAGCATGTTGTCATAATTGTTGTATTGGTTGAAGAGCAGCCAGCCGAGCTTTTCAATAGTTACGGGCCGGGCGGCGAGCTTTTTCGCGGTGGCATCCTCCGGCTCTTCGTACCACACCGACACATCAATCAGCAGATGCTCATGAGGCAAAGTGATTCCAAGGTCATCAGGATGAACCAACCCCATTACACTTTGCGCTTTCTTTACCTCGTCCTGCTTTGATGCGGCAGACTGTCCTGCCTCATCATCAAGTTTGCGATTATCCATGATAGATCGGCGTTCCCTCCCTGGCTGCAAATTCGAGAAATGCCCCCGCAAGACGCATCGTAATCGGGCCGGGTTCTCCCGTGCCGATCGGTCTTCCGTCAACACAGACGATCGGAACGATTTCCGAGCGGGTCGCAGTGGAGAAACATTCATCACCCGTGTACAGGTCATGCAGGGTCAACGGTTCTTCCACGGCATCAAGACCGGCTTCCCGGGCGAGGCGCAGCACCGTACGCCTTGTCACGCCGTCCAGGGCACCGCTCCAGATCGGCGGCGTGAGGACCCGTGATTTCCTGACGGCGAAGAGATTGTTGCCGGTCAGTTCACAGACAAAGCCTTGCCCGTTCAGCAGAATGGCATCCTGGACACCGGCTGCGGCAGCCTGAAGCTTCGCCAGAATGTTGTTCAGGTAATTGGTTGATTTGACACGCGGACTCAGGATGTCCGGGCCATTGCGGCGCAAGGCCGAGGTGATCACCTTGATGCCTTTTCCAACCATGAATTTCCCGCCTGCGTCTTCGGGATGTCGGGTGTCCGCTCCAACAATGATCACCACGGTTGCCATCGGGCAGCTTCTGGGATCCAGCCCGAGGGCACCTTTTCCACGGCTTGCCACCGGCCTTATGTAGGCATCCCTCAGATGATTTCGCCGTACGGTTTCGATGATTGCTTCTTTCATCTCGTCGCGGTTCAGCGGCAGCTCAAGCTGAATGGATTGTGCGGATTCAAAAAAACGGTCCACATGCTCCTCCAACGCGAAGATGCGGCCGTCGTAAGCCTTGATTCCCTCAAAGATTCCGTCTCCATAAAGAAACCCGTGATCGAATACGGAGACACAGGCCTCTTCCTCGCTTACATATTTGCCGTTCAGATAAACAATCATAAACAATCAGAGCAGGTTTATTTGTGCCAGATATCCCCTTCGCCTTCGGCGAACCATCGGGAGGTGGTAACCTTGGGTTGCGTGTAGAAAAGGACTCCGGCACGACCCTGCATGTGCAGGTCACCAAAGAACGATTCGTTCCATCCGCTGAAGGGAAACATTGCCATCGGCGCGGGCACCCCGACGTTGATCCCGATCATGCCGGCGCGAACTCGCTGTTTGAATTCGCGGGCGGCACCTCCGCTGCGGGTGAAAATAGCCGCACCGTTCCCGTAGCAGCCCGCGTTGGCCTGTGCGATGGCGCTTTCGAGTCCGTCGACGTGAAACACGTTGAGCACCGGACCGAAAACCTCCTCCTGCACGAGCTTCATGTCGGCATGAACATCCTCGATAATGGTGGCACCGAAATAGAAGCCCCCGGGAGCATCCGCCACCGTGACATCACGCCCGTCGGCGATGACTTTTGCCCCTTCCCGTTCGCCCTCGTCAACCAGTCCGCACACGCGATCGCGGTGGGCGGCGGAGATGACAGGACCCATGGCAGGCTGCTCGTCGATGTCCGTTCGTCCGACAGTGAAAGAACGAGCCGCCTTCACGAGCTCAGGAATCACGGCGCGCCCGCGGTCGCCGACAGTGATCACGCTGGATCCCGCCATGCAGCGCTCTCCGGCGCAACCGAAAGCCGCATTCATCACAGCCTCGACCGTCTTCTCCACGCTGGCATCGGGCATGACAACCGCATAGTTCTTTGCGCCGCCGTTGGCCTGCACGCGCTTGCCGTGGGCTGAAGCCGTCTGATGGATGTATTTTGCCACCGGTGTGGATCCAACAAAGGACACGGCCTTCACCAACGGATGCTTGAGCAGGGCATCCACCGCCGACTTGTCGCCATGAACCAGATTGAAGACTCCTTTGGGCACGCCGGCCTCGGCCAGAACCTCCGCAAGCCGGATTGCGGTGAGCGGTACGCGCTCGCTGGGCTTGAGCACGAAGGTGTTGCCACATACCAATGCGAGAGGAAACATCCACAACGGAATCATCGCCGGAAAATTGAAAGGGGTGATGCCGACGCAAACCCCGAGCGGATGGCGGGCCAACTCGCCGTCAACGCCCCGCGCGATGTTGGGCAGCAGTTCCCCGGTCAGCAACGTCGGTGCCCCGCACGCCATTTCCACAACCTCAAAACCTCGAAACAGGTCTCCGCGGGATTCGGCCAGAGTCTTGCCGTGTTCCAAGGAGATAAGACGCGCTATCGCATCAAAATCCCGCTCCAACAGCGTGCGGTATTTGAACATCACGCGGGCACGTTCGCTCGGCGGCGTTTCGGCCCAGGCGGGAAAGGCTTCATCGGCAGCTCGCACGGCAGCGTCCACTTCGGCGGCCCCGCCCAGCGGAGTTCCGGCAATCACCTCACCGGTCGATGGATTGAAGACGGGAGACGTCGGCAGAGTGCCGATGGACGACCATTCGCCTCCAATGAAGAACGGACATCCGTCTGTCGACCCGGCGGTCATGAACTGTGGGGCCATTGAAGGTTGCGTAACGGACATGAGGAAGCTGTCAGGCAGCGCAACCAATATGCACTGCTTTTCCAGTCACTCACGGGGAACAAGGACCCGCAAGCTCTTGTAAAGCGGTTTACGATGATGGGATCCATAGAGAAATTTCAAATAACATAAACGTTTATTATATCTTGTGCGGAAAGCTGTAAATAAAAAAATGACCCGAACCCGCAGAAGCTCGGCGCGGGAGGTTTCTTACTGGGGGATGGTGTAGATTTTTGCCGCTCGTTCACGCTTTTTCAAGACATCGTGGAGTGCCTTGGAAAAAATCTCGGGAAGCTGAGGAGGGGTCGAAAGCACGGAAAAGTCGTAGACACGCATGCCGACGTCATCCTCCAGGGCCACGGGAAGTCGGGTGAGCTTGTTGATATAGGCCGTGCGGAAAACCTGCTTCTTGAGGCGTCGGGCGATTTCTTCGGGATACGGCGCAGTGGACGCAGGGCTATCGCCTCGCAGGGTGACACCCTCGGGCAGGTCAAACATCCCGCGCGGCGCGTCGTAGAGAGTCTGCTGATAGACATCGCAAAGCACTCCCCGATAGCTGCGTTCCCCCACAAAGTTGGACTTGTTGATCCAATGAAACTCCTCGAAGCTGCTCGAGTTGTAGGGCAACCCTTGAATGAAGGCATCTTCCGGGCTCATGACCTCAGGTTCCCCGCTCTTCGGGTGCAGGGAAAAAACGCAATTCTTGGCCAAATAGAAGGTCTCCGTCTTTCCATCGCGATGCTGGAAAACAACTTTCCGCACACCATTGGCATATTCGTTCGTCACACGGCGAAGTTCAGCAGCCGAAACCGAATCATCTTCTCCGATACGTGGCTCGTTCGGTGATCCCGTTGGACCCCTTGAGCGCGATCGATGAGGGAGGATTCGGATCGTCCATGAGGAGCCTTCGGGGACCGCACGGATCAGAGGCACCTCGGCATCCACGCTCTGTGCCAAACCGGTCAGCAAGGAAGTCAAAAGCACGAGAAAAGCCACATGCGGGTGGAGCCGGGAAATGCGGAAATCCAATGCGGGCTTATTCATAGACCGTCTCCTTTTGCAGTTCGAGGATCTCGCCCGTTATACGGTCTATGGCGACATGGATCCACAAGTGGCGCTCCGCACGCACCACAAATTTGTCGGGAGAGGCAACCGAGGCGGGGAGTTTTCCACTTTGCAACACCAGATCAATCAGAAAATTCCATGTGCGCGTGGAGGTCAGGGCTCCCAGCGTCCGGACTCCAGCCTCGCGGGCTTCCTTGCTCGTCTGAGCTGCGAGGGCCCCCCCTCCCCCCTGCGGGTTGAAAACCCTCGGGATGATATCCGAAACATACATAAAAGGACCTTCTGCATCCCGGTTGTCAACGATTGCCTTGGCAAGGGCCGCCGCCTCCTGGTCGGTCATGAGACTGGATTCCTCCTTCTCCCGAAGAAGCGAGTTCTTCAGCAATGCCTCAAGGGTTTCCCTGGTGGCGGAATTCAGGTTGACGCTTCCCGCCACCACGGGGGACTTCCCAATGCTCTCATCAAGACTGAAAACATCGAGCAACCCCAGATCGGCAGAGAAGCGGCTGGCGAAGTCCATCGTCTTCCATGGCAAATCCCGGAAGGCGTAGCCCAGCTCTCCAACGGAACGGAAGGGACGGTTTAGAATCACAGAGCGCTGAGCGATCCTGCCGCGCACAGTCGGGCGGGCGCCCCAGTAACCGTCAGCGGGCCGAATGACTCCATCGCGGTCGCGGTAGCGCAGGGGGTGTTCGCTGTTGGGCCAATCCAAATCCGGGTTGTTGGTTGCGGCCCCGCCCCATGCGGTGAAAAGAGGGGGATTACCCGAATTCCCCGGGCGCCGCATGAACTCGAACTTATAGTCCCCGAAGGTTTCCTGCGGCCCCGGGAAGGCCAGGCCGGTTTTTGGTTGCGACCTCGTCACCACCCAGCGGGTGACATCCTCCGTGTAATCGTATGGAACATCCGTCGAGTGGGTCGAGTGCCCCAGTGCATCCCGTAAGACGCCCGATGCCCCCCACCTCCTGCTGCGCGGATCAAACTTGATCCAGGAATCCACTGTGCCGCCGCCGTTGTCGATGACTCCCTGTCCCCTCCAAGGGTAAAAGCATTCCGTCAGATTCGGCGATGGGGCGATGTGGTAGGTGCTTTCGAGCAGGCGATTGAGGATGTCTTGCGGGGAGGTGCCAATCAACTTATCCGCTCTATTCAGGAAATAGGGGGAATGAAAATTGAAGTCCTCGAAACGTTGATACGTTCTCCAGATGCCGTTGACCCGCGCCTGCAGTTCAAAAGTCAGAGGGTTGTCCGGGTCAGGATACAGAAAGGTTTGATTTGCGGTCTTGATCCCATAATTTGCGTAAACGCGTGTCTGGTTCACCGCGACCTGTGCGGTCCCCCCGCCAAGCGGGGGAGGGAGTGGAGGAACCGCAGTCCAGGCCGCGGGATGAAATCCGGTGAAAGAAGTTCCCGCCGGGTAGATGCGGTCGCCCGTTGCCGGATCGTCGAGATAGCCGGGAGGATTGGGCACGTCGTACGGCATGACCAGATCAATAACCCCGTTGAGGATCCGCTGCATTGCCGCGGTTCGGTTGGGTTTTGCTGGAATGATCGGGTCGCGCCCCGCCGCAACCACATCTTCCTCCACCAAGAGCAGCCCGGGAAAATCTCCGGCCTGGGCCGGCTGGGCTCCCCCCCGGATCGTGGTTGGCTCCTCGTAGGTCTGCGATGCCGAAAACGTGAACTCCCGGCCCGGCAATGAATTCAAATCCTTGATGGCGGCGTAAGGTATGTAGTCCCGCCCTCCGTTGGGGGGGCTGGCGACATACATCGGCTGGTAATAACTGGAGTAATCCTGATAAAGTGTGTACCAAAAACCCGCGAGAGCCCTTCCGGAAACCGGGACGACCCGAAATTCCGTGATGTCCCCGGGCAACTCTGTTGCATTTTGGTGCGGATTCCAAACGTCAAAAAGCCCCCAGATCTGAAAGAGATTCCGGTTGTATTCGGGCCGGTGCGGAACGACCCCCATCTGGCTGATGTAGGGAAGATTCTCCGTTCCGTAAACTTCAACCAACTCGCCGGCAACGCCGGAGGGATACCGGATGATCGTTGGAATATTGTCGGCATCCCACTGATCAATAATATTCGCTCCGATACGCAGCACCTGCAGGTTGCGCAGGCCGTCTTTCTGCTGGTCTTTGGACTGACTGTCGCCTCCCGCTTTGCCAAGGGAATCCGTCGCGATCACCGCCTGTAAAATTTCAAAAAAATTGGGTTCGCGGCCCAGTTTTGCCACCTCATCGAGTCTGGCAATGCGGGTACCTTGATAGGAACCGTCGTTGGGATCGGTGACGTCGGTTCCCGCCACGTATTCCCAAGTCTGATCACCATTGCGCTCCAGCCCGAAATAATAGCGCAACGTGTCCGCATCGGGGGCGGCCCCTGCAAGCATGCTCAGTTTGTTTAAAGGAAAGCGCCGTGGCATCACCGGGGTGCCTGCCGGGACGGTCACGTCGGGATCGGTGCCCCGATGCAGCGTGGTCTCCGAGGCGAACCTTGTGGAGAGCAGTCCGGGGTTGATCGCGTCGGCGAAATCTTCGTCTTCTTTCGGCCTCCACGGGCTGGGTTCCCAATGCGGGGCATTAAGGGACCGGCTGAAATGTGTCAGGCGGTGGAGGTTATTGACTGCAATCGGGCTTCCCGACCGCTCCGCAAAGCGAATCAGGTCCTGCCTGCCAACAAATGCCTGGTCTCCGGGGATGACACTTAAAAAGTCTCTTCGATTGTCAAAAAGCTCATTGGTGTCGTTGCCACTGACTGGCCAGCGCCAACCGCCTACAAAAGCTGCAGCGGACGACGCATCCATGCCAGGAAGGGCATTGGCAAGATTGACTTGATGGATTCTTCCCTTCCTCAGATTCATCGACTGATCGAGTGTGTTGCCGACGACATTCGCGTTGAGCAATCCGCCAACCTCATAGATAAGATAGGCAAACCGCCCAATCACGTAATTGGCGTTGCCGGGCCGGGGATCCGATGACTCGCGGAGGGTCTCCGGGGAGAAGTTGGTTGGGCTGGCTCCCTTTCGATCCATGTAAATCCACCGGGGCACGTAATCGGAGCCGGAGAGAAAAAGGGCTTCCTCCGAAGCACTCATCAATTTCGGACGAAGCCACTGTTCCGGCATCAGAAAACGCCCGGAAAGCGAGGCTGAAGAAGTCAAAACGTCTGAAACGCGAAGGGGTCCGCCTGCAAAGAACGCTTGCCCCGGGTAGCTTCCCTTGAAGAGACCTGCAATCTTTCCGGGCGCCATCCTTCCTGGCAGCATGGAGTCGGCTATTGGCGTGGCCGAGGTCGCTGGATTATTTGATAAATCTCCGGCATTGCTCACCTTCGGGCGGAAGATCCTGGTGGCATTTCCTCCCAAACCGGCATTGGAAAGCTCGTCCGACCCTGCGGCAATTTCGCCTTGGAAGTCGCTTAGGATCAGCTCTGCCGCAGCGTCAGCCAAATATTCGGCTTGGGTTGCCGCCGTGCTGCTCTGCACAATTTTTCGGTTGATTTCAGACCGTGAAAAAAATGCAAGAACCAAGCCGGACATCAAAACCAGAAAAAGCAGAATAAGAACAAGGGCCATCCCGTCGGCACTTTGATCATTGGGAATCTTCCGCAGGCAGCCGGAAGATGAGCTTCGGGGAAACGTATGGCCTGTGACAAATCTCACCGATTCCCGATTGGGAGCAATGGTCAAATGATTCCCTGGCAACCCGCCGCGTGGCACGTCGCGCAAGGCTCCCATTCCAGCTCCGGGACAATGGAATCGGGCGGCCAAAAAAGTTCCACAATCAGGAGGCATTTTAGAGTTTCATTGGCGGGAACATACGCGCGTCGATGGCGCTGCGCAACAAAAATGTATTATCGTTTATATTTTTCTCCGGAGCCCGGAGATGGTTCGACCTTACCGGAAGTGCATCGTTGACTGGAAGCCTCGGTCCCCGCTCACCGGGCTCGTCAGTGATGGTTACGTGGGGACAGTAAACCAAAGCGGAAACGATCTTCTTCTGGATGTACCGGCGATCTCAGGGCCATCAACAGAATGGCTGGCGATGTTCGGCCTCTGGACGACCCTGTTTCTTCGCCATCGGCAGCAATAGGGGCAGGCATCGACCCCGGCAGACGAAGCGCTTCCCCCCCTCCCTCCGCTTTTTCCCAATGGGCGGCCAGCCTCCCGGCACGGTGACTTTTCCTCGTGGAATCCAAAGGATCGGGAGAAAATCTCTGGACCGTGTCACGGACGGTGGGATTACTTCCCGAAGACCAGCGGAAGCCACTCGCTGGATTCGCAAAATGGCCCGGTCAAGGGAGCTGTGGAACTCAGTTCCAGTCCGGCGCCCGGCAGGTAAACGGAATAGTCGTAGCGAGCCAGATGAAACATCCAGACATCCCCCTCCCGGGGTCCACCACCACTCAAGGTCGGAAGAGAGCGGAACGGGATGGCCACTTCGAGGTCCCAGCCGTCGTCCACGTCGGAGGGATCGTTGAGGGATCCGCGGATGTTCACCCCTACGAGCAATCCTTCGCAATCCCATTTTTTCCAGCGGTGGTATCCTCCGGCAAAATCCGGTCCGGGGCTGAAGGCGTCAAAGACTGTTCCCAGCGGGTTGATTTCGAAGTTATAATACGGGGAGCGGTCCGGGTCGGTTTTGAAGAACACCTCCAGGCAATCTTCAAGGCAGGTCGGATCGTCACGCTCGGTCAAATATCCCCAGACATCCTTGTCGTCCGCGCGGAAGGCCACGTAAAGGTATTCGTCATCCCAGAGCATCCGGGCATCGGTTTTACTGACGGGTTCTTCATGGGTTTGATGAACCTGAAATTTCAATGGCCGGGCGGTTTCCCATGCCCGGTCGTTGAGAACGCCGTCAATGGTGATTCGTTCTTCGGTCCGCAGGACTCGATATGGAAGTTCCGGCTCCGGCTGCCCTGCGACCAAGGGATGTTGAGTTGTCATGGCATGTGTCGTAATGAGGGACCGCGGGAGGGAAGATTCCGCGCAAGGATCGCCAACTCCGCCAAAGTCTTAGAATTTGTTCTCTTCATTTTGCCAAGCAATTTTCTCTAATCCGGCGGCGAAGGAATCCGTTTCTCACCGGGTCTCCTTGCCCACACGCCACCCTTGACACCGGCTCCCGCCAGATTAGGGATATTGGCTCCAGACATGGAACCGGATGACCGATCCGCTCCGGGGCAATTCTTTGTTTCGCACGAATTCACATTGCCGGATTTTTTGTTCGACCATCACGGAGTCGTAAACCTCTCCGTAGGTGAACCCGAAACCGATTCGCGGGTCGCTTTGCAGAATGGGCAGCGCACGGCGGGCGTTTTCGATCTCGCACCCCAGAATGCCGTCCAGATCACGGAGACAGGACTCAAACTCCTGGGAGGACATGGGACGGCTTCCGAGGCTGTCACGGCGTTCCAAAAACCTGACGGTATTGACCAGCGAGTGCAGGTGAATGGAGATGGCCCGGCAAATATTCAGCTCCTGGGACCTCCGAAGAGCGCCGTTTTGTCCGGCCAGAATGTCTTCCATTTCCGCGAGCCCCCGATCCCATTGGTCCCGGCAGTCGCATGCATGGCGGAGGTAGGACTCGACTCCGAACGGGAGGCACAGCAGCAGATCGCAGACATAGCGCGGCTTGCCGGGCAGTCGGGCAAGTTTTTCATCCTTCAACATCTCCGCGAGATCTCCCCGGCGCAGGAAGAACTTCGGGCCAAGCTCGTAGCTGCTTTGGCTGTTGAATATGAGCGGGTGGGCGGGGCCGAGGTACCATGGCCCCCTCATGTAGGCTTCCCGTTCGCCGGCAGTCATGGCGGAATAGGGAAAGGAATCCCAGGCCTTGCTTAATGTCCGCCAGGCATCGACCAATCGGTCCGCAGCGGCGTCGGTCAATCCGAAGTCGCGCCGCGCCACAGTGCGAAGCAATTCTTCGGCGCCGCGCTCCGGATTCCAGACGGAATGGTATTGTAACTCCTCCGAAATCGAGCCGTTCATGCCGTAAAAGCGCCATTGCCCCATGAAGCCCGCGCAGCCTGCTTCCCGAATGGCCTGAAAGCGTGCGTGCCAGCGAAAATACACCGGCAGGCAGGGAAGAAAAAACGTATCCGGTGTGGTGTTGGTTTCCGTCTTGGCGAGGATGGGGATATTGCGGTTGCGGCACAGTTCGGCTTGCGCTGCGAAGCACGAGCTCGGGCCGGGAATCTTGATGTTGTAATCAAAGAGAACCGCCCCCGCCCCCGTGGTCGGATCGGCGTCGCCGCAGTCAAAGTTGCTTTGCACCTCGGCTCCGCCTTCCAACTCCCCGATCCAGCGGGACTCGGTGGGGTCATCTTTTGACCAGATGAATGCGCCATACGGCCACGCGATGAGCCGTTTTTCGGAACCGGCGCGCTTGACCGCAGTGGCAATGGTGCTTGCCAGTTTCGCCACATGGGAGTGGGGGTCCCTGCCCCGGCACCGCGGACAGTTGGTTCCGGATTTGTCCGGATTGGCCGGACGCATGAAGCAGTGGTGAAACCCCTCTCCACCCACCAGCATGATGCCACCGGCCAATTCGGGCACACGGCGGAAAAGATTCTCGACCGCCTCGCCATAGGCTTTGAGAGTCAGAGGATGGCTGGCGCAGAGTACGCAGCGGTCGGCACCCGAAAGTTCCTCGAGAAAAATTTCCTCGCGCGCGCCGAGAATTTCCGGGTGATTCAAAAACACCGCATGGGTGGAGGGCAGCGCCTTGGCATTGAGAATCAGGAAGAGGTCCATGCCATGAGCCATCAGATGATCGGCATGGCGCCGGAGATGAACCAGGGACCGGTCGAGATCCGGCGTGTTGAGCTCGGACAGGGTCTCGGAGAACCAGAGGTCGTTCAGACTCACGTTCATCTTGAGCGCGTTCGCACCGAAGTGGCGCATCAAACCGAGGTATTCGGGTGAAAAATCTCCGGGATTCTCGACGGTTTGATGTCCCGGAACAAACACGCCTTCTGTGAAGCGGGTGACCAGGGACGGGAATTTTTCCATCAGGCCTGGAGGCAGCCACGGCCCTCCCTGATCGGCCATCCCTCGTTCCAGATAGTGCATGGCATCGGTCAAATCCCGCTCGGTTCGGCCACGAATGTGGATCCGCTCCGACCCGATGTCGGCAAGAAAACCCGACCTGCAAAGGGAGGCATCCAGCGAAAATTGCCACTCAGTCGGCGCTTCGGACCGGGAAATTCCAACGCAGGATTCCAGGAAATTTGTGAATTGTTCGCTGCCAATGGCAAAGATCCGCCCCGGCTCGAAGTCCGTGGAAATTCGGGAACCGTTTACGCGGATCCAGTCGGAAGCAGGGGCTTCAGAATCAAGCCCGGCATGGTAGCGGTAGTGATCAATCTCCAACTCTTCTCTGATCAATCCGGATCGGTTCATTTGTGGCGGCGCTTCAGGTGGCGAGCGCGATTTCCGACGCGGTACAGAAGGTCGCACCGCGCTCACGCAGACCAGCCAGCAACAGATCAAATTGCTCCAGTGCGTATTGCCCGCAGTTTTTCACGATGAACGGATTCGGCAGAACCGATCCTTCTCCGAAATGGATCAGTCCCTCCGGCATCGGATGGAACTCCCACGGGTGAAAATAAAAAGAAAGGACTCTGCGACGAACTCCTCGGACCTTGAGAAAGCCCAGATACTCATCAATATGGCGCAGCAACGCGACGGCTGATTCCGTGCGGAATTTCGGCCACTGGTCCCGGTCGCGTCCGAACTCATCGGAACTTTCCATGGCGAGATTTGCGAAATTGGGAATCTGAACCAGGCGCATGGTTCCCGGCTTTGTCCAATCCTCCGGCGACGGATGGTAGGGCTCCAGCCGGTTACGGTAATAATACATCGGGTAGGATGCATCGCTAAGGTAATTCAGTTCCTCCAGCGCGAGGCACACGGCTGTGGAACCGAACAAACGGGGACTGCGGAAACTTACAGGACGCACCCCGCAGATTTCTTCGATCCATCGTGTGTTCTGTTCCAACCTGGGAAAAACTTCCGAGGGCAACAGGGGGTGGATGCCCGGAATGGGAAAGAGAGGGTCGCCGATGGTCTCGTGATAAAGACTGTGGGTGCCGACTTCGTGCCCGGCGTCCCGCACGCTGAGCACACTCTCAGGAACTTCCCGGGCGGAGTGTCCGACGAAGTAAAATGTGCCCTTCGCACTGTGCTTGGCGAAGACCTCCAGAATTCCGGGGGTGGCATGGCGCAGCCCTTCATGGAAAGGCGTCCAAGAACCGACATCGGTTTCCATGTCGAAACCAAGCAAAACTTCGAGCGAGGCCATGATCGTATGTTCAGGCAGGATGCCCCATCACAGTGTAATAAGCGAGATTCGGCTGGCGGATGTCCATGCGCCCGAGTTGGGCCACCACCGGATGGCTGCTTTCCAGCACGAGGGAGTATTGCACTTGAGGTATCTGGCGATTCTCCGCTCCGAGCGGTTCGTTCGTGCGATGGCATACGACCCTCCGCGCACCAAGTTCCGGCAGCTCGATCTGCCATGGCTCCTGGTCGGTGAAGAAAACAGACAACCTGAGCCTGGCCGGTTCGTCTCCGGTGTTCAGGATGACCAGCGATTCATGGCCGTGCGTTCCTTCGTTTTTAAGCGAGAGGTCGTAAGGATCCCGGGGCGGGATGTCCCCATCGGGAAAAATCCAGACTTTGGAACCGGTTTTCACAGCCCCGCCTCCACCACCCGATCAAGTTCCGGACTGAGCCACTCGGCAGGGCCGTTTTCGGAAATTCGCACACCATTTTCCCAGCGCAGGCCAAAGACCGAACCGTTTTTCCTGGCCAGCTCGCTGCCTTCCGGCGCATAGAAATAGGTGTCGACCTGGAAGGTCATTCCCGGTTGTAACGCATAGGTGCTGGTCGACTCGATCCACGGCCGCTCGACCTCGATCATGCCCAACCCATGGCAGGGACCGTAAAGCTGATAGCCGGCGTAGCCCTCGGCCCGCACAAATTCATCATACCGCCGGGCAACCTCGCCCGCCGAGACTCCCGCGACCAATAAAGTGCGTGTAAAATGGTGGGCTTTCAATCCGAACTCAAGCAACTCGCGCTGCGCCTCCGAAGCCCGTCCCAAAACCACCGGCACCCCGATGCTTGGCGAATACCCGTGGACGCGGGCGCTGAGATTGAGTTGCACGATATCTCCGCTTTGGATCTGCCGGTATCCGGCCCGACCGATGGCGTGCGCGCTGGACTCTCCCGAGAGAACATATTGCGGCAGCCCCTCGTATTCGGCCCCCTCCGCGTAGATCACATTCTGCGCGATTCCAGCAATCTGCAACTCCGTCAATCCGGGCCGCATTTTGGAAATCACCTCATCAGTCGCCTTTCTTGTAATGCCAAAAGCAGCTTTCAAACAGGCAATCTCCGCCTCCGACTTGATCATTCGCTGCGAAAATAGCGCGTCGTCGGCCTTGACCAATTCAGCGGACGGGAACGCCTCCCGAAGAGCATGATAAACGGGCAGCGGAAACACCGCCCATCCGGCCAGCCCGATGGTCTTCGGGGATTTCACGCCGAAGGACTCAAACAAAGAAACGAAGGTTTCCACCGCGATTCCCGGATAATCCGGCTCGGCGGATTCGCGGTATTCCACCATTTTGCGAACATCGGGAAGTTTCGTTCGGTTGCGGGCAAAGGTCTCGCTCTCCGGGCCGATGAGCAACGCGGCGCGCCCGTCCGGCAATACCAAAACTCCCGCAGATTCAAACAGCGGCCAGTAATCGGACAAGTATCGTACATTGGCGAAGTCGGCTTCGTTGGAGTGCACGATCAGGGCGTCAAGACCCATGGCTCGGGCCTTCCCGGCCGTGGCCTCGAGACGCTGTGAAAACTCGGAATCAGGGATGTGTGTTGGAGATTTGGAAATCATAAACGATATAAACATTTATACTTTTCCTTGGTGCGGCTGATCGGTCAAGAATTAAATAAGAAAATGTCGGCGACGGTTCAAAACTGGATTTCTTGCCGGTTCAAAACTGGACAGCAAGTTTAGAGGGCGACTCGGCCTCGCTGCCTTTGGTCCCACGGGTTCGGTGTTTCCCGAAAAAATGGGTGGCGGCTCTCAGCTTTTGGAGCAGGACGGAAGCGCGGAATCGCCTCTTACAAGGCACCCTGCTATTCGGATTTCGAGCGGCTGGGGAGCCTTGGGATCGCGAATTTTATCAAGAAGGAGGCGGACACCCTCGCGGGCAAGCGCCTCAATATCCTGCTCGACGCGGCAGAGCGAGGGATGCCAAATTTCGCAGAGGGGAAGGCTGTCAAAGCATGCGAAACCGACCTCGAGGCCGGGTCTCAGCGCCAAATCCCTCATGGCCTGAAGAGCCCCCATGGCAAGCGGCTGCGTCAGGCAAAGAAGAGAGCGCCCCTCCAGCCGGGGCAGAAGTTTGGCAGCGACCAGTTTTGCGGCTCCGATTTCATTGGATGACACATGGCGCTTGACTCGCGATTTGAAAACCTGGGCTACTCCCGCCTCCCGTTCACCGATACTCCGGTCGCCACAGTCCGAAGTCAGCACGGCAACTTCCCGCACCCCCATCGAGGCAAGTTCCACCGCAAGTTCGCGGCTTGCGGCACGGTTGTCAGTGATCACAGCGGGGAAACGGTTGCTGCAGCCCGGACGATCTAAGATAACGAGGGGAAAATCCCCGCCAACGCCGAAATCTTCGGGGCTGAGTTTGTCCGAATAAGGAATCCAAAGCAGACCGTCCACACCTCTTCCCAAGACATTTTTCAGGAGATGCATCTCCTTGTCCGGATCCGTGGTGGAATGCCCGACAAGGGTCTCGAAGCCGTTTTCACGAAGCGTGCCGACAATACATTCGACCAGAGTTCCCGTGAAAAAGGGGATTCCGCTTGGTACAACCAACCCAGCGGTCATGCTGCGCTTGGTGCGGAGGGAACGGGCGTGAGTGTTCGGGATGTAACCTCTTTTTTTCGCAAGCGCTTCCACTCTCCGAACCGTCGCCGGCGCATAGGAAAAACCGTCGAAGGATTTGTTCAGGACCTTCGAAACTGTACAGATCGAAAGACCCAATTCCTCGGCCAAGCTGGTAAGCGTTACTTTTGGTTTTTGCACAGACTTTCATTCCAGCATTCATTCTTCGGGCTTGAAAAGCAAGCTTGTGCGGGAAATCAGTGACTTCGCTTGACGCTCTTCCACTTTTCGAACTCCGCCAGCAGTTCCTCGCGCGAACAGCGAGGGCGCAGGACAGTGCGGACGCGAAAACTGTATTCCTTCATCACCTCCGGCTTCTCGATCAGGAACTGGAAATCCCACGCCGGATTCGTCGTTTGCAACGCTGAGATCGCTCCGCCGCCGCTGGGCGAGTGGGTGAAGCGGATGCCTTCCGCGCGGTCAAACATCACCAGCCACACCAAATCGTCGAAGTTGCCGTAGTAGAATGGCTGGTCAAAGCGGAAGCGGGACAGGCTCTTGAACAGTGTGTCACGGCCGCCTGGTGCAAACGTCATCTCGAACGTGTCATCACGATGGCGCACGGTGCTCTGGTCGTTGTGCCATTGCGTACAGAATTGCGTCCAGTGGTTCTTCTGCCCATCGAGGCCACCAAGGAAATACATGCTCTTGTCCGCCGGCGCGTTGATGTAGCTGGCCCAGAACAGCGCTAGGTAGCCCCGAGTGAACAAGTGCTCGTGCGCCACGCAGCGGAAGCTCATGTCTAGGTAATGCGGCGCGGCCAACCGGAAGCGCGTCCAACTCTCGATGTGAAAGGTCGGCGTCGGTGGTTGGCAAAGTTCCACCTCGCTTTCACTGAGTTGCTTAAAGCTCATCGGCGCGTTGCGCGGCTCGAAGAACAGCTTGCTGTCGCCGTCGAGGTGCTCGCCCGTGACGATGTGTTCCAGGTTCAGCCCTGCCAGGGCCGGCACGAACACACTGCGCGTCCCCGCCGCATGATGCAGGCTCCATACGCCGTTGTAGCCGGCGCAATGTTCGCCCTCGGCCGAGTTGTCGCCGACGACGGCGGTAAGGTCGCCGGCCCTGAGTGTTGCGTGGCCCGGTGTGCTGTCAGGCGTTGCAGCGCGCAGGCTGGCGGGCAATACGCCTGCCATAGCCGCCGGAGCGCTGAGAAATGTTCTTCGGTTCATGGTGATCGCCTCATGGTAGCCGTCGCTGATAGGAAAACGCTTTCCGGCCCTCCGGGGCGTTGGCCCGGGATTTGAAGCTGAAAGCGGTTATTTTAACGCCCAGACGCTGACGGATCGGGCCTTGAGAGTCAATCGCCAGGCTTTCTTGATGAGTTCGCGCCACTTCTTGGACGGGATCCGCCGGGAATTGGACTCGGAGACCTCGCCCTCGGGCACGTCCACAGGTTCGGCATCCGCCCGTTTGAGACGCTGGCCCCTCATCTTGTTGGAATACCATCCGTAGTAGCGGACGAGTTGGAAGCTCTTGTCCGGGATGTGCTGGGTGATGCGGGCGATAAAGTCGCACGGGCTGAACACTTCGAAGTTGCGCGAGATCTTCGGGTTCATCCCCGAGCGGTAAATGATCGAGTCCCCGGAGCTGTTGGGCTGCATTTTTTCGACCGAGAACGGGTTGCGGATGATGTATTGGGCGAGACGCTCCATGTCCTCGCGGTTACGGGGCGGCACGCGCTCGCTGCGGTGGATGTTGAACCCGGAGTGCATCCATCCGCGCAGCATCCGGGCACGCTCGGGCGGCAGGAGCCCCTTTTTGACCAGAAATGTGATGACCCGTGCGCGGAAGAGTTCCTCCAGCGGAGCGAGGCTGGCCTCGGGCATCACATGGAAGAGCCCGTCGGCCGCGAGCGCGTGAAGCTGCGGGTGGAAGTCGAGGTATTCACCGAAGGTGTGGATGGCCATGACGAGGCCGGTCGTGCCCTCGGGCAGACCGAGCGCAGTGCGCTGGAACTCGGCCAGGCAGCGGTGGGCGATGCGGCAGAGTTCCTTGATGAGCCCGCGATGAAATCGGAAATACGGGCGCAGCATCTTGGGGATATTCAACGTCAAGTGCCGGTGCGGCACGGGCGCCAGGACGGCATCCGTCAGCAACGCACCGAAGAGCTGCACCTTTTTCTGGTGGCAAGACGGGCAGAACCAGCGGCCCTTGCAAGAGAACGCCAGCAAGTACTCGTGCTTGCAGTGGTCGCAGCGCACCCGCGCGAAACCGTTGGCGAAATCCCCGCAACCCATGAACTTGCCGACCACCTCCGGGATGATCGGGCGCAGGAACCCGAAATCCTCCATGCCCGCGATGATAGAAAATGGGGGGGCCTACGGTATTGCCATTGGTTCTGCGTCGACTTGCACGGAGAACCCGCGTTCAATCCGGCATATCAACTGCACACTGGCGATCAGGATGACATCCGTTATCACATTGGCTGCCGTAAAGACGATCGCTCCCGATTCCATGTTCAGGTTGACGGCAACCACCACCTGACAGATCCATATGCCCGAGGCCAGCAGGAACTTGATCGCGGTAATAATCAACACGCCATGATGAGGAATCCCGTTGTGCAGCGGTTCGTTGTTGCGCGCCCTGGCGATGTCCCGGCGAATTCCCTTCTCGACAATCATCCAGTAGACCCATGCGATCAGGGACAGCGGCAGCAGCAGGCAGGCATGCCACGTCAGTGCGACCATGGCGTGCTTATGGTACATCCAGCACATCAGGAAAGGGATGCCGAATACCGACAGGTACATGATCGCGTTGAACAGCTTCAGCGTTACATCCAGCCAGCGCGACTGCGGACCGACCGTCGGCACGATGGGCATCTCCTCGATTCCTTTCGGATCCCACGGCGCGGGAGGATGGAAATGTGCATCTCCTCCAAGCCGATACCATTCGCGGTATGCCATGATGATCAAGATTGTGTATATGACGGCTCCCACGCTGAACCACAGGAAGATGAAACGATAGGCAAAGTCGGAACCGTGGCAGAGGTACTTCATGAGGTCGATGAAAAGACCTGCAAGCATGCCGGCTCCTATGGCCACAAATGTGCTGAGCATCGACATGGCAGAACAGAACTGTCCAAACCTGGACTGGGGGAAAACCCTCATGTAGAAGGGCATGAAGCACCCCCCCAGCAATGCCGCCTGGAATACCGAGATCAACCCGCCGCCAAGACTTAGCCAGAAGAAGAAATTGGCAGGGACCGTCACAAAAAGCCAGACAAGCGACATGGAATACCCGAGGAATGCAAACACGCAGGAGTATGCCAATACCCGCAGAGGATGCCAGCGGTCTATGAAGATCGCGGCAAGATACATCGCCAGCAACCCTGCAATACCACCAATGGCGCCAAGCTTGCCGATTTGTGCAAGGGACAACCCCATATCTTTGAAGAAGAAGACCGTGAACGTCCCCATGGAACTGGTCCCGGCATTCTGAAAGATCGTGAACAGGAAGATAATCCAGTAGAACTTGTTGGTGAAACACTCCTTGAAGAAGACTCTCAATCCTCCTATCTGTTTGTTGTCCTCCCCGGTTTCGGCTTTGAACGGCGGATATTCCCCCTCTCTCACCATAAAGCACATGATCCCGAAGCCGAGGAAATAGAGCATTGCCGCGCCGGTGAAGATCTCCCGCATATTGGTTTCCGCATACTGGAAGGCGAAATAGCTGTACAAGGCGCCGGCTCCTGTGCCGACAATCCGGAAAACTCCCAGGAAGCGGGCAATGAACTGCGGCGGAACGACATCGTTGAACAGATACCAGAAGACGGAATTGACGAACGCGTTGAAAAACTGGAACACGGCAAGGAAAAGCGCAATCACCGCAATCGTTAGAGTGGTGGGGGCGAATTGCCTTAGGAAAGTCGAATGCGCATGCAAGAAGCCGGAGATGCTGTCACTCCAGCCCAACAACGCCAAACTCACGCAGAGGAACGGCAATGTCCAGATGATGAAGGGAATGCGCCTTCCCCATTTGCTGCGGTGACGGTCGCTCTTGAAACTGACCCAGGGCCCCACGACAATGCCCAGAATCCCGGGGATGGTGGTCATGATCATCCCCATAAGCCAGTTGGGACACCCCAGCGCGTTCAGCTTTAGAGGGACAAGGCTCGGCACCACCGCTTGCATCATCGTGTAGCAGAAGTCGCCCCAGAGCAGCCATGCGAAGAGCGCGGCAAGTCCAGCCTTAGTATAGGTCAACGTTCCGCAACGATAGGTGGTGCCGCCGGGGCCAACGGGTGTCTTATCCGATGCAATAGGCTGGTTTGTATTCATTAATGAGAATGGCTGTCGCGTCATTGTTGACCATGATCGCGAAAGCAGGTGCAGTGGAGCGCGGGTCAGTCGTCCAACGGTGTTGGCCTCCCGCAGAGGACGATGTCACGGGGTTAACCTCTACAATCACACTCATGGCCATATTTTATCGGCCTCCCTGCCATTAAACACCCGCGTTTCAACTGCGACCCAAAGATTATTTGTCCCCTGAGCATTCCGGATCTGAGACTCCAAAAATCTGCAGCGTCCGTTGCTTCTTTTTCGCACTATGTGAACAGCATTGCGCTCAGTCTCGGAAAAATTTCGTGCGGAGGTAGTCGAAGCTGGCCTTGAGGCTGTCAATGGGGTTGCCGGGGCAGATGTCCTGTTCGACGATGTACCATTTGCAGCCCGAGCGTTCGGCCGCGCTGAGGATCTGAGGCCACTCCAGGTTCCCGTTGCCGACCTCTGTCATGGTGGGAAGGCGCTCAGTCGAGACGATGTAGTCTTTGCAATGCAGGATGGGAAGCCGTCCCTGGAGTCGCTCGCACCAAGTGACGGGGTTGCATCCGCCATGTTGTGCCCAGTAGGTATCGAGTTCGAACTCGACAAGGCCGGGACTGATGGAGTCGATGAGAATGTCCAGCCCGGTCCGATCACCATAGCGGATGAATTCACGCGAGTGGTTGTGATAGCAGAAAGTGATTCCGGCATTCCGATAGACCTCCCCGGCTTGGGCGAGCTTCTTTGCCAACCCATCCATCGCTTCCTGCTTTGAGAAGTCGAGATCGGCTGGGTTGGAAGTCACGACATACCCGCACCCCATCTCGTTCGCCTGGTCCACGACGCGCTGGGGTTGATCGATGACGTGTTCAACGGTGCCGTGGATCGAGAGAATCATGACGCCGGCGTCCGAGGTCATCTTGCGGAGTTCGGGCGCGGGAATTTCGCAGATTCCCGCGATTTCCACTGCGGCGTAACCGATTTTTCCGATGGCTGCTATGACGTCTGCGGTTTCGGCGGGAGTCGTGCAGAGGTCGCGGGCGGTGTAGAGTTGGGCTCCGAGTTGTTTGGGATTCATAGTTGGATTTTTTTAGGAATTTCGGCGTGTGCGGGTTTTGTTTGGCCGGTTGCTACTTGTTTCGGCCGATGCAGTTGGTGGTGAAGAGTGCCTTGCCCGCAGGCTTGGCACGGAAGAAATTGAACACTTCAGATACGATGGGATAGCCCGTCCGGGCCAGCCAGTCCCGGTCCATACTGTGCCGCCAGCGCAGCCAAGGCAGCAATCGTACGCGGTGGCAGGCCCGGTGCAGATGGCCATGCGTCCAAAGCTGATCTTGGTGGGGGTGATTGCATTGGAAGGCGTGCCGAAAATGATCTCCGCCTCATCGTAGCGCTCTGCTGCGATCAACTCGCGCAGATGAGCATAGGTGTAGGCGAGGTTGCCCTTCCAGCAGCTGTCGTCGGTCCGCGAGTCCCACAGGTCGGCACAGTCGAGGGTCAGGTTCAGCGGATCGCCATCCCCCCAGAGCATGGCGCCAAGGAAGCCGTTGCCCAGAGGAAAACCGTCCTGCCAGATGCGCGGAGGGGATTGATGACGGACCCCATGAATGACGGGATCGCGATTCGATGACCATGAACTGTTTGCCATAGATTTGATTCTGTTTGATTCCGGACCGCCTTACTGACCAGAGTTGGTTTCGTTGGCGTTGCCAACACTGCCCGTGGGGCCCAGCAGGGAACCCGCCGCCCCGGTCGTCGACTCCCCGGATTTCCCGTCGATTCCCAAGGCCCCGCAAATCGTCGAGGCCACCAGTGCGGTCAGCTCCTCGTCATATTGGGGGCCTGTCTTGAGGGCGGAATAAAGGTCACGCTGCGGGATGGAGTTCTCCTTCATCACCCGGGCCGCGGCCTCTTGAAGAGCCTTCACTCCCGCAGGCCGGTTCGTATCGTTCCATGAATCGCTGGCCGCCCAGACAATTTTCGGGCCGTCATCTTCATCGCGAATAAGCTGAATCACCCTGCGCAGACCCGCCTCCCATCCCGGAATGTCTGAGAAAACCGTCTTCCAAATGGGATTGGCGTTGTTGCAGTGCAGCCCATTGTTGAAAACTACAACATCGGATTTGTATTCATCCAAAATGTATTTCAGCTCTTTGACATACAAGGGGTCTGCGAAGCTTCTGCTTGTGCTGTAGGTTGAAAGGAAAGCTGTGCCGACAAGTGCTTCATTGACGGGACGTTGGTAATCGTCATGGATCGAATCCCCTATCACCAGCACTCGGGGGAGGTTGTTTTTCTCGGCATCGTACCAGTAAATCTTTGTCCAATCCATTTTCTCCTCGCTTTTGCCCCCGGCGGCGTCGGCCAAGCCGGGCTGGGAAGCCGTATTAGTTTGAAGATTGTCGCGAATACCCGCGGCAACTTTTTTGGCCGCGATTTTCTTCCCCTCCACGGTGTGATGGAAGTTGTCGGTCCAGTATTGTTTGCGGTCCATGGGATCCATCAACGCAAAAAGGTCGTTGGTCGGGATATTGTTCTCATTCATCACCTTGGCCGCTATTGCATTGAACTCCTTCACCAGCCTGGTATTGTCGGGACTCACCGTCGGAGTCGTGGAGGCCCATACGATTTTCGCCCCTTTTCCCTCCTCTCGCAGCAGTTTCAGGGCCTCACCCATGGCAGATCCCATATCTTGAAGATCGCTGCCCCAGCTGTGAAGCCCGTTGTTGAAATGAATCAGGGCATATTCGTTATCGGAAAGCATAAGCTTCAGTTCCTTGAGAAAAGAACGATCAGTAACACACTTGGATGATGTATAAGTGCTGACGTATGCCGTGCCTGACAGCTCCTCGCTGACATATTCCTGATAATTGTTGGTGATGGAATCACCGATCAACAGAACTCGAGGGAGATTGGTGGCTCCGGGCTCATGGCAAACCGTATGGATCCACTCAATGTTTTCGCGTTTTCGCTCTGCATTCATAATTGATTTGATGTTGTAAAAGTAAAAGCCGTGGCAAAAAGGATTGTGCTGGCAATAGGTATTCTGATTTCAATGGTCTGATTTTAATTTCCGGCGTTTGGCAAATTTCGCGTCGCGCACAAGGTCGCGCCATGAATGGCTGCAATGATGCCCTTGTCGCTTAGGCTGAGGGGAGGCTTCGCGTGCGCTTGATTTTTCATTCTGCCGGTTTTCTGGAGAAGTTGCTTTCTGCTGTCGATTTCATCTGGCATTCATCGATAGAAATTGTCGGAAATGAGGCATCCGATTCAATCCCGCCTTTCGTTGCCGCTCACCCAGCGGGGAGGCACCAGAAGCGTTTGAGGAATTTCAGGAACGCCATATTCGTGATTGAGCAGCTTGTCCGACAACAAATCAAGCACCCATTCTCCGCCAAGTTCATTGCGCGTATCAATCCATCCAAAGGCATCTGCAGAATCCGGTTCCCTTAGCCAGATCATATTTTTATCAGGGACCAACCCCCGGAGCCACGACGGCAATTTCAGACTGGCTTCCGCGATGACGCAATGAACCTTGTAGCGCTGAAACAGCGATCGGATTCTTTCCGCATCGAGGCGGTCGAAATCGAGGAAAAGCTTCTGGGCAAGTGCGGACCCGCCCGGATGATGAAGCAGGAATGCGGTGCGCACCGCATGCTGGGCACGACGATCAGTCTTAAAGTTCCATATGGCGGCAATTCCCGCCCGGAATTTATGACGAGCAAAATGCAGTGCCTCACGGATGGCGTTGTTATAGTCCAGCCGGACATTGTGCAACCGGGGAAGTGCCAGGCCACATCCAAATGACACACAGGCAAAATCCTTCAGGTTGAAATTAAAATATGACTTTCCGGCAGAATGCGATGCGGCGACGACGACGATGCCTCGAATACCCCGGCTCCAGAGAATTTTGCGCAATGCCGCAGGTGATTGGGCGGAGTTGTCGAATTCACTCAAAATGTAGCCGTGTTCTTCGGCCCACTTTACCATGCCACGCTGCATCTGGAGAAGCCGCACATCCGATTCCTTGGCAGGCCTCCCGCCCAGCCACACAATGGCAAGATTTCCCTTGAAGGCACCTCCGCTGCGTCTTCGCAGTGCGGACATCAACTGGCCGACGTAGGGATTGGCCTCGTAGCCCAGGGACTTCGCCTTGAGCAGGATCTTGATTCGTGTCTCCTCTTTGACGGTGGGACTGTTGCTGAGGGCCCTGGACACTGTAGCCCTCGAATATCCGCTGGCGTTTGCAAGATCGCGGATGTTTAACATACGGTACAGGAAAATCCCCTCGCAAAATGCCTGCAATCGAAATGTGGGCTATGAAGTTTGCCCTTCCGACTCAGGGGATCGGAGTAGTTGAAGCCACATTTCAGGCCATCGACTGCCATCGCAATCCGGCGGGATGGATCATGGGTTGAATTCTTTGCACCTAAATCGAGCGGATAAACCGGACGAGCCATTTGCCGGACCGGCGGATATATCGACTTCCTCAGCATTTGGAATGCCCGCTCGCACTGTTCGGCGGTTCGAATCAGTCGGGGGCTTTTGGCTTTTTTCCCGTTTGCCATGATCAATTGCCTCGAAAGTTTGAACTCTCCGTGGAGGAGGATAGGGCCGGAAGATGCAGTCGATAAACCCGCTCTGCATTTCGAAGAAACAGGGATTCACGCTGCTGGGCAGTGGCCGATTGGGTCAAAGCCAGAGTGAGTTCCATCCAACGCAGGAGCGGGCATCCGAGGGTGCAGACAGGCCAGTCGCTGCCCCAGAGGACGCGATTCCACCCGAAGCAGTCGATGGCGTGGTCGACGAATGGCTGCAAATCGCCGACCGACCACCGGTCGGAGCCGGTATAAGCAACGATTCCGCTAATTTTGCAAACGACATTGGCTTCGGCCGCCATGGCTTGAATATGCTGTTTCCAGGGATGAAGTGCCTGTTGGCGGATGTCCGGAGTGCCACAATGATCAAGGATGAAGGACGTCTCGGGAAATTGCTTCACGAGCTCAAGAGCCAGCGGCAACTGACGGGACTGCACGCACAGATCGAAGGACAGGCCGTATTGTGAAAGCCGGGCGAGATTTGACAAAAATTGTCGCGAAAGGAATATCTCATCGCTTTGCGTGTGCAGAACACGTCTGATACCCTTGAGTATTGGATGATTCCAGAATTTATCCAGGTGCGCAAAAGCGTTTTCCCGTTCCAATTTTGCCCCTGCAACAATGCCCAGAATTCGATTCTCCGGGTTTTCCGCCAAAGAAAAAATCATGCCTGTTTCCCCGGCCAAATCCTCTCCATCAACATCCGTGTCAACATAGACCGAGCCAAGAATATCGAGCCCGTGCGCGGCTTTCCGATATTCCTCCAACATGAATGGAACATTCAACAGCGGCTCCCCGCTCATCCAGGAATAGGAAAAGCGGGAGGGATCCCAAAGATGCTGGTGTGTGTCGATGGCTGGCATGCTGGAAATTCTCACCTCTCAATATAGATCTTGATCTCGCATCGGAAAAGTGTAAACGTTTATTTTATGAAATCCACTCTCCTCGCGCTGCTGTGGCGAAAATAGATCACGCAACAGTCCGCGTGAATGCAGTCGAGCTTCTGCGTTTCTGCCAGATCATTCTCGGAGCCCAGGGCGTTCCCGAGGAACAGGCGTGTTATGTCGCATGGCATCTGGTTGAGACGAATCTCCGGGGAACCGACTCCCACGGCGTGGCGAGGCTGCCCCATTACGTGCGCCGCTTAAAAGGTGAAAGCATCAAGGCACAACCGGCGATCACCTATGAGCAGCGGGCTCCCTCGCTGGGACTGGTCGACGGGGACAATGGTCTGGGTCATCTTGTTATGCGCGATGCCACGGAGAAGGCCGGCGATCTTGCTTCGCAGACGGGCGCAGGGTGGGTTGCGGTGAAGAATTCGAGCCACTGTGGTGCCCTGGCTCCCTATGGCCTGCAATTGGCAGAGCGCGGCATGATTGCCTTTGTATTTTCGCATGTTGATCCAATGGTGCTGCCGCACGGCAGCCGCGTTCCTTTTTGCGGGACAAATCCGATCTGTATCACGGCGCCGAGCCTCAATGGCTGCGCGATGTGCCTTGACATGGCCACCAGTGTTGTTCCATGGAACCTGATTGCCAATGCCGCGACGGAGGGTGTGCCGATTCCCTCCGGATGGGCAGTGGACAGGCAGGGAGTCGATACGAAGAAGCCATGCGAGGTTCACGCCCTGTATCCCTTCGCCCAGCACAAAGGTTCCGGTCTCGGAATCCTTATCGACATTCTCTGCTCTTTGCTCTCCGGCGGCCCCTACGGACCGGACATTCCCAAAATGTACGGCGACATGACCGAACCCCGCCAGTTGGGCGGGCTGGTCGGAGCGATCCATGCGGAACCCTTCATGGAATCAAGCATTTTTCGGGCGAGAGTATCCGAAATCATGCGGCGTCTTTCCGGTCTGCCACCTTCCCAGGGCACGGATCGCGTTCGTTTCCCTGGAGAGCCGGAGATCGAGACCAAGAGAATCCGGAGTCGAGATGGGATTCCCATGGGCATCAATGTTCTCGCAGAACTCAACGAACTTGCGTCCCAGTGCGGCTCCCAGCTTCTCCAACCCCTTTAACCATGAAAAAGCTACAAAACAAAGTGATTCTTGTGACAGGCGCATCAAAAGGCATCGGCCTGGGTTGTGCCTTAACATGCATTCGGCACGGAGCCAAGGTTGGCATCCTCGCCCGTGCCTCTGCGCTGGCAGGGCCTGCGATTGAAAGCGCCGGATTTTCACTCGAAACCGATGTGTATATGGTCGATTGCGATGTCAGGCTGGCAGACAGCATGGAATCGGCCATTCGTGATGTGGTCCACCATTTTGGACGGCTTGACGGCATCATTAACAACGCGGGCTGGCACCCTCCGGCCATGACGATCGAAGAGACGTCCCTTGAAGATTTTGAAGATTTGCTTCGCCTCAATCTTACGAGCACATTTCTTGGCTGCAAACTGGCTGTCCCGCATCTTCGGAAGACCCGCGGCGCGATCGTAAACATGTCGAGCGAAGTGGGATTGATCGGACAAGCTGCCGCTCCCTCCTACGTGACGACAAAGGCGGGTCAAATCGGATTGACTCATGCCCTCGCCCTTGATCTTGCGCCGGCGGGAGTGCGAGTGAATGCCGTATGCCCTGCGGGGGTGATGACGCCACTGATGGAGGATTGGGCAGCCTCCCAATATGATCCTGCCGCCGCCCTTCAGATGGTGGATTCGTGGCATCCTTTGGGCCGCATGGCGACATCAGAGGAAATTGGCGAGGTTTGTGCCTTTTTGCTCTCCGCGGAAGCCTCCTTCATCACAGGCCAAGCAATTTGTCCCGATGGAGGGGCGGCTCTTGGCTACCGCAGATAAGCTCCCAACGGGTGCAGCATTTCTTCGACCTCCTTCATGGCAAAGCAGTAACTTTGAACATTTGAGGCTTTGATCATTTTCAGAACTCCCATCCAAGCGGGCGGGGGCTCGAATTCACCAAGGCTGGATCACAATGAGCCACCCCGGCATGGTAAGGAATCTGATTTGTGATAGATAATAAAATATTAGGGTGACCTCTTCGGCTTGTGTTATTTCTCTTGGTGCGCTCCCTGCCGCCGCGAAAGATACTCTGCATATTTGCTGGGAGGGATTCCTTCGAGTTTTTTGAACAGACGTGAAAAGTGAAATTCGGAAGAAAACCCCAACCGTACGGCACATTCCTTGACGCTGGTTCCTTCCGCAAGCAGCAAGCTTTTTGCAACCTGCAGCTTCATTCTTCGGATCGTCCGACTCGGGGTCTCTCCTGCAATGCGTGGATACGAGCGCGCGAATGTCGGGAGACTCATCTTCATATGAGAGGCAAGATCCTCCACGCCCAAAGGCTCGGTAATGTGCTCTTTCACGAAAGCTTCGACCTGTTGCACAAGATCACGCTTGCCTGCCCGATTCACCGCGCGGACCTCGCGCGTTGTTGGACCGACTCGAGGGGCCGCAAGCAGCATTCCCAGCAGTTCCAGCATTACCGCATGCCCGAAGAGCTCGAAGCTGGGGCTGCGACGGAAGACGAGATCTCCGAGACGCTGAAGGCGGGTGCCGATCTGGCCATCCGGGTCGAGGAAGTGGCACCACCCGCGCGCGCCCACAAGCCGATGGAGCTTTGCCTCAAGATCCTCCCATGCGGAAAAGACCATGAACGACTCATGGATCGAATCTCCGGCGCTCTGCAGTTCATGGTAGCGGCACGTCGGCGCATACAAGGCCACGATTCCACTGAGACGGGTGAAAATTTTGCCTTTTCCTATGCGTTTGCTGTTGCCTGCCTTGGTTGATCTGGTCGACGACCCAACAGGAGCTGTGCGGATGCACCCATCTGGACGTCTTAAAATGCGCCACCCCGGTGTGAGCCAGTTCCAGAACGGCCTTGGGAAGTTTATCAGTCCGGGAAACACCAGCCGCAATTGCCATGACGTGTGATAGAAAATGATATGGGAATGATGCTTTTCGCCATTCTTCCGGCCTGTGTCAACACAGATGATGCACACAGATGATGCGGATGTCGAATCACCGCAACCCAACTCAACATACGAAAAATGACAGCGACTCTGAATCCAAATAAAGTCAAACTGCCGGGAATCGCCGGTGGCGAAATCCCAAGGACTTTCTCCCCTGCGCTGCGTGACGCCCGCCCAAAAGTGGGAGTTGAGGAATTTCTCTCGATCGCTGAAAGGTTCGGCTTCAACCCGCAGGCGATGGAGCGGCTTGCAGCTGCGGTCTCTGACAGCGACCTGCCAGAGGGAGGCCCTCATCTCGGACGATACTACGGGAGTCCCAAACCGATCAAAGGCGAGCAGTTCGAAGAACTGGCCCTTAAGACATTCGGTGTCAAATATGCCTTCGCCGTGAGTTCCGGCACGGCGGCGTTGCACTGCGCAATGGTCGGGGCCGGCGCTGCTCCGGGTACGGAAGTCATTTGTGCGGCGACCGGCTTCATCGCCACCGCACTGGCGGCTGGCATGGCGGGGGCGACGCCCGTGTTTTGCGATGTGGACGAATCGCTTCAAATGAACCCTTTGCTTCTCGAAAACCTTATCACACCCAAGACGGTTGCAATCGCACCAACCCACCACTGGGGAAGTGTTTGCGATATGGATCCCATCCTCGATATTGCCAGGAAGCACGGTCTGAAAGTGATCGAAGATTGCGCCCAATCTCCCGGGGCAACTTACAAGGGACGCCTCGTGGGGTCGCTAGGGGATTTCGGCTGCTTCAGCATTTCGTGCTACAAAATCATCGGAGGCGGCGAGGGCGGCATGGTCGTCACAAATAATGAGTGATCATTCGACAGGGTGCGCCAAATGGCCGAGGGAGGAGGGCTCTGGCGTCCCGATCGCTGCGCGCCAGAGCGCTATGAGGGGGAACTCTTTGTCGGCGGGAACTTCCGTCTTTCGGAGCTCGAATCTGCAGTCAATGTGGTCCAACTTCGAAAACTCCCGGAAATCGTAGCCCGGCATCGTGCCGTTTGGCGGAATATTCGTGCCCGTTTGGGCTCCTACAAGGAAATAACCTGGCAGAAAAGCAACGACCCTGAGGGCGACATCGGCTACATGTTTCGATTTTTTCCGGCCAGCGATGAACTTGGATGCCAGCTTTGCGAAGCCCTCGTTGCCATGGGACTTTCTGCGGGGTATCGCGGACAAAATGCCCGCCCCGACTGGCATGTTCAACGTGATATGTTCCCGCTCTTCCGCGCTTTCCCGGAACTCAACCGGGACGATATCTGCCCGGTTGGATCGGACCTCTTTGACCGCCGCGTTACCATCGACCTCAACCAGTGGTGGACGCCCGAAGATTGCGAGCTGTTCGCATTCTGCATCAATGACGTGCTTTCCACATACTGCACCCGCATGGACACATGACCGCTTTCATTCCACCCCATAACACCGACGGCCACGCTGCCCGGATGCTTGCCGCAATATGATCCAAACTGATATTCTAATTGATACGCTTTTCCTTGATATCCCTATACAGAAGCGTGTGGCCCATGTTGCGGGGTGCGGGTTCAAGTGCATCGAGACTTGGGCAGGAAATGATGATGCTGCCCTTAACATAATCGCCTCGGAGTGCAGACAGTCCGGCGTCGAGCTCGTAAGCGTCGTCCTGGTCTCGGGCAATCAGGAGGATCTTGTGCCAATCCGTGGTGAAAACCTTCAACGCTTTGTTGACTTGGTCGATCGACGAACGGATTTTGCTTTGGCCGCAGGTTGCACCCAAGGGATTATCACGACCGGGCAGTCTGTCGTTAGGCGGAGCTATCAGGAGCAGCGTTCAGCCTTGGTGGATGCGCTGTGCGCCGCAGGTGCCATCGCCGCATCAAAGAGCTTCCGTCTCAACTTGGAGCCATTGAATACCGAAGTTGATCACCCCGGCTATTTCCTCGATGACCCGTTCGAGAGTGCGGCGATCATAAAAGAAGTCGGCCTCGCGAGCGTGCGGCTTCTATATGACATTTATCATATGGGAATCATGAGCGGGAACCAAACTTCCTTTATTGAGAATAATATCAGCCTGATCGGCCATTTCCATGCGGCCGGACTTCCGGGCAGACATGAACTTTTTGAAAGTGAGACGGACTACAGGTTCTTGCTCAAGCGGATCCAGGCAGCGGGGTACAATGGATATTTTGGCCTCGAATACCTGCCTCTGATGGATAGCAAAGCGAGCCTTGAAAAAACTGCGATTTATCTGTGCGAATTCAAATGAAGCCCGTGTCGTCCATGAAAAGCCGCAGCCCGGTGCGGACGTCTTCGATCTGATTGAACAGACTGCCGGGCATGGAAAGCATAAACATGTATCCGTCACGCGTGCCATCCATGCGGCTGCAATGCTCTTTGTGAATTCTGGCCGCCGACCCAATACGCAATGGAATGGGAAGACCGCACCCCCTGCCACAGCCTCAAGGCTCCCTTCGGATTCGCAATAGCACGCTGCCACGCTCTCCGCGCACGGCAACCTCCACACCTTCGGCGGGCACCTCCCCGCCGATTTGGATCTCAATCGAGTCCGATTGCTCGATGACCTCGAACTTCTTTCCACACAACTCTCTGGGAAAAGGCAGGACGGTTTTTTCCACAGGACGGTGAAAATCGGCGTAAAGGATGTAGTCCCCATCCTGCATGTGTCCGTAAAGGCAAGTGGCCTCGGGATGAGAACGGGGGTCAAAATACTGGCGGTAGGCAAGGCACTCGAAATCGTCGCCCGCCGTGACAGTCCCCGCCTTCCCGTCAACTGCCGCAGGGTAGGTTTTTCGGGTGGTATGAATAAAGAGCGGGGAGCCGGTTTTTGCCGCCCGCACGGCCGGTTTCGTGGTGCCGCGAAAGAGCGAATATCCCATTGCAAAGCCCACTTGTTTTTCACCTTCCTGCAGAATCTGAATGAAGCGGTCCGGAAGGTCCGCCACATCCGCTATGTTGCCGCGTTCAAAAGAAAATATCAGAGGTTCCGCCGGCCGCTCGGACAGGTTCTGCAGCCCCCGGAAATCGTAATCCCTGCCGCCCGCGGCGAAGGGAAGCGTTTTTGGAATGTAGCTCAGAAGGCGGCTTGCCTCCCCGGCATGAAGTGGTGTGGCCTGGATGAACCCCATGTATCCAAGATCGACATCGCGCAGGGCGGTGGCACGGTGCAAAATCTCACAGGCCCCACCGGGCTGAAAACGATAGACAATGCGGTTGTTCAGCACCGCGTCCAGTTCACCGGCCACGAAGTTAATTTTCCGCCCCGGTGCTGCTTTGACTGCCTCAAGAACGGAATCCGGGGCAATGATATCATATTCCTCCACAACTTCGAAGTTTCTGCACGGTGTGGAAACACCATCTTCGAGCGGCCTGCCGTCTGCCAAAAACTGCTGCGATCGAATCCGGCAGGCGGGAGTCAGTTGAACCAAATCCCCGGCCTGCACTGGCAAAATCCGCCCGGTCGTTTCATCGGTTAATACCTTCCCGGCGATGGACCTTGTGAATTTCCATCTTGGAAAGGTGCCGGAATTTTCGGAAAGCAGATGCACGATGTTCCCGTCCTTGATCTCCAGGAGATAGAAGGAAATCCCGGCGTCATCCTTCCAGACAGAACCCAGATCACCCTCCCTCAAGCCGTGCGCGGGACTGGTTGCCTGGATGAGGTCGCTGGCCCCGTGATTGGCCCCGATGTAGGTGCCGTTAAGGTTCCAGGGCGTCGCATCGTCGAACGCCGCGTGGAAGGCCCACTTTCCCTCAGCCATCCGGGAAACATCCATGGGGGTCTCTGCGGACACGAGGAAGGTCTCGCCGAATATGACCTGTCCGTTTGCCGGGCCGATATGGAGCGGAATTACTACATCTTCGAGGCGGGACAACGTGCTCCGAACGTAAACAACCGCCCCCTCCCTGCTCACCGCAAGCCCGCCGCGATCCGGAAAAACGGAATCTGTTGCGCTGGCGATACAAATGCCGGGGACCATCGTCAAGACATAGCCCGCGATACCCAAAAAGCAAGACACCTGCCGGTTGCGGGGATCGAGTGCACTGTGGAAGCTGAAGGAGCAGATCGATTCACTGAATTTCACGGGCCGAATCCTGAACCAGCCATGAGGATCAGTAAATTGCCACGCGCATCTATAGCCGCGGACGAATCCACCGAAAATCTTCCGCACTCAGCGTATAGCTGGTGAAGGGATCGCCCCAATTCGCCGGTAGCCCGTTGGAGGATGGCCTCCGGCGATTGGCCCGACGCCCGCTGCACAGTCATCATCAAACCTTGAAACCCCGTCCAAGACTCGTTTTATTGGAAGGCCCGCTATGGCAGCCACCCGGATGTGCGGGAACCCATCACCCTTCTCCCCAACGTCGAAGACAGATTCCAGGCCGACCTCTCGGCCTGCCCGGACAACTTTGTCTATCTGGCCAACTGCCAGCCCCGCCTGCAGGCCGCTTGCCCTTGGGGGTTGCCGGTGCCGCCGAGCCCGATGGGGCTCTTGTCCATTGGTTTAATAACCGGCGTACCAATGTGGCTCGATATTGGCTGCGGCAGACTCGGAGATGTAAAAATCCGTGGGCACGGTCTGAAGAATCGAAGCGGGGACATCCGGGGTGACCGGCCCGTGGGCGATCAGTCGTGTCATGAGGCGTTGCCAGGAGGAGAAGGTTCCCATGGTGCACAGCGAGTTGATGTCCATCCGGTATTTCGCGCCAAGGACGTCGGCAGGTCCGATGGTGGCGGCCTTGGGCGGCACGGCCGCCACATCACCGCTGAAACCAAAGCACCCGTGCAGCGAGTTCTGGGCAATGGTCAGAGGATGCAGATCCACAACTCTGGCTCCCTGATGCTTGAATTCCTCAAGATCCCGGGACCACTGCGGGGCATGCGGATCGATAAACGCGATGTGCCCGGCCCAGCCCGAGCCGCTGTGGCAGGCATCAGCACCGCCACGATCGGCGAGCATTTTGCTGTAGTCTCCGATGTTCTTGTTGCTGGGAGAAACAAACTGCCCCAACGGTGGCCGCAACTTCTCTTCAATTTCGTAGTAGAAATATTTGAGCATGGCCGAACGAAAACTCAGGTCGTAAGACTCGGTCGCAATGTTGCCCGCCTCATCCGCCCATTCATCCATTGCAAATACCCACAACCCGGAGCAGTTGAGCTGGAAGCGGTTGATCATGCGCGCGAGATTCACGTAGCCGGGGTTGGGGTTGCCCAGAATGAAAGAAACCTCCCTCCCCTCATCCATCGCCGTTTTCAGCCGGTAGAACCGATCGATCAACGGGATCATCCCGATTTCATAGTCGCGGACGACGCGGATGCGGAACTCGGGGTTCGGGTGCCGATCGATGTCCTCCCGCCTGATTCGGCGGACGCGATCGAGGACCTCGCGGTCGCGGAAGGGGACAACTTCGTGCGGCTCAAATTGAAATTTGTTCATCTCGGGCTTTTGGGATGGCTTCATTGTGATAGAAAACTCGTTCGAAACTATTCTGGTCGTGCCGGTAAACGGTGATCAGACGACAGGCACCGCCTGCCGCGACGAAAACAAGTCGCGCTCCACAAGAACCGGTGTCAGCTTTTCGCCGGATTTGATGGCTCCAGAGCGAATCTGCCCGGCCAAGCCAGCCGCCAGGCGAAGGTAGGCGACAACGGCCAACGGCACGGATTTAATGACTTGCCCCACAGTTTGCAATTGTTACAACATATTGGGAACCGACGTCAATTCATTCCTCGCTGCCACCATGAAGATCCAAGCCGGGGCCAGTGCCTCTGTCATTACTCCGAGAACTGTTCAATTCCTTGATGGGTATCCGCATGCGGAGCGCTTCTCCGACGGGGTTGACACCGACTTGTTCACCTCCGCCCTGTTTCTGACTGATGGGAGCAGCCGATGGTTGATTATCGGGAATGATCTTCTTTTTTTGGATAAAGGGCAGATCCGGTTTCTTCGAGAACGGATTGCGGCCGGCACGGGCATTCCAGCCGACAACATCATGGTCAGCAGCACTCATACCCACTCGGCTCCGCTGTGCCGGACGAAATATCCGATATTTGCGGGGGATGCCGCGCCTCCTGCCGATCAGGAGTTCATCGAATGGATGCTTGGGCGGATCGTGGACAATGCAGTCGCGGCGACCAAGAACCCGCAGGATGCGGAAATCGGGCGCGGATTTGGCGACAGTTCCGAGGTGGGAGGAAACCGGCGCGATCCGTCGGGCCCAAGCCACCCATGCGTCCCTGTCCTCTTGATCCGACACGCGGGGAACTGCAAACCGATTGCGCTAATGCTCGTCGTGAGCGTCCATCCGACCGTCCTTCATGAAGATTCCAGATTGTTCAGCGGAGATTTTCCGGGGCATGCCCGACTGCGCCTCCAGGAAGCGCTCGGTGATATCCCTGTCATTTTCCACAATGGCGCCAGCGGCGACCAATCGCCACGCCACATCGCGCGTTCAAACACTCCGGACGAGGCGCGCCGCCTGGGGTTCCTGCTGGCTGGCAGCGTTCTTCAGGGAATCCCCGCGATGGAATATGAATCCTCGATCAATCTGAATGGCACCAGCCGCTCGGTTGACCTGCCAATCAGAAAATTTGCCAATGTGGCCGACGCAGAGCGGCGCGAGCGCGAGGTCTTTCGACGCTTTGAGAAAATGCGTGCGGGCAACGCAGACCGCGCCGCGACCCGCACGGCAGAATGCGACTGGTTCGGTGCCGAGCGTCACTTCCAGTTTGCGAAGCTGCAGGCCTCAGGTGAACTGGAGAAGAGGTCCCGTGAAGTGGCACTTCCGGCAGAGATCCAAATCCTTCGAATCGGCGAATGGATCTTTGTTGCGTGGCCCGGCGAGGTTTTTGTCGAGTTTGCATTGAAGCTAAGGGAAGAAAGGCCCGACGTTTTTGTCATCACCTGTGCCAACGGGACAACCCAGGGTTACTTGGTGACAAAGGAGGCTGCCGAAGAGGGCGGCTACGAAGCCAGCGGCTCCACATTCCAATCACCGGAAAGCCCCCGGATCCTCCTGGAAACCACTCTGGAGATGCTTAAAGATCCCGCAATGTGCGCTCGTTGAGCACTTGAGGACTTATCTGATCTCCCTCAGGGAATGCTCGTGGGAAATTTCGAACTTCCTACCCAGGCTAGCCTGAAGTTCCCAAAGCAAAAACGCCTCATTTTTCGGCCTCAAAACCCCCTTTTCGATGTAAAGTTGGGCCTCTGCTTTACATCGAATCGGTGGAAAGTGGCGTGACGAAAGCCGGAATTTCACTCCGCCAGGCAAACAAGAAAATCCTTGTGCCGCGACTGTGCCCACATCGGCGTGGTGGCGACACGTCACCATGCCGATGTGGCAATGAGACAGGCGAAGAAGGACCGCGAATCTCATGTCAGCCGGACCCTGTTTTTCGGGCCTCATACCGATATGCCCACAATGCCACTGACACGATATGAGCCTGTGCCGTATCGGCGTAAGGGGATGCTACGATTGGGATCCGTGAAAGTGGATGCGCCACGCTTCCAGCTCATCATCCGTCATTGCGATGAGCGTTGCACGGCCTACCACGCCGATTGGGCAGATGATGCCCTCACGGATGGCGCGGAGCATTCGAGATTCAGGAACGTTCAGCAGACGACTCAGTTCGCTCGTGCTCACGAGTGTCCGTTCATAGCGGGAGCTTGGAAATTTGATAGCCATGCCCTCATGCCCATGTCAACGAGCACGGCCAGAGGGAATAAAAAAATCCCCGGCAGCCCATTGCGAGCCACCGGGGATGAATTTTGAGAATCGTTATTTGACGTGCTTGGAGACGAGCTTTGTCATCTCAAACATGCTGACCTGCTTCTTGCCGCCGAAGACCGCTTTGCGGGCGGATTTTGTGAACCCGAGGTCCACGAGATTGAGTGTTGTCCAGTAGCCCATTTTATTGAAGTTGGAAGTTGATGATTGGAAAAAGAGCGGTCGGCGGTCAGGCAGAGAAACCGATCTGAGGTCGGGAGACGGGTTCGGGTTCGTCTTCGGCGAAGACCTCGGCTAGCGAGTAGTCAGATGCAGGGAGCAGGGTCTTTCCGAGGGAGGAAGCAAGGCGGGATGCCTGTGCGATGTCGAGTCGACGGAATACGCGGTGGCTCACGAGGCGGCCGGGGCGCAGGAGAGCCTGGTCGATGTCGGCGGCGGTGCAGTTGATCGTGCAGATGACGTGGAGTTGCAGGAAGTCGGAGAGCATCCCGTCGGAAAGGTTCAGGATCGCACTGACCTTGTCCCGGTTGTCGGTTTCGCGGGTCATCAGGGCATCGTCAGCATCTTCGAGGATGACGACGAGTTTCCGATCCGAATACGTTTCACGTTGGCTGGACCAGAAGCCGATAAATTCGGGTTCTTCGAGCATTTTCAGGCTGGTTGGCGGAATGAAATAGAACCGGTGGGTGTCCTTGAGGTGGCCCATGAGGTGCCTCAGATAAAATGTTTTTCCAGTTCCGGGGGTACCTTCGAGGATCGAGAGCCCGTTTTTCCGCCCGTTGAGCTTTTCGACAAAGCTGCGGTGCCAGTCGCCGGTGCCAGCCGGGTAGTGCAGGGCGAATGCCTCATCGCTCAACACAGTCTCTGGGCATAGGTTGACGATCTCGCATACGATTTCGTCATACCGTTCCTTCCGGATTAGTTGGAAGCTCCCGCCGACCGGGATTTTCTTGTTGCCGAAAGATTCAGTGAAATCCCGGACGATTTTCTCCGCGTCGGCGAAGGTGGATGCGTATCCAGTGATTTGCGATGCCGACCCGTAAAGGAACGAGCGTTCGCCGAATTGCAGAAGAACATCCTCCCATTTGTTGTGCTTGCCCGCCGTTCCCAGCATCCGGACAGACCGGTGCAGATTCTGGGGATTCTCAGTGATGGCCCGCTCGAAATCCCACGAACCGCGCAGCCGGCATTCGCTCAGGCGCTCAATCCCGAAAGCTGCAAGCACCGGAGCCGGTGGTCCACTGTGCGATGGGAAGTGGGAATACCCTCGCATGAGGTCGAACGTGATGTGGGGGCTGGTCATTAAATATATACGGAATTCGAAGACGTGCCAGCGGGGGCTGACCGGGCCCCTCCGGAGCACGTTCTGAGCGGTTTTGGCTGGGTGAGAGTTTTCATGACGCCCGTAAGATTCCCACCGCCACCCGGTCAACGAGTGTCCTACCCAGGAAGAAAAAGCGAAAAACCAGCGCGGGAGCGCTGTGTTGATTGGGATGAGACGAATGTTTGGCCAGGGTGGCAACCGGAGCGTCAGCGGAGTGAACCTGAAAGCTGAAACCGGAGAACGAGGCGGACGGTCGGCTACAATGCGCGGGTTTGCTGCGCACTGTCCTTCTCATGGCTTCGTGTCCCTTTTGAGCGTGGCCGTTTTTTGAGCAATTTTTTTTCCTCGCTGGCGAGTCGTCCTTCGACCTTTTTCACGTCTTCGGCGGGCGGGAGGTCGCGTCCCAGCTCGGCCTCGATTTCCTCGATGGTGGGCAGGCTGCCGCGCAGTTCATCCGGGAGCGATTCGGTGAGTTGGGTCTGCCATGCGGCGACGGCGATGGATTGGTCGAGGCCGCGGAGGGCATACTCGGCGACAAGCTTGTTCTTTTTCCGGCATAGCAGGAGGCCGATGGTGGGCTGGTCTTCGGGGTGACGAAGGAGGTCGTCCACGGCGGAGAGGTAGAGATTGAGCTGGCCGACATCGCCGGGGGTGAAGCTGCGGGCTTTCAGTTCGATGACGACAAACCGGCGGAGCTTGAGGTGGTAAAACAGGAGATCCAGCGGGTAGTCCCGGCCGCCCACTTCAAGCGGAACCTGCCGTCCGACGAAGGCGAAGCCGGTGCCAAGCTCCAGGAGGAATTTTTGGAGGTGATCCATGAGAGCCTGTTCCACCTCGGCCTCGCGACGGGGATCGGCGGTGCCGAGAAAATCGAAAAGGTAAGGGTCTTTAAAAAGCTGGGCGGCCATGTCGGACTCCGCCGGGGGCATGGTGAGGGCGAAGTTGTTCTGGGCCTTGCCCGCTCGGAGGTGGAGCTGGTTTTGAATTTGGATTTCCAGAATGCTGCGGCTCCAACCGTGAGTGAGGGTCTCGCGGATGTAGAAGTCGCGGACGGCGGGGTCTTTAACCATCTGGAGTAGCCGGATGATCTGGCCCCAGGGCAATTGCGAAACAGGCTGTTTCGCAATTGATCCTTCGGGATAAGCCTCGGCAAAAAGCCGCATCGAGAGAAGATTGCGGGAAGAGAGGCCGCTCATGTCAGGGAAGGCTTCTTTCAAATCGGCGGCGAGCCGGTCGATAACTCTGGCTCCCCAAGCGGCTTCCTTTTGGCGGGCGAGGATGATTTTCCCGGTGTGCCAGTAGGCTTCGATGACGATCGGGTTGGCAGAGAGGACGGCCCGGATGCGGGCGTTGCGGAGGTGGGTCTTTATCTCCTGCAACGTGGCGGCGTAGCTCTCCGGCAATGACGATGCGGACGGAGGCACGGGAAAGAGCGCGCCGGGCCTGGCACGACCGCGGGAGAGGCGTGGCGCTTCCGTTTTTTTCGTGCCGGGCTTGTGTGATTTAGCAGGCATACCGGGCGGGCATGATGTCGTCGATCTGGCGCTGGGAGCCGATGCCGATTTCGACCATTTTTCTGATGTCAGCAAAATGTTCTGCTGGAAAGGTGACAGTGATCCGGGTGCCCGTCTGTTGGCGTTTGGCGGATTCGGAGAACATGGCGCCAGCGTGCATCACCTTGGTGCCATGTCAACCTCTGAGGAGAGCTGCCGGGTTCGGGTGATTGGTCGTTTTTGAATAATTTGGAATGTGGAGTTGATGGCGGATTTCAATTCGCTGAAAAAAGAACCGACGCCTGCTCAAGAGCGCGGTGTTTGAGTCTTTCTCCTTCGCCGAAACAGATGCTGTTCATCCGTTGCCAGGGTGTCGTGAAACGGGAATGGTGGTCGACCAGTTCGGTGACTCCGTTGTAGGCCGCCCAGAGCGTGCCGCGGATTCCCGGTTCCGCATTGCCTTTGCCCTCTTCAAACAGGCGGATGGCATCATGGCGGGTCGTGGACACCTTCGCTTTTGCCTCCTCAAAGCTACGGTCGCTTTGGCCCTTTTTGCGGGTGGGAGTGGGAAAAACGCCGATGACATAGCGGGCGATCCGGTTGCCCGTCATTTCGAAAGCAGCGAAGTCTTGGAACCGCTTTTCGATGTCATCGTAGTATCCCAGAATCTCCTTGACCCTGTCCTGTGCGTGCTCCAATCGCAGGTGCATTTGCGGGGCGTGGTAGATTTTGAACAGGTCGCGATCCTCGCCAAGGGCGATAGAAAGGGTGTTCTGGCAAACCACCCGGACAGGAGTGAACCGCACCTGCACCGCCGTCCGGCCGTCGTGGCCGTTGGACAACAACAGGTATTTCTGAACGACATCTTTCCCCTTGATGGCAAACTCGCCATTGGATCCCTTGACCCTGGCGAGAACCCAGACCCGTTCGCCCTTTCCGAGCGATCCGGCGGTTTCGTAGCTGACGGCCCCTGATCCGACAACAGGATCGAAGAACGTGAAGGCATCCCGGTTCTGAAGCGGGACGTAGCCTGGGCCGACGAGCCCGTAAACCGGACAGTCTTCCTGCCCCCATTTATCCGCGCGGACGACAGCCTGCCGGCTTGGAACGTTATAAAACATTCCCTTTTCACCGGCGTAGATTGGCTTCAATTCCACCTCCCAATCGAGGTGCGCGGCGGTGATCGCCTCCTGAGCCGTTCCGGGTGCGGCTTCGAGGCGGGTTCCCAAGCCGTGCCAAGGGACATCGCCGACATACATCAGCGAAGCCTCGCCGTTTTCAAAGTTCAGTTCGTGGGCCATGGTTTTTGATTAATTTGGAGTGTGGAATGAGAAATGGAGAATGGGGTGAGGAACGTCAGTTTTCAGGCGGCGGATCTTCCTCTGGGGAGTCGATTTTTTCGCCCTTATCCCAGAAGGCTTCGATGGCTGCCTCTGCCTGATCGGCGGCAAACTCCGGGGTCATCCGACCCGACAGGACGCTGGTCAGGTAGGGGAACGTCACGTCCGCAGTGCTCGTCACCGCGTGGAAGATGGATCGGAAGAGGCCCTCGGTCAGCGGGCCGGTGATGGTGTCGGTGTAGGCGACGAGCCGGATCTCCCCGTCGTTGTAGTCCATCTCCCAGAACTTGCGCTTCGCCGCGTAGTTGAGCCGGTGGAGGAACTCGCCGGTCTTGGCGCGGAATTCCTCGGTCGCGCGGATCGGGAGCCGGACGATGATGCTCGCGACATCGCCGGCATGTCCCCAGGAGAGGACGGTGACGTCCAGGTTCTTGAGCCCGAGGCGCAGGGTCAGAGTTCCCTCGTCTTCCTCGAAATGGAACTCCGCGTTCTCATATGCCTTCCTCATCACATCGAGCGGTTCGGGCGCTTCGGCCGTCGGCTGCGGGTCTTGTTCGTCTTTCATGCCCAACCTATATCACAGCAAAATAGACAAAGACTGTCCTACCCCCGAAGAAAAATGCGGAAAGCTGAAATCGGAAACCGGAACACCCGCGCGATAGCGCTCTGTCAGGTTAAAAGGGATGGTCGAACGTGTAGCTGGGGAAGCAAAGAGGAAGCCGCAGACGGATCGGATAGACTGGTCAAAGGTCAGCCCGAAGGGTGACATGAGCGGGCGCGATGGAATGAACGATGCAGGGGATAGAAAAGCCGAGCGTCCAGAGCCGAGAGCCGAGGACGGAGGAGGAGGCGAGAGGCATCCTGAGCTTGGAGCCGAACCTTCTACGAGAGGGGTGGAATGGCAATCCACGAGGTATCGCGCAATTGGAAAACCCGGTTGCGAAAACTCAGCGGAGGCAGTTTTTCCAAAAGCCATGCAAGTTTCAAAAGAATGGCGGCCCGGTTGGGCTGTTTGAGGGCAATGACGATGACGCCGTGGTGCTCGGCAAACAGCCAGGGAATAGTGTGAAAGAAATCGCGGTCCGTTGTCAGCAAGATGGCCTGCTCTTGCTGTGCCAACTCAAAGACGGCATGGTCGTCGGTCCCTTGCTCTGCCAATTCGAGCACCCTGCACGCCGAGTGGCCAGCCTCCTTCAGGAAATCCGCGGCCGATTTCGGGAAATTTTCGTCGAGGAGAAAATTCATGCTGCCGCATGATAGGCGAGTTCCTGATAGCCCGTCATTTGGCTGGCGAACTCAAGAGCTGCGGCAAGATCGGCTTTCGTGAGTCCGGGGTAATCCTCCACAATCATTTCCTGGGAATCGCCTGCGGCAAGCGCCCCCAAAATAACGGAGACGAGAACGCGGGTTCCCCGGATCACGGGTTTGCCATGGCAAATTTCCGGATGGATTTGGATTCGCTCGTTCATCACCCGGAATCATGCGTCACGAATGGCTCCGCTGCAAGTGAAAGCAACAACCTCCGCGACGCGCAGGAACGGAAGGCGGAACACCGGCGTGATAGCGGTTCGGGGCGAGATGAGAGAGGTCGAATGTGTAGCTGCGACCCAGGCGGCTAGGGGAGCCGCACGGGAATCGAAAGCCATGGGTTGGCCTGAGAAAGACATGCCGCAGGACATGTCCCGGAACGGGGTGAAGGTTTCGGGAGAAACCTCATCAAAACCGCGAACGCGAGACCCGCAGGGCGCGACGCACGGGAGAGCGCAAGTCAACGCAAACTTGAATACGTAGCCGTGGGAACGATCGGACAGACTGGCCAAAGGACAGCCCGAAGGGTGACATGAGCGGGAGCGATGGAATCAACGCGGCGGCGAGAGCGATGTCCTCATCGATCGAGCCCTCTTACCATGGGATCGCCTCCATGAGTCGTTCGAGCTGCTGTTGGACGCGCTCATCAGCGTCATGGCGCAGGCTGAGATAGAGCGAGAGCGGATCGACGATTTCGTTGTCGCCGAGAAGTTTTGGCTCGTAGGCCCAGACCTCGATCTTGACGTTTGCCTGCTCCGCATCCGGACAGCCGCTCATTGTGCCTTGTTCCAGCCACGCTTCGAGCATTCTGGGTCCCAGCGCGTAAGTGGGAAGCCGGTCGGCGGCGAGCATGGTTCGACGGCTGAGGGCACTGATCCCAGAAAGGAGCGCGGGATATCCCGGCTCCCTCATCCACCGAACCCAGCGCGTTTTTTTTACTGGAGAGGTCAACCGAGCCTGCGCGAGATCCCAGAGGGCTCGATTTTTTGCAGGAAACTTCAACGCCATCGAACGACCGATGCGCTCCACTTTGCAGATTTCAGCTTCCTCCAATTCGTCCTTCACCTTGCTCAGCATCATTGCGGAGCAGTGCAGCTTTTCGGCAATACTTTTCAGTGGGAGTCCAGTCAGAGGCTCCCGTTCCAAATGGTAGAGCAGTGTGAGCTGGGCGGTCGGGCTGAGCGAGCCACGGCCCTTTCCGCTTGGTTTGAGAAAGCGCTCCCGGAGATCCACAAGGGCACCCGGAAGAAATGCCTGGTTGCCGGGCACGATGAATGGAATTCCTTTTTGGACCATCCTGTTTCTGGTGTTCGATGGCAGCGCCGGAAGAACGAAGACGACCGGAGACTTCAAGCGTGGCAGGAGGGTTTGCGCCAGCTTTTCATACTCTCCGGCGGAGCCAGTGTCGCATGACTCATTCTCCAATGCCAGACACCATGTCCGCCCGAACAATACGACGGAAAAGAACGAATACCGGTGTCGAAGATAAAGCGGGAGATCCGCGACCTCCAGCGGCCGCAATTCCGGGCTGATGCCGGAGATGGTCTCCAGATAGCTCTTGAGGTGCTGGCCTGTTGGGTTTTTCATTTAGATAAACATATACCGGACGATCAATATGTCAAGTTTATCGTCCGATGTTTGTTTATATATTATTTTCAGGCCCTGATGAAGAAGGATGAAAAGTTGAACACGTGGCTGTATGGACGGACCGGGCAAATTGCCGGATGCCTGCTGATCGCTCGCTGGGGCCTTTGTGCCCAGTGGAGTATGATCAACTCGACAATTTCTACGGCTGTTTCATGATGCCTTTTCGGTTCCAGGAATACCCTCAGTAGAATCCCATGACCACACTACCAATCACATACAAAGATGGACACCTGTTCCTTGAATTGGAAGACGGATTGTGGCTGTTTGACACGGGGGCGCCCACGAGCTTTGGTGAATCAAAGGAAATTGCTCTTGATGGTCGCCGCTCGCCGATGAGCAATGGCTACATGGGCCTGTCGGCCTCCTCGCTCTCTTCGTCGTGAACAGCCATCTGGCCGACGTGCGGGCGGAGAAGATGATTTGCGCCGTGAAGCAGAAGACGATGCGGTTTATCAAGGGGTGACCGCTATTTGGGCACGGCCTTGATGTCCACCGGTGCGGAAAGCGTCAAAACACCTGCCCTTGAGCCGAGGCGGCGCGGAAGTCAAAGCGGTTTGGGATGGCTGGCACGCCGCTCTTGTGACAGACACTCGGCAGAACATAAAGAAAATCAATGCAACACATCCGCCGACGCTTGATGACAGCTTTTGACCGCTGCTACGGTCTTATCTCACGCAAGAAGACGTGTTCCAAGCTCATGCCTATCGAGCTTTTTGATGGCCAGGAGTATACCATCGATGAGTTTTACGGGAAATTTTCTGCGTTCTTTGAGAAGCCTTGGGACTTCTACAGCGACTTTAAAGAAAACGGACCGCTTCGCTTACGGGATGGCGTCCATCCGCGTGACCGGGTTGCACCAAAAGTTCCCTGTCGTCGTATGATATTTGATTCTCCGGTGGCCACGGAATGGGAGGAGACCAATCTTGTTCCCTTCAAGTGGTTCTCGGATCCCGAACGACGCTCCAAAACAATTCTTCTATTCGCGCCGGGATGGGGACGGTCGAACCAAACCGTCGAAGAGAATTGGTGTCATCAATTGCAAAAGCTCGGGGTGGATTGTGGGCTTCTTACCGTCCCGTTTCACCAGTCAAGAACTCCCGAGGGCTCTTTTTCGGGGGAATACTTCATCAGTGCAAATGTGCTGTGGACGGTTTCAAACTTCCGGCACTTCACGGCAGAGATTCGCCGCCTGATACAGGAAATGCGCCAGGAATATGAATATATCGGTTTGATTGGAATGAGCAGTGGAGGATTTCAGGCGGCACTGGCCAGCAACTGCGAGCCGGTAGATTTCTTCTTTCCGCTTATCACCGGCGGCCAACTCGGAAGCATCACCTGGCACGGATCAATTACCCAGTTTGTCCGTCGAGATCTGGAAAAGAAGGGTATTGACGAGATCTCACTCGGTAAGGCGTGGAGCATAGCTGACGAAGTGGTGCTGGGCAAACACTGCAAAGCGAAAACCATAAAGCAATACATCTCCCTGCATGATCGCGTGGTCCCGACCGTTTACCAACTGAAGCTATGGGAGGCGCTTGGCCGGCCACCTAGATTGGACCTCGCATGCGCCCATTACAGCAGTTTTTTTCATGGCAATACCGTGATGGGTGACATTGCAAATACTGTTATAGAGGGGGAAGCTCATGGGTATGGGACGGATTCACTTTGATCACCCTGATATCCTCCGGCGAGGAAACTGGACAAACCCGCTGCACTTCTCTACGACCACACAAGTGTTGCCTTCTGAGGAATTGCCTTTCAGGCGCAGGCAGAACCGATTTCCTATCAGTCAAACTGCTGGTGCAGCCGGAAAGACTCGAACTTTCAACCTTCTGATCCGTAGTCGAGAGCGCTCAGAGGTTATCCTGTCCAGTTGCCATGCAAAACATCACGGCTCTAATTTTACTCCGCTTCTGGAGGGGCGATCCGCTCCAGGACCCCTTTTTCAAGCAGGGCCAATATCCTCAGGTGCCTAGTGCGGAGGCCTCCACGCTCCCATTCATAATCTGAAATATCGGCATCGGGATTCAAATACTCGTTGAAGGTCTTCTTATCCCCCAAGACGACATCGAGCGAATCCCGATCGGGGTTGAGGATATGCTTTGCAAACCGCAGCCCGTTTTGCGCTTTCGCCGCACTCTCCATATAATCGAGAAGTGAGCGGCTGTTGATTAATTTGATCCCCCGGCTGGTGCCCGGCTGGGATTTGGTGAACGACTCCACCAACTTTTCTCCGGTCTCCGGATCGGTCTCAGTCAAAATCTGGTTGAGAGACGCGCGGCTCAATCCGGTCACCGAACACCGCTCCCCTTCCTTCGGAAGCCGGAGCCACTCACCGTTCTGATCTTCGTTAGCGGTCATAATAAAGTTCAAACCCGCCTGAGCAAATTGTTATTACTTTGTTATGACTTTCAGGCATATTTGAGAGGGTGTTTATTGTAAAGTGTTGACTATAAATTAGATTGCGCGATGCAGGGTTCGAACCTGCGACTTCCTGCGTGTGAAGCAGGCGCTCTACCACTGAGCTAATCGCGCGAAACTGTCTAAATTTGAAGGGTTGGACCCCCGTCGGAGTGGGAGGATGAATCGCGCCCATCCCATACCGATACAGCGGGAATATACTACGCACTACACAAAATCCAAGGCAAACAGATTCGCCGGGGTTTGGAGACGTCCAGCCAGCTCCCGGCATTGGCCGACTTGTGGCGGGGAGCGGGATTGGGACGCCGACGATCACGCGTGATTACGGTGCCTTGAGAAAGGGATTAACGTCCCTATACTCCCAAAGCATGAACGTGCTCATTGCATCATTACTGAGGGTGACCCTGCTGCTCGCGCTGGGATACCTGCTCGTCTGCCTGTATGTGTTCTTCAGGCAACGCACGATGCTCTACCATCCGCAGGCGGTTTCCGAGGGGCAGATGCTGGAACTCGCCCGCGAAACCGGAATGTCCCGGTGGCTGGATCAAAGCGGAAAGCCGGTTGGCTGGGTCACCCGTGATGGCACGGATGGCAGCCCGGTCGTCATTTTTCACGGCAATGCCGGCAGTGCGCTCGGCCGACAACCACTCATCGAGAAGCTTCGCGCAGCAGGTGCCACGGGCCGGATCCATGTGGCCGACTACCCCGGCTATGGCTCAGCGCCAGGCGGCCCGACCCAACAATCCCTGACCGATACGGCGGAACGCGCGCTGGACGCCCTGCCCGGGCGCGCGGTTGTGGTGGGGGAATCCCTGGGCACGGGGGTTGCCGCCCAGGTTGCAAAGCTGCGCCCCGATAAAATTCAGGGGATCATTCTGGTCACCCCGTTCGAGTCCATGGTCTCCGCCGCAGCCCACCATTATCCATGGTTGCCGGTCCGGCTGCTCCTGCTCGACCGCTTCGATTCCGCGACCGCGCTGAAGACCTTTCCCGGACCGGTCGCCATCATCCTCGCGGAAAACGATGCGACCACGCCCCCGGAGGGCGCCCGCCGGCTCTTCGCTGCGCTCGCCGGGCCAAAAAAATTGTGGGAGGTCAGGAACTCCGATCACAACGACGCCGTCGCAAATCTTTCCGCAGCCGACTGGCGGGAAGTTTGGAAGTTGGTCGAACCCCAGCGGAAGGATTCACAGCGTTCCTTGCCACTCCCATGAAGCTAACCAATGAGAACTAAAATCCCGATGAAAGCATTCACAATGATCGCGGAGGACTCCGGCGCACGGGCGGGGATTTTGAAAACCCGTCGCGGGGAGATCCGGACGCCGGTTTTCATGCCGGTCGGAACGCAGGCGACGGTGAAGGCGATGACGCCCGACGAGCTGCGGTCGGTCGATGCGCAGGTGATTCTGGGCAACACCTACCACCTTCACGTCCGGCCGGGAGAGAAGTTGATCGCGCGGCTCGGCGGGCTCCACAAATTCATGTCCTGGGACCGCCCGATCCTGACCGACAGCGGCGGGTTCCAGGTGTTCTCGCTGGCGCGGCTGCGGAAGATCACCGAGGAGGGAGTGCATTTTCAAAACCACCTCGACGGGACTCCGACGTTCATCGGGCCGGAGACGTCGATGGAGATCCAGCGCGACCTCGGCTCGGATATCGTGATGGCATTTGACGAATGCCCGCCGCATCCGTGCACGCACGACGCCGCGTCAAAGAGCCTGGACCTCACGCTCCGCTGGGCCCGACGCTGCAAGGACTGGTGGGAGTCCCAGCCGGCGGAGTCGCGGCCATTGGTCTTCGGGATCACGCAGGGTTCCGGCTATGCGGACCTGCGGGAGAAGAGTGCGCGGGCGCTGGTTGATATCGGATTCGACGGATATGCGATCGGCGGGGTGAGCGTCGGCGAGCCCGAGGAGGAAATGTTCCGCGCCATCGAGAGCGCCGTCCCCTTCCTCCCCGGCGACCATGCGCGGTATGCGATGGGGCTCGGAACGCCACCGCAGATCATCGAGATGATCGCCCGCGGGGTGGACATGTTCGACTGCGTCCTGCCCACGCGGCTCGCGCGGAACGGGACCGCATTCACCGGGCTCGGGACGATCAATTTGAAAAATGCGCCGTTCGCGGAGGATCCCGGCCCGATCGAAGACGGCTGCGACTGCCACACCTGCCAAAACTTTTCCCGCGCCTACCTGCGGCACCTCGTGAAGGCCGAAGAAATCCTGGGGCTGCGGCTCATCACGATGCACAACCTGCATTTCTATCTGAACCTTGCCGCCAGGGCGCGCATGCACACCGTCGCGGGAACATTCCAGGAGTTCCGGAGGGAATTCGTGGCGAACTATGTCCCGAATGGCGCGAAGGAGTGAGGGAAGCTATCCTTCCGCCATTTTTATTCCCCGCTGAACCGCCGCGCGGATCAGGTCCATGCGCAGGGGCTTGGTCAGAAACTCGTCCATGCCCGCCTCAAGGCAGCGGGTCTTGTTCTCGGCAAACGCATCCGCAGTGAGGGCGACAATGTAGGCCGGCTTGCGGGCGGCGTTCTCCTGCTCGAGCTTTCTGATCATCCGGGTGGCCTCCAGCCCGTCGCACAGTGGCATCAGCACATCCATGAAGATGACATCGAATCCACCCTCCTCCGCGAGCTGGGCCGCCTGCCGTCCATCCGCGGCCGTGGCCGACTCGCAGCCGAGCTTTTTCAAAATGCCGGTCATCAGGCGGAGATTCGTCGGCACGTCGTCCACCGCCAGAACCCGCACGCCCCGGAAGCCGTTCGGGCGCAAAGCCGGCTCGGAGGGCTCGGCCTGGCGGGATTTCTGGGCCCTGTAGGCGGGGATGGTGAACTTGAACGATGTCCCTTTGCCGGGCTCGCTTTCGACGGAGATTTTTCCGCCCATGGCCTCGACCAGTTTCCGGCAGATCGCCAGGCCGAGCCCGGTCCCTCCGAAGCGGCGGTGGATCGAGGGATCCGCCTGCCCGAACACTTCAAAGATCCGCTGCTGTTCCTCTGCGGGGATTCCGATCCCGGTGTCGCTGACCTCGCAGTCGAGCAGCAGCCGCCCCCCCGGTGGGGCGGTCGCGTCAATCCTGACGGAGATCCCCCCCTCGGAAGTGAACTTGATGGCATTTCCGACCAGATTGAAAAAGATTTGGCGGATCCGCTTCGGATCGGTGACGAGCTCCGCGGGGACCGCATCCCCGACATGCGAGGTCAGGGTGAGTTTTTTTGACCGGAGCGCAGGCTCGAAGGAAGCGAGCACCTCGCGCAGGCCCTCCCGCAACGAGCACGGGAGCATCTCCATCTCCATCCGGCCGGACTCGATCTTTGAAAGATCGAGAATGTCGCTGATGAGGCCGAGCAGGGAGTTTCCGCAGCTGCGTATCGTTGAGACGAGCTCCTCCTGATGGTCGGGAAGATTTTCGGCGAGGAGAAGATCCGTGAACCCGATAACCCCGTTGAGCGGGGTGCGGATCTCGTGGCTCATCATGGCCAGGAATGCGGACTTCGCCGTGTTCGCCTGCTCGGACGCGGCCACGGCTTTCTGCGCGTCCTCCATGAGGCTGAGCGCCACCCTCCGGCTCATCGTGAGCTCCTCGGTGCGGGCGGACATCGATTCCTCCATCTTGTGCCGCATGATCGCGCTCCCCAGTCCTGCGGCCGCAGCCCGGAGCGACTCCAGCTCCTCATCCTTCCAGATTCTTTCCGTGTCGCAATCGTCGAACCCGATGAACCCGATAAACTCCCCGTGCGAGTGGATCGGCATCAGGGCGATCGAGAGGATGTTCTGCGCTTCGAGGATCTCGCGGAGCGGGGGCTCCGTGTTCCGGACGAGCATGGAAAATGTCGTGCCTGCGGAAAGCGTGGCCAGCATCCCTGGAAACAGGTCCTCGTAGCTCATGTGCTGGAGAATGGGATTGTGGAGCTCCCGCGAGACCCCTTCCCGCACCCACTCGCAGCGCTGGCTGCAGGTCATGGGGTTGCTCCCCGGGTCGTTCTCAAAATAGTAGGCTCTGGCCACCTCCACGGCCTCTCCGAGGCACCCGAGAAAGCGGGTCGTCGCCGCGGCGAAGCCGCCCGGCTCGATCAGGACCGTCATGGCATCGGCGACGGCCTGCAAGTAGCGCTGTGGCAGGTTCTCAGGCATCGTCGTTCAATGCGTCCACTTTGTATCCCGGCGGGAGGCCCATGCGGGACCGGAGAAGGTTGACTTCGGATTTCATCTCCAGGATGCGGCTCTCCCGGCCGATCATCGCCCGGTTGAACCGCTCGAGCTCCTCGATGCTCGCCTTGAGCTCCTGCTCCACGCGCTTCCGCTGGCTGATTTCCTCGAAGGTGACAACGAATCCATCCGACCAGGGTTCTGCGGAGATGTAGAGCCACCTGCGCATCTCCTCGTGCGAGTAGAATGTTTCAAAATGGTCGCCGGCCTTGGTTTCAACCACCTGCACATACCGGTCGAAGATCCCCTCGGTCATGGTGGCGGGAAACAGGCCCAGCAGGCATTTCCCGAGCATGTCCCCGGAGCTCCGGTTCAGCATCGCCTCGGCTGACTTGTTGGCGAGCACCAGGATGAAATCCGCGATCGCGCCCCTTTCATTTCTCAGGCTCCGGAATGCCATGACCCCCTCCGACGCGCTGTCCAGCACGCTCAGGAGCAGGGTTTTCTGGCTCTCCGATTCCGTGCGCTGGCGCCGGAGGGAATCCAGAAGCCGGTTCGCCGAGCCCGCGAGCCTGCCGAATTCGTCGCGCGAGTTTTCCTGCAGGCGGGCCAGGGAATCCTTGTTGCCGACGAGCGTCTGGAACTCGCGGTCCATCTGGCTGATTTTTCTGATGAACAGGTGCTCGATGGCGAGGCAGCAGAAGACCGTGAGCACGATGCCGCCGATGATCGAGTTCCATGCCAGCTTGTTTCGGAGGTCGCCGGCCGCGGAGTAGACGGCGGATGAGAATTTCAGCCGGAGCCCGGCCGACGGTGTGCCAGCGGCGTTTTCGAACTCAATGACCGCGGAGGTCTCGTCGGGGCTGCCGCCGGAAAATCCGCCCCGGTAGAGAAAGACCCGGCACGTTCCCAGAGCATCGGTGATCAGGGTTTTCCCTTCGCGCCGGTTGCCCCTCGTTTCGCGCTCGTCCGGCACGAACGGGGAGACATTCACGCCGGTGAGCTCCTTCATTTCCTCGAACCATTTTGTGCCGAGATCCAGGCCGTAAACCAGCCATCCCGGCGACGGGCCGGACCCATCCGTGTGAATGACGGGATGGGCGGAGAGCATGAGCAGACCGTCGGGTGCCGTCAGGATCACCGATCCGGTTTTTCCCTCCTGCAGCAGCCTGCTGTGGCGTGCTTCATCCGCATGAAGATAGGCAGGCAGCTCCTTCCCCTCCCGGGCGCGCTCCGGCAGAAAGAACCAGGCGAAGGGGTTTTTCTGCCGGTCGAAGAGCAGGACGATATCCTGCCCGGCGAAGATTGACTGGAACAGGTCATTCTTTCCAAGATACCCCCGCTGCTTTCCCTTGAGCAGGGCAAAAATTTCGTCCCGGCCGGCGCTGTCGATGGCCTTGTTCCGCTGCTGGCGGGCGGCCTGGTTGAGCTGGTTGACCACGCTGTCGATCAACTCTTTGGTCAGCTCGGTCTGCATGCTGGTCATGGACTCGAGGAAAACCGTGGAGACCAGGACCAGAAGAGCCGCGGTCAAGGTCAGGACCACACTTCCCACGAAGAGAAATGACTTCGTCCGCAGCGACAATCCGCGTGGAAGAAATCGGCCCGGGGAGGTGCTCGGCATGGCAGCGGATTTTATTGCACCAGGAGGGCGAGAATGGCCTTCTGGGTATGCAGGCGGTTCTCCGCCTGGCGGAAGATGGTCCCCGCGTTCGCCTCGAAAGTCTCAGCGTCGATCTCCTTTCCGCGGTAGGCGGGAAGGCAGTGCATGACCAGGGCACCAGGTGCCAGCTTGCAGAGTTCCCCGTTGATCTGATAGCCCTGCAACTGCGAGATCCGGTGCGCGGATTCCTGCTCTTTTCCCATGCTGACCCAGACATCGGTGTAGAGGACGGTCGCGCTGGCGGCGGCCTCACGAAGATCGGAGGTGACGGAGACCCGGCCCCCGGCCCTGGCCAGCAATTCCGCAGGCGGCTGAAATTCCTCCGGGGCCGCGATGCGCAGCTCGAATCCCATGCGGGCGGCGGCCCAGATCCACGAGCGCGCGACATTGCATTCGCCGTCGCCGATGAAGGCGACGCGCTGCCCTTCGAGCGAGCCATGCGTCTCGATGATGGTGAACAAATCCGAAAGGATCTGGCACGGGTGCTCCTCGTCAGTGAGGGCATTGATCGTCGGAATCCGGCTGAAATCCGCGAAGTCCTCGACATCCTTTTGCGCGAACGTCCGGATCACCGCCCCGTGAAGCATCCGGCCCATGACCCTCGCGGTGTCGCAGATCGGCTCGCCGCGGCCGAGCTGGATGTCGTCCGCCGCGAGGAACATGACATCTCCGCCGAGCTCGCGGATTCCGGTCTCAAACGACACGCGGGTGCGGGTGGAGGATTTGGAAAACATCAGCGCCCAGCACTGGTGGCTCAACGGATGCGAGGCATGGTTTCCGCGTGTGGATTTCATGGCCGCGGCGGATTCCAGAATGCCGGCAATCGCCGCCGCATCGAGGGCCTCAACTGAGAGAAGATTTTTCATCTAGGAGTGGGGAATGGGAGCAGGTTTCGGTCCATTGTCCAATTTTCCTATCGCGCCCGCGAACTTTTTCACCGCCTCGTCGATTTCCTCCGCGGTGACGTTGAGCGGAGGAAGGAACCTCACGACGGTCTCGCCCGCGGGAATCGCGAGCAGGCCCTCGCCCATTGAGCGCACGACGACCTCCAGCGACGGGGGGCGCGGGCCCTCGGGAAACGACGATTTGTCGAGTTGGACGCCGACCATCAGCCCGATCGATCGCACTTCGGAAACATGAGGAATCCGGGCTGTGAGCAACGCCGAGACGAGGCGTTCCCCGAACCGGACCGCCGCCGCGCGGAGGTTGTCGCGCTCGATGATCTCCAGAACCTTCAGGCCTGCCGCGCAGGCAACCGGGTTGCCGCCGTAGGTGGTCCCGTGGCTTCCGGGTCCGAGCAAATCACAGAGGGGCCCGCGGTCATCCCGCTGCCCGTCGCCAATCCAGAACGCCCCGAGCGGAAAACCGTTCGCGATGCCCTTCGCCCACGAGACCCCGTCCGGCTGGACACCCGGGGCGAGGCTCCTCCATCCGCACCACTCGCCGGTCCGCCCGAGTCCGCACTGGATCTCATCAAAGAGCAGGAGCAGATTGTGCCGGTCACAAATCTCCCGGAGCCCAACCAGAAATGCCTCCCGGGCGATATGGATCCCACCCTCCCCTTGGACCGGCTCGACCAGAATCGCGACCGTTGTGCGCCCGACGGCGGTCTCCACCGCAGCGAGATCGCCAAACGGCACGTGCCGGAATCCCTCCAGCAGCGGCCCAAAACCGGCTTTGACCTTCTGCTGACCGGTCGCCGAGATCCCGGCCATCGTCCGGCCGTGGAACGATCCTTCAAACGTTAAAATCTCATGCCGCCCCGTCACGCTTCCGAACCTTCTGGCAACCTTGATGAGTCCCTCATTGGCCTCGGCGCCGCTGTTGCAGAAAAAGACTTTCCCAGGCCCCGTGATCTTGACCAGACACTCGGCCAATGCCGCCTGCGGAGCCGTGCGGTAGAGGTTTGAACTGTGCACCAACTTTCCGGCCTGCCCGGATATCGCCTCCGTGATTTCCGGGTGCGCGTGCCCGAGCGAGCAGACCGCGATGCCGGCCCCGAAATCCAGATATTCCCGCCCGTCGAAATCCCAAACCCGGCACCCCGATCCGCGTGCGATATCCAGATCGAACCGCCCGTAGGTCGGGATCACAAACTCCTGATATTTCGCTGCCAATGTGGACATCCGGTCACAGCTAACCGATCCGGCGTACAATGGTGAGAAAAAAATGTGGCGGCGGCGGCCGCGATTCCTTCTTCAGCCCGCCACGACGCTATCGTCGCAGCCCGTTTTCTGCAGCTATTTTCATCTCCTTCAGCCTCTCTCTTGCTTGTGCCTGGAAACTATAAATCCCGTGATCGGCTGGAAGAATCCCTGCTTAATTTTATCGTAATCGTTGTGCTGCCGGTGACGTTGAGCGTTGCGCTGGATGCAAGGCGGGATTTCGCCGAGGCAACGTAGGCATGGCTTCCTAATGTGACGTCCCGCAGAACCACGGTGCCGGAATCGGATGCCTCAATGCTTTTTCCGTCGAAGGACAACATCGCATCCTCAATCTTCCTGCCCGTTCGGCTGTCCACGATGACAAAGGTCAGGGTGGCTTTTTTTATGGGTGTCAGCTTGATGGTCAGGGTGGTGCTTTCCTGGACTTTGACTGGAGCGCTGACCGGAAGGTAGTTTGCTGCCGAGACAGCGTAGGTGTGGTTGCCCTGGGTGATGTCACGCAGAACCACGGTTCCATGATCGCTTGGCACACTGCTTTTTCCGTCGAATGACAGCGTAGCATTTTCAATCTTCCTGCCCGTTTGGCTGTCCAAGATGACAAAGGTCAGGGTGGCCTTCTGTGGAGCACGACTCAATTTTACAGTCAGGAGTGTGGCGCCACTCACATTGAATGAGGCATTTGCGGGGAGGTAGTTTTCTGCTGCGACAAGATAGTTGTGACCGCCAAACGCAACATTGCGGATGACCGCAGTTCCATGGTCTCCGGACACGATCTTACTGCCATCAATGGAGACGGTGGCATTTTCGACCTTCTTGCCTGAAGCGCTGTCGACGATGGTAAAGGTCACGTTGGCTGTTTTCCCAGGCGTGGGTGTCGGCGTTGGCGTCGGCGTGGGTGTCGGCGTGGGCGTCGGGGTGGGCGTCGGCGTTGGCGTCGGTGTGGGTGTCGGTGTGGGTGTCGGCGTGGGTGTCGGCGTGGGTGTCGGCGTGGGTGTCGGCGTTGGCGTCGGCGTTGGCGTCGGCGTTGGCGTTGGCGTTGGCGTTGGCGTTGGCGTCGGCGTCGGCGTCGGCGTCGGCGTTGGCGTCGGCGTTGGCGGCGGCGTCGGCGTTGGAGTCGGCGTTGGCGTTGGCGGCGGCGTGGGCGTCGGCGTGGGTGTCGGCGTGGGTGTCGGCGTGGGTGTCGGCGTGGGTGTCGGCGTGGGTGTCGGCGTGGGTGTCGGCGTGGGTGTCGGCGTGGGTGTCGGTGTCGGTGCTGCGACCGTCACGGGTATCAACCGGAAATCGGTCTCAAATAAGTTGCCCCCTGTTGCAGCGTAAACCTGCAAACTGTATTTTCCGGGAGTTGCGGGGGCGATGAAATTGGTTGTCAGTGAACCGCTGGGCATAATGCCTGCAACAGACATGACAGGTGCAGGAGTGAAAACGGCGTTGTTCAAGACCAGGGATGGCCATTTGGCGACCGTTTGGGCATCCGTTCCCGAGCCGGTCCAGTTCGCAATGATCGTGAATTTTTGCCCTGCGACCACGGTTACTGATGAGACATCCGTGGTAAGAATGATGGAAGCGGGGGGATTTCCGTGGCAATTGACGCACGAATTATTTTGACTGGCAAATCCCGGGGCTTTTCCGGGAAAAACCAGTGCGAGCGCCAGGGCAAACAAATATCCAATCCTAGTTTTTTGATTCATATAGATTTCCAAGTTAAGTGGGTCAGTCAGGAGAAATCGTTTTGATGCAGGGGTGTGGTTTGAATGCCGGGCCATGTGGGTTATTGGGGCATTTCATGAGCCAGACCCTGTCAGTCTAAAATGAATTCCTCATGAATGAAAAATGAATATTTGTTCATAATTGATCGTCGACGGGCGCGGGACGCCCGGCAGGTCGGCCAGTTCGATCATGAACTGCTGGGCATTTGCGTGCTCGGAGGCTTCCGCTTGAGACCAGCGGGCGATGGAGGATTCGGCAGCGGCAGACATCGAAAACCGGCAGCGCAGGAACTCCAGGAAAAAATCACAGGATATTCAGAACCGAGCCTGTCGTGATTTCGCGAATTGAATGCTGCGCCAATCTGGCATTTACTGCGACATCATGTCCTCATCCATCCTGATTGTTGATGACGAAAAGAACACGCGCGACGGGCTGCGCAATGCGTTGGATTCGGATTTTGACGTGTATGTGGCGGCGGATGCGGACGGCGCGATGAAGACGATGGAGACGATGCCGATCGATGTCCTGCTCACGGATTTGCGGCTCGGGGGCGAGGACGGCATGTCACTCATCGGCCGCGCGCTGAAACTCTCCAAGCCGCCGATCTGCATCATGATGACCGCCTACGGATCGGTGGATACCGCGGTCGAAGCCATGAAAAAAGGCGCGTATGACTTTGTGACCAAGCCGGTGAACATCGACCGGCTGGAAATCCTGATCAAGCGGGCGCTGAAAGACCGCGCCACGCGGCAGGAAAACACGGTGCTCCGCGAGCGGGTGGACAAGCAGCTGACGATCGATGGGATGATCGGGCGCTCGCCGGCCATGGTCGAGGTGTTCGATACCATCAAGCAGGTCGCCCCCTCAAAAGCCACCGTCCTCATCCAGGGCGAGAGCGGCACGGGCAAGGAACTCGCCGCCCATGCGATCCACCACCTCAGCCCGCGGGGAAAAGAAAAATTTCTCGCCGTCCACTGCGCCGCCCTCGCTCCGGAGCTCCTGGCCAGCGAGCTGTTCGGCCACGAAAAAGGGGCCTTCACAGGCGCCTTCGAGCGGAGGATCGGGCGCTTCGAGCAGGCGAAGGGCGGGACGCTTTTCCTGGATGAGATCGGCGAGATCGATGCGGGCACGCAGGTGAAAATCCTCCGCGTCCTGGGCGAGAGAAACTTCGAGCGGGTCGGTGGCAACCAGACCCTGCAGACCGATGTGCGGCTCATCGCCGCGACCAACAAGGATCTCGCGAAGCTCGTGGCCGAGGGAAAATTCCGCGAGGACCTCTATTTTCGACTGCATGTGGTCCCGCTGACCATGCCGCCGCTGAGGGACCGGAAGGTCGACATCCCGCTGCTCGCGGATGCATTTTTGAAGGAATCCGCGGTCGAAAACGGCAAGGCCTTCCGCGAGCTGGCTCCGGAGGCCATGACGGCGGTTCTCGAATACGACTGGCCGGGGAACGTCCGCGAGCTGCGCACGGCGGTCGAGCACGGGGTGGTGATGTGCACGGCAGCGAAGATCGCCATTCGCGACCTGCCCGCCTCGGTGCGCAACCGGAAGGCCGACGCCCCCCCCTCCTCGCCCGGCGGATTAAATTTGCAGGAAACCGAAACGGCACTTATTCTGCGGGCCTTGGATGACTGCCGGGGCAATCGTACGGATGCGGCGCAGGTATTGGGGATCAGTCGCCGCACATTGCACCGTCGTCTCAAAGAACTGAACATCTCAAAACGCAGCAACCTCTCTTAAACTCTTATGGCAGTATCAGGCGAAGTCGGCGTGCAAACCGCCGTTCACTCACTCGAACAGGGCCGGTTGGCCCCGATCATCCGCGGAGCCATGTTCGGGGTCCTCATCATCGCGCTCACCCTCCTCTATCTCTTCGTGCAGTTCCGGGGCTTCTCGTCCATCACCGCGATGGATCAGGCGCAGATCGCCCGCAACATCGCCTCCGGAAAAGGCATCAGCACGAAATTCATCCGCCCGCTCGCAATCTGGCAGCTTGAAAAATCCGAAAAGGCGATCCCGACGGACGACTTTCCCGACTTTTACCAGGCCCCGCTGAACTCGATCGTGAACGCGCTTCCGCTGCTGCTGGTGAAGTCGGCGTGGAAGATGACTCCGACCGATCTCGTCTACGCCGGAGACAGGATCATCGTCGTCTTTTCGATCCTCTTCTTCCTCCTGTCAGTGGCGATCTGGTATTTTGTGGGATCCAGGCTCTTTGACAGCAAGCTCTCGCTGATCGCGTGTGCGATCATCCTGATGACCGACATGATGTGGCAGTTCTCGATGTCGGGGCTTCCGCAGATGCTGATGCTGTTCCTTTTTTCCGGGGCGATCTGGCTGACCGTCCATGCGATGCACAAGCGGGACCGCCTGGTGACGGTGCTGATCTCGCTGTTTGCAGCCGGGCTGCTGTTTGGCCTCATGATTCTTGCCCACGGGCTGGCGGCCTGGATTTTTCTGGGATGGCTGGTCTTCGCGGCGGTGTATTTTTCTCCCCGCGGGATCGCCGCGATGGCGGCCCTCGCGGCGGTGCTCATGGTGACGCTGCCGTGGTTGGTCCGGAACTATTCCGTCTGCGGAAATCCGTTCGGCCTCTCGATCTATTCGGCCGTCGCGGCGGGCGGGTCGCCTGAGGAAGGGTATCTCCGGTCGCTGGATGACGCGCCGCCGATCAGCGGCTCCGGGCTCTTTTCAAAAATCAAATCCGGCGTCTCTTCTCAGGTCGAATCGCTGTTTGCGTTCCTCGGGATGAACCTCGCCGCCGGCGCATTCTTTTTGGCCCTGCTGCACCCGTTCCGCTCGCCGGTGGTCTCGATGTTCCGGTGGTGCATCGTTCTGATGTGGATCGGGGCGGTCTTCGGGATGGCGGCCTTCGGGTTGGAGGGCACGATCTCGTCGAACCAGCTCCACGTGCTCATCCTGCCGCTGTTTATTTTCTACGGCCTGGCATTTCTCATGGTCCTCTGGAGCCGGTGGGAGCTCAACTTCCCACTGCTGAGGGTGATTTTTCTGAGCGGAGTCGTCTTCCTGTGCGCGGTTCCGATGCTGGCCACGCTGTTCTCGAGGGGCGGAGCCGCCATCCAGTGGCCTCCCTACGTGCCGCCGTTTATCGGAATCCTCGGGGATTGGTATGGGGAGAAGGAAATCATCGCCTCCGACATGCCGTGGGCGGTCGCATGGTATGCCCAACGCAAGTCGGTGCTGCTGCCCGAGTCGGTGCGCGCGTTCAACCGCCTGAACGACTACCGGACTCTCGGCGAGCCGGTCTCCGGCCTCTACCTCACCCCGATCACCGGAAACCTCCGGCTCTTTTCAGATGTCTACAAGGGCGCCTACAAGGAATGGGCGCTCCTGATCACCCGCCCGCCGAAGGTCGACGGGTTCGCGCTTCCCTTCTACACCGCGCTGCCGATCGAGGGTGAGTGCATCATCTTTGCGGACCGCGATCGCTGGAGCAAGCCGACGCAGTAATTTCAGAAAAGCAGAAGAGGCCCGCGAATCGCGCGAAGATGCGCGAATGACGGAAAATTCTCAACCTGTCGATTCCTGTTGTCTTCGTGCCCGGCATTCGCGGGCAGAAGTTGTTCCGTGCTCACAGCAGTTCCGCAGCCACGGAGTCGGCGACAAGCTTTCCCTTGCGGGTGAGTGTGAGGCGGCCGGAGGAGGTCTCGACCAGGCCGTTCGCTTCAAGGGCGACGACGATCTGCGGATCTGCCCCGGCGGTGGAAATGCCGAATTTCGTCCTGAGCGCGAATGCGGTGATCTCCGAGTGCCGGAGCGCCTCGGGAACGAGCTCTTCGAAGTCGTGGCGGTCCAAGCCGTTTTCGGTGCGCCGGATGTATTCCGATGTGTTCGCGATATTCCGGCGGCGCACGCCGGAGCATGTGCTGAATGCGCTGGGGCCGAGGCCCGCGTATTCCGCCCCCTGCCAGTAGGCGAGGTTGTGGAGGCACTCGCGGCCAAGGCGGGAATAGTTCGAAATTTCGTATTGCCCGAAGCCGGCGGCAGGGAGCAGATCCATCGCCATTTCAAAAAAGTCCGCATCCCTCCCCTCCTCCGGCGCGTATTCGCCACGGGTGAACCTCTCGAAATACTCGGTGTCCTCCTCGTAGGTGAGGCAATATGCGGAGATGTGGTCGGGGCCGAGTTCGATCGTCCGCAGAAGCGACTCGTGCCATTCGCCAACCGACTGGCCGGGAATGCCGAAGATGAGATCCAGGTTGATATTTTTGACTCCGGCCTCCCGGAGGATCCCGTAGCTCCGCCGCGCCTGGGCCGCCGAGTGGACGCGCCCGAGCGTCTTGAGCAGACGGTCGTCCCACGACTGGATCCCCATGCTCACCCGGTTCACCCCGAGATCGAGCAGAGCCGCCGCCTTTTCGAGGGAAACGGTGGCGGGATTCATCTCGATCGTGAATTCCTTCAACGCCGAAAAATCCACCCTCTCACGCAGGCCACCGATGAGGAACTGAAGCTGGGGCGTCGACAGCGCGGTCGGCGTCCCGCCTCCGAAAAACACCGTTTCCGGCCGCAGCCGGCCCCCGAACATTTTCGCCTCGGTGAGCAGGGCCTCAAGAAATCCCTGCGTTTTGTTGCGGTCGCTCGCTTCTTTGTAGAAACTGCAATATGGACACACCTTCGGACAAAACGGAATGTGGACGTAAAGATGCCGGACCATCGAATGAGACTAGCCCCAAAATGGAAGACATGCAAAGCGCAGGCGTGCGCCGCCGGGCTGCTCGCTGCCGCGGCATTTTGCCAGGCGGCCGAAAAGCCTGATATCCCGGCGAAGGTTTTTTTTGCCACCGACAATGCCGCTCTTAAGCCAGGCCGCAAGGTGAGCGGCGCGGTTGTCCAACGCATGGTCGACAGCCTCGTCATGCAGCTGACCGCGAAGCCCACTGTCGCAGAGGCTTGGAAGAGCCTCGTGGGAAAAAAGGACCGCGTCGGAATCAAGGTGGCCGCCGCAGGAGGTCCGGTGAGCGGCACAAATCCTGAAGTTGTGGACGCCATTGTCGCGGGCTTGTCCGAGGCGGGCATCCCCGCCTCGCAGATCATCGTCTGGGACAGAAACCTCCAGGACCTGATCGCCGCCGGATACCGCAAAGACGGCTCGCGCTACCAACTGCGCTGGGTGGATCCGGTCAAGGGCTACGATCTCAAGGCGCAGGTCAGTGCGCCCGTGCTCGGCAAATTGATCTGGGGCGACAGCTCGTTCGGCAGCAAGGCCGGCGCGCGCTTCGTCGACATCCTGGGAACAGGCGACCAGCTCAGCAGCAAGAGCTTTTACTCGAACATCCTCAGCAAGGAGGTCACGAAGATCATCAACGTCCCCTCGCTCACCGACAGCTTCCTCACCGGCGTCAACGGAGCCCTCGCCAACCTCGTCCTGCCGAATCTCGACAACTGGCGCCGGTTTACAAAACCGCCCTCGTATGGCGATCCCTACCTCGCGGAAATTTATGCGGACGCCATGATCCACGACAAGGTCGTCCTCACGATCATGGATGGCCTCGTCCTGCAATACGCCGGCGGACCATTCGCGAATCCGGGATTCCTTCTCGACCACTTCACGATCTATGCGAGCCGTGATCCCGTGGCCATCGATGCCATGGCCGCGCGGCTTTTGGAGGAGGCCAGAAGACCCTCCAAGCTCCCAAGCCTCGTGCCCATGACCACATGGCTCGAGAGCGCGCGCTCCGCGGGCCTTGGCACCCCCCGGGAAGAGGAGATCGAGTTTATCCGCGCCAGCGACAGCGGCGTGCGTTGAAGGCCGCGCCGTGGACTACTGCGATTTGACGATCTCGATCGTAACAGTTTAAGCCCGATAGATTCGGCTCCTCGCCAAAGCCGAATCTACCGGGCTAAACTGTTACTTGTGTTGCGCTTCATTTCTGCCCTTGCAAAATAAATTTCTCTTTATACACATCACGCTAGTCGATTTCAACAGACATATGAAAACTCAAACAAAGCAGACCCCTGGCCGCACAGACCATAGCAACTGGCCGAAGAGAACCATAGAGATCAAACAAGGTGTTAAGACTGTTTCTTTTGCTATTTCTGGAAGAAGCGGTGGTGCTAGGTATTTACATATAAAGGTTGGCTTTTATAGCACAGGTTTACACCACTCACTTTACCTCGAGGCCTCAACGTGGAAGGATAGCTCCATGAAAATTCCTGCAGCCGTTGAGGAGATCTTTTTTGAGCTTAAGTCGGATGCTGGCGATCATAAAACCCAGGTTCTGCGCGAAACGAGTTCCGGGACATTGGTTGATGATGGACGCTGGGGGTGCAGCAGCGTTTACGGTAAAGTTATTACAAAAGGTCCAAGAATGATGGCTGAGGCAACTGCTTAAATCTTTGGGGCGGGTTCCCTAAGTGGAACACCCCTCTGGGGTTTTATGTCCTGTTGCGGGGGCTGGGTTTGGTTACGATTCTAACCACGAGTCTGAGTGGGCTTCATGATTGACCGGCTCGTTTCTTCAGCACGTTCTCTACGTGAGTTTTGTATTTTTGGAAATTCCTCAACCGGCACTCGGCGACGAACCGGCTGCATTCCTTGATGAAGGACTTTCGGCTTTTCCAGCAGGGGTGTGTTGCCGGTGGCAGGGATTCGCCTTTCAGTCCGTTACAGCCAGCACAGCACACCGCCATGTTGTGTTCGTTGTCGAACTTCACCCCATTCGCCTCCAACAATGAACGGGGCACAAGGTGTTCCTCGGTGGATTCCGCCAATGCGTCCGTGCTGGATGCTAGATCACGCGAGCAATAGACGCATTTCCCGCCGCTTTTTTCAAAGACATCCACCCATCCAAAGCTCGCGCTCCGCTTGTTTCCTCCCAGCCACCATGTGGGCACCTTGAGCGTGGCGTAGAAGGCTTTCCGGGCTGCATCACTTTTGAGCCGCTGAAATTGGGAGGAACTGGGATCACTCATGGGGTTACGGGATTCTTTTGGCCTAGTTCTGGAAATATTAAAATATTCGATCAGTTTGCGCCTCGCCTTGTTCGGAAAGCCTTCAACCGATCCGAGGCCGTTTGCTGATTGACGATCAACCATTCTCCATTTGGAAACGGTTCGACTGCTCGTTCGGTGTAAATGGTTTCATAAAGTTTCTGGTAGATCCCGCTGTCGTTCACCTCAAGGCTGGTTGTGGCCGATTCGAGCGTATCTACAAAAGAATAGATAAGTTCTCCCTGAGAATTCCGAGTTGCTTGCTCCAGCAGAAACGTATCGGGAGCCAAAGTATTTGACTTGGAGTGCGTGACCCAGATTCCAGTTTTTACGGCCTCAAAAACAAAATCATCAAGGGCGGCATCGAAAACCGCGATCTTCTCAATGAGGTGATTCCACTCGGTTACGACTCGAAAGCGGTAGTGTGGTATGATTTCTTCGACGAGGCTAAATGAGGAAGAACGTCCACCCGAGCTGTTCAAGCCGCTGGGCGTCGCCGTATGTCCCGGCGTCCTTGCGCATGATGTCTTGGATGGATTTGACGATGTTGGAGACGTTGGGCATGGGAATTTATTGACAGCGCGTGGGAGATCGGTGATTGTATGGGCAAGTCGGACTGGAAATTTCCGGTCGGCGCTGGGCTTCTGGATATTCTGGAAGCCCTTCGCATTTTCAGGGGAGAGACTTAATTCCCCAACCCTCGGTTTTTCCATCGGGACCGCGACGGAGTTTTTTTGCGATCATTTCAAATGCGCGATTCGGCTGGTCAGGCCGCAAGTGCTGGAGGGCAACCGGACGCACCATGAGGTCGGTCAATTGGAGACCGGCCGAGTTCGAGGCTTTGGGAATCATGACAAGCTGAAAGGGGAACGGTTTGCGAAGCAGGTTTCCTCCATCGCACACCCGTCGGAAAGCCAGTTCCAGCTCTGAGTCCTCGCGCCTGCCGCGCCTCTCAACAATGATGGGAGTCGAAGCGGAAGTCTGGCCGAGGTGTTCGAGATGGCGAAATACCCGCTCCAATCCGGCTTCCATCGCATAGTCGTAGGGGTTTGCGGGTTCGTGGTAGCGAGCGACATACCCCGGCTTATCAATCACGACAGCGATCACAGTCGCAGGCAGTGCTGCCATCTGCGCGGTCAGATCGCCAAGGAAACGTTCGCGCAGCGGTTTTTGCAGAAGGAAGAGAAAATCACCGGAGGGCTTCCGAATCTCGTGTTCGTGCAAAACAACCTCGTCATGTCCCCAATAATCAAACTTGAACCGCTGGAGAGTCGGGCAAATCTGTTCGACGTAGTCGGTCTTGCTCATCACAGCGAACAGTAGGACGAACACCGGGAACTGCGGGTCAATTTGAGCCAAGTTGTGATCGCCGCTCTCATCCACGAAGACGATATAGTCGCCGAACCGGGCAGGGTTGGATACGGGTGTCATGCGGCGTCGGCGTAGAGGGCGGTTTCGAGCTCGTGGATGGCTACGAGGTAGGCGGATTTCCCGCCGAAAAAGCTGACGATCTCAATCGGGGTGCCGAAAGCGGTGAGTGGATCGACTTTGAGGATTTCGAGAGATTCGACGCTGGTGATCCCGGTATCCGCATATTTTTGCAGCAAGGCGTCGAGGACGGCACGGGCGTTGTCGCCATACTTGGCGAAGACATCCCGCTTTTTGACATTCTGCGCCCGTTCCTGCCGCGTGAGGGGCGGTTGGTCAAAAGCCACATGGCAGATGAGGTCGAAGGCATCGTATTCGCGCCCGACTTGATCGGCCAGTTCATCGAAGAAGACCCCCTTGCTGGCGAGTTCCTCCAGAATCACCTGTTTCCGCTCGGCGTCATTCCAAACGGTGAGAAATTCATCCAGCGAGGCGAATTCCTCCCGGACTGTCTTGCGTGAGTAGTCCTTGAGGGATTCGGTGATGAGCTTGCCGTTGCTGTCGAGGTATTGGACGCGCTCGGTAGCGACAGTAACCGGGACGTTGTTGACGTAGTATCTTGTGACCCCGGGAGGGGGTGGATCGACAATCGTTCCACCGGGATCGGGCGTCGGGCCGTATGTGCCGGGGTCTTCCCCTGTCGTCGTCGTTCCGGGTTCCTCTTCCGGCGGAATGGGGGGATCCGTTGGCCCGGGTTCGTAAATCACTACCGGGTCGCCATCGAAGTCGGGATCCGCAAACAAGGACGTCGCCCGTTTGAAATCCATGATGGTGAAGAAGAGCTTGCCGTAATCCTCGTTGATGCGAGTGCCGCGCCCGATGATCTGCTTGAACTCGGTCATGGAATTGATGCGCCGGTCCAGAACGATGAGCTTGCAGGTCTGGGCATCGACGCCGGTGGTCATGAGCCGGGACGTGCAGGCGATCACCGGATAGCTCTTCTCGGGGTCGATGAAGTTGTCGAGCTGAGCCTTGCCCTCCTCATTGTCGCCGGTGATCCGCATGACATATTTGCTATTCGCGGCGGCAAGATCGGAATTCGCGTTCACCAGTGCCTGACGCATCCGCTCGGCATGGTCGATATTCTCACAGAAGATGATCGTTTTGGCAAAGCGGTCGGTGGCTTTGAGAAACTCCGTGATCTTGGCCGCGACGACTTCGGTTCGTTTTTCGAGGACCAGGTTCCGGTCGAAATCCCTGTCATTATATTCGCGGTCTTCGATTTCGTTCCCGAATTTGTCGAGTTGACCGTCCTCGGGTCGCCATCCGTCGAGGTCTTTGTCGAGGCCGATGCGGATGACCTTGTAGGGGGCGAGGAACCCGTCATCGATCCCCTGTTTGAGCGAGTAGGTGTAGATCGGCTCGCCGAAGTAATCGATGTTGGAAACGTCCTTGGTTTCCTTCGGGGTGGCGGTGAGGCCGATCTGGGTGGCGGAAGAGAAGTATTCGAGGATTTTGCGCCAAGCAGCGTCTTCGGCGGCACTGCCCCTGTGGCACTCGTCCACAACCACAAGGTCGAAAAAGTCGGGGGAGAACTGCTTGTAGATGTTCTGTTCCTCCTCGGTGCCGCTCACCGCTTGGTAAAGGCTCAGGTAGATCTCGAAGGATTTATCGACATTCCGGTTCGTGATCTTCGTCATCGCCGTGCCGAACGGCTTGAAGTCATTGATTTTCGTCTGATCGGCGAGAATGTTCCGGTCAACGAGGAAGAGGATGCGCTTCTTTTTCTTCGCCTTCCAAAGCCGCCAGATGATCTGGAATGCCGTGTAGGTCTTGCCCGTGCCGGTGGCCATGACGAGGAGGATGCGATTCTGCCCACGGGCAATCGCCTCCACGGTGCGGTTGATCGCCGTGCTTTGGAAGTAGCGGGGGATTTTCCCCGAACCGTCGTTGTAGTAATCCTGCGTTGCGATGGCGATCTGCTCGGGGGTGAGCCCCTTGGCGGTGCAATATCGCGTCCAGAGTTCCTCGGGCGACGGAAACTGGTCGAGCGGGATTTCGCGGGTGACGGTGCCACCGGCAGCGGTGCGGTCGTGTTCGAGGAAGGCGTCGCCGTTTGAACTATAGGCGAAAGGGATGTCCAGAGTTTCGGCGTATTCCAGTGCCTGCTGCATCCCGTCTCCGACCGAGTGGTTGTTGTCCTTCGCCTCGACGACGGCAAGGGGGAGGTTCGGTTTGTAGTCGAGCAGGTAGTCGGCCTTTTTAGCGATTCCGCGTCGAACCGTCTTCCCCCGGACGATCACTCGCCCAGCGGTAAAAAATGCCTCCTCCCGGATCTGGGTCATCAAATCCCAGTTGCTGCTGATGATGGCAGGGGTGATGAACTTCGTCCGAATATCCGTCTCGGTGAGGGATTTCTTGTTCATGCGACAGGGGCGAAGATGCGTGTGGGCACGGCGAGGCGGCTGGTGCTGGCTTCTGACCGTTGACCCCGCAGCCACAGACAGGGGTGCAGATATTGCTGCGATCCGTTCTGTCTGGTGGAGGCCATGAAGGGTCACGTCTAGCGGTAGAGGGCCAAACCGGCACGCCAAAATTTTAACCCCCTGCAAAATAGTGAGGTGCCTGATGTGCAGATAGGGGGGGGTGGCGTCTGGGGCCTTGGGGCCAGCGTGCCGAGCAGGATCTTCAGAATGGATTCTGCCGGCTCGCATGACCGGTCAGGATAGTGATTTTCTGATGACGGTTTTTTACGCGGAGTTTCGGGAGGATTTCCATGCCGGATTCGCCGGGCAGGTTCAAATCGAGCAGGACGACGGGGAACTCTTCCTTCTCCGCCAAGTCCAAAGCCTCCTCCCCGGTGAAGGCGCATTGAAAATCATACTCGTCCGAAAAGCAAAATTTGACCAGGTGGTGGATCTGTTCATCGTCAACGACGACCAATAGCCGTTTGGTGTTTGATGTGAGCATGGAATCTATGGCGAGTAGAAATCCCAAGGGTCTGGGACGAATGGCGCTTCGTGAAGTGAGCCGTGCGGGCGTGCACTTTACATATGCACAGTGCTTGACGCAATGAGACACTTTGATGTTTTCACTCTATTGGCAAATCGGGGTGAAAACTACTCCGGCTTGACGATCTGGATCTGCTCGGGGGAGCTCACCTCGATCTGCTTACCGGGTTGACTTGATTGTTAATGGGGTTAAGGGTTTGCGTCTCATGCTGGCAATCGCCCTCAAGATGCTTTTCCGGGACCGCGCGAAGTATGCCATGCTCGTCTGCGGCCTGGCGTTCTGTTCGCTCCTGATGTGCCAGCAGATTTCGGTGTTCTGCGGGATCATGATGTGGACGACCTCGACCGTCCGGAACATCGGGGCGCCGGTCTGGGTGGTGGACGCAAAAGTCGAGCAGGCGAACGAGGTGATCCCGATGCGCCAGATCGAAGTCGAGCGCGTGCGCAGCGTTCACGGGGTCGCGTGGGCGGTCCCTCTCTACATCGGCATCGAGCAGGCGCGTCTGAACGATGGATCCTTCCAGAACGTGCAGCTCACCGGGCTGGATACCGGAACCCTCACCGGGCGCCCGATGGACATGGTGGCCGGGCGGATCGAGGACCTGCGGCTTCCGAATGCGGTGGTCGTCGATCAGGTGGCGGTGGAGAAATTCCGCCGCAAGGGAATCGCGATCAAGCTGGGGACAACATTTGAAATCAATGACAAGGAGGCACGGGTGGTGGGCATCTGCCACGTGGCCAGGAGCTTTCTCGGCCAGCCGTATATTTACACGACATTCGACCGTGCCCTGGAATACGCGAAGCCGTCGCGCAAGCAGCTCAGCTACGTGCTTGCGGGACCGGTGCCCGGGGTCTCGAACGAGGAGCTCGCGGCCCGCATCAGCAAGCTGCCCGGCCTGAGAGCCATCACGAAGGACAACCTCTTTTGGACGACGATCTGGTGGTATATCAAAAACACCGGCATCCCGATCTCGTTCGGAACCGTGGTCCTGCTGGGGATCATCGTGGGGATCGCGATTGCCGGGCAGACATTTTATCTTTTCGTACACGACAACCTCCGGTATCTCGCGGCGCTGAAGGCGATGGGGGCAAGAATGCACACGCTCGCGGCCATGGTGCTCCTTCAGGCGTTCTCGGTCGGGTTCATCGGCTACGGGATCGGGGTCGGCCTGGCCTCGTGGTTCGGGAACTCCGTGCTCGCGAAAGAGCAGCCGCCGTTTTTCATGCCGTGGCAGGTCCCGGCCTTTGTCGCAATCGTCCTCATCCTCATCTGCGGGTTCTCGGCTTTGATCGGCTTGATCAAGGTCGCCCGCCTCGAACCCGCCGTCGTTTTCCGGTGAGCAACCTGGCCATCAATGTTGCGGATGTGGTGAAGTCGTTCCCCTCGGGAGACACGCGCACGTTTGCTCTCAAAGGTGCCACGCTCAACGCCAGGTTCGGCGAGCTCATGATGATCGTCGGTCCTTCGGGATGCGGAAAAACCACGCTGCTGAGCGTGATCTGCGGAACGCTCCAATGCGAGGAGGGGATGCTCAGCATCTTCGATCACGATCTGCGCAAGATGAAGGACTGGGAAATCACAAAGTTCCGCTGCGTGAACGTGGGCTTCATCTTCCAGCAGTTCAACCTCATCCCGACGCTCACGGCAGTCGAGAACGCCTCGATCCCGCTCATCCTCAACGGCGTCCCTACAAACAAGGCCGAGCGGCGCGCGGGCGAGGTCCTGGCCGAGGTCGGGCTCGGCGACAAGCTCCACTCCTATCCGTCGCAGCTCTCAGGAGGCCAACTCCAGCGCGTCGCGATCTCCCGCGCGCTGGTCCACGAGCCGCGCCTCATCATCTGCGACGAACCCACCGCATCGCTCGATGCGGCCGCGGGGCAGAAGACCCTGGATCTCCTGAAATCCAGCGCGCTCCAGCCCGACCGTTGCGTCATCGTGGTCACCCACGACAACCGGATTTATCACTTTGCCGACCGCATCGCCGAGATGGAGGATGGCCGCGTGATCGGAATTTACGACGACCCGAAAGACTACCACCATGCTTAACCGACCTTCATTCTACTTCGCCCTCATCGGCATCGTTGCCGTGATCCTGCTCGTCGCCCGGCTCCGCCATACCGGTCCGGCTCCGGAGCCGCTCGTTCCTCCCCCGCAGTCCCCGTATGCCGAATCCATCGGAGCGCGCGGGATCGTCGAAAGCACCAATGAAAATGTCCGCATCGCCCCGGCCGCCTCGGGCCTCGTCGAAAAGGTCAACGTGAAAGTCGGCGACCAGGTGAAGGCGGGCGATGTCCTCTTTGTTATGGACTCGCGGGATGCGGCGGCGGCCGTCAAAACCTCCGAGGCCCAGCTCGCCGTCCAGCAGGCGCGCCTCGCCGAGAGCCAGACGCTTGTCGATGACCGTCGCGATACGCTCGAACGCGTGACTCGCCTCCGCCAGAAAAATGTGGCCAGCGTGGATGAATCGAAGCGGGATGAATTTGCGATGCAGACCGCGGAGCGCCAGTTCCAACGCACGACCGCCGACCTCGAACTCGCCCGCGCCCAGCTCAACGATGCCAGGGTCAGCCTCGATCTTCTCACCGTCCGGGCCCCGAGGAACGGGACGATCTTGCAGGTGAATATCCGCGCCGGCGAATACGCCGCCGTCAATTCCGCGGAGACAGCCGTCCTGCTCGGCGATGTCCGCGAGCTCCAGCTCCGCGCCGATGTGGACGAGTCGGATGCCCCGCGCGTGAAGCCGGATTGCAAGGCCGTCGCCTTTCTCAAAGGCTCGCGCGAGCAGGCGATCCCACTGGAATTTGTCCGGATCGAGCCCTACATCCTTCCAAAAAAATCCCTCTCGGGCGAGAGCACCGAGCGCGTGGATACGCGGGTCCTCCAGGTCATTTTCCGATTCCAGAGCCCCGGTTTCCCGGTTTACGTCGGCCAGCAGATGGATGTCTTTATCGAGGAAAACTGAGGCTTGAGCTTGAAAAGTTGAGGCGCAGTCGCATGCAAGCTGATAGGAGAACCCCATGAGCGATTCGTTTCAGGAGGCCATTCACGCCTCGCTACCCCTTTTGAAAAAGATCCAGAAAAGCATCAAGCCACTGCCCGGTGCCTCTGGAGCTGCGCTCGCGAAGCTTCGCGAAACCGCCGCAAATCGCCGCGCGCCAGCGCCAAAGCCCGCGGCAGCGCCGGCTCAGCGAGTCGAATCGGAATCCCCCCAACCGGCAAAGAAATGGACATTCGAGTCGCTCCGCGGGGCGGTTCTCGCCTGCGAAAAGTGCCCTCATCTTGTGCGCTCGCGCACCCAGGTCGTCTTCGGGGTCGGGAATCCGAATGCAGAGCTGATGTTCGTCGGCGAGGCGCCCGGCGCGGACGAGGACGAGCAGGGCGAGCCATTCGTCGGCAGGGCCGGACAGCTCCTCACGAAGATGATCCAGGCGATGGGATTCGAGCGCTCGGATATTTTTATCGCGAACGTTTTGAAATGCCGTCCGGACATGCCCGACGGCGAATCCGGAAACCGGAAGCCGAAGCCCGCCGAAATGGGCACCTGCCTGCCCTGGCTCCGCGAGCAGATCGATCTCATCCAGCCACGAGCCATCGTGGCCCTCGGCGCGACCGCCGTGGAGGGGCTTCTCGGCGACACCTCTCCGATGCGCGACCTGCGCGGGAGGTGGCTGGAATTTCAAGGGATCCCGGTGATGGTGACCTACCACCCGGCCTATCTGCTCCGGAATCAAACCATCACGGAAAAGCGCAAGGTCTGGGAGGACATGCTGCTTGTCCTCGAAAAGCTCGGAAAGAAAATCTCGGCGAAGCAACGGGCGTTCTTCACCAAGGCCGCCGATTGAGTCACGGGCCCGCTGGGGGGCAAACTTTGATATTGGGCAAATTTTCGGGTTGCCAGAGGGAGGTCTCGTGCTAGCCTTCGACCTTTCCCCGGACTCGATTGGGAGGGATTCCGTTTCCTTGGCGAAGCGGCATCTGTCCCCGTCATCCGACCCGATCATCTCCCAATGTTTTCAATCCCGATATTAGCCACCGCGTTGACCCTTCATGCGCCCCGTCTGTTTGACGAGGACGCAGGGATGAGCTTCACGGGGTTTCTGACGAATTCCATTTTCGTCAGCATCTTCATTTCGGGGTTTGTGATCTGGCTCTGCCGGAGCGCGACACGCAAGATGCTGATCGTCCCCTCCCCGCTCCAGAACGCATTCGAGCTCGTGGTCGAGGGCCTCTACGACATGCTGGAGGAAATCGTTGGACGGCACATGATCGCGCGCACGTTCTCCTTCCTCGCCACGCTGTTTATTTTCATTCTTGCCTCGAACTGGTTCAGCCTCCTGCCGGGTGTGGGGTCGGTCGGATGGTCGCATGAGAAGCCGGGTCCATTCCTCAGCCTGCCGCACGTCGACACCCCGCTCCTCCGCCCGACCACAGCGGATCTGAACATGACGCTCGCGATGGCGCTCATCTTCATGGTCCTCTGGCTCTACTGGTCGCTCAGCGAGGTCGGCCTGAAAAATTTCCTGCTCCACCTGTTCGGCGTGAAGGGCGGGCTGAAGGGCTTCATGGCGTTCGCCCTGGCGCCGGTTTTCTTTTTTGTGGGGATTATCGAGGTCGTCTCGATCCTTTTCCGACCGGTTTCCCTGTCGCTCCGGTTGTTCGGCAACGTCTTCGCCGGGGAAAACCTTCTGAGCTCGATGATCACGCTCGGCCAGGACCTCCATCTTCCGAAGTGGGTCGCCTTGATCGCCTCGATCACCATTCCCGTTCCGTTCTACTTCCTCGAACTGCTTGTGGGCATCCTGCAGGCGCTGGTGTTTATGCTGCTCTGCGCGGTGTATATCCAGCTCGCCACGAGCCATGACGAAGAGGAGGAACACTGAGACTTTTCCGCTGTGACCGTGGCTGGACTGCGGGCGGCGGGGATAAAAACAACAACAACAGAAAATACATATGAACCTTTACATCATAGCAGAGGCCGCTTCGGCGGTCACGGGAGTCACCGGAAGCCTCACCCTCGCCCTCGCCGGCGCAGGCGCAGCCATCGGCGTCGGGATGGTCGGATCGAAAGCCGCAGAGGCGGTCGGCCGCAATCCCGGAGCGTTCGGCAAGGTGCTCACGATCAGCATTCTTGGCATGGCGCTCTCCGAGGCGATCGCGATTTACGCGCTCATCCTCGCCTTCCAGGGCCGCTGACAACATTCTCGGGGCCGCCCGTCCACCGGACGCGGCGGCGCCCGACCCATTTCTATCTCTCATGGAAGCGCTCACTCAAATTCTCACAAACTTCGGGGTCAACTGGCAGAAATTCGGTGCCCAGGCGATCCTGTTCCTCATCGTCTATCTGGTTCTGAAGAAGTTCGCCTTCGGCCCGGCTGTCGCCATGTTCGAGGAGCGGCGCCGACGGATTGAGGAGGGCCAGCTCAACGCCGAAAAGATCAAAAAGCAGCTCGCCGAATCCGAGGTCCGCTGCCAGGAGATCCTGCGCAAGGCGAATGCCGATGCGCAGCGCATCATCGAGGAGGGCCGCACGAGCAGCGAGGCCCACAGCCAGAAGGCCTCGCAGCAGGCGATCAAGGATGCCGAGAGCATCATCACCCGCGCCCATGAGACGGTCGTTCTCGACCGCGCCAAAATGGTGGCCGAGGTCAAACAGGAAATGATCCACCTCGTCGTGGACACCACCGCAAAGGTCGCCGGCCGGATCCTCACCAAGGACGACCAGGCCCGCCTCGCCGAAGAAACCTCCAAGCAGGTCGCCGCCTGATCGCATGAAACTCAGCCGGGAAGCCAGACGCCAGGCCCGCGAGCTCTTCGCCATGACAGTCGTGGACGGCCGTCTCGACACATCGCGGCTGAACACCATCTTCGGCGAAGTCGCCGAAAAAAAACCTCGCGACTACATGCCAATCCTCAAGGAGCTGACCCGACTGGTCCGCCTTGAGGTGGCCAGCCACCACGCGGTGATCGAGAGCGCCACCCCGCTGGATCCCGCCAACATCCAGAAATACGAAGCCGGCCTCACGGCCCGCTTCGGCGAGCTCACCACCGAATTCCGCCTCAACCCCGCCCTGATCGGCGGGCTCCGCGTGCAGATCGGCAGCGACGTCTGGGACGGCAGCGTCCAGGCACGCCTCGAAGCCATCAAACAACAACGTTAATTTTTACCAACCATGAGCAACATCGTTCTCGAACTCGAAGAAAAAATCGGCGCCATCAAATCGGCCGCCGCCCGCAAAACCAACGTCGGTGCCGTCCGCGAAATCGGTGACGGCGTTGCCCGCCTCGAAGGCCTCAGTGGCGCGATGCTCAACGAGATGCTGGAGTTTCCCGGCGGCCTCATCGGGCTCGCGCTCAACCTTGAGGAGACCGAGGTCGGAGCCATCCTCTTCGGCGACTACACGACGATCAGCGAGGGCGACGAGGTCAAGACGACCGGCCGCCTCCTGCAGGTCCCGGTCGGCAAAGGGCTTCTCGGCCGCGTGGTCGACGCCCTTGGCCAGCCCCTCGATGGCAAGGGTCCGATCAATGCCACGGAGTTTTATCCGGTGGAAAAAATTGCGCCGGGCATCATCAAGCGCCGCAGCGTGAGCCAGCCGGTCCAGACCGGAATCATGGCGATCGATGCGATGATCCCGATCGGGCGCGGCCAGCGCGAGCTCATCATCGGCGACCGCGCGACCGGCAAGACGACGATCGCCGTGGACACGATCATCAACCAGGCGAAGATCAACAAAGCCGGCGAGGAGAGCGGTGACCCTTCGTTCCGCCCGCTCTATTCGATCTATGTCGGCGTCGGACAGAAGAACGCGAACATCGCCCGCGTGGTCGGCATCCTCGAGGCCAACGATGCGATGAAATACACGATCATCATCGCCTCGACCGCCTCCGATGCGGCGGCAGAACAATACATCGCCCCCTTCTCCGGGGCCGCCATGGGCGAATGGTTCATGGACAACGGCATGGACGCGCTCATCGTGTTCGACGATCTCACCAAGCACGCGAACGCCTACCGCCAGATCTCGCTGCTCCTCAAGCGCCCGTCCGGCCGCGAAGCGTATCCGGGCGACGTCTTCTATCTTCACAGCCGCCTCCTCGAGCGCTCGGCGCGCCTCGGCGAAAAATACGGCGACGGCTCGCTCACCGCGCTGCCGATCATCGAGACCCAGGCCGGCGACGTCTCGGCCTACATCCCGACGAACGTCATCTCGATCACCGACGGCCAGATCTATCTGGAAACCGACCTCTTCTACCAGGGCATCCGCCCCGCGATCTCGGTCGGCCTCTCGGTCTCGCGCGTCGGCTCCGCCGCGCAGATCAAGGCGATGAAGCAGGTCGCAGGAAAGATCAAGGGCGACTTGGCGCAATACCGCGAGCTCGCCGCCTTCGCGCAGTTCGGCTCCGACCTCGATGCCCGCACCAAGGCCACCCTCGAGCGCGGCGCCCGCATCGTCGAGCTCTTCAAGCAGGCCCAATACAACCCGATGATGGTTCACGTGCAGGCCGCGATCCTCTGGGCGATGCAGAAGGGGCTGTTCGATTCCATTCCGGTGGAAAAGGTCAAGGACACCCAGCTCAAACTCGCCGACTTCCTCGAATCCCGGAAAGAGGCGGTCCTCAACAAAATTCTCGCCAAAAAGCAGTTCGACGAGGAGATCGAGAAGGAACTCGGTGCCGCGGTCGAGGAATTCAAATCCTTCAATAGCTAATGGCCAACCTGCGCGACATCCGGCGGCGGATCAAATCCGTCAAAAATACGGCCCAGATCACCAAGGCCATGCAGATGGTTGCGGCCTCGAAGATGCGCAAGGCCCAGCAGGCCGCCATCAACGGACGCGACTACGCGCAGCTCATGAACCGGGTCATCGTCTCGCTCCGCGACACCGTGGATCCGACCACGCATCCGCTCCTCGCCCGCCGCGAGGTGAAGCACGAACTCGTCCTGCTTTTCAGCACGGACAAAGGCCTGTGCGGCGGACTCAACACGAACCTCTTCCGCGAGGCCATGGAGTTCAATCCCGAGACCACGTCGTTTGTCTCGGTCGGCCGCAAGGGCACGCAGTTCCTCGCGCGCATGAACCGGAAGATGCTCGCCGATTTCCCGCTCCGCGATCATCCGAATTTCCTCGAGACCAAGTCGATCTCGAAGTTCTGCATGGAGAAGTTTCTCGACGGCACGGTGGACAAGGTCACCGTCCTGTTCCCGATGTTCGTCAACACGCTTTCCCAGGTTCCGAAAGCCATGCCCCTCCTTCCGCTGACCAGCTTCGAGGAGATCGGCCTCACCAACGAGTATGGCGAGGTCACATCGCTCGAGGGAGGAATCCTCTTCGAGCCGGCAGCCGAATCCGTCCTGGATGCCATCCTGCCCGCCTACATCCACTTCGGCGTTTACCAGACGCTCCTCGGAACCCGCGCGTCCGAACAGAGCGCCCGCATGGTCGCCATGAAAAGCGCCACCGACAACGCCAGGAACCTCGTCAAGGACCTCACTCTCGAATACAACAAAGCCCGCCAGGCCAGCATCACCAACGAGATCCTCGAGATCTCGACCGCCCAGCTCGCGCTCGGGTAGCAGGCCGGACATCACGAACCGGGACATCGGGTTCGTCCACACCGGCCTCGCGGCCGAGGTCGAGGTGGACAGCTTTCCGGCGCGCGAATACGGGCGCATTGACGGCAAGCTGATCTTTGTCGGCTCCGACGCCCTGCCTCCCACCCAGGCGAAGCCGTTCTACAGCTTCCCCGCAAAAATCGAGATTTCACGCCAGAGCCTCGGCGTCCATGGCGTCGAAGTCCCGCTGCAATCAGGACATCCATCGGGCCAATGGGATGTCCGGCGGCCTCCAGCGAGGCGCGGATGGTCGCGGCATGGGACGACGTCATACCAGAGAGAGATGGTCGAGGTAGAGGTCCTCAAATCCGGGATCGAGGTTCAGCTCGATGGTTTTGGCGTCGAGGTCGGCCATTTCCGCGGCGAGCGAGCGGTCGAGCATGGCGAGGTAGGCGCCGCCGAGCGATGTGTTGCCGACGGCGGAGATCTGCTTTTCGGTGAAGCCCGGGAGCAGTCCGCAGGCGATGGCGTTCGGGATCGACAGGTGGAGTCCGAATCCGCCCGCCAAAAACAGCCGGCCGATCGCGGAGGCGGGCAGGCCCTGAAGATTCAGCAATGTCTCGATCCCTGCAGCGATCGCGGCCTTGGCCTGAAGAAGCAATGCGACATCCACCTCTCCGATGCGCAGGTCCGGAAGTCCGGGCGAGAGGAGGAAGCTGAGGCCGTTTTCCTCCTGGCGGAAATGCGCGGGGCACGCGTCCACAAGGCTCCGGTTGAAGCGCCCGTTTTCCTGCAGCAGCCCAACGCGCCGGCCTGCCGCGAGGAAATCCACATACGCGGATCCCGTGATCCCGTGCGGGGACGCGCAGGGGCCGCCGATCGTTTCGAAGCCGACGCCGAAGGGATCGGCCTGCAAAGTGATTTTTCCGACGACCCCCTGCGCGGCCCGCATCCCGCAGAGGAGCCCGCATCCTTCAAAGGCCGGCCCCGCCGCGGTCGCGCAGGAAAGATTTCCCTTCGGTCCGCAGAGCAGGATTTCGCCGTTTGTCCCGACGTCGACAAGCAGCTGCGGGCCGTCGCCATAGCGGACTCCGCAGCACGCGGCCCCGGCGGAAATATCCGCGCCGACATAGGCGGAGATGCCCGGGAGAAAAATGACGCGCGCCTCGCGCGGGAGGCCGAACATGTCGCCCGCAAATTCCCGCTGGTCGAGGAATGCCGGCGTGAAGGGCACCATGCCAAGCGGCGTGGGATCGATGCCGCAGGCCAGGTGCAGCATCGTGGTGTTCCCCGCCACGACCACTCCCGCCACGTCGGAGACCGCCGCCCCGGACTGCTTGAACAACTCCTTCAGCAGCGGGTGAAATGTCTTCTTCCAAAAGTCGTCCTTCAAGAGCCCGATGTTCGCCTTGTCGGTCTGGCAGAGATGGATCCTCGTGAGGACATTGTCTCCGCGGGAAACCTGCGCGTTCAGAGCCGTGGCCCTGGCGAGAACCTTTCCGCTGGCCAGCTCCGCGAGCAGCATGGCCACGGTCGTTGTGCCGATGTCGAGCGCCACGCCCAGCGTTCCCGGCTCGGTGAAAATCGGATCGCTGCCGACCGGCACGCCGGTCTGAAAATCGCTGACCACCGAGGGCGGATGCGAGAGCAGCGAGCGCCCCGGAATCGCAATGCGGATCGAGTCTCCCGCGCTGACATGATGCTGGCAGGCGAGCAGATCCTGCGGCGGATCTCCCTGCAAAATCACATGGCATCCCCGGCACAGCCCGCGCTGGCTGCAGCGCGTGTTGAGCGGATACCCGGCGGATTCCAAAATCTCCGCAAGCGTCCGCTCCAGCCCGTCCGCTACCAGGTGGCGCAGGCGGCCGCCGGACTCGACCTCGATGGCGATGGAATTATTCACAATCAGGCCAATGCCCCCGCCATGGCGGCGAGGTGGGCGGGAGTCGTGCCGCAGCATCCCCCGATGATCGAGATTCCGGCATCGCGCAGGCGCAGAGCGGCGGCGGCCATCTCCTCCGGCGTGGCGTCGTAGACGACTCCCTCCGGCGTGGACTTTGGTGCGCCGGCATTCGGCTGCAGGATCGCGGGGGCGGATCCGGCGGCGGCCTTCAATTCCTTTGCCAGAGCCGCGTAGTCGTCCAGGCTCAGATCGGTTCCGCAGTTGGCCCCGACGATGTCCGCGCCCGCCTCAAGCGCCGCCGCGATGGCATCGCCCACCGGCGTGCCCATCATCGTGCGGAACCCGTCCGCGGATTTTTGAAAAGCATACGTCACCACGACCGGAAGTCCGGAAACCGACTTTGCCGCGCGAACCCCCACAGCCGCCTCGGCGGGATCGCTCATCGTCTCGACCAGAATCGCATCCGCCCCACCCTCGACAAGCGCCCCGATCTGCTCGCTGAAGATCGCGAGCAACTGATCTTCGGTCGTATCGCCCAGCGGCTCGAGAAAATCCCCGAACGGCCCGACATCGCCGAAGACCCAGCCATCGGGACCCGCCGCCGCCCGTGCGAGCGCGGCCGCTTTCCGGTTCCAATTGAGGACCTGATCGCCGAGACCGTGGCGCTCGAGCATCGTCCGCGTTCCGCCGAAAGAATTTGTCGTGATCAGTCGGCAGCCGGCCTGTGCGTAGGCCGAGTGGACGGCACCCACGTCGGCCGCCCGCTCCTCGTTCCATCGCATTCCACATTCCCCCGGAGTAAGACCACGAAGCATGAGCTGGGTTCCCATCGCGCCGTCGCAAACCACGACGCCGGATCGGCAGACTGAGAGGAGATCAGATTTCATCGTGGCGGATCATCCTTGTCCAGAGCTTCGCATTCAATCGGAAAATTCTGAAAATCCTGAAGCATGGAAGACTCAGAATCCTCTTGTGGATATCACAGAAATCTATTGACCGAAGTGGGGAAAAATGGTGAAAGGTGGGACTATGTGGCGGATTGGGCCACTTTATATCCACTAACTCATGGGGCAGGAATCCACAAAGGCGACGATTTACTCCGGCACGTTCCCGCGTTCATTGGACGCGAAGAAGCGTGTTGCGATTCCGTCTGCGTGGGTTTCCGGCGAGGGCGAGGAGTTTCATGTCGCCCCCCATCCCGGCGAGCGGATGCTGATGGTGATGCGGCAGGAGGAGTTGGGGAAATGGGAGCAGCGGTTCCAGGAATCCACCAAGCTGACCGCCCAGCAGAAGCGCGGAGCGATCCGGGCATTCTACGCCTCGGCCCGGGCTGTGAGCACCGACAAGCAGGGGCGGATCCTTCTTCCCGAATCCCATTGCGAGTGGGCGCAGCTCGACGGTGAGGTCGTTTTTCTCGGCTCGCCCGGCCGGATTGAAATCTGGTCCGTGAAGAACTTCCAGGCGAACGAAGCCACCAACCGGTCTGCGCTGCAGGCCGCCGCCGAGGAGAGCGGCCTTTGAGATGAAACCACAATGAGGAAATCAACCTGATGGCAAAAGGCGGCCGGACATTTTTCTTCGGATTCCATCCCGGGAAATCCGGAGATGGAAAACCCACCGGACACGCCACCATTAAAATCCGACCCCGGAACGCATATGAACTTCTTGGATTGCGAAGACCTGCTGGAAACACTCTTGGAAAAAACTGACGAGAACGGCCCCGTTTACCATGTCCCGGTGATGCTGGACGAGGTGGCGGCCCTGCTGCGCCCCGCGCCGGGAATGTTGTTTTTGGATGGAACCGTCGGGGGGGGCGGGCACAGCGAGCGCCTTTTGGAATGCGGAGCCGAGGTCATCGGGCTCGATCAGGATGTCGAAGCCATTGAGGAGGCGCGCCGGAGGCTGGCGCGGTTCGGATCCCGCCTCAGGCTCGTGGAGGCGAACTTCCGTGAGGCGGAAGGCGTGCTGGATGATCTGGGCGAGAGGCGCGGCCTCGCGGGCGCGCTGCTGGATATCGGGGTCTCGTCGCACCAGCTCGACACGGCGGAGCGGGGGTTTGCGCTGATGAAGGACGGCCCGCTCGACATGCGGATGAGCCGCGCTTCGGCCCTGAGCGCCGCGGACCTTGTGAACACGAGCCCGGTCGCGGATCTGGCAAAGATTTTCCGGGAATACGGCGACGAGCCGCGCGCGATGCAGATCGCCGCACGGATCGGTGCCCTGCGGGTGCAGCATCCGTTCGCGACAACCTTCGACCTCGCGGCCGCGGTCTCCTCCGTGGCCCCGCGAACGAGCGGCCGGCATCCGGCCACCAGGGTTTTCCAGGCGCTGCGGATCGCGGTCAACGACGAGCTGGGAGCGTTGAAGGAGGCGCTTGAAACCATCCCCGCCAACCTCGCTCCCGGCGGACGGCTCGCGGTGATCACCTTCCACTCGCTCGAGGACCGGATCGTCAAACACTTCTTCCGCGACCACAGCCAGGAGTGGGTTGACCGGCCGGAGTGGCCGGAGCCGCGCCGCAACCCCAACCGCATTTTCCGGCTTCTCACACCCCATCCCATGGATGCGGGCGCCGAAGAAATTGCGAACAACCCCCGCGCACGGAGCGCCAAGCTCCGCGTCGTGGAAAAACTGAAGGAGACCACGCCATGAACGCCAACCGCAGAAAGCAAGTCAATCCCGTCCACCTGTCCTCGCTCATCCGATGCATGCTGGTCGCCCTCTTCGTCGGCGTCAGCGCGCTGTTCTTTCTCTTCATCAAAAACCAGCAGTTCGCGCTGGCGGAGGAGATCCGGCAGATGGAGCGGAAGATCGCCAACGTCCGCTCGCAGAACGAGACCCTGCTGGCCCATGTCACGGAGCTCTCCTCCCGCCGGATGCTGCAGCAGCGGATCGCGGAGGGCTTTATCTCCATGAAGCTCATCCAGGATAACGCGATCGCCCGCCTGACGCCTCCCGCGCAGGCCACGGCCGATGGCGTCCTCCGCACGGCCTTCAACGAAGGCGTCCGCCAATGAGGTGGACGGCACGCACACGCACCGGCTTTGCCTGTGCTGCCGTCGCGATGGTTTTTACTGCCTACTCGGCACGGCTGGTCGAGCTTCAGGTGGCGAAGCACAAGGAATATTCGCAGATGGCGGCCGAAAAGCATACGATGCGGCAGGTGATCCACGCCCGTCGCGGGCTGATCTTTGACCGGAACGGGGAGCTGCTGGCCTCGAACCTTCCGGTGCGCACGGTCGTCGCGGATGGATCCCATGTCAAAGATCCCGCCGCCCTGGCCAGGGTCGCGGCCCCGTTTCTCGGCATGGACGAGAAGGAGCTTTGCGCCAAGCTCACCAGCGGGCGGAAGTATATTGTCATCCGCCACGAACTCGCCGAGGAGACCGCCCTCGCTCTGGGGAAGGCGATCCAGGATGCCAACCTGCGCGGGCTGTATTTTGAGCCGGACGCCGTCCGCACCTACCCGAACGGCCAGATGCTCGGGCATGTCCTCGGATTTTTAAACAATGAGGGCGCCGGAATCCAGGGCGTGGAGATGTCGATGGAGAAATCCCTTCGCGGGCAGGATGGATACCGCTACATCGAGCACGACCGGACCGGGCGCGAGATCATGCTCTACCGGGGGCAGGAGGAGCCGGCGGTCCATGGCCTGAACGTGCGGCTGACGATCGATATGGGGTTGCAGGCGATTCTGGAGGATGAGCTGGATTCGGCATTCAAGGACCTCAGGCCGGAGATGGCGGTGGGCATCATCATGGATCCCAACACGGGCGAGATTCTCGCCATGACCAACCGCCCCTGCTTCGATCCGAACCATCCGGGCGACGCCAAATCGGAGCAGATGAAAAACCGCGCGATCATCGACATGGTCGAGCCCGGGTCCACATTCAAAATCGTCGTGGCTTCCGGCGCGCTGAATGAAGGCAAGGTCAACGAAAAGACATCGATCTACTGCGAGAACGGGGCCTTCGCTTACGGCGGCAGGATCCTCCGCGACCACCACGGTTACGGCTCGATGGGCGTCCACGACATCCTTGTGAAATCCTCAAACATCGGCTCTGCGAAAATGGCGCTGATGATGGGGGACACCAAATTCTACGAGTATGTGAAGCGGTTCGGATTCGGCGACCGCACCGGTATCGAGCTGCCCGGCGAGATCCCCGGCCTCGTGCATCCCCCGCATCGCTGGGACAAGCTGACCATCACCCGCATGCCGATGGGGCAGTCGGTCGCCGTGACTCCGCTGCAAATGACCATGGGCATGTCGGTCATCGCAAACGGAGGCCGGCTGCTTGCTCCGCAAATCATCCGCTCCGTGGAGGATTCCGACGGGAGCGTCGTGGTCAGCAAGCCGCCGAAAGTTGTCCGGGAAGTCGTTCCCCAAAAGACCGCCCGCTTTGTCAGCGAGGCGCTGACCGGCGTGGTGGGCGAGGGGGGCACGGCGCAACTGGCGAAAATCGCCGGGTTCACGGTCGCCGGCAAAACCGGCACCGCGCAAAAAGTCAGCCCCTCCGGCGGCTATGCCCAGGGAAAATATGTCGTCTCGTTCGTTGGCTACCTTCCGCAGGAAGACCCGCGGTTCGTCTGCCTGGTCATGCTCGACGATGCGAAGGTCGCCTCGAATTTGAACTACGGCGGGCTCGTGGCCGCCCCGATTTTTTCGCGGATCGGCGAGCGGGCCGCCCGCTACCTCGACCTCGTTCCCTCGCTCCGCGCGGAGCCGACCGGACCGCTCGCCCTGCGCGAGCAAAAGCAGGAAAGGACGAACTGACCCGTGAGGCTCACCACGCTCCTTCAATCCGCCGGAATGCCGGATATTCTTGCCGATCCGGAGATCACCTCGCTCGCCTACGACTCCCGCCTCGCGGGTGAGGGCAGCCTGTTTTTTGCGCTGCCCGGGACAAGGACAAACGGCGCGGAGTTCGCCCGGCAGGCCGCGGAAAAAGGCGCGGCCGCCGTGGTGGCGGAATCGCCCGTTGTGGACTGCGGCTGCCCGGTCGTGCAGGTCCCGGATGCGCGGGCCGCGATGGCCGACATCGCAGCCGCATTTTACGGCCACCCGGACCGGTCGCTGAAATGTGCGGGCGTGACGGGAACAAACGGAAAGACGACCTCCGCATTTCTGATGAAGCACGTGCTGGATTCGGCCTCGCTCCGCAGCGGGCTCATCGGCACGGTGAAATATGTTGTGGGATCCGAGGAGATTTCCGCGCCGAGGACGACGCCCGAATCGGCGGACCTTCAGGAGATGATGGCCCGCATGCGCGATTGCGGATCCAAAGCGGTCGCCATGGAGGTGTCCAGCCATGCCCTCGTGCAGAAGCGCGTGAGGGGCATCGAGTTTGATGCGGCGGTCTTCACCAACCTCACGCAGGACCATCTCGATTACCACCGCACGATGGAGGCGTATTTCGACGCGAAGACGCTCCTCTTCGAGAGCCTCGCCGCCCAGACGCACAAGAAGGGCCGCGCGATCATCAACGCCGACGACCGGCACGGGCACCTGCTCATGGAGAGGCTCGGAAAAAACGTGAAGGCCGTCACGTTCGGCCGCGGCGTGGGGGCGGACTTCCGCGCGAGCGCCATCCAGTTCGACGGGACGGGATCCGTCTTCCATCTCGATGCCCGGAAAAAAAGTTTTCTGGTGAGGACGCCACTGATCGGGCTCTTCAATATTTACAATGTCCTCGCGGCCCTCGCGGCTGCGGCGGCGTGCGGCGTGGAGCTGCGTGGAGCGATCGCGGCGCTCGCATCGGCTCCCCAGGTGCCCGGCCGCCTCGAGCGCGTTCCGGCCAAGCGGAATTTCCATGTGTTCGTGGACTACGCCCACACGGACGACGCCCTCAGAAATGTTCTCCGCACGCTGCAGGAACTGAAGCCGTCCCGGCTGATCACGGTTTTCGGATGCGGGGGCGACCGCGACCGCGCCAAGCGCCCGCTCATGGCTGCGGCCGCCGAGGAATTTTCCGACTGGTCGATCCTCACCTCGGACAACCCGCGCCGCGAGGACCCCGAGGACATCCTCGCGGATGTCCGGGCCGGAATGCGCGGGACGAATTTTGAAAAGATCACCGACCGCGAGAATGCGATCCGCCGCGCGGTCGAACTGGCGGCCCCGGGAGACATCGTGCTCATCGCGGGGAAGGGCCACGAGAACTACCAGGAATTCGCGGACCGCCGGATCACATTCGACGATGTCGACGTCGCCGGGAAGGCGATGGCCCACAAGAAGGCGGAGGCCTGACACCATGGACCCGCTGCCACTCAAAGAAATCGCGGAGATGTCCGGGGCAAAGCTCCTCCGCGGGGACGCTCGGACAATGGTTGCGCGGATCTCCAAGGACTCGCGGACGATCCAGGCCGGCGACCTCTACGTCGCGCTGCGCGGAGACAACTTCGATGGCAACCTGTTCCCGGCGGACGCGGCGGCCCGCGGGGCGGCAGCCGCGCTGGTCGACAATGAGTCGGCGGCGTCCGGGCTTCCGGCGGATTTTCCGGTATTGCTCGCCGGGTCGGGGCTGGATGCGCTGACCCGCCTTGCGGCGGCCTGGCGGTCCCGCCTGAAATTGAAGGTGCTCTGCATCACCGGCAGCAACGGAAAAACCAGCACGAAAGAATTTGCGACCGGCGTCCTCGGCGCTCGCTTCCAGGTCGTCAAGACCGAGGGAAATTTGAACAACCACATCGGCGTGCCGCTCTCGATTCTCTCCGCCAGCACGTCGGACACCGCCGCTGTTTGGGAGATCGGGATGAACCACCCCGGCGAGATTGCCCCGCTGGCCGCCCTGGCAAAACCGGATGCCGCCATCATCACAAACATCGGGATCGCACACATCGAATACATGAAGACCCGCGAGGCCATCTCCCTCGAAAAAGGCGCGCTCGCCGAGGCCGTCCCGCCGGAAGGATTTGTGGTCCTTTCCGCCGAAGATGACCAGTCGGACGCCATCGCGTCGCGCACGAAGGCCCGGGTCGTCCGCGCGGGACTTTCCAGCGGGACCATCACCGCGAGTTCCCTGGTCGAGACCATCGAGGGATGCTCGTTTGTCGTCCATGCCGGCGGACAGTCCTTCGACACCTCGATCCCCTGCAATGGCTCCCACATGGTCCGCAACGCCCTGCTCGCCGTCGCCGCCGGGATCGAATTCGGAATCTCCCCCGGGGATGCGGTCTCGGGCCTCCCTCAAACACGCCTTGCCGGGGGAAGGCTCCAGCACCGCATCATTCGGGGGATCTCCTTCCTCGACGACACCTACAATGCCAACCCCGATTCCATGGTGGCCGCCCTGACCACGTTGCGCGCGCTCCCGGGCAGCGGGCGCCGGATCGCCGTCCTCGGACGCATGGGCGAGCTGGGAGATTACGAATTGGAAGGATACCGGCGCACGGGGGCCGCCGCCGGGAAAACTGTCGACATCCTCATCACAGTTGGAGCGGAAACCGCTTCCCTCGCGGATGCGGCGCGCGAGACCGGGCTCGGGAGGATCCACGAGGTGGATGACACCGCGTCGGCCTCGCTCATGCTCGATAACCTGGCCCGGCCCGGCGATGTCGTCCTCGTCAAAGGAAGCCGGTCCGCCCGCATGGAAACCGTCCTGAAAAATTTCGAACAATAATGCTCTACTACCTTTCAGACCTCAGCGCGTGGGCCCAGGCGCAGGGGATCGATAACGACTTTTTCAAGGCGTTCAACGTCTTTTCCTACATCACATTCCGCGCGATCTGCGCGGGGATCACGGCCTTTTTGATCAGCCTCATCTTCGGAAACTGGGTGATCCGGAAGCTGATCTCCCTGAAGCTCGGCCAGCCGATCCGCAGCAAGGAGGAGGTCCATAAACTGTTCGAGCTGCACGGCGCAAAAATGGGAACTCCCACCATGGGGGGGATCCTGCTCGTCGGCTCGATCGTCCTCTCCACGCTCCTCTGGGCCAAGCCGGAAAACCCGTTTGTCTGGCTCGTTCTCTTCAGCACGCTTTTCCTCGGTGCCATCGGATTTTACGACGACTGGCTGAAGGTGACGAAGAAGAGCTCGAAGGGGATCAGCAGCCGGCTCAAGTTCATTCTCCAGTGCCTGCTCGCGGCGGTGTTCACGATTTACTTTTTGAGCAACCCGAAGCTGGCCGGAATCGCCCAGCAGCTCAACATTCCGTTCTCCAAGGAGCCGCTGATTTTCAGCCTGGGCTGGGGGACGTTCATCTTTTATCTGCTCGTGATTGTCGGCACGTCGAACGCGGTGAACCTCACCGACGGTCTCGACGGACTGGCCACCGGCTGCACGGCCACCGTGGCAGCCACGTATGCGGTGCTGGTTTACCTCGCCGGCAACATCAAGGCCGCCACGTATCTGCAGGTTCCGTTTGTGGTCTACTCCGGCGAGCTGACGATTCTGTGCACGGCGCTGCTCGGTGCGTGCCTCGGGTTCCTTTGGTGGAACGCGCATCCTGCACGGGTCTTCATGGGCGACACCGGCTCGCTGGCCATCGGCGGGATGCTCGGTGCCGTGGCGATCTGCTGCAAACAGGAACTGCTTCTCGTCATCGTCGGCGGCGTCTTTGTCATCGAGGCGATGTCGGTCATCCTGCAGGTCGCGAGCTTCAAGCTGACTGGAAAGCGGATCATCAAGATGTCGCCCCTGCACCACCATTTCGAGTTGAGCGGATGGAAGGAAAACACCGTGATCGTGAGGTTCTGGATCATGTCCGTCCTCTTCGCCCTGCTCGGCCTCGCCACGCTCAAACTCCGTTGAAATGATCTACAGTGGAAAAAATGCGGTTGTTCTCGGACTCGGCCACAGCGGCGAGGCGGCCGCACTGCTTTTGTGCGAGGAGGGCGCTGGCGTGACGGTCTGCGAAAGCGGCGACAGCCCGGCGCTCCGCGAAAAGGCGGCCGGACTGGAAGCCCGCGGGATCCGTGTGCTTCTCGGCCCGGCGGCCGACAGCGATCCCACGGTTTACGACGTTGCGGTCCTCAGTCCGGGCATCGATCCGGCGGTCCCGCTCGTTCAGAATGTGCTGGGAAAAAACATCCCCGTGATCGGGGAGCTCGAGCTGGCTTTTGAGGAATGCTCGTGCCCGGCTGTGGCGATCACCGGGACAAACGGGAAGACGACGACGACCGAGCTGACGACGGAGATGCTGAAAGCCTGCGGGGTGCGCACGATGGCAAGCGGAAATATCGGCCTGCCATTCGCCACCGCCACCCGGCTGAGCCACGAACTGGACGTGATGGTTCTCGAGGTGAGCTCGTTCCAGCTCGAAACGATCCGGTCATTCCGCCCGCAGGTCGCGGTGTGGCTGAACCTCAGCCCGAACCACCTCGACCGGTATCCGGGCATGAACGAATATCGCGATGCGAAGCTCAGGATCTTTGAAAACCAGGCCGCGTCGGATATCGCGATCGTCAACGCCGCCTCCGAACTCCCGCCGCTTGCCGCCCGCAGGATCACGTTCAGCGCGCACACGCGCGATGCGGACTTCACCCTCGATGGCAGCTGGATCTGCTTCGGAGGACAAAAAATCCTCGACCAGAATGCCACCCGGCTCCGGGGGATCCACAACGCGGAAAACCTGATGGCCGCGCTCGCGATCGGCCACGCGCTCGATGTCGAATTCGACCTCATGGCCGGAGCGGTCACCGGCTACACCGCGCCCGCCCACCGCTGCGAGTTTGTGCGCGAGCTGGACGGTGCCCGCTGGATCAACGACTCGAAGGCCACGAACCTGGATGCCATGGAGATGGCGATCCGCTCGCAGAACTCACCGGTCATCCTGGTTGCCGGCGGCAAGGACAAGGGCTTCGAGTTCGATGCGATCGCGCCCCTTGTGCGCGAGAGGGTTCGGGCTGCGGTTCTCATCGGCGAGATGAAGGACCGCATCGCAAACTCCTGGCGGGACGTCCCGTGCCACAAGGCCTCAAACCTCGAGGAGGCGGTCGCCCTGGCGCACGGTCTCGCGCGCTCCGGCGACACGGTGCTCTTTTCTCCCGGCACCTCCTCGTTCGACATGTTCCGCAACTACGGGGAACGCGGCAACCTTTTCAAAACCCACGCAAACGAACTCCAGCCAAAACTGTAAAACCCACATGAAAATGAAACCCATACCACGCCCGCCCACACCCCGCCGGGTCCCGCGCAGAATGGTGAAAACCCTGCACGCGAGAGCCGCGGCCAGCGAAAAAGATTTCGAGGAATATGAGGGCGAGTCCGAGCCGAACATGAAATTTTCGCACGCCCTGATCGTCGTCCTCGTTCTGCACATCCTCGCCGTCGGGGGTGTCTTCGCGTTCAATGCCCTGAAGGGCCGGCATGGCGCACCGGAGCACGCAAAACCGGCCGCTGCCGAGCAGCCGGCGACCGCCACTCCGGATGTCGTCACCGCCTCCGCGGCCAAGACCGCCGCCCAGGCACATGAGTCCCCGGCCGCTCTGTCTGCTCCGGCCAAGGCGCCGGCAAAAAGCCAGCCGGAATCAGCCTCAGCCACATATACCGTCGTGGCGGGCGACACGCTGACGCGCATCGCCACGGGACACAAAACCACCGTTGAAGCCATCGAGCAGGCCAACGGGATCGGCAGCAACTCCGCCCTCAGAATCGGCCAGGTTCTCAAGATCCCCGCCAGGCCCGGCACGGCACCCGCCAGGCAGGAAACGCCCGCCGCGAAAACCGCGGAGGCCAAGGCGGCGCCGGTTGCAAAATCCCCCGAGGTCAAAGCCGCTCCCGCTCCCAAAACCTCCGAGGCGAAAACAGCCCCCGCAGTCAAGAGCCCGGATGCCAAACCGACGCCGGTTGTGAAGACGGTGGAGGCGTCGGCTCCCCCGAAGCCTGCTGTCAGTGAGGCTCCGAAGCCGTCGGCCGCCGACAAGAGCTATACGGTTGCCAAGGGAGACAACCCCTACTCGATCGCAAAAAAACTCAAGGTCAGCTACAGCGAGCTGATCAAAGCCAACAACATCCAGGACCCGACAAAACTGCAAATCGGCCAGAAATTGATCGTCCCGTAAGCGTTTGTCCGGAATTCCACTCCGGTGGAGTTCCTGAGCTTCCGGAAATAACTCTCCATGCAAAAACACGGCATCCTCTTTCTCCTGCTGACAGTCGCGGGCCTTGTGGTCCTCGGCATCGTGATGCTTTTCAGCACGAGCGCGTTCGCGCAGGACAGCCATGGGGACATCTACTTTTTCGTCAAGCGCCAGCTGATGTGGCTGTGCGTCGGGCTCGCGGTCGCGTTTTTCGCAGCCCGCATGGACTATCATTTCTGGGAGCGGAGCTGGTGGGTCTGGTTCGGCGGGGCCTTCCTCCTCCTTCTTCTCTGCTTCGTCCCTCACATCGGGCTCCGGCTCAATGGTTCGTCCCGCTGGATCAACGTCGGCGTGGGGGTCCTCCAGCCGAGCGAGTTCGCCAAGATCGGCGGCCTCTTTTTCCTCGCCTGGTGGTTTTCAAAATTCGAGGAGCAATCCAGGGGATTCCTGATGGGCTTCGCCGCGCCGATGGCGATTCTCGGTCTTCTCCTGCTTCCGATTCTTCTGGAGGTGGACATGGGGAACACGGCGCTCATCGGAGCGACCGGCGTGGCGATGATGTTTGTCGCCGGCGCAGCGATGCGCTGGCTCCTCCTGATGGGACTGGCAGGTGTCGGGGGCATCCTCTTTCTGGGCATGAATATCTCCGAGCGCCAGGGGCGGCTGCTGGCGTTTCTGCACCCGGACAAATACCCCGACGAATTTTATCAGCAGCTCCAGGGGCTCATCGCCTTCGGCTCCGGCGGGGTCGATGGCCTCGGCCTCGGGGAAGGCCGCCAGAAAATGCTCTACCTTCCCTACGCCCACACCGACTTTATTTTTCCAATGATCGGCGAGGAGCTCGGCCTGCGGATCACTTTGCTGACGGTGACCGCCTACCTCCTGATCTGCCTGTGCGGATCGCTCGTCGCGACGAATGCGCGGGACCGCTTTGGCTTGCTCCTGGGGTTCGGGGCGGTGATGATGATCTCCCTGCAGGCTGCAGTGAATATCGGGGTCACGACATCCCTTCTTCCCAACAAGGGCATGCCGCTCCCGTTCATCAGCTACGGAGGTTCAAATCTCATGGTGTGCCTTTTCATGATCGGGTTGCTCGTCAACGTCCACCGCCAGGGCCGGCCGCTGGTTGCCCGCCTGGCTCCCGCGCTCCTCCGCGCCCGGATCCAACCACGACTATGATGAAGGTTGCGCCATTCCGGGCTGTGATTGCCTGCGGCGGAACCGGCGGCCACCTGTTCCCGGGCCTGGCTGTCGCCGAGGCGCTGCATGGCCGCGGCCACGAGGTTTTGCTTTTTGTATCGGAAAAAGAAATCGACACCACCGCCCTCAAGGCGAGGCCCGAGTTCCGCTCGGAGAAGCTGCCCTCGATCGGCATGCCGAGCATGATCGTCTCGCCGGCGTTCGTGAGGTTTGTCCGCCGGTTTTGGGAAAGCTTTTCCCACTGCGGGAAAATCTACCGCAAATTCCGCCCATCCGTCGTCCTCGGAATGGGCGGCTTCACCTCCACGGCCCCGGTGCTGGCGGCCCGGATGCGCGGCCTGCCCGCGTTCATCCATGAGTCGAATGCGATTCCGGGAAGGGCGAACCGCCTGGCCGCGAAGTTTGCAACGAAGGTATTTCTCGGATTCGAAGAAGCCGAGGCGCGTTTTCCGGGTGCGCAGTGCGTCGTCACGGGGACGCCGGTCAGGAAAAACCTCGGCCAGCCGATGGACCGCGCGACAGCCCGGAAGGCGTTTCATCTGGATCCCGACAAAAAGACCGTCCTCGTCATGGGGGGCAGCCAGGGTGCCGCGGGCATCAACCAGCTCCTCTTCAAATCCGCGTCTTTGCTGAGCGGGTCTGGAGTCCAGATCATCCACCTGACCGGCGACCGCGACGACCGGCTCGCCGCCGCAAACTACCAGCGCGACGAGATTCCGCACTACGTATCGCCGTTCCATCACAGCATGGAGGAGGCGTATTCGGCGGCGGACATCGTGGTCTCCCGGGCCGGGGCCTCCAGCCTGAGCGAGATCTCGCAGTTCGCCCTGCCGTCAATCCTTATCCCGTATCCGTTTGCGACAGACGACCACCAGACCGCAAACGCGCAGATTTACGTCCACGCGGGTGCGGCTGAGGCGCTGACCGAAAAGGAAACCGGCGCGGAGAAGCTGGCGGCAATGATTTCCAACCTGCTTGAAGACGACCAGCGTCGCGGGCGGATGTCGCTTGCCGCGAAAAGAATTCCGCCGGCCTCGGCCGCGGAGAATGTGGCCGACGAGATGGAGCGCGCGGTGAAGGAGGCCTCGACATGACGCTTCCGGAACTCCAGTCGGCTCTCACCGGCCCGGCCTCGAAGCGCGTGAACCTGATCGGGGTGGCCGGATCCGGGATGAGCGGCATTGCCGCACTCCTGCTCGCGCTCGGCCATCAGGTCAGCGGATCGGACAAGGTGGTGACCGTCGAGGTCGAGCGCCTGCAGAAAAAGGGGCTGAAGTTTGCATCCCCGCAGACCGCCGAGAGCGTCCAGGATGCGGAGATCGTCATCTATTCGTCGGCCATCAAGGCGGGGAATCCGGCCTTCGACGAGGCGAAGCGGCTGGGCATTCCGATGGTCCGTCGCGCCGATGCCCTCGCGGCGATCATGGCGGCCAAGAAGGGCATCGTGGTTTGCGGCATGCACGGGAAGACGACGACTTCCGCCATGGCGGCCCATGTGCTCCGCTCCGGAGGCCTCAAGCCCTCGCATTATGTCGGCGCGGAAATCCCGATCCTCGGGACCAACGCCCGCTGGGACTCGGAGGGCGAATATTTTGTCGCGGAGGGAGACGAGAGCGACGGGACCCTGATCAACTACCATCCGGCCCATGCAATCGTGCTCAACATCGAGCCCGAGCACCTCGACTTTTACAAGGACCTCGCCGCCATCGACGCCGTCTACTCGAAGCTCATCGGGCAGACGTCCGGCCACATCTTTTTCTGCGGCGATGATGCCGGTGCGCGGCGCGTCTGCTCCGCGCATCCGCGCGCGGTTTCGTATGGCCACGCGCCGGAGTGCAATTACCGGATCCTCAACCTGACGACTGAAAATTTCCGCTCGCGGTTTTCCGTGGCGAAGGACGGGGCGCCCCTCGGGGAGATCGCGCTCAACATCCCGGGCGCGCACAACGCGGTGAACGCCCTCGCGGTCATCGCGCTCTCCACCGAGCTCGGAATTTCTTTCGACCGGATCGCCGCCGCGCTGGAAACCTTCCGCGGTGCCAGGCGGCGTTTTGAGATTCGATACGAATCCACGACGCACCTTCTGGTGGACGATTACGGGCACCATCCCACCGAGATCGCCGCCACGCTCGCGACCGCGCGCACCGGCGGATGGAAGCGCGTGCTCGCGATGTTCCAGCCGCACCGCTACACGCGAACCCTCGCGCTGAAGGACGAGTTTGGAAAGGCGTTTGGCGACGCGGACCACGTCTTCGTTGCGGATGTTTACGCCGCCAGCGAAAAACCCATTCCCGGAGTTTCGGGCGCCACGATTGTCGAGGCGCTCAAGGCCTGCGGGCATCCCTCCGCGCAGCATGTTCCGGAGGTGGCCAGCATCCACCGATCGGCGGCGGTCATTATTGAGGACGGCGACCTGGTCATCAGCCTCGGTGCCGGCAACATCCACGAAGCCGGCGCCCGGCTGGCCGGGGATCTCGCCACGCGCGAAAAGCTTCTCGGCGTGATGGGGCCGGGCACGATCAAACTCCACGAGCCGCTCTCCAAGCATACCACCATGCGCGTCGGGGGACCGGCCCAGTTCTGGGTCGAACCGGAGACCGGGGAAGGCTTCGCGGATCTCGTGCAGTATTGCTTCGATGAGGCGATCCCGTTCATGGTGATGGGGCGCGGATCGAATCTCCTCGTGCGCGATGGCGGGATTCCGGGCGTCGTGGCCCACCTGTCGCGCGGCGAGTTCCTGCGCCACGAGGTGAACGGCGCGGAGATCACCGCGGGCGTCGGCGTGAAATTCAAGCAGCTCAGCGGTCTCGCGCGCGGTGCGGGGATCGGCGGGTTCGAGTGGATGGAGGGAATTCCCGGGAACCTCGGCGGCGGGCTCCGCATGAATGCCGGCGCGATGGGTTTCCAGACCTTCGACCAGGTGGTGCGGCTCAGGTTCTGCGACCAGGATGGAAACATCTTCACCCGCACTCCCGCCGAGATGGAAATTCACTACCGGAGCGTCCCCATGCTGCGGCAGAACTACGCGCTGTCGGCCGTGCTGAAAGGCCACCCGGCCAGCAGGGACGAGATCGACCGCCTGATCGAAATGTCGGCCGCCAAGAGGCGGGAATCCCAGCCGGTCGCCGCAAGCGCGGGTTGCATCTTCAAAAATCCCGGCCCGGTTCCGGCAGGTCGGCTGATCGACGAGCTCGGATTCAAAAACTTTGCGGTCGGGCATGCGCGGGTTTCCGAGGTTCACGGCAATTTCATCGTGAACGACGGCGGGGCGACCGCCGGCGAGGTGCTGACATTGATCGGGGAGATCCAGGCGGCGGCCGAGCGGGTGCGGGGGATCACTTTGGAAACAGAAGTTCAAATTGTGGGGGTTGATGCATGAAGCGACATTACGAGGGAATTCTCAAAGACTTGTCCGTCGCACTGCTCATGGGCGGGCCGGGAAAAGAGCGCGAGGTTTCACTGCGCTCGGGGGCCGCCGTGGCCGGGGCGCTCCGCAAGTGCGGGGCCCGGGTCCACGGGACGGATGTCGCCGGGCCGGGGTTCGACCTGCCGCCGGACACGCAGCTCGTCTTCAACATGATCCACGGCACGTTTGGGGAGGACGGCGAACTGCAGTCCCTCCTGGATGCGGCAGGAGTTCCCTATACCGGGGAAGGGGCCGCGGGCAGCCGGCTGGCATTTGATAAGATTGAGACGAAGGAATGTTTCGACCGGGCGGGAGTGCCAACCTGCGCATGGCGGGCCGTCCGTCGGGGGGAGGGCCCGGAGTGGAAATTCCCCTGCGTCATCAAGGCCCCTCGCCAGGGATCGAGCGTCGGCGTTCACATCGTCCGATCGCCGGAAGCGATTCCCGCCGCCTTGGACGATTGCTTCCTCTATGGCGACCGGGTTCTCGTCGAGGAATTTTTCACCGGCCGCGAGCTGACGATCGGGATCCTTGGGAAGGAGGCCCTGCCGATCGTGGAAATTGTCCCGCACGAGGGCTTCTACGACTACGAGCACAAGTATACGAAAGGCGCTTCCGATTACCATGTGCCCGCCCAACTCGCGCCCCAGGTGGCAGCGAACATCCAGGCCGCCGCGCTGGCCGCATGCCGTTCGCTCGCGCTCGAGGTCTATTCGCGGGTGGACATCCTTCTCGCGCCGGACGGCCGCCTGAATGTGCTCGAGATCAACACGATTCCCGGGATGACAGAAACCAGCCTTCTTCCGAAGGCCGCGGCGGTCGCGGGGCTCGATTTCCCTTCCCTCTGCGAGGAAATCGCAGGCCTTTCACTCGCCAGAAAAATCCCATGATCCGGCACTCGTCACCCTCACCACATGGCAACCGCAGGCTCCGCCCGGCGGGGCGCGGCCAGCATCTGCTCAATGTGAAGGTTCGCGCCGTGACCGCCCGGCGCCAGCGGAGGCAGAAGGTCAGCTCGCTTTTCTGGATGTCTGCCCTCCTTGTGATCATCTGCGTCACCGCCTGGCTGGGGATCGCCACCGCGCTGGACAAATTCTTTTTCTCCAACTCCGAATACACGCTCAAGCACGTCACCCTGGAGCTGGACGGCGTGATGACCCGCGAGGAGGCGCTCGAGGAGACAGGGATCCGCGAGGGGGAGAACATTTTCCGCGTCGATCTCTCGAATGCCGAGCGGGCGCTGCGGGCGGTTCCGCAGGTCGGCGACGTCTGCATCGAGCGGCATCTCCCGGACCAGATCTCGATCACCGTCACCGCGCGCGATCCCGTGGCCTGGGTGGCCCCGCTGGAGAAGGATGCCGATCCGTTTGACCCGGAGAAATCCCTCCTTGTGGACGAGACCGGATATCTGATGAAGCCCCGGATCATCCAGCCGGAGTTCTATCACCTCCCCGTGATTTATGGTGTGCAGAGCGACAACATCCGGGACGGGGAGCCGCTCCACAACGAGGATCTTCATCGCGCGCTCGCCCTCCTCGACGAGGTGGCCCGCCACCCCGAGTGCCTGCTGAACATCCGCACCATGAACATCTCCAAGGGCTATTGCGTGGATGTGGTGAGCGACCGGAATGCCCGCGTCACCTTTTCCACCGAAGAATATTCCGAGCAGCTCGCACGCCTGCGCCAACTGCTCGAACACTGCCGGGATTCCGGGCGCGAGCTGGACTCGGTCAACCTCATGGTGAAACGGAACACGCCGGTCACGTTCGTGATGGCTCCGCCTGCCACGGAGAGGGTCGCAGGCGCAAATCAACGCACCGCATCAAGCGGAGGAAGGAAAAACTGATGGCTCGGGATGATATTCATGTCGGTTTGGAAATCGGCACCACCAAGGTCTGCGCCGTCGTGGCGGAGTGCCGCGAGGACGGGGAGATCCGGCTTCTCGGCGTCGGGGAAACGCCGTCGCGCGGCGTGCGCAAGGGCGAGATCGTCGATTTTGAAAATGCCTCGAACTGCGTCCGCGAGGCGCTTTCGGACGCGGAGGAAAAAAGCGACGTCGAGATCAAGAGCGTCTGGCTCGCGGTCACCGGAAGCCACATCCACAGCTTCAACAACCGCGGCTCGGCGGCGATCCCCGAGGAGAGCGGCGAGATCACCGAGGAGGAGATCCAGGAGGTCGAATACAAGGCGAAGGAGATCAGCCTGCCGAAGGAAAATGCCATCCTCCACTCGATCATCCAGCACTACTACGTGGACGGGCAGGAGGGCGTCCTCAATCCGGTCGGCATGCTGGGAAGCCGCCTGGAGGCGGATTTCCACATCATCCACGGTGTGACGAACCGGATCCAGAATTCGATCCGCTGCGTGAAGGAATGCCATATCGAGGTCGAGGACGTGGTGGTGAGTTCCCTCGCTTCCGCGCAGGTCGTGCTCGGGCAGCATCAGAAAGAATCCGGGGCCCTGGTCATCGACATCGGCGGCGGAGTCACCGACTACATCGTGTATCTCGACGGGGCGGTCCGCCAGAGCGGGGTTCTGGCCGTCGGCGGCGATCACATCACCAACGACATCTCGATCGGACTCCGGATCCCGATCACCCGCGCGGAGAAACTCAAAATCGAGGAGGGATCGGCGGACCTCGGAAAATCCCTCCCGGGCGAAAAAATTGTTTTGAAAAATGACACCGGCTTTTCGGGCAAGGAGGTCGAGCGGGAGATGCTGAACATGATCATCCACGCGCGGCTCGAGGAGCTCTTCGGGCTGCTGCGCAAGCGGTTTGCCGGCGAGGTTCCGGAGCGGCTCCTCGGCTCGGGCGTCATGCTCACCGGAGGCTGCAGCATGATCCGCGGCATCCGCGGGATCGCGGAGTCGGTCTTCGACATGCCCGTCCACCTCACGCGCGCCCAGGCGGTCTCGGGCCCGACGTCCGCATTTGAGAATCCGCAGTTTTCCACGTGCATCGGCCTCGCGAAATATGCGCAGGCGGTCCGCTCCGAGATGCCGGAACCGTCGTTTCTTGGCAATATTTTCGGGAAAGTGTTTAAAAAATTCCGTTCGTCCTAGAGTCCTATGATCTCGTTTCCAAAATATCTCGACCGTTCGCAAACTCCGGTGGTGCGGCTTGTGGGGCTCGGAAATGCGGGGGTCAACCTCGCGGACCGGATCACCATGGCCGGAGTGCCCGGGCTGGAAACCGTGGCGATCAACTCGGATCAGCAGTCGCTTTCCTCATCGGTCTCACCGGTGAAGGTTTCGCTCGGGCCGCTGACCACCAGGGGGCTGGGGGCCGGCGGAGACCCGGAGATCGGATTGGATGCGGCGAAGGAGTCGCTCTCGGAGATCGAGGAGGCGCTTGCGGGTTCGGATATCCTATTTCTTTGTGCCGGCCTTGGCGGGGGAACCGCCTCGGGCGCGGGAGGAATGGTTGCCGAGGCGGCGAAGCAGACCGGAGCCCTCCTGATCGCGATCGTCACGACGCCGTTCGGATTCGAGGGGCGCCGCCGGACCTCGCAGGCGGCAGCAGCAGTCCAGGAGATCGGCGCGCATGCCGACGCCGTAATCCATTTTGAAAACGACCGGATGGCGGAGCTGGCCGCGCCGAAATCCGGAGTGGCCGAGACATTTGCCGCCTGCGACGAGTTGCTCTGCGGATGCATTTCTGCGGTCGCCCACCTGATTTCCGCCCGCGGTCCGCTGGGCGTCGGCCTTCCGGACCTTCTCTCTGTGCTGAATGCCGGGAACGGCGGATGTCTTTTCGGAACCGGAGCCTCCGCCGGCGACAACCGCGCCCATGAGGCCCTGGAGCGCGCGCTGAAGAGCCCGCTTCTGGACCGGGGACGTCTCCTCGATGAGGCTGCGAGCGTCCTTGTCCATCTCTCCGGCCCGCCTTCGCTTTCGTTCGCCGAGGTGGGGGCCATCATGCAGGAGATCGCCCGCCAGGCCTCGGAGGGGTCGATGCTCCATCTCGGGGTCAGCACATCGCAGGACAAGAATGCGCCGGTCGTCGTGACGATCCTCGCGAAGGCCGGAGCGGCCGCCCCCGCTGCCGCGCCAGCCGTCCGTCCCCGCCCGTCTCCAGCGGTGGAACGCCCGCCCAAACCCCGGCCGGTGCCCGTTGAGCCGGAACCCGAACGGTCGGTCTCACCCGATCCCTCCCCGTCGCACGAAGCAGCGGAAGCTCCGGAACCGGAGCCCCTGCCGGAACCCGCGCCCGTCCGACAGGTCCCACCGCCGCGCCCCGCCGCACAGCAGCCGCCGCCAAAGCCGCATCCCGCGACGAAACCGGCTTCGCCGAAAATCAAACAGGAAACCCTCCAGTTCGAACCGGTCGCCCGGGGAAGATTCGAGAAAATCGAACCGACGATCGTCGAGGGCGAGGATCTCGATGTGCCGACATTCCTGCGCTTGAATGTGAAAAAACCCTGATCCCGGGATGTTTCGCCGGACATTCTTTCAACGTGCGGCCCGCTGATTGGGGCTGCGACCGTGCGGATCGGAGGTCTCATCCCCTCAACTACCCCGACTTGATCCCCGCCGCCTCGATCCAATCCCGCGTCTCATTTTACAGGGTGAGATGCGTATTTACAACTCCGCAGATCCTGTCTTGAGTTGCGGGCATGAATTTTTCCCTCGGCGTGGATTATGGAAGCAACTCGGTGCGCGCGCTGGTGGTGCGGTGCTCCGATGGCAGGGAACTCGGTGCCTGCGTCGTCGGCTACCCCTCCGGCAAGGAGGGCATCCTGCTCGACGGCAAAGACCACCATCTCGCGCGGCAACATCCGGGAGATTATCTGACCGCGCTGGAGAAATGCGTGCGCGGGGCGCTGGCGGAGGCTGCAAAAACGAAGGGGTTTCGCGCGGACCGGATCATCGGCATCGGGGTGGACACGACCGGGTCGAGCCCGATCCCGGTGGACGCCGCAAACCGCGCGCTCGGGACGGTCGCGAAGTGGAGGAAAAATCTGAACGCCCAATGCTGGCTCTGGAAAGACCACACCAGCTGGCGCGAGGCGGCGCGGATCACGGAGCTCGCCGCGAAGCACCGTCCGCAATTCATCGCGAAGTGCGGCAACACGTATTCCTCGGAATGGTTCTGGAGCAAGATCTGGCACTGCCTGAAAACCGACCGGGCAGTTTTTGACGCGGCGTATTCCTGGGTCGAGCTTTCGGACTGGATTCCGTCCGTTCTTGCAGGGGTGACGGATCCACGGGAGGTCCGCCGCGGGATCTGCGCGGCCGGGCACAAGGCGCTCTACTGCGATGAGTGGGGCGGGCTGCCGGACAAAAAGTTTCTTTCGATGCTGGATCCGAAGCTGGCCGGCCTCCGCGACCGGCTCTACGCGAAGGCGCACGATGCGACCGCGTCTGCGGGCGCGCTCTGCAAGGCCTGGGCCGGGCGGCTCCGCCTGCGCGCGGGGATTCCGATCGCGATCGGCGAGATGGATGTCCACTACGGGGCGATCGGGAGCGGGATCGCCGAGGGGACGCTCGTGAAGGTCATCGGCACATCGACATGCGATTGCGCGGTCGTTCCGGCCACAAAAAATGTCGCCGACATCCCCGGGATCTGCGGGATCGTCAAAGGCGCGATTCTGCCGGGGTTCTACGGGATCGAGGCCGGGCAGTCGGCGGTCGGGGATATTTTCAAGTGGTGGATCGAAACCGTCTGTGCGGGCGACGCCGCGCTCTACGGACGGCTGGAAAAGGAAGCCGCCGCGAAGGCTCCGGGGGCGAGCGGGCTCCTTGCGCTGGATTGGAACAACGGGAACCGCACGATCCTTGTGGACCCGATGCTCACCGGGCTTTTGGTGGGGACGACGCTGCACACGACACGCGCGGAAATTTACCGTGCGCTGATCGAGGCGACCGCGTTCGGTGCGCGGGCGATCATCGAGAGGATCGAGGAATACGGGGTGCCGGTGAAGCGGGTTGTCTGCGCCGGCGGCATCGCGGAGAAGAGCCCGATGCTCATGCAGATCTACGCCGATGTCACCGGGCGCACGATGCAGGTCGCGGGGTCGAGCCAGGCCTGCGCGCTCGGCTCGGCGGTATCGGCCGCCGTCCTGGCGGGCGAGTTCCGAGATTTTCCATCCGCCCAGAAGGCGATGACCTCGGTGAAGCCGGTGCAATACAAGCCGCGCCCGGCGGCCCGCAAAACCTACAACCGGCTCTACCGGCTCTACATGGGGCTGCACGACGCGTTCGGCGGGGTCAACCGTGCCTCCGACCTCTCCCGCACGATGAAAGAACTTCTCGAAATCCAACAATCCGTCACAAAATGAAAACTCCCGAAATCTGGTTCCTCACCGGCAGCCAGCACCTCTACGGTCCCGAGACTCTCAAGCAGGTTGCATCCAACGCCCAGGCGATCGCCAAAGGGCTGAACCTTCCGCTGCCGCTCGTCTTCAAGCCGGTTCTCACGACGCCGGATGCCATCCGCACGACGCTCCTGGAGGCGAATTCCGATCCGTCCTGCGCGGGCCTGATCCTGTGGATGCACACGTTCTCCCCGTCGAAAATGTGGATTGGCGGGCTCTCCGCGCTGCGGAAGCCGTTCCTGCATCTTCACACCCAGTTCAACCGCGACCTGCCGTGGGGCTCGATCGACATGGATTTCATGAACCTGAACCAGTCGGCTCATGGCGACCGCGAGGCCGGGTTCATCCACTCGCGCATGCGGCTCTCGCGCAAGGTCGTCGTCGGGCATTGGCAGGATCCCGAAGTCGTCGGGCGGATCGCCGCATGGGTCCGCGCCGCGCGCGCGTGGCACGACTGGCAGGGGGCGAAGTTTGTGAGGTTCGGGGACAACATGCGGCAGGTCGCGGTCACTGAAGGCGACAAGGTCTCCGCGGAAATGACGTTCGGATTTTCGGTCAATGGGCACGGGGTCGGCGATCTTGCCGCCGCGCTGCGCGATGTCTCCGACAAGGCCGTGACCGGGCTCGCCGGCGAATATGCGGACGCCTACACGCTCGCTCCATCGATGGCCAAAGGCGGGGACCGCCACGAATCGCTCCGCGACGCGGCGCGCATCGAGCTCGCCCTGCGCGGGTTCCTTGAAAAGGGAGGCTTCTCGGGATTCACGACCACGTTCGAGGATCTCCACGGGCTCAAGCAATTGCCCGGGATCGCCGTCCAGCGGCTCATGGCCGACGGGTATGGCTTCGGTGCGGAGGGCGACTGGAAGACTGCGGCGCTCCTGAGAGCGATGAAAGTCATGGCCTCGGATCTCGGCGGAAAAACCTCGTTCATGGAGGATTACACCTACCACCTCGAACCAGGAAACCACCTCGTGCTCGGCTCGCACATGCTCGAAGTGTGCCCTTCGATTGCCGCTGCAAAACCCTCCTGCGTGATTCATCCGCTCGGCATCGGCGGCAAGGAGGATCCCGTCCGCCTGGTCTTCGACGCGCCGGCCGGACCCGCGCTCAACGCGACGCTCGTGGACCTCGGAAACCGGTTCCGCATGATCGTCAACGAAGTGGACGCCATCACCCCGCCGCAGCCGCTGCCGAACCTTCCCGTGGCCCGAGCCGTCTGGAAGTGCCGCCCGGATTTCAAGACCGCGTGCGGCGCATGGATCCAGGCCGGGGGCGCCCACCATACCGCCTACAGCTACACGGTGACGCGCGAGCACCTGGAGGATTTTTCCGCGATGGCGGGCATCGAATTTCTTGTCATCGGAAACGAGACCCGCCTCGATGATTTCAAAAAGGAACTGCGCTTCAACGAGGTTTATCACCACCTTGCCGGAGGGTTTGTCGCGTGAGCGATTTTGAATCCCTCCGCGAAGAATGCCATGCCGCGAACGTGGCCCTGCCGGCCACCGGGCTGGTGGACCTGACATTCGGCAACGTCAGCGTCTGCGACCGCGAGCTCGGAGTTTTTGCCATCAAGCCCAGCGGGGTCGCCTACGACCGGCTGGTTCCGGCGGACATGGTGATCGTCGATTTTGATGGCCGGGTTGTGGACGGCTCCCTGCGCCCGTCATCCGACACGCCGACCCACCGACGCCTTTTTCTCGGTTTTCCCGGGATCCGTTCGGTCGTGCACACCCACTCGCGCCACGCGGTGGCATTCGCCCAGGCCGCGGCGGAGATCCCGGTTTTCGGAACCACCCACGCCGACTATTTCCGCGGCTCCGTGCCGGTGACCCGCGCGCTGACTGCCGGGGAGGTCGAGGCTGACTACGAATGGGAAACCGGCAACGTCATCGTCGAGCGGTTTTCCGACATGGACCCATTGGATTCCCCGGCCGTTCTGGTCCGCAACCACGGCCCGTTCGCATGGGGGCCGTCTGGCGAGAAAGCCGTCGAAACCGCGCTGGCGCTTGAGATCGTGGCAAACATGGCGCTGAAGACCCTCGCCATCAATCCCGCAGCACATCGTCTGGGCCGGCATCTCGTGGAAAAACACTTTCTCAGGAAGCACGGAGATGCGGCCTATTACGGCCAATCCTCGCCGGGGTAGTGCGGATTCGAGTAGAAGCCCCGGCGGGCAGCCACGCCGGCATAGAGAGCCTCTGCCAGGCGCGCGAAGCCAGGCGCCTTGCGATAAAGCGTCAAGGCCATCCGGCCATACCATGTCGCCGTGGCCAGTGCGGAAAACACCGCCTCCGCACCGGAGCAGATGGAGCCGTCCGCGCCGATCCACTGCACGGCGCGCGCGAAGTTCTCCGGCGGGACCTGGGGAAATTTCGGCCCAGCGATCTGCGAGGGTTCATACAGGACGCGGTCGCCGGTGACCGCCTTCCATGCTCCGACCCACCGGCAGCAAAACCGGCAGTCGCCATCATAGATCAGCAGAGGCTTTGCGGGCACTTGGACATGTTGCTCTCTTGCCGGCGGGATTCCAAACACAAACGCCCACCTGCGAGGCAACGGCCTACTCCGCTGCGGCCGCCGATGGGGAAGCCGATCGGGCTGCGAGGGCGAGGTCCTCTTTTTCCTCCTCCGCGCGACGGTTAATGACGAAGGTGTTGTTGTCGCCGAACGTGGCCCAGGGGCCGGCGGGGACGTCGGCGAATTCCACGAATTTCCAATCCGTGACATCTGTGTCGTCCATGCCGAGAAAGTCGCGGACAGCGGGCGAGACGTCGAGGCCCGCGCCCTGGTTGAGATTGGGCTGGGGCCTTTCATTGCCGAAGACGTAGTCCGCATGGTCGGTGCGGAACGGGCCGGCATCCTCCCACTGCGCATAGCAGACGCGGCTCCCCCGCCGGATCGCGATCCACCGGCCTTTGCAAACGGACCGGGAGGCAGATTGGTATTCCTTTTTGAACCAGGGAATAACCTGCATGGCTTCGGGTTTGTGGCCCTTTGAGGTCATGTCATTGTAGGGAAGGGCGATGTAGAAGGGATTTTGGCGGGGCGTGAATGCCTGCGGGATGTAGTTGCTCCGCCGCTCGCCGCGCTGGGGCGTATCCGTGCCGCCGTAGTTCTCCGCCCACCGGGAATCCCAGCAACTCTTGCGGTTCGGGACGGGATTGTTGGCCGAGGGCTTCTCGCCGATCCAGAAAGTCGTGGTGACAATGGCAGTGCGCCACGGATACTGAGGGATGGCGTCGGAGGGGGGGGGATCGGTGCGTGGAGTGGAGTCCGAGGACCAGGAATCATTCTCAAAGGAGAGCTGGGTGCTTCCCGCCTTCTTCGTTTTCGGGGAATCAACAGTCCTGATGGTGGCCCCGGGCGAGGAGGTCAGGCTGGCCGCGGAATACATGGCCACCCCGATCCAGCGAATAAAGGATTTTCTCTTCTGATGCCGACGGCGGTCGCGGATGTGAGAGCAACGGTGCCTGCTCATGGGAGAATGTCGGCCATGGGCAGGGCATTTGCAAATGACGGAAACCCGCGCAGACGGCCTGCGACACTCAATGCGTTCATTGAGAGTGCGTTAGCGATTTTTCATCCTGACGCGGTGGAGTTCAGCCGCCCTGCGGTGTCAGGGAGTGACCGCGCGAAGCACCAAATGCCCGGCCCCGATAGAAACACGGCGGCTCAGCATCGCGGCTACACTTCCAGGCGGTCGTCCGCCTTGACCCGCAATGTCAGCACGGCGGCAAGAAGCAGGCAGAACCCGCCAAACACGACGGCGCTGAGGCGGTTGACCTGCGGGAATTGCTCCATCGCGCGGCTGAGCAGGATGGCCACGAGGATTTGGGGAATGACGATGAAGAAATTGAAGATGCCCATGTAGACTCCCATTCGTGCGGGCGGGAGGGAATTTGAGAGCATCGCGTATGGCATCGAGAGGATCGAGGCCCAGGCGATCCCCACTCCGACGAAGGCCAGCATCAGCAGATGCGGGTCGCGGATGATTCCAACCGACGCCAGTCCGAGGCCTCCGCACGCCAGCGAGATCACGTGGATCCACTTCGCGCTCATCACCCGGCCCAGCCAGAGAAAGGCCATGGCCGCAAGGAACGCCACGAAATTGTAGGACGCGAAGCAATTGTTGGCGATCGCGATCCCCTGCTTGTAGAGGTCCGAATTCGTATCTGTCGCGCCCATCACATTGCGGGCGACGGCGACAGAAAAAAAGATCCACATGCAAAAGAGCCCCATCCACGTGAAGAACTGGACGAGCGCAAGCTGCTTCATGCGCGATGGCATTTCGCGGAACGCGATCAGGATTTCTCCGAGCCCCTCCCCCTTCCGCCGGCGCAAGGCCTCGAGGTCGTCGGGCGGATACTCGCGGGTCGTGAAAACCGTCCAGAGAACTGCCAGGATGAACACCAGCGCCCCGATCGAGAACGCCCAGTGGACGGTGGCGGGAATCGGCTGCCCGGGCCCGGTCGCCAGGCTGATCCCGGCGTAGTCGTTCAGCCACTGGGGAAGCTTCGAGGCGATCACGGCACCGGCTCCGATGAAGACCGACTGCATCGCAAAACCGACCGTGCGCTGCTCGCTCGGCAGCAGGTCCGCAACGAACGCGCGGAACGGCTCCATGCTGATATTCACCGAGGCATCCATCACCCACAGCAGGCCGGCCGCCATCCACAGCGCGGAGGAATGCGGCATCGCCAGAAGCGCGAGGGAGGCCAGGATCGCGCCGACAAGAAAATACGGCCGCCGGCGACCCATCCGGCCCCACGTTCGGTCGCTCATGTGGCCGATGATCGGCTGAACGATCAGCCCGGTGAGCGGGGCCGCGAGCCAGAGCAGCGGAAGCTCGCTCTCCTTGGCGCCGAGGTATTCATAGATCGACGACATGTTGCCCATCTGGAGACCCCAGCCAAACTGGATCCCGAAAAAACCGAAACTCATGTTCCAAATGGCCCAAAAACTCAAACGCGGCTTGTTCATAGGAGGAGCGGGCACGCTATCAGCGCGCGAAACGCAATTCAAACAAAGTTGTTTTTGTATCGTTCAACCGGCCTCAGAACCCGACCGGCCCGTTCGCATAGTGGACGCGTCCGGCGGAAAGCTTTTCCACCTGGATCTCCATGGATTCAAATTGCACGGAGGCCGACATCGTCGCGACGGAGGTATCGGCGGCATCGTGGCCGCTTCCCACCCGGATGAAACCATATTGCGGGGCAAGGCGGGTGGGATCGTAGCACCACCAGCGGTCGCCGAGCCACACCTCGAAGAAGGCGTGAAAATCCGGCTGCTGCAGCCCGTAGGCGTAGGCGCAGCCGTAGCGCGCCGGAATTCCCAGTGCGCGGCAGAAGGTGATGCCGAGGTGGGCAAAATCCCGGCACACCCCGGCGCGCAGGGTCAGGCATTCAACGGCGCTCGTGTGCGCGTCGGTGATGCCGGGCTGGTAGTCGATGTTTGTGTGGATCCAATTGCAGATCCCCGCCACGCGCTCGTGGCCGGGCGCGAGATCGCCGAAGCTTTTTGCGGCGAGCCGCACGAGCTTGTCGGATTCGCAATACCGGCTGGGATAAAGGTAGCGCACCACGCCGGACGGCAGGTCCACCAGCGGGGACTCCGGAGGATTCCGCGAACCGCGGGCGGGGGAGATATCCCGCTCGACCTCGGCCTCGTAAAAAACCTCCAGGCCGCCGGCCGGCGCGGCGAGCCCATGGAACCGGGTGGTTCCCTCCGGCACGACGTGCTCGCGGAATTTGATCCCGCGGCTGTTCGAGACGCTCTCCGTCAGGATCCGCTGCGACGCGGTTTTCACGGCCGCCATGTTCAGCAGCAACCAGCCTTCCTGTTCGATACGGTAGGCGAGCCGGGTGCGGATGGAAAACCGGTGCGTCGTGGACATTCGGGGCAGTGTAGACTGCATCAACCCAAAAAGCTTTTGATTTCCGGCGGGCTGCTACAGAATGCGCGGTTCATGTCCAAACAAAAGCTGCCGTTCCCTCAACTCGTCAAGGCGTTCTGGGAGCCCTACCTTCACCTGCTCAAGTATCTCAAGACTTACAGGAAGCGGTTCATTTTGGGTCTGGTTTTCGGAAGCCTTGCCGGCGTGCTCAACGGCACCTTTCCTCTTGTCATCAAACTCGCCGGCGATGCCATCCTGCCTCCCGGCCATTCACCCGTCTCCCCCACCCAAATCCTGAAATCCGGGGTCGATTCGGGGCCGGGCGTCGAGAAGGTCTTCTGGATCGCGCTGCTCATCCCGGCAGCCATGGTGGCCAGAGGGCTCTTTTCCTATCTGAGCTCTTATTGTCTGGCTTGGGTGAGTCTCCGGGTGCTCCGCGACCTCCGCACAAAATTGTTTGCGCACCTGATGTCGCAGTCGCTGGGATTTTTCAACCGCGCGAAGGCGGGCAAGCTCATTTCGCGGGTGATGAACGACACCCGGATGGCCCAGAACGCGCTCACCACGATCTCGGGGGATATCGTTCAAGGCCCCATCGCCGTCCTCACTGGAGTCATCGTGCTGGTCAAGTTGGACTGGATGTTCAGCCTCACCACCCTTCTCCTTTTTCCGATCTGCATTTTCCCCGTGGTCTTCTTTGGGAAAAAAGTCCGCCAGGCCGGACGGGCGGAGGAGAACGAGGCCGGGCAAATGTCCGTCATCCTCCAGGAATCGTTCGCCGGGATCCGGATCGTCAAGTCGTTCGCCCGCGAAAGCTACCAGGCGGAGGAGTTTGACAAATCCAGCGAAATCCAGTGGAGGAACAGCCTGCGCGTGCGGAGGAGCTCGGACATCGTCCAGCCGCTCATCGAGTCGGTATCGGCGCTCGGCGTGGTCCTCGCGTTGATGTATGTCTATTACTTCCACATCAGCTTCATTAAATTCGCCGCGCTTTGCGCCGGGATTTTCCTCCTCTACAACCCGGTCAAATCCCTGAGCAAAATTCCGATGCTCATGCAAAAGTGCATGGCGTCAGCCACGAATATTTTCGACCTGCTGAAACTTCAGCCCGAGATCCAGGACAAGCCGGATGCCGTCGTTTTGAGAAACAGCGCCGGGCGGATCGAGTTCGACCGCATGAGCTTTTCCTACGGCGTGAACAAGGCGGCGGTCCAGGACATCTCGCTCACCATTGATTCCGGAAAAAAATATGCCCTCGTCGGGGCAAGCGGTGCCGGCAAGAGCACCCTCCTTTCTCTGATTTTGCGTTTCTATGACCCGCAGTCGGGGTGCATCCGGATCGATGGCCACGACATCCGCGACCTCACCCAGAAGTCTCTCCACGAGCAGATTGGCGTCGTCACGCAGGAGTCGTTCCTCTTTCACGACACGATCTACGAGAACATCCGCTACGGGCGGTTGGAGGCGACGCGCGAGGAGATCATCGCCGCCTCGCAGTCCGCCTTCGCCCACGATTTCATCCTGGCCCAGGCGGAAGGATACGAGACGGTCGTCGGCGATAAGGGCAGCCTTCTTTCCGGCGGCCAGCAGCAGCGGGTGGCCATCGCCCGGGCTCTGCTCAAGAACGCGCCGATCCTCCTCCTCGACGAGGCGACCTCCGCGCTGGATTCCGAATCCGAGCGCATGATCCAAGCCGCCCTCGAACGACTCTCTGAGGGGCGGACGGTGATCGCCATCGCCCACCGGCTCTCGACGATCCTCAAATCCGACTGCATCGTCGTCATGGATCAAGGCAGGATCGTTGACGCCGGCACGCATCACAAATTGCTCGAAAAATCGACCCTCTACCGCAACCTTTACGAGCTTCAGTTCCACCACCACGAAATCCCGGCGTGATCGGCCCGCAAGGCGCCCGCCGCTTCGGAGACGGGCTGCCTCACGACGATGAGGACATTTTTCCCATGAGCCGTTCAAACGCGGCCCCGGCATCCTCCACCGGGATGTCTTTCACGTTCCGGGTGGCGGGGTTGAGCAGCTCGTAGGGCACACCCCAGGGGTGCCAGTTTTGAGGGGGCGAGTCGCCGAAGAAGCAGAGGATCGGCAGGCCCAGGCCCGCGCCGACATGCATGGCTCCCCCATCGCTGCAAATCATGGCATCACAAACGGAGAGCCCTCCCATCAACGTCTCAAGCCGCCCGGTCGCATAGGGAAGAACAGGCAGCCCTGACGTGGAGGCGACAATGGACGCCGCCGCCTGATCATCGCCAGGATGCATGCGGTTTTTCTCGTCGCCCGGTGACCAGAAGAGCATGAACTGGAAACCGTCCTTCGCGTGCAGGCGCTTGATCAATTCAGAAAATTGCCCCCCGGTCCAACGCTGAAGCTCTTTGCGCGAGCTGATATGAACCCCGACCACGGTCCGGTCCGGACGAAACCACGTCTGCGAACGGAGGAGATCTTGCGCCCGGCGTTTCTCCCCCGGATCCGGCACCAGGCGCAAAGGGGGGGGCGGCCCCTCGATGCCGAGCGGACGGAGCAAAAAAAATGCCTTCTCCACGCTGTGGCGGGGGGCGGTGTTGATGGGGATCCCGTGCGAGATGCCCGGGATCGTTGTGCGGGCGGGAACAAACCCGATGATGGACGCAGGGGCAATCCACCGGGCCGGGCGCAGCAGGCGGGGATGGTAGCCCCAATTGGCAACAATCACCGTATCGTAATGCGTGGAGCGCAGCCTCAACATGAGCCGGAATCGCCGCCAATGAGTCATCAGCAAGCTGGCCCCAGGGGAGCGGTGCTTGCCTTTTGTATAGACGTGGATCCGGCTCAAATCCGGGTTGTTCTGCAAGATCGGAAAATTATACGAATTCACCAGGGCATCGATCTGCGCGTCGGGGAAACGCTCCCGCAGCGCACGAAAAACCGGGGTGGTGATGATCAGATCCCCAATGTTGTCGTGGCGGATGACAAGGATCTTCATGGTCGTGCGTTTCAAGTTGGTGAAAGGAAAGGCCGGCTTGGGAACGCCTGTCAGCATCCTCGGTGGCGCATCCATCCTCTCCCATCAAGGCACGTCCGTAAATTATGATTTTGATTTCCCGGGGGCTTGTTGCAAAACTACAGGCCCATGCCCACCCACCACATCGCTTGCGACCTCGGCGCCGAGAGCGGCCGCGTCATGCTCGGCTCGTTGGAGGCTGGAACCCTCGCCCTCGAGGAATTCCAGCCGTCAGGAATCCCGGAGTGGGAGGCGGCTTTTGCCCGTTTTGAAAAGATCCGGAGCTGACCTTGTGAACCTGCCGCCAACCCGATCCATCCGGAGAACGTTGGGGGGGGTCGCTCAAAACCCCAGGGTTGGCTTGGCGATGCCGTGGCTCCTGGCAGGATTCGCCCTCGTTTACTACGCCCTGTATGCCAATGCCGGGCTCAACCTAGGCGGCGAGGGCGGGACGGCCGGCGTGGTGGCGATGCGGCTGATGGCCGGCCAGCGGCCGATCGTGGACACATTCCTCGGCTACAATGTCCTTTGGTTTCTGCCCGTCGCCGGGCTGTTCGAGCTCACCGGGCCGAACTACCTCGCGCTGCGCTGGTATTTTTTTGCGATCTGCACGGCATCCGGCCTGCTGACGTATTTTGTCGTTCACGGCTACACCCGCAACGCGTGGTTTTCCGCGATCCCGGCGATGCTGGCGATCCTGATTCCGGGCATGCTTTTCAGGAACTACATGCCGTTTCTGGGGATCCTGAACGCGTTTCTTCTCACGTCCGCCCTTGTCTTACCGCACCGGACGGACGGGCGCACCCTGGCCTGGGCTGCGGCCGCGGGACTGGGGCTCGGGCTGACCTTCCTGTTTCGCATCGATCTCGGAATGTTCTGCTTGGCGATCTTCCTCGGGCTCTGCCTGCTTTATCCTCTCGGTGAAATAACGGCAGGCCGCGTGAGGATCGCGTTCTTATCCGCACTGGCCGGCCTGGGAATGGCGTTTATGGCCCATGTCCCGTTCGCGATGGACGCGAATGCGCGAGGTTACGGAGAAGCCTTCCTCTCGCAATACACGGGCTGGGCCCACATGCTGCAGGGGGAGCTTCTGATCCTCATCAAGAAGCACGCGCCGGCTTCGCATGCCGAGCCAAAAGCTGCGGCGGGTGCCGCGACACATCCCCCAGCCTCCGCTCCGAGAAAGCAAACCTCACAGGCCGGCAAGGCCTGGGAAGACCGTGGGGCGCTCGCTCGCGCCGGCTTCGCCGACGTGTGGGAAAAGCCTTCCTGGTCCGAAAAGTCCCTCGCCCTCAGCACCTATCTGCCGATCGCTTTTTCGACCTCCGCGATTCTGGCCGGGAGCTTTTTTCTTTTCCGGGCGATCCGCAGAAAAGATCCGGACGCCAAATTCCGCGCCCTTTATCCGCTGACCGTAATCGGGTGCTCGCTCACGCTTTTCCCGCAATACTTTTTTTTCCGCCCTGACACGGTCCACATCGCGGAGATGATGGTGCCCTTCTTTGCCGCTCTCGCCACCGTCGCCTGGGCGTGCGGGCGCAATTCTCTCGCCGCCCCCCCCGGCAGGGCCGCGTGGGCCGGATGGACCGCCGCCGCCGCCTGCCTGCTCGTCGCCGCAATTTACGTCTCCCACGCGTTTCCCAAGGAATCCTCCGGCTCGATCGCGGCAAAAAAAAAGGTCTCGCGCGGGTTCCGTGCACTCAATGGAGTGAACGTCATCGTGCGGGACCGCGAGGCGATCTGGCTGCCGGGGTTGAGGGATGCGATCCTGAAGCATTCCTCACCCGGCGAATATGTCCTGTGTCTTCCTTACTCTCCGACCATCAACTTCATGACCGACCGCCCGTCACCGCTCCACAACCTCTATGTGGACAACACGGTCGGCGAAAAAACTTTCCACAGCTACTTTCTTGACCTGGTGGCGAAATCCCCCCCGGCGGTCATCGTCGTGAACCAACGCAAGATCAATGGCACCGAGATCTCACGATTCCAAAACTGGGCACCACTGACCTACGGATGGATCTGGGAAAACTACGTCTTCGTCGGGCGCTACCACGACAACGAGGTCTTTGTGCGCCGGGACAAATGCGCAGGCGGCATCGCTCCGGAATACATCGGCGTTTCGAACTGATCAGCGCGCGGGGCGCTTACCCAGGCCGTTGAGAAACGCTTCCACATTCGCCGCGTTTCCGTGCCACTCTTTGACAAAGCGGACCGCCCCGCTCCGCGCCTTCTCCAGCTCCTCGGGATCCGCCAGCAGCCGCCCGGTCCCCGACACCAGCGCCTCCATGCCATCCCCCGCGCAAAACCCGGCTTGAAAAACCCCGAACATGCCATCGGGATCGACGCGCAATGAAGCGATGGCCGCCCGTCCGAGCCCGGCGTGGATAAACGTGTTCGGCACCCCCTCCTCGGTCGAGGTGTTCACAAAAATCCGCGCGGCGTTGAAGTGCTCCTGGATTTCGCTGTAAGGCGCACTCTCGATGAAGTCCACGTTGTCCATCCCCACCGCCCTGGCGCGCACGTCCTGCCACAAACTCATGTCCTGCGGCGAGCAGATCATCCGGCACCGGGCGGATGGAAACTGCCCGGCCAGATCCAGAAATTTCATCGGCTGCTTGACCGGATGGCACCGCGCAACCCAGAGCAGGTCGACCGCTTTGTTGTCGCCGGACGCAAAGTCTGCCTTTTGGAGAAGCAGGCGTGTCACTTCGCAGGCCATCCCCCTTTTGTGAAAGAGGTCCGCCTGGTGGCGGGTGATCCCGAAACGGAAATCCGAGAGCTCCATCCCTTTCCCAAAGAGCATCCCCCGAATGGGATTCTCACGGCGGAACCCGCCGTCGATTTCCGCGTCGAGCGCGCAGACGAAAACCAGCCGGCAGCCAAGCAGACGCTTGAGGATTCCGAGCAGGAAAAGCAGCGACGTCCATCCGTAAACAATGACATAGTCGGGCTTCTCCTCGCGCAGGATCCTGAACATTTTCGGAAGCGCCCGAAGCGTTGCCCCAACCGCTCCGGTGTCGAATCTCCCGGCCTTGCGCAGGCGGACGCCCTGCATCATCTCCCCATCCGTCTGCCCGGTCTCGGCACCCAGAATCGTCGTCGGGTGTCCGGCACCAGCCAGTTCGCGGGCGAGCAGCGCCACCTGGAGCTGTGATCCGCCGGAGATGCGCGTGGCCGCGGGATCCAGCGCCAGATGGGCGTGGTCGGATAAAAAAAGAAACTTCATGCCGGACGGGCCGACGGCCCGGAATGGACCTGCCGCGCCGGATTGCCCACGACCACCGCGCCTGCGGGAACATCTTTCACCACGACCGAGCCGGCTCCGATGACCGCGCCGTCGCCGATTTTGATCCGTCCGATAATCACCGAGTTGCACCCGACGTCCACATGGTCGCCGATCAGGGGAACATCATCCGGAGAGCTCTTCATCCCGATCGTCGTGCAGTGCCGCAGCGTGCAGTGCGAGCCGATGACCGACCCGCCGTGAATAACGAGCGCCGTGCCGTGGAAAAGCTTCAGCCCGGGCCCGATGCTCGCCTTGTGGTTGAGCTCGATCCCGAGCACCCAGCCGATGAAAACCTCGTAAAAGGCCAAGTAGGGAAACCCCAGCCATCGCCAATCCGCAGGCAGGCGGTAAAACCACTGCGCGAGCCGGAACAGCACGAGGATCACCCGGCTCCGGATGTTTCCGGCATTGGCCCCCCAATCTTGCAGGATTCCTTGGTTCATTTATTCTCCGAGTTTCAAATGCGGGTCACTTTTTATCTGCCGGAAAAATATCTGCCGGGCGGCCCGGACCAGGAGGCCTGGAAATCGGGTTCGATCCGCAATTTGGAGGAGAGCGGAAAAATCGCCTGCGCACAATGCTGGATCTACCAGACATGGGTCGCGCTCGAGGCCGCCGGCGTTCCGTGCGGGCTCTCGTCGGAGATCCCAGCGGACGGAATCCTGCTGGCGCTTTCCGGGTTCTTCAACGATTCGTGGCGTCCGCCAAAGGGTGTTTTTTTTGCGGACATCGTCGCGGATTTTCTGCCGCATCCTGCGGCCCATCTGCACATCGTGCAGAACAGGGCGCACGCCGGGCGGCTTCCGCGCTCGGTGTTCATGCCGCTCTGGACGCAGCCGAACCTTGTGCCGCGCGACCCCGCCCGCGGTGCGGTCTTTGAGAATGTTTGTTTTCTGGGCGATCCCTGCAATCTGGCTCCTGCGCTTCGCGAGAGCGCCTGGCTGGAACGCTTGAGAAGTATTCCGAGCCTCCGTCTCGACGTCCGGCGCGCGGACCGCTGGCATGATTACAGCGATGTGGACTGCTCGCTCGCGATCCGGGATTTTTCGCGCTCCCGGCAGCTCCACAAGCCGGCCACGAAACTCTACAACGCCTGGCTCGCCGGCGTCCCGTTCATCGGAGGAAATGACTCGGCTTACGCAGCGGACGGAAGATCCGGGGCGGATTACTTGAAGGCGGCCTCGCCGGAAGAGGTGCTGGCCCATCTCCAACGGCTGCGGGAAGACCCCACATTCCGGAGCGCTCTCGTCGCAAACGGACGGAAATCCGGAAAGGAATTCACCCGCGAGAAAACGCTCCATCGCTGGGAGCGGCTGGTGAAGGAGACGCTTCCGGAACTCGCGGGACGGTTCGCCACCACCGCGTTACCGGGAAAATTTCTTTTTGAGGCCACCCAGTTCGCCATCGCTCACCTGGATCGCAGGGTGCGGTAGAATCACCCCGGCCAACGCTCGATCAGCCAGCGGGCAGCGAAGGCCGGATCGTGGCGGAAGGCGGAAAAGATCTCCAATATTCTTGCGCCCGAGCCGCAGGCGCCGGCGACTTTCAGATGGTGAGCCGCAATCATCCGCGCCCGGTCCGGGGCCGTCAGGGACGGAAGCAGGCCGTTGTAAACACGCCAAAATGCCCGCCGATCAGCCGGGTCCAACCCTTCGCGGAACGAGGCAACCAGCCGGCGCTCCTCCGCGGAAAGCTCCCTGCCGAATGACTCCGCCTCCCCCTGCTCTGAAATTCTCCGTGCCTCGTCATACGCGGTCTCCCGGCCGGTTTTTGAGAGCGCGGTCGAAAGGTTTCGGTAGCAAACGAGCCGCCACGGAAGATTGGCGGACTTCTTCCGCGCCGTCAGCCGCAGCCAAAGATCGTAATCCTGGGAGATGCGGAAACCCTCGTCGTAGCCGCCGAACTCCTCCAGAACCACATCCCTTCGGAACATCACCGAGGTGTGCAGGAAGGGATTCAGCAGCGCGGCGCTCCAGCGGATGCTCCCGCCGGTGAGCGGCATGTCGAGCAAGCCGGTCAGGCGGTCCGCCCCGTCAATGATCCTTCCGCATGTTCCCAGCAAAGCCAGATCTGGCTCGACGGTGACGCGCTCAACCTGGCGGGTCAGCCGCAGCGGATGGGAGAGGTCGTCGGCGTCCTGACGGGCGACCCATGTCCCGCGGGCCTCGCGAAGCCCCTGATTCAGGCACGGCGTCTGCCCCGTGTTTCCGGCATTCCGAATCAGCCGGATCCGCTTGTCCTTCACCGCCCAGGATTCCGCGACCTCCGCGGATCCGTCGGTCGAGGCGTCATCAACAATCAGAAATTCCCAGTCCTGAAACGTCTGGGCAACAATGCTGCGGACCGAGGCGTCGAGATACCTGCCCGCATTGAAAACCGTCATCAGCACCGAGATGCGCGGGATGGAATTCATGCCGGAAACCCCACGCTGATGAATGGGATGCTCACACCTCGGTCAGATCGTGGAGATTTCTTCCTGCCCGGAACATCTCCTTTTCTCCGAGCGGCATCGCGTGAAGCCGCTTGCGGAGTTGATCCGCCGAGATTTTTCCAAGCCCGAGAAGCCCGCGCACAAGCGCCAGGTCTTTTTCCCGGCCGACGACGACCTTCACGGCCGCGAGATCACAGGGATCCAGCGCGAAAACATTCTCGAAGCCATTCACGGCCACGAGCCGGCTCTCCCACCCCGGCGGAAGGCTCTCCACAATCGTCGGATGGAGGATGTCGGCATGGTAGCCATGCTCGGCCCGAAAAAGACTCCCCTGTCCGACAGCCTCCGCCAAATAGCCAGCGATCTCCTTGTTGATCGGATCCAGCAGCAGATCGCCATCATAGGTGTTTTCGAGCAGCTCCTGATCCCCGAGTTCCGGAAACGAGGCGAGAAGCGAAGCCGAACCCAGAACGGTTACTTTGCGGCTTTGCCCGAGCGCCCGAACCGACTCGACCAAATGCTTTAATGCTGGAAGGCGCATTGTAAAATAAACGGCCGCCGCTCCAAAGTTGTGAGCACTCCATCAAACGGCGCAAACTCGCGCAGATGCGCCGCCTGCTCACTGTCCTCCCGGAGCGCCGAGAGCAAGGTCTCCATGCCGGGCTTCGATGCTTGGGCCGCGCGGATCATCCCCTCCCACTGTCGCAGCCGGTGCTGCTGGTCCGCGCCATTGGCGGTCCATCGCGCAATATTATCGAGGCCGGTTTGCAGCAACCCGGGATCCCGCGCGATCTTGTCGGCAATGAGCCGGAACATCCCGAGCTTGTCAAATCGGTTGCACGGATCGTCAGTCATTCTCTGAAAACATGGAGCCGACGGTTTCGTTGTCAAGAATTCCGGAGCTTCCGAAAAGTCCGCGCACGAGCCTCCATCGAGTTTCCGACATTGAGCCGGGCTTCGACATGGCGACGGGCGGGATAATTATTTGATCAACCGGCTGAAGATCTCCGCATGGCGGGCGACCCATTTCCGCGCGTCAAAAAGGTTCTCCGCACGCTGCCGCGCGGATTGGCTGGCGGATTCGAGTCGGGGAAGCAGCGCCCGGACCGCGTCGGCAAGCTCGGCTCCAGAAGGTGTGATCAGGCGGCTCCAATCCATCGCGGCCTCGACAAGAACTCCGCAATCCGGCCCCACCAGCTCGGGCATTCCCCCGCTGCGGGAGCCCACGACCGGGCATCCGCTGGCAAGCGCTTCGACCGCGACCGTCGGGCAGGGGTCCATGTATTTCGGATGAATCACGATGTGGTGCTCACGGTAGAGCCGCGCCGCTTCATCCTGCGAAAACGGCGGCAGGATCGTGACGTGCTTTTCGAGGCCGAGCTGCCGGACCAGCCCGCAGACTTGCGCCTCCCCGGCCTTCCACTGGAAACGTCCTGCGATGGTCAGCGACGACTCAATCCCGCCGCGCCGCAGCGCGTCCAGGCAATGGATCGTTGAAAAAACCCGCCCCGGGTATCCGTGCGTGCCGAGCGTCAGCAACCGCAGCGGCTTCACGTCCGGCCGGACCTCAGGCGGACAGAACTTTTCGAGATCTACCGGGTTGTAAAGAATCTCGGAAGGGAGTCCGCACGGGCCGAGAAATTTGTCGGCGGACACGCGGCAGAATTCGCTTTGGTAGATCACATAATCCGCCATGGCGCGGAGATCGCGCATCGGTCCATTGAGGCGCTCGCTTTCGCTCCCCGCCCACGCCGGATATCCCACGCCATTCTGGTTCCAAACAATCCGGATCCCGCATTCGCGGCACCGCTCGAAGAGATCGGCTGCAAACCCCGGCTGGCTGCTGCTCACGGCATAGAGAACGCTGAACTCCCGCTCATTCCCGCCGAACGCCTCGCGCAGCGGCAGCAGCTTGACCGCACCCCCGTGAACCGGACGGCCTGCATCCAGCACATCGCCGAAGCCGACGGAGAGATGTCCGGCGCGCCGGATCAATGCCAGCTTTTTCCCGGCCGCCCTGCGCGCGGGGATTTCCAGCAGCGAGCGGATCTGTCGGCGGAATTGCCAGGGGATGATTTCGCTCATGATCGCAGCAGCACCTTGAGAAACTTCATGGCATCGGACTGCGCGGGAAGATGCGCGAACGTCCGCAGCTCCTCCTGGTTTTCTCCTGCAAGCTTTGTGAGCGGGCCGGCTTCTGTCTGCCGGGAATACCGCAGCCCCGCGTGAAACACCTGCTCGTAGTAGGCGGTCCCTTCCGGATAGACCACTGGCAGCCCGGAAGCCAGTGCGCGCCAGATCCGGACCGATGCACCGACATCGCCGGGCTCGACCAGCAGGGCTTCGTGCGCAGGATTCAAGCCGGTCATCGGCATGCCGGATACCACGACCGCTTGAAGATGGCCATCGGCCCTCAGATTCAGAACATCCTGGACGGACGGCACCACAAGCAGTGCCGACGGCACCAACTGCTCCGAAGGCAGGCCCGGGACAATCCACTGAAAGTTCCGGCGCTTGCTGGAAACCGGGCGCTCCGGCCAGCCGATAATTTCCAGAGCGGGGCCATCCGCGTTGCCGATGCGGATGCCGAGCTGCCCGAGCGCGGCGCGGAGCGCTTCGAAAATCTCATCGAGGTCGGCATTTGCGCCCGGCTTGTGGTTCCACGCCACTTCTGCCGGCAGCGCCGGATGAATGATCCTGCGCCGGAATGCATGCCGGAGCTGAACACACCGGCCGCTCCACACAGGGAGGCGAGGGCTCGACTTTTTCCTTTGAAACGAAGGCATCTCCGGAAGCGAGCTGTAAAGCCTGCGCAGTCCAGCTCCCATGGCCGCGATCGTGTGCGAGGCTTTCCAGCGCTCGAACTGCGGCTCGATCGTCCGATCGAGAGAATGGCTGCGAATGTCATCGAGCGCCCGCCCGGCGGCTTCCGGCGCTGTCTGCACAAGGGATTCCGGCTCCAGGATATCCCGCGCCACCCCGACCGGCGTGCTGAGAATTTTGCACCGGCACGCGGCGGCCTCCATCGCCGACTGGGGCCCTCCCTCCCAACGCGACGGGATGAGATAAAGGTCAGAGGCATTGTAGAGCTTGTTCAGCCGGACCCGGTCGAGAATATTGACGCCGAAATCATCTCCGCCGACGTCGTGCTTGCCGACAAACGTGAACGGGATCCCCTCGCGGCGGAGCTCGTTCCTCAGCCAGTGGCGGCGCGGTCCGGCAAGCAGCACATGGAAGGCCGCGCCCGCATCGCGAAGCCGCTTCAGGATCGCGACCAGGAACTCCGGCGCCTTCTGCACCTTTGGCGAGCCGAGATCCGCCCCCTCGGAGTCGCGGTGAAAATTGGCGATCACATACGCGTCTTCCGGGATTCCGAATTCCCGGCGCAGGGCCTTTTTTTCAGGAATCGGAAAGAACAGCCCGGGGTCGATCGCATACGGGATATGCTCGACCGGAAGCTGGAGGCTCCGGAACTGGTCGAGGGCCTCGCGCGACCGCGCGACCCAAAGATCGACCTGCGTCTGCCCGACTGCAAACTCCGGCTGCTTGATATAGAAAAACGGGGGGTTGTCCGCCTGGGCGATCACGAAGCTCTGCTTGAGCAACGGTGCGGCCACCATGCCGAGGTTCTGCCAGAACGGCGTGTGGATCACATCGGCTGAGGCGGGACCGGTCGCGCGCACCGAGCCGGACAGCGCCGAGCGGATCTGGCGGAGATCCTCGTCGAGTGCCCATCCCATCCCGTCGCCGGGTGCATAGTGGACGTTAAGCATCGAGGAGGAGCCGTTGCGCGAGCTGGAGATACTCGGCCGACATTTTGCTGCCCGAGGGTGGGTCGGAAAGAAGCCTCGTCCGGAATTCCGGAAGCCGTCCCGCGAACTCCGCGAGCGTGGATTCCAGATCCTCGGAAATCTCCATGCCATACTTCATCCCCTGGCACACTGTGCCGCCGGAGTCCCGGTGATAAAGCAGCGGCAGGCCGCACTGCAGACCCTCCGCCACATGCATCGCCCCCGGCTCGAAACGCGAGGCGCTCACGTAGCCGTGGCATTGCCGCAGGAGCCCGGCCAGGTCTGCGCCGCTCGCGGGAGCGAAGGTGCGCGCGGATTTCCATTTCAAATCTTTCGGCCAGCGCCCGATGACCCGGAGCTCGAATCTGCCCCGGATCCGCCGGGCAATGAGCTCATCGATGGCCTGGTAGACATCGAATCCCTTGTTCCAGTTGTCCGACCAATGGTGCGTGACAAGCCGCAGCGGGGATCCCGGCTCGAGCCGTGCTCCGCCCACGGGATGAAAAAATCTTGGGTCCGCCCCCGGCACGATCACCGAATGCGGTCTGGAAATCTCGAACCACTTCGAGGCATGGTAATCCCTCAGCCATTCCGACACAAAGACCGTGTGGTCCGCAACCCGGCTGCTCCGCTCCAGCAGGAGATCCATTTCGCCGGACTCCTTGCGGATGTCGTTATCGTTGATCCGGTGCAGGCACGGCACGCGCGGGCAATTCTTTTTCAGCGCCGCGACTTCGTCGGCCCCGAACGTCGTATGCGATGAGAGACCGGTGTGGGTCATAATGACCGCATCCGGAACGCGGCGCAGATCGAACACGACGCGCCAGCCGTTGTATTGGAACCAACGGACAACCTGCGATGTCCACTGGTTCGCGCCTCCCCACGAGCCCTCACGCGGACGCAGGTTGATCGCGACCGTGGCCACTGGCGGAGGCTGGGAAAATATTCTCATTCGAAAAATGGTGCGGTGGGGACGGTCATCCGTTCCCCGCGGGCATAGCGTTCGCGCTTCCAGTCGGACGCCTCCCGACGCCCTGCCAGCCGGCGGACGAGGCGTTTGATGCGGGTGGCCCAGCCTCCGCGATGGGTTTCCATGATATTTTCTCTGGTGGCACCTTCCTGATCCCGGCTGCTGCGCGGCAGAAAGCACGCGTGCAGGCAGCGCAGCGGGGATTCCTCCCAGGAATATTCCGTCTGGAGCTGACGCTTTTCCTGTCCGTCAAATCCCCGGCGGAATACCGGGCTGCCCCCGTGCAGCCGCTCAGGAGTATCGCCATCCCACGAGTCGATGGCAGCAAAGTTGTAGAGCTTCGTGATGCTCCGGCTCGGGGGGGCCGGGAATCCGGAAGCCTCGCCATTCTGGAGATCCAGCCGGTCGCAGTGAAGCACGTTCCCGAGAATCATCCAGCGGGAGTCAAACTCGCCGGCAAGCAGCCGCGGCCGGAATGCCTGCAATCCCCGGGGATCGTAAATTTCATCTCCATCCACGCCGAAGACCCAGGTATCCGTTCCGATGAACGGCTTCAGAAGTTCGTGGGATGCGCGCGGATGCGCGATCGCATGAAAATCGGCCTTCCCGCCAGCCTCCTCTGCGATCTCCTTGAGAATCCGGGATGTCCCGTCTCGTGAATCGTGGTCTATCAGCAGGATGCGGTCACAAAATCCCCGGGCATTCCCCACCGCCCGGCGCACGAAGCGGTCTTCGTTCCGCACGAGAACAACGCCAAGGATTTCCTTCACTTCTTGTTCCGCAGCAGGACCCAGAGCCAGAGTCCGCCAAAATTTTCGTCCCGCTCGGCGCGGACGAGCTTCTCGAATTTGCCGAGCAGCTTGACGACGAGGTCCTCCGTCCGGTCCCAAGAGACCGCTTCAAACGGGCCGGCCGTCCCCTTCTCCATGTTGATCCCGATATCGTAGAGCAGGAACCCGTCGGGCTTCAGCACGCGCGCGTGCTCAGTCATCATGGCGTCGAGGTCGAAGGCATGGTCCACGCAATTCGTGTAGAGCAGGTCGAGCGAGCCGTCCGGCAGGTCGAGCTTCATGAAATCCCCCTTCCGGACGATCCGGTTGTCCGGCCCGGGGTTGAGGTCGATCCCGTAGGCGTTGCGGAATCCGATGTCGTGCAGCACCTCGACCTCCGTGCCCTGGCGCGCCCCGCAGCAGAGGATCAGAGCGTCGGACGGAAGCAGCCCCTGCAGGTGCTTGAACCGCGAGTAAAACTTCAGCCGGTATTCGCAGATGTCCCAGTTGCTGAACCCGCCCTTCATCTTCAGCATCTCATCGAGCTTCTGCTTCTGATGGGTCACATATTCGTCGTAGCTGGCGTAGTCGCGCCGCAGGGTGTCGCCGTCCTTCTCATTTTTCCATCCGCCCTCTCCGTGGTGCTTCTTGCGGACCTCGTGCTTGTCCCGCTCGTGGTCATACTTTGCATCCTGCATCCTGCGCAGCTTCCGGATGTAGCCGTAGCCGCCGGGAGTGAGGAGGTGGAGTGCGGTCTTGATCCAGAACCCCGGATGGACCGGGCGGATCAGAGAATGTCGGAGATAGGCCATGTGCGTAACGGGTAACTTGAAAAATGTGCGAGGGGCAAACAGAACGATAAAAACGCCAGCCTCGTGGTCCCGGGCATCCTGCGTCCGAGCGACGGAAGCGTCATCAAAAAAAGCAGCGTGGCGGGTCCCTCAAAATACAGGTGGTCGTATTTTGCAGGCCCCACATAGTGCCGGCACACGGAATCCGGACGACGGAAAATGTTCCAGGTGATTTGGTATTGGGGCGGGAGCGGCCCTCCGCGATTGAATGCCGAAGCGCTCAGCGCATACAGGGTCTGCTCGAAAAACTGCGGATGCCATGCAGTCGCCTCGAACGTCGCCAGAAGCTTTTCGCTGAGATCCAGATCGATCGCCTCGCGGCAGATGCAGAGCAGCCCGCTATTGAACCTTTCCCAGAGACGGACCCCGAGGGCTGGCTCGATCTGCTCGCGCGGCAGGCAATAGACCTCTTTGATATCCTCGTTGTAATAGCAGACTCTTTCCGATCCTTCCGCCCAGCCGATCAGCAGGTCCGGCCGCCTGAAAAAGAAGAGGTCCGCATCGAGGATGAGAAATTTGTCCGACGGAGCAAACGCCAGGGGATCAAAAAATTTCAGGAAAAGATTGTGCCTGCTCCGGTTCCTCAGGCAGGCGGGATGACCGGAGAGCAGCCGCTCCGCCGCCTCGTCCGCCTCCGCGCGCGAAACGAACCGCACGCCCTTCAGCTTCGCCTCGATGCGGGCGCGCGAACGCGCGTCGACGGAGCCGTCCTCGTGGACAAAAATCCTCCACCTCCTGCCGGAAAAATATTCCAGGCTCAGGACCGACATCAGACCCATCCGCCAGGTCTTCGACGACACGAGGATGTGGACGGAGACCGGGATCTCCGGTCCCTCCGGCCTGCGCCCGGCCGCGATGACCAGCGGCGCGATCAGGCGCCAACCGATAAAGCGCAGCAGCGCGCGCACAGACTGACGAAGTGAGGCAATCATTCGATAAAAATCAGAAACAATCCTCCCTGGCATTGTTCCAGGAAAAGACAAGCTCCTTCGGTCCCGAAACGGCGAGCCATTTTTCAAAATCCGCGTGCGGTTTTCCCTGCCGCATGCAGCCGCTCCAATAAACCGGATACGGCCCGAGATAATGCCCGAACATCCAGAGCCGGCGCAGCTCCGCGGCGTCCCTCGCGGGCTTTCCGCCGGTCACTTTCGCGGCAAAGAAGCCGATGTCAGCCACAAACCGGGAGAGGGATTCCATAATGAGGGTGCCGTGCGCATGGGCTTCCGGATCGAGCGACGAGGTGCCGTGGATGCGGAAACACCGGCCCGCAATCGAATCCACCAGCGGATTCCCCGGCACGTCGCGATGGCGCTCGAAATTCCACGGACTCCTCTGCCCGGGTGGATACGTCTCCAGCCGGCATTCCAGCAGCGTCTGCAAATCACCGAGATTCCAAAGCCCGGGATGGAGTGAGAATTTCCACCGGTAGGCGGGCGAAGTTTTTTCGAGATGCACGAAGTCCGGTCCGAGATCCTCTCCTTCCAACCTCCGGTGCTGGCCGTAGCCGAGAAGCCCGATGCATGCCGCGCCGAGGCGCTCCGCCAATGCGGGTAGGCGATCGTTCAAAAATCCGGCGTGGCACCGGCCCACGGGCGGATGGTCGTCCAGAAGCAAATAGCCATGCGTGTGGCCCGATTCGCGCAGGTGCCGGACAGCCTGGAGATTCACCCCCATCCAGTCGGAAGGATCCCCGTCAAACCCGAGGCTCCGTTCGTCCCGGTGCGACAACCCGGCAAAGAAGACTGGCGGATGGTTTGCCCACTCCCTGTCGATCCGTCCCTCCGTCCAGCGGGCCAGTTTCTCGCAGCGGTCAAACGTGCTGATCAGGATGCAGGTCATGAAAATATCCGTCGGATGAGACCGAGGTTCGCCGGGCGCAGGACGAGCGCGGGACTCTGCCGCCACGCATTCAGAAGGTTTTTCCGTGCGCACGCGGGATCCTGGGCAGCCCACGCAAGGATTAAATACTGCCGCGAAAGGCATTTCCTCCGCTCCGGCTCAAGCGCTGCCGGCCGGCCGCCGTCGATCAAACCATAAAACGGCGAGAAAATCCGCTCGCGCTCCTCAAGCACCTTCGCCCAGTCCCGGATGGTTTTGGAGTCGGGCTGCCGGTGCTGGATCGCGAGCACCTGCCGAATGTCATGAAACCGGAAGCTTTCCGAGATCCGCCACCAGTATTCGTAATCGAGCGCATAGTGCAGATCCTCGCGCAGCAGTCCGACGGACTTCACCACGCCCCTGCGGAAAAATACGGCGGGCTGATGAAGCTTTACCTCCGACCCCCACCAGCGAATGAGATCCAGGCGCGATGCGAATTTTGCGCGGGCGATCACCTCACCCTGCCCCCCATAGCTGATCTGCCGGACATCGCCGAAGACCACCTGCACCGCAGGATCGGAAAATGCCTCGCGCAGCACAGCGAACGCACCCGGCGCATACTCGTCATCGGAATTCAGCCAGCAGATGATCTCCCCGCGCGCGGCCGCCAGGCCTTTGTTGACGGCGTGCGCTTGCCCGCGATCCGGCTCACTGACAAACCGGACGTGCGGGAATTCTGCAACGATCTCTGTCGTTCCGTCGGTTGAGCAGTTGTCGAAGATCAGGTGCTCGAAATCGGGGTCGTTCTGATCCACCACAGACCCGACGCAGCCGCGCAGGAACGTCCCCTGGTTCCAACTCGGCGTGATCACGCTGAAAAATGGCTCTTCCATCGAACTTATCGCCACAAAAAGGCACAAAGAGTCACAAAAATGAAGGCTGCTTGATCCCTTTTCACAAGGGGTTTGTTATCCGTGTAAATCCGTGAGATCCGTGGTTGAGCTGCTTTCCCAGATTTCCAGAATTTATTGCCACAAAAAGGCGCAAAGGGTCACAAAATACCGGCCATCAAATTCGATTCTTTTTTCGTGTATTTTCGTGCCTCTTCGTGGCCAACCCTTCTTTTTGAGGCGCTCATGGGACACCTAACTCGTAACTCACCACTTGGATATGTGGAATATTCTTGAAGTGTTTCGGGTTTCGGGTGACGAGGGCAACTCCCCGCGTGCTGGCGCAGGCAGCAATCCACAGATCCGGATAATCCGGAGCCTTTCCCGCCCTTGCCATTTCCACCCAAAGTTCACAATACCGTTCCATCGTCCGTTGATCGAAAGCCTGGATCAAAAAACCACTGTAGAATGGTGCCAGGTCGGATAATGCAACCCCCTTGAATAAAGCGCCCCTGGAAAACTCTGCCTGCGTGATCCACGGAACCACGAGGGAAGCATTCCCGACTTTCTCCACCAGATCCGCAATGCGCAACCGCTTCGTCCTGAACCGCCAGAGGTCGATCAGAACCGTTGTGTCGGCGATCAGCTCCACGTGGCGGAGAGTTTGTGGCGAGTCGAATGGACCATCCGCTCCAAATCCTCAAAATCCGCATCCGAAAGTTCCGGAAGCGACTGCGCCGCCTCCACCACAGCGCCGAGAGTTCCCTTGCAGGGGACCATCCGCTCGACGACCTCGGAGAATGTTCCGCCGGTTTTCCAAGAGAGCAACCGTTGGTAAGCGGATTCTGTTAATGAGATCGTCTTCACATGGCTCGTGTAACACAGAGCACAGCCTGTGTCAAACATTCATTTCGAGCCGGCCAACGGCCGGACATGTTCACGATTTTATTGCCACAAAGAGGCGCAAAGGTTCACGAAAACCAATCAGGAACAATAAACGCGCCTGCGGCCCCCCTTCTTTACCCTTAACCCTGCGCGGCTATTCCTCCAGCACTTTTGGCTCGACTCCTATCCAATCCGGAAGAGGGCGGCGGACGGCGAGCGAATAAAGGAACGACCTCCAGTGCCGGACTCCTTCCGCCTTGGCCAGTTTTCGTAGCGGCGGGATGATTTCCGGGCAGCGCCGCCACACCGCCTCGTCGAGCGCCCATCGGAAAAATTCTGCATCGGATGGCATCCAACTGGTATCGACCTCGCGCTTGGCCAACCAGCCCCGGAGATCACGTTGCGCGCGCTGGCCGCGGAAAATTCTCTTGGCGTGCTGCGAGCCGTGCGAAACCGGCCGCCAGGTTTTGTCCAGGACGACGGAATCACAAAAAGCCACGCGCTCCAGGCATCCGCATTTTGCCCAGTAATCCCGGTCTTCCATCGGCTCGTAGCCGGAGACAAATCCCCCGACCCTCGGGTGGAGATCTGCACGGACCACCGCGGACCCCGGGGTGATGATCGCTCCCCGCTTCAGCGTTTGCTTTGCGGGAAACGGGGGATCTCCCGCCGCAAAATTGAACCCGTTCAGTCGCGCCAGTTGTCCCGGTTGCGCGCGTTCGGTCACCATTCCGTATGCGACCCCGGCGCTCTCCTTCTCGGCCCGCTCCACGAGCCATTCCGTGGCCTGAGGGATCAGAATGTCGTCAGCATCGAGAAACAAAACCCATTTCCCGCCCGCGATTTTGGCACCGATATTCCGGGCTCGCGAAACCCCTCCATTGGCGACTTTGACAAACCGGACCGACTCGGAAAAATCCCCGCAGACATCTCCCGTCCGGTCAGTGCTCCCATCATCAACGACAATGATCTCCGCAGGTCGCCGGGTCTGGGCCAGGCAGCTTTCCAACGTGGCGCGGATCCAGCCGGCACAGTTGAATGCCGGAATGATGATGGAAATGTTTCCCTCGCTCACGTTTCAGTTCTTCCGTTTCAGCCTTCTTTTCATCATGCCCACGCCGTAGGAAAATGCCTCCGCCGTCCACTCACCCCGCCCAAGCATCTCATTTCCCGCCAGTTGATTCGCCGCGTCCCGGATTTTATCATTCCAGAATTCAGAGGTCATCAGTGGATGAATGTCCGGAGGCTTGGGGCGCTTCTCAAACGCCGCCTCCAGGAATTTCTTTGTGACCTGACGGAAGTCCTCCACGAAAAGAACCGGAAGTTCTGAGAATGGCTCGATCGCCTGAGAACGAAGCACCACAGGAACCGCCCCAGCCAGCAATGCCTCCCACATGCGATGGGTGTCCACCCCGTTGCCGGGCGGGCAAAGCACGAAACGATGCCGGACCAGGTCGTCGAGAAAATCGGCGTTCGCCCCGCCGCGCTCGCCGGGTGGTTGAAAGGTGATCCAATCGCTGGATTTTGACCGGCTTTGAAAATCCTCGAATGCCGGCTGCCTCACACGCGGATTTGTGTCGGGCCGGAAATTCACATAAAGCCATCGGTCGCGGGGGATTCCCGCCGATCTGCGATCCAGGATATCCGCCGCGCGCAAAGTCACCGTCGATCGTGGGGAACCCAGTCCGAGAGGGATCGCGGTCACCCGCCGGTGGGGCGATGTCACATTCGTCGCGAACCACCAGACCACATTGGCCGGAAGAAACTTTTGCCGGAATGCATCGCACGGAAGATCCCCCTCACCGGTCACCAGGACGATTTTTTTTCGTGTCAGCCGAAGCCGCTCGAAGAACCGAAGCACCTCGTCAATTTTGCAGAAGACGACCTCGCCCGCCCGGAAACCCTCATCGCCACGCGGACCTTCGTCGCACCAGAAAGCCCTGTCGCACCACTCTTTCCAGGAATCGGTTGTAACAAAATTCATGTTAAAATCTTGATTCGCGCTGCTGTTCGTGTATGCACGAATGCATGAAAACCATCACGCTCGATGACGAGGCCTACGCCCGGCTCAAGGTGTGGAAGCGGGATTCGAAGGAGTCTTTTTCCCATGTCGTGAAGCGGATCATCCCGGAGCCCGGAACGCTCGGGGCCTTTTTGACTTTCATTGAGGCGAACGATACCGCGCACCTTCCGGGAAACGAAGTGATGGATGCGGCTGTGAACACCCGGTCCGCGAAGAAAGCCGATCCATGGAACTGATTGCGGACACAAGTTTTTTGGTCGGCCTCTGGAGAGGGCAGGCTTGGGCTCAGTCATTTGCCAGGGCCAATTCCTCCCGATCGCTCGGCCTGCCGTGGATCGTCCAAGGCGAATTCTGGCACGGGGCCATTCGCGCGGGACACGATCCCGGGAAGGTGCGTGATTTTTTGTCGATTGGGGTTTCGCTGGACGACGCGGAGCCGGTTGTCCCGGCTTACGCTCGGATTTGTGCGGCGCTTCAGGATTCGCCCGGATACCGGACCATCGGGCAGAACGACCTGTGGATTGCCGCCGTGGCGGTCACGTTTGCCCTGCCGCTCGTGACCAAAAACTTCCGGCACTTCGGCCAGATCGAGGGTTTGCGGGTCGAGGCCCTGCAGGAACCCTGACAGGCACGCGATTTTTCGGCCGTCTGTTTTTTTCGTGTCTTTTCGCGCCTCTTTGTGGCCAGTTTCTTTACTGACCCACATGCGATTTCTCATCCCATTACCTGCACGCCGGCTTCTCGGAGGCTGGTGGCATGAATTTCAGACCCGCTCAAAAATGAACGCGCTGCTGAAAAGCCTGCAGGGGTCGGGAACAAAGTGCAATGTGTGCGGATGGGAGGGTCGCGCCTTCACCGACGACCAGTGGCATCCGGGAACGATCTGCCCGCTCTGCGGCAGCCAGGTCCGGCATCGGATGCTCGCCGCCGCGCTGGACGGCCAGGCGGACATCCCGGGTCTCGATGAAAAGTCCGTGCTCACCGGAAAGGCGATCCTGCATTTTGCTCCCGAACGTCAGCTCCGGGACCGGGTCTCCCGCTCCGCCGGAAAATATGTGACCGCCGACTACGACCGCGGGGACTGCGACCTGAAGCTCGACATCAGCGCCATGCCTTCCGTGCAGGACCGATCGTTCGATGTGGTCATCTCCTGCGACGTTCTGGAACACGTCCCGGATGACCTCGCCGCCATGCGCGAAATCCGCAGGATACTCCGCCCCGGCGGCACCGCCATTCTCACCGTCCCGCAGATGGATCCGCCGGCCCACACGGACGAGGATCCCAGCGTCCTCTCGGAATCCGGGAGAGAAATCCGGTTCGGCCAAAAAGATCATGTCCGCATGTATGGGGACGATTTTGTCGATCGCCTTCGAGCGACAGGCTTTGAGGTGGATGTCCTGACATCCGAACATTTTTCCGTCAACGAAGCCGGCCGAATGGTGCTCGCCCCTCCTGTCAAATCCCCGAGCCCGTTGGCGACCAACTGCCGCAGGATCTACTTCGCCCGCAAGCCCTCCGGTTAAATTTCCACCCCGAGCAGCATCGAGCTGATCGCCCGGAGCTGGATCGAGGAAACCTGCGATTGACCGAGCAGGAACTTCAGTTCGGCCACAGAAACCCACACGCCATCCACCGGGGCAGTGCCCCCGCCGACCTCGATGACTTCGTAGGAATTTGTGTCCTGAAAAAATCTTCCGCCCTCATCGCATTCCTCGGTGCGTGCGAGAATTCGGAACGATGCGGTCTGCCCGTCAAACCGCTCTTCGACCCCGCCAGCCGGCCGTCCAGGATAGCGGAGGTAGCTTGCGCAGACGGCGGCACCTTTTGGGAAGCCTCGCTCGTGGCTGGTGCGCACAAGCACCTCGACGATTCCCATGTTTTTTCGCAGGAAAAGAACAACCCGTCCGGGCGAGTGGCTGTTGACCAGGGGCTGGACCCACGACGTGACCTCGCGGCTGGTGGTTTGCGTTTCAAAAAACTCCACGGAATACCCATCGACCGGATCCTTTTCAAACAATCCCCATTCGTTCCACTTCCAGTTTTCAAGGGCCTTCACCGGAACAAACCCTCGGAACCGTGAGCTCCCGTCAAGCGATGCCAGGATCTGGCCGACAACGTCCGGGCGGATCGTCTCCCGCAGGCTCTTCCGGATGGCGGGGGATGCGGGCTCGATGCAGAAGCCCGTTCCGGTGGCTGTCCATGGCGCAAGGGCAAGCAATGCGCGGAGGTCCATGTCTAAATAATAGCTTTCCAGAACAGCCAACCGGAGCTCCGCTGCCGACACCCAGACCAGCGTCCCCTCGGCCGGCAAATCCGGGGAAACCTCAATCACCGCGGAGCGTTTGACCTTCATCAGGTAGCGCTCGCCGAGATCGAACTGCGCGGATTCGCAGTGCGGCACGGCATCGGCTTTGTAGGTTGTAAAATAGTCGATGTGAGGAGTCGGATGCCCGCCATGAACCCTGAGGTAATTGGCGAGCGTGGACTGCACGGTGGGCGCTAGCTGGGCTCCGTTCACGAGGCCGGGCTCGACGCGGGTCTGCAAAAGAAATCCCGCCCCCGAGTCGTCCATCTTTCCGAGCAGGCCGGCGATGGCGGACTGCGGCTGGTAGAGAAGGACCGCATCCGGCGCCCCGTCGAAGCGTGCGCCGACGACGCTGAAGAAACCCCTGCTTTTGTGGATGATCGCACCATCATCCAATGCCCAGGCTTCTCCCGCTTTTAAAGCCACCTTTCTGGTGGAAAATCCTTCGAGGGCTGCGCGGAGTCTGGCTCGGGTCGTTGTGTCTGTCATAAAATTGTTCAAGGCCATCAGGGGAGCGTCTATTCTGCCCCTCTCGCTGCAGCACTCCCCGCCCCGCCGTGTGAGCCCAGAGCCGCCGAAAGCTCCGCGATAGAAATTCGGTGGTCCGTTGTCCGGATCGCGATATGCCGCTCCACTCCGTTGGCGAGGCTCAGCTTCACTGCGGTCGGGGACCAGAAATTTTCGCTGACCAGCTCGATCACGACTTTGGGCCGCCCCCACATAAGGTTCAGCATGGCCGCGCCCCAGCAACCCACGACGACATCCGCGCCTGCAATCCGGCTGCGAATCACATCATTGTCCATTTCGTGCGGATAAAGAATGTCAAACCCCTCCGACCCCAGATACGTGGCCACTTCCTTCTCGTTGGCAATGGCCCTCGGTTTTTTCACGTTCTCGGAAACCGCTCCCAGTCGCGAGAGAAACACGCGCTTCGGCGATCCGGCTGCGGGTTTGACCGGAAATCTCTCCCGCATCTTCAGGATGTTGGCCTCCTCGAAGTTATTGAAGACCTGGCACGGGCCGATCACCTCGAGGCTTCGCACCCGAAGTCCGTCGGAAGGAATGTTCTGGCATTTGAAGCCCAGCAAATCGCTGTCTCTCCCGGCATGCTTCGAAATGAAATCGCAATCGCAGAGGACGGTGCGTCCAGGACGCGCAGGAACCCAGGCCATCGGCATCAGAAATTCCAAAAAGTAGTCACCCCACGTCCCCTCGTTGATGAGCTGCCTGGAGACGATTGTCGCCGAATCCATGACGGCCCGGGGCCCCTTCGGAAAGTGATACTCCCGCGCCGCAGCCAGGAGTTGGCTCGGGTTGATCCGGCGGTAAACGGGGGAGCTGCGGTGGATCGCGCCCTGCTGGATGATTGTTCCGTCGCCCAGCACGGTCGCGTCCGCGAGGCGGAGGATTTTTACACCGGCATCCGCCCTCCTCAACAAAGCGATGTCGGGGCAAGCCTTCAGCAGGCGGGGATCAATGGAAAATGAAGTCGGCAATCCAACCGGCTGGCTGGCGCGCTCCAGATCCTCGGCAAGCGAATGCTCCCGCAAAATGCGGGGAACCGGCGCATACAAAAACCTCAGGGCAAATGCCGGCAGGCGGGCGTGAAATGCTTCCACCGCAGCCTGCAGGACGGCGAGCGCGCTGACAGGCCGCAACCTCATCGGCCTCCCCCCATCAATCCTCCCCCATAAGTCTAAAGATAAGCCAGACAATCGTCCTGATTGACAAAGATGTTGTAGCCCTTGGAAACCAGCATTCCGAGAATCTCCTCGAGGTCTTCCCGCTTGTGAACCTGGTGGCTCAATCGGTGCTCAAAGTGGATGATATTTGGCCGGATTCTGCTGAAATCCAGGCTCCTGACGATCTCGATATCGCATCCTTCGGCATCGATTTGGAGCAGGTCGAGCGAGTCGATCTTATGGTCCGCCAAAAGCTTCATCAGCGGGAGGCAAGGGACCTTCTCCGCAAGCATCGCATCATCAGGGGTCCCACTCCGGCGGTGATGGCCCTCCTGCAAGGAGGCGATGCCCTGCCGCCACTTCGGCAGCTCGCGGCGCGCGGGATCCACGCGGTAGATCGTCGTCGTCCCCTCCTCGGCCGAAATGGCCGCGTTGACGAATTTCAAATTCGGACAGTCGCGGTAGTTTTCCACAAGCTCATCAAAATAATCTTTGACCGGTTCGACCAGGATCCCCCGCCACTGGTAGTAGCGGACATAGCTGTTGATCGGGTCGTGCTGCTTGCCGTCGTTGGCTCCGATCTGGACAAACTGGAACCCGGGGTGATGGTGGCGGCGGATGATGGCATCCAGCGGATGCAGTTCCGTGGTTCTCGAAATGCGGAAGCCGAGTTTTTCCAGGGCGCGATTTGTCAGGCTTCTCATTTGAATCGTGAGTGTGTTTTCATTTTGTCCGGCCCCGGAAGATTTGCGCCGGCGCGCACAAGTGCTCTTTGGAAATGCATGCCTTTGCAAGCACGCTTTCGGTGAGCCTCAATCGTGAGACAGGGAACAGCGGAATTCCTCATCCCATCGAATGCCGGCCTCGAACCGGGAAAAGATGCCGGCAACCCTCCGGCGGGATTCCTCCTCGGTTCTGCACCAGAAGCTCGATGCGTCAACGCGATGATAGTATGAAGTGCCTGGCAGAACCCGGAGGTAACGCCCTTGCGACAGCCAATGGTAATTGACCACCATCACGTCTGCCACGTCGCTTGCGATCGGCCCCATCTGCCTGACCGACCGCACGTAGGAATCCCGGTGCACGAGGTAGTTCCCGTCGTTGATGATGTAGATTCGCCGGAGCGACCCGGAAACCGTAAGGTCCGCGGCCATGTCGAATCCAATCTTCAGACCCGCAAACTCGTGAAACGGAAAATACGGAAAGGCCCAGTCGGCACAATAAAACGTGTCGGGTGAGGGCTCCTCCAGTGCGGCGAGCGCATCAAGAAAGTGGGTGAAGGCCGTATTGTCGCTGTCAAGGATGAGCACCCATTCCGATGCCGACAGCTCGGCGCACTCGAGCTTTGTAAGCAGCGCCCCACGGTTCTCCTCCCTGCGGTGGATCTTGACCCGCCCGGAGGTGTCGAGACCGCGCACACATTCGGTGAGCGCGAAAAATTCCTCAGCCGAGGATCCATCATCCACAATCACAACCTCCGCCACCGCAGGATGTGAAAGCAGATTGCACAGCGGGCGGTAGATCCGCTCTCCACGATTGTAATGCGGAATCCCAACGGAGAAGCGCAGCCCGGCTTTTCCGCCTGACCGACTGCTTTCCGCCTGTCGCCGGACATTCGCGGGCGTGCAGATCTTCGAGTCGAAAAATCCTGCAACCTTTCCGAGAAGCCACTTGCCGGACGAAGAGCGGATCGCCTGCGATTGAAAAGAGGTCTTAACCACGGATTATTCGGATTTTCACGGACAAATTATCGATGCTTTGTGCAGAGGGAATGGATCATGGCCAGAAAACGGCACAAGGAGTCGGAAAAAAGATCGAGCTTCATCCTCAGGCATTCCTTTTCTTTTTTTGTGCATTTTCGTGCCTCTTCGTGGCCAACCCTTCTGGATTCTTCCCAGCCGCTGGCCGGATGATTTCCACCATTTTATTGCCACAAAAAGGCACAAGGAATCGCAAAAAATGATCGCGGCACCCGTCCGTGAATTCCGGTTCTTTGTTCGCGCATTTTCGCGTTTCTTCGCGGCTATACTACTCCCTCAGCAATTCGCTCTGCGAATGTTCTGTAGTTCTCCCGGAATCGCTCCCGGGTATGAACGTTCCGAACATGGTCATACGCGGCGCGGGCGCGCACCTCCACTGCGGCGGACGGCATGTCCGCTATTGACCGACAGGATTTTTTCACCGCCGTGACCGTTGCGGATTCCACCGGGACACCAAAATTCTGCAGATCGATGGAGGCCTCCGTGGTGCAGATCGGGAGGATCCCCGCATGCATGCAATGGATCACGCTGCCTGCTCCGCCCTCGGCGCTCGAGGGGTAGATGACGGCCGCATGGGTCCGTGCGATCTCGAGGAAGTCGGGCGAAGCCATGTCCAACCATCCGTGCAGCCGGATGTTCGGCGTCTTGAGAAGCAGGTCCCCGTAGAGCCGGTAAAAATCTTCCTCTTTCTCCGGCCGCCCGCAGACGGTCAGTTCGAGATTCGGCATTTCCGCGAACGCATCGAGCGCGAGGTCGAGACCTTTGTGCACCATCCCGTAGCTGCCCACCCACAGGAACTTCCTGCGTGCCAGTTCAAAATCCCGCCGCTCGGGCCAGGGGAATTCGTAGGCGGACGAGATCGGAACCCGCGTCACCGGCTTGCCTCCAAAAAGGAACGTCTTCCTGGTGAACTCATTCCCGAGAACAACCACATGGTCCGCGGCCTCCACCCCGCGGGAGGGTGGAACCTGACGGCGGGGAGCCAATGCAACTCCTCTGCGGTCCCGGACCCCCTGCAATCGAGAAAGCTCGGCGTGGTTCCAGAGCAGCCAGTGCGGACCGGTCGCATGCAGGATCCGCTTGCAACCGGGAGGAAGCGACTCCTTCCAGCGTTCCAGGTTGCTGTGGATATCGACAACGATCCGGCAGTCTGCCGGAGGGTGATAATCCGTGTTGTCCCAATCCACCACCTCCACCCGGAAGCCAAGGTCGCGGAATGCCTCCGCCATAACAATCACCTCATAGGCATTCGTATGCCCGCGGGCCTTCGGCGATTCATACCCTTCGACGAGAGGCCATGTGATGTAAGAGATCGCCACGCACCCGCGCGGCTTGCCGGCGGGCTCACGACGGATAACGGTTTGTTTCCTCGGAAAAACCAAGGAATATGCCCGCTGAAGTTTGTTTAGCATGGTTCTATTGCAGATTTATGACCACGGAAAGGCATCCCAGCCTCCTCCGTCCGTCACTTCCTGAAATTCTGTTTTGTGCCTCTTCGCCCCCCAATTACCGTGTATTTCTTCCCGGTCATACCCGGAAAGAATCAGGTTGAGGTCCGGCCGTTCTTGTTTACCGAATTGGCCAGAGGATTCCAGACGCGCACAAAGCCGAATTCGTGAAAATGCCTCACGTTCACGGTGGCAAAGCGTTCCACCCCATGATGGATGAGGGTGAGCGCCAGTCGCGCGTCGATGATGTGCCGGAACCCAGCACGTGTTGAGGACGCATAATCCCAGAGCCTGGCGGAAATGGCTGCGTCGTAATCCACGCATCGCCAGGCGGGATTTTGTTTCAAGGCCCGACAATAGCCCGAGGCCTCCTTCGCGCTGTAGGGCTTTTTAAACACCGCAGGATTTCTCAACTGCATGTAAAGCTCCACCAACACGAGTTCGCATAGAACAAAGGACTCATCATTTTTCACTCCATGAAAAAACGCCCGCGCTGGAGGATGCAGGGACGAGTCCGGATCCGCTGCGTGGATGAACAGATTGGTGTCGGCTGTCAGCATGCTATCTCGGCCGGCTTCGTTTATCGATGGCCTCCGCCTCGGCACAAAAACCGGAGGGATCGGCGAGATGCCCTCCACTCCCCCGAAGGATGGGCATCGTCCACTGTTTCCGGTTCTCTGTCAGCTCAGGACATGTCCGCACATAAGCCTCCATCCCGCGTCTCACCAGCTCCGCCAGCGACCAGTCGCGCTCAACCGCGATACGTTTCAGATGCCGGAACAACGGTTCAGGAAGTTGAATTTGCGTCCTTGTCATGGCGACATTATAACACTGCCATCAATGTGATGTCAAATTGAACCATCCGGCAGACTCCAGACCGGGTGTGATCAAATGTGGGTGCGATTGCAAATAGAACATGGTAGGACGGGGCGTCCCCGGCCCGCCGCTTTCTTCCTCCGGTCAGCCCGGAGGTCTGCCCCTACCTTTCAGGGAAAACCTCACCCACATTTAATCACACCCCTCCAGCCCCCAGCCCCAGGCCACATTGTCCCGGAGCTTTCGGGCGGGATGCCCACCGTAGACCGCATGCGGCGCATCCAAAGTTTTTGTCACAATGGCACCGGTGCCCACGATGCAGCCGTCCGGGATCGTCACCCCCTTCAGCACCGTGACTCGATGGGCAAGCCACACTTTCGTACCGATGCGCACATCCGCGCCGGGATTGAGGCGCGCCCGGCTCGTGCGGTCAAAGATCCCGTGCGAATCCCCGGTGCGGATGACGACGTCGTTCGCCAGCATGCAGGAATCCCCGAGCGAAATATTGGTATTGCTCTCGGCCGCCACAAATACTCCTCCCGCAACATACGTCCGTCTCCCGATCACAATCGAGCAGTGGTCGCCGACGATGTAAAATGAGGCCCGCTCGAGAAATGCCTCCCCGTCAATCAGGATCCGGTTGCCGTTTCCCCTGACATCGACGACCACCCGTCCCAGCCGGGCCTGTGCGGCGGCCTCAACCACGTTGTCATCCCCACGGATCCGGACCGCCAGCCTCGCAATCTTGGAGGCCTGGTTGAGAATGACGTTCCGCTTCCCAAGAATGCGCCTTTTTATGCGGAATGGCTTTGTGACGAAATACCACACGCCGGAACACCTGCCTGCCAGATGCCATCGATACTGGTCGGAAATCCACTTCAACACGGTGTGTGATGCATCGGCCATTCGGCGGGGAAGTAAACCGGTTCTGCCGGGATTAAACCAATGAAATCCTGTGCGGTGAAGCTTGTGCTAAGCCAGGCGGGGCAGGCGGCGCTTGAACCGCCAAACAACTTCTGCGGCCCGGCGGCGGATTTGCTGGAGCAGCGGTTCCCGAAGATCGATTTCCCGGAGATCGCCCTTCGAGCCGGTTGTCAGGATCGGGCGCTTGCCGATCTTCTCAGCGCAGGCTTCGAGCTTTTTCCAGAGATAGTCCGGCATCCAGCTCATGTTACAGGTTAGCAGCCGCACGGGAATCCCCCCGCTTTTCGCCCAGATCCCCCCGCTCGGCGTGGTCCAAATCCGCTTCACAGGGATTCGGCCCAGGACCGGATCCGGTGCCCGTTCATAGTCCTCGGCAAATGCCAGCGCATCGTCGAATGCCTCCCCGTCGAGAACCTCGGATGCCCGCCGGGTCACCACATTTTCCCTCCTGCAAAACTCGCTAAACGCGTCCATCTCGTTGAAAGCAAGGCCGGCATTTGCGCGCAGCCGCTCGCGCTGGGCATCAAGGAACAAGGGATCGGAAAAGAGATCCAGCATGCAGGCGGTGTATCTTTCGACCAGCAGGAGCGATCCCACCCAGCCGTTCAGGCACTCCCCGCGGCACTGTGTAGTGGCTTCGACATCCTGGAAGCGGGATTCCCGCGGGGCCAGCGGGGCCATGACAATCGTGTCGCTGTCAAATGTCCAAAAGGAATTGATTTTTTCGCGCTTCAGGAACTCCTCGATCAAAAACCATCGGCGGAAAACGAACTTCAACCAGGCTTCCACCCCGCCGTGCTTGCTGAACCGGTGGCGCTCGCCCTGGATCACCTGGAACACCTGCTGAAACCGCGCGCTCTTTTCTCCGGAGGAAAAATTCTCGAATGGGAAAAATTCGGCCACCCCGTCGGCGGAACGCCGGTTGGCTTTATCGCCGAGCAGGATGATTCGCTTCTCCGGATTTGTTGTCCTCGCACAGCGCAGGGTCGACTGCAGATACGAGGCCGGCCCGTAGTGAATGAACAGGATCGGAGCGTCGGCGCGCTCAATGGCAGGACTGGTCACGGATCGCTCAACTTTCAGCGGATTGCAGTCATCCTGCCTGCGGACACCGGTTTCCGTTTGTGATGATTGCCTGCACCACTTCAGCCTCCCAGTCGGCAAGCTGGTTCTTCTCGTAAGGACATTTCCACTTCTCCGAGCCCTGGGAGTTGGACTTTTTACGAAGCAGCCACAGGAAAGAGTAAATCTCTCCCGGCCCCGGACGCGGAAGATCCAGCGCGCGCACAAGGCCATAGAGGCTGCGAAGCGAGCGGAGCTTCTCAATATCCACCCGGACCACCCGGCCCCCCTTCACGGCAGCAAGTTTTCCAAGCACGAGCTTTCGCGCCTCGACTTCCAGGGCATACCAGTAGCAGAGCTGGTAGTCGGACCACTTCTCGAAGTCGCCAACCTTGAGAATCGCGGTTTTGGCGGACGGACCCAAATACCACTCGCGCCCGTTGTGCGTCCGCTCCGGGGTAAGCTCAAGACGGAATAGGCTTAGCGCAATCCGCCGGAGATCCCGGTCCAAAAGGATCAAATCTGGAACGGGCAGTGATGGCTCGGCAAGCCAGGCCTGAAGCAACCCCTTGCACCAAAGGCTGCTGATTTCAGCGTAGTATTTTTGTTTGATCGCGGCCAGCGCCGGGATCTTTTTCTGATAGAGAAATTCGGTGGCAACACGAGGATCCTCCTGTGCGCTCAGCATCTTTGGAACAAAGTTCGGCTCGGGCTCATGCAGAGAGGAAACCCCCGGGAGAAGCCCTAGAATCCGGGAAAGATGCTTTGTGCCGCTCCTCCCGCTCGTCACGGTAAGGATCAAACGTTCAGGTATTTTCATAGTCATTCTTACTACCAGTAACAACCGTCTTCAATCTTGTTGGCTGAGGGAATCATCTCGGATGGAGCCGGACGAACCCAGTGCTCATTGATGATATCAGAAAACTCCTTCATGTCGTCCCAGCGCTTTCCCCTGATCCCGAAAAGGACCTGCGTGGATCCACCCATGTGGATGGAGACCTTGCCAAGTGATTTCACAAAGGCGCTGAGCGGGAGTCCATACGCCCCTGCCCCGATGATCGCGACATCGAAGTCCGCCTTCTTCACCTCACCCTGCATCCAGGCCAGAGCCTCAAACCAATCCTTGAAGGGGGTCCTGCTCCCGGCCAGCGACTGGACCGCCCGGACGGTTGTCAGTTGAAAATCCGGAAGCACGCGCGGATCCCGGAAAAGAAGCTTCCTGCGACGGTATTGGGCCTCGATGGAGTCGGCAAACGGGTGGATCACCAGAACCTTCCGCCCCTCCAACGCCATCGACCAGGGGTTGGCATAAAAATACGGCTCAAGCGCCGATGGGTCGAAGCGCAGCGCCTCCGGACAATACCGCTTGATGAGATACGATTCGCCCGGAACCATCGTCCACACCCCGATCATGTCCATCGAACCGATCTGCGTCATGTAATACCGCGCAAAGCGGTCCAGATTCTCGTCGGTTGTTGGAAAGAAACCGACATTGTTAAACAGCAGCCCCTTGATTTTCTCCTCCCATTTGTCCCAACGGCCTTGAAGAAAGGCATGGCAGCGCGTCAGGCCCGACGGGCTATGCGTCTCCTGGATATCGAGATGGTTGAGGAGGGCGAGCGATTCCGGTGTGCCGAACCGGCTGATCATGCGCGGCTCCCCGCCCCGGATCGATGCCGCAATCAGGTCATTGGCCTCAACTGGCGGAACCACACGATCCATCGGAATATTCCGGTAGATCCTCTGGCGTGAGAGGCCGGCTCCCTGATAGATTCTCCGAAGGATTCGGACCGGAAGTTGGAACAGGGTTTGTGGCATGATGAAGTGTTGTTTACCGCCTTCCACAGCTTTGATTTTTGCGTGGCTTTGCTCCGCGGGCGGCCAGTCTTTCAAATAAATTCCTCAGCCCCCAAACATGCCCGATGCCGGGCACCAGATAAGGCGCGGCGGGAATGGGTGACAGGCCGTTGCGTGCTGCCCATCGATTGTAGCTTTTAAAGTTCGCCTGGTAGCCCGGATCGGCATCGCTCCCTGCGGCGGCGGACGTGGGGTGAGTCGGATGATCGATGTAGCCTTCCAAATTGCTGTAATGGCCGGCCTTTTCCATGGCCCGGGAGATCCACCAATCGACATACGAAGCCCCAATCAAAAGCCTGGGAACGTCTTTGCTCAGGTAGCTGTCCCACCAGCCCAGTGGAATATAATACATATCGACTCCACCGCACGGGTCTCCGGAAGGCACTTCCCGGCGGTGAAACCCGTAAACACAGTCCGGGTCCGGAACATCAAAGGGATCGCGGGTGATGATCACGTCGGTATTGCACCACACAAAACCCTTTCCGCTTGCCAGCCCGCGGGTCCGGCGAAGAACGTCCCCGATCGGAACCAGCTTCGGTCCGGCCTCGAATGGCACACCGTCCAAATGATAATCCGCTATGCTCCGCTCCAAGCTCTTCTGCGCGATTTCGAGTCGCTTTGAGGCGGATGAGAAGGAGAGATAGCCGACGGGCTTTTTCATGCGTGGAGCAGGCGGTCAGGCCGGGGTTTTGATGCCGAAAATCGCGTGCCGCCATACCTCAAATGGCGCGAAGATGAAACGGTTTGAAACTGCCGCCCACGTGATAGAGCACAGGGCGACCAGTATCCCAAGCCAATCACTGTTCGCCAGGCCAGGGATCCAGGCCCGGAATGCCAGGACAAGGATCAGGTGATTGAGATAGATCGGATACGAGAGCTCGCCAAGCCAACGGTCCATTCGGGAATTCCGAGTCAAGTGAAACAGCACCGGCAGGCACGGGGCAATCGCGAGAACGCTGAAAAACCCGGCGTGAGGGATCCCGGTCCGCAGAACAAAACCCCACGCGGCCCGATTCACCAGGAAACCTCCTGAAACCACGGCGCCTGCCAACACAATCAGAAAAAGGACCCCGGTCTTTCCAATGGTCGGAACGGAGGCGCAATATTCCGAATAGAGCTTCTGTGCAAGCATCCCGGCCAGAAACAGCGCAAGTTCAAACGGAAAAAACCGATAATTCCACGGATCGGCGTCCAGATGAAATTTTGAATAGACAGCGAATCGAAGCCCCAACAACACCGCGAGAATCACGAAAATGCTGCGTTTTCGCATGGCAGCAAAAAAGGGGACGATCGCGTAAAACGTTAGCTCAATCCCGATGGACCAGCACTGCGGGATGACGAAATAGTTGTAGAGAGGTAACGATCCCTTCGTGAAATCCAGGATGAAGTGAAGTCCACCTCCGGGAGGGGAATCAAAAAACATGAGCCAGTCGAGGCCGAAAATCGTAACATTCGCGACGGATGCCGCGACAATGCCTGACATCCCTGTCGAAGCCAATGGGTGCGAGGCATACGCATCCAGCGCCAGCCACTTGTGGCCAAACACCCCGCTGCAAATGCTCACGGCGAGGATGATCAGAAAGTAAAAGTAGTAGGGAACATAAATGCGCAGAGCCCGGCTTTTATAAAAGTCTGCAACCGATCCGTAGCGTCCGCCGCATACCATCGACATGTAGAACCCGGAGATCATAAAAAACATCTGCACCGCCTGTGACCCATCCTGGGCGGGCCAGGGAATTAGGTTTCCCGCGTGGGCATGGACGACGCAGAGGGCGAGATAGAGGCGGAGTATTCCCATCTGAAATGTTTCGCGATTCTCCTGCCAGGCCAACATTCCGGCCAACTGTCTGTCATCTGGGCAGGCGGCATGCCCTGTGACAAATCCGCCATGGAGGGGGCGGATTAGGCCTCATGAACAACCTGTACGGAGCCGCCTATTTCAGGGAAATGCTCAGCACGTCGGGGCCATGGGCATCCGGGCTCCTCGCCACGATCAGGCCGTCCAGCGAACAGGACTCCGCGGAATTCGCGCTGCACAGAATCCGATATCCCACCGACTTGAAAAACTGCAAGCACTCCTCATGCCTCGCGTCGCCGTGGGTGGAGATGAACGCATAGTCGATGCGTCGTTCGGCAAACAGGCGGGCGGCACCTTCCAGCATCATCATCTCGGCCCCCTGAATGTCGGAATGCAGGATGTCCAGGCGGTCGATCCCCCGCTTGTGGCAAAACTCCTCAACCGATATCACATCGCCCGAGTTGATCCCTGTCGTCACAAGACTGCCTATCGCAGCCCGGGTGAAATCCCCCCTCAGGCCGTTCAACCGGAAGTTTTGTTTTCCGGATTGGATGTTTCGAGGGTCGGGCTCGATCAGGAAGCATCTGGCATCCTTGACATCCCTCACAAACCACATGGAGTAAAAGCCCCAATACGCGCCAAGCTCAAGCATCGTTCCACCGCTCCGGATGTGGGGCAGGACGGCCGCAAATGCCCTCTCCTCCTGGGGTTCATGGACCCCGCGGTTTTTGACCAGCATGTTCAAGATGCCACCCCCGTAATATCCCAGCGCCCGGACCTTCAGCCCGTTGTGCATCGTGATAGCCGAGCCCGAGAGTTTCCCGGCTTCCGCATGCCTGGGAATGCGTGCGTTGTCGGGCGAGGCACAAACATCGCGGATCCTCTCCGCCCACTCCCCGTCGATCTGTCCCAGGGCTTTGCGCGACAGGAAGGGGTTTTTGTATCGCAGACTCCACCGGATCGAATCGAGAAACAGCAGCAGTGGCTCGGCGCTCGATCCGAGCCTTCCCGCGCAGGAACGTCCTGCCGCCAGCAATGGATAGATCAGCTTTTCGCGGATCACAACCGGGCACCACTTGCGGAATAATGCCGAGCCGCCGGACCCTTCCGGCGCAGCCCCCTGATGTCGCCTCCTTGTCACAGCTTTCTCATCGAAGTTCGCAACCCCTGTTTCAGAAAGGATCCGACAACTTGGCCCAGCCTGGACACAGCAGGCAATGATCGGCACCGGGCAGTCTCGATCGCACGAATTCGGTAGCTGTCAGCAAGCGAGGGATGCAGATAAAAGGCGTCCAATTCGGGCTGCTCTGCCACGAGCAGATAGCCTTCTCTTTTCAGCGCCGCCCGAAGCCCTTCACCGGGCCGCTCGATCGTTGCGGCAAGGAACCTGTGCGTTCGGAAGGGAAACGTCGAAAGGATGTCCTCCTCAGCCCCCTCGACATCAATGGTCAGGTAATGGATCGTCTCGGGCACCTTTTCTTGAACGAGGACCTCGTGGAGCGTCCTCGCCTCAAACTCCAGCACCTGTTCCCCGGGATTCAACGGCGCCGTCGCTCCGATCATCCCCCCGAAGAACGTGCTGCGCCCGGCAAATCGGACTTTTCCCGGCTTGCCGGCGAGGCAGGCGTTCAGCATTTTACACCTCCGGTTGGCCTGCAGGTCCCTGAACGATGCGGGATCGGCTTCGATGCACAACCCCTGCCAGGACAGGTGCTTTTCGAGAGCGTAGGTATTGCTCAATTCGATTCCTCCCGCTGCTCCGATATCGAGAAAATACCCCCCCGTCATCCAATCGAAGACATCTCGCATGACCCAGAGGTCCTGGCCTGCCTGGCTGTAGAGACTTCTAATCATCGCTTGGGTAGTTGTTGAGGAATCGGAGGGGGCTTGTCACGTATTTCTTCCGGTGAGGGATTTGCAGTTCTGGCGGATGACTCCGCATATCCTCCGGATGCACTTTTTGCTGACCGCCTGCCCTGTCGGCAGGACAACCACCCTCGCCGCGACGACTTCAGTCACGGGAAGCTCATGGGAGTTGCGGTAGGGTGCCATGCGGTGGCACCCGGGCCAGAAATATTTTCGCGCAATGATCCCCTCTTCATGGAGAGCCTGCACCACCTCATCCCGGGATTTTGAACATACGTCCGGCTCCACCTCCAGGACCACATACTGAAAATTGTTGCGCTCAGTCAGATCATAAGGGAGCACGGAAACCCCGCCGACCCCGCCGAGCCCTTCGCAATAGAGATCGTAATTGCGACGGTTGATGGCAATGATTTCCTCGATCGACTCCAGATTAGAAATGCCCATCGCGGCACAAACCTCATTCATCTTGGCATTGATGCCCAGGGCCTCGACACGGTCGTAGTCCGTGAATCCGAAATTGCGAATCAGGCGCAGCTTTTCGGCAAGTTTCGGGTCGTTGGTTGTCACGGCCCCTCCCTCCAAGGAGTTGATAAACTTCGTCGCGTGGAAGCTGAAAACCTCACAGGAGCCAAACCCGCCAACCGGACGCCCGAGATGAGTGCACCCAAATGCGTGGGCCGCATCATACAAGACCTTCAAACCATGGGCCTGTGCAAGGGCTTCGATCGCCTCGGTCTCGCATGGCCTGCCCCAGAGGTGGACTCCCAGGATGGCGCTGGTTTTTGAGGTGATGGCCCTCGCCGCCGCTTCCGGGCTCAGATTGTGCGTCGTCGGGTTGATTTCAGCAAACGTGGGCTTAAGGCCCTGCCATTGGAGGGCGTGGGCCGTTGCGATGAATGTGTAGCTGGGCAGGATGACCTCGCCTGTCAATTCCAGCGCTTGGACGGCGATTTGGATCCCGGCAGTCGCATTGCACACCGCGATGCAGTGCTCGGTACCGGTGATCTCAGAAATGCGCTTTTCAAACTCGATCACATACCTGCCATTGTTCGAAAGCCAGCGGCTGGAAAGAATGTCCCGGACCCTTCCCAGGAACCGCTTTTGGTTCCCGATGTTCGGGCTGCCAACAACAATGGATTTTGGTTTCATGGTCATGGCCGGAACGCCCTGGAGAAGTTGCGGAGACTTTCACGGATCAAATCACGCGCCTTGAAAAGGACGGGGCAATCGCTGCGGAAAAGCCATGAGAGCCAAAGTGTCAAGCTGCGGGGCAAAAGGAGTCCCGGCACGAGGGTCAAAGCCGCAAACCAACCCGCCCATCCGCTGCCCTTCTCGATGAAATGATTCCACCAGGCAACATCCAACTGGCGGATCACATGAGCAAAGAGCCTCGGATGCCGGTGCCTCAACGCATCATCCCTGTAAAGAGAGATCAGCCTCCGCACACCGCACCGCTGCATTTCATCGACCGTCAGGGTTGACCACGTCCCGCCCGTGTGCTGGCGATAAGCACTGCCGTCGAAATCCAGAAATCCCAAAGTGCCGGAATCGGTGAGCATCACGTCGGTGGTAAAATCGGTCGGGGATTCGAGAAAGTAGCGGGGGAATGGAAACTTGAGCGCGGATCTCCGAAAAACGAGAGCCGCCGTGGGATAGCCCGAAAGAAGGGTAAAGATGCACTCGGACTGGTCATAAAACTCCTGATATTCCAATTTATCCCAGACAAAGGGGATCCGGTTTCTCTGTGCATCAACCGCATGCCCACGGTGAAAGACCCCAACGCATTCCGGGTGGCATTCCAGAAAATCCACCTGCCTCTGGAGTTTGTCTTCCCGCGTCCAGTAATCGTCCGCCTCACAGAGCGCAATGTATTTCCCGCGGGCATGGGCATAAGGCGGTTGGTCAATATTCCGCCCATTCTGAAAGAGATTTTCGGGCTGGATGATATTGCGGAAGACCTGCGGGTATTTTGCCTCGTAGAGACGGGCGATATCCCCGGTTCTATCGGTGGATGCGTCGTCGTGGATGATGATCTCCACTGGGAAGGTCGTCTCCTGTGCCAGAAAGCTGTCGACACCTTGTGTAAGATAGGCTTCGTGGTTGTATGACCAGCAGACTATACTGACCATGGGGATCGTATCTGCGGGCCAGGCGGCATCGGCCACAGACCTTTTCGGGACTGCCTCTTCGGGGGCTATTCTCATGCTGTTTCAGCGAGGCGGAACTTGGTGTCCGTAATTTCCAACCGGGTGCCGCCCGGGTCTCATTTCCGGGCGATCAGCAGATCCATCCGGCAGTTCGCAAGTTCATCAGGCTGCGAATGGATTGAAATGGTGAGCCCGAGCCCTTCGGCGAACTCCCTCACTTCCTGGGGGCTCCACCAGCGCGCCAGCCCGTCGTTGTTGTTCATTGGAGATTTCTGGTTCTCACAATACCGGGCAAACCGTTCGTGCGTGTTGTAAAAACGCAACATCCAATCCTTGTTGGGGACATCGGTGAAAAGGGCGAGAAATCCCGGCTCCTGGTTGTGAGCCATGATGTTGGCAAGGATCGACCGGCCTTCCGGATCAAAATTGCTTTTTTCTCAAGGTTAAACATGCTTTTAATCGAACTTCTCGATACCGATTTTGGTAATCAGATCTTCAAAAGTCTCGATTGTTGCCAGATCCTTGGCTGTTAAAGTAACGCCAAAAGTTTCATCGACAAGAGTCATCAATTCTAACGCATTCCATGAATCCCATTCTTCCAACGATTTTAGTTCAGTTTCAATAGTCAAATTCTTGTTGGCTATTTGCAGCCTTTCTGCAAACAAAATCAAAAAATTACTTTTAGTCATAATATTTAGTTTATTGTTATAATAGTTGCACCCCATGACAAGCCTACTCCAAATCCAACCAGCATTACTCGTGATCCTTTTGTAACCCGGTTTTGGGCGATAGCATTTTTTAATGCAATTGGAATCGTTGCAGACACTGTATTTCCTGTGACAGCCAGATCGATACAGAATTTCTCTGAAGGAATCTGGCTTTTTGTACGCAGGTAATTCAACATATATTCATTTGCCTGGTGAAATATAAAGAAATCAATTTCATTTAATGATAATTGATTCCTTTCGGCTGTTTCCCTGACAAGGTTGGGTATAGTGTTTATCGTGAATGCATAAATAGCAGGGCCGTTCATATACAAATGGTCGTTGGATGTTATATTGCCATTTGCGTAGTCATATTCATCAGCAACTGCAGGTGGCCTGTTTCGTTGCCCGCCATTTTTAATAATTAACTCCTCAAATCCTTTTCCATCTGTACCTAATACAAATTCGCCGATAGTTAAACTATCGCTGCTTATAAGTGTTGCTGCTGCAGCATCCCCAAAAATGGCCCGGTTGACTTTGTCTTTTGGATGTAAATGTTTGCTGTATGTTTCGGATACTATAAATAGTATATTCGTTGCAACTTTGCTTGCCAGCAATCCTTTTGCTAATGCCAATCCATAAATGTATCCAGAACATCCCAGGTTGAAATCCAGAGCTCCGCATGTGGTGCTCAAACCTAACCGATCCTGAAGGATACAGGCTGAGGTAGGTAATAAATAATCGGGGCTTTGTGTGCATAATAAGACAAAATCAATTTTCACTTTATCAATTTTCCCGAAAAGCATCAAGGATGCTCTCTCTGCCATGTCTAATGCAGTTTCGCCTTCACTAGAAATGTGCCTGGCACTTATTCCGATTTTTTTTCCAAAGCCGATGTAATCCCAATCCGGAAATTCCTGACCTAATTCAGTATTAGTTACTTTTCTAGCAGGCAAATAATATTCTATGTCCATTTTGGTAGATAGAAAATATGATTCGATTTAACTAGCATTGGACAATTTAACAGTTTTTTGATTTTTAATTGCTGGGTGGAATTATCATTGCCTCTCCTTTAACAACTATTTGGTTATTCTGATTGCGACATTCGGTTTTCAACCTGATCCAATTGTTCAACTTAATTTCCATTACTTCAATTCGCACTGTAACTTGATCCTCGATAAATACAGGATTTGTAAATCTCATGGTCTGGGAAAGATAAATTGTGCCGATTCCGGGGAAATCATTACCAAGTACTGATGATATTAACCCCCCAGCTAACATACCAGGAGCTATTCTTTTTGTAAAAACTGTTGTTTTAGCGTATTCTTCATTAAGATGAACGGGATTATTATCTCCGGTAACCCTTGCGAATTCTTTAACCATTGAATCAGTTATTTGGAATTCTCTCTTAAAACACTCACCTTTCGTTAAATTCATGATCTCAATAGTTTCTTTTTTAATGCCGAGAAGCTGTCCAAGGGTGTCAACCGCTGCATGAACTTTAGACCTTTTTTGCGCTTGCAGCCATCGTAACCCGCGCGGCGTTCACTCTCCGGGGACGATTGAATGGTGCGTCCATCGAAAATCGCCGCCGATGGGCGGCCGTCCTTATCAGCTACCAGTCGCATCACTTTGCGCAGGTCATGCGCCATCGTCTCAAAGCAACCTGCCTTTGATCCATCGCTGAGTCTGCTGCCGGACCGTGTACCACGGAGCCGGATCATTGGGAATCATACGCCATGGACAACCCGCTCTCACCATGTAGCGCAGAGCCATTTATTTAAACCTATCGAGATCTCGCTCTTTCTTCATATCCTTCAGCATATCAACGTATTTATACTGTGGCTCGTATCCCAGTTCCTTTTTCGCTTCGTCGATGCACATGATATATTGAGGCGCATTTCTCATTTCTGGAGAAAAATGAATTCTGGATTTTGTTCCTTCTCCGAAAACCTCAATCATACCCGTGATTTGTTCTAATAGAGATATGCCTACACCAGTTCCAACATTATAAAAGCCGTACTCTCGGTCTGCAAAACAAGCCTTGTAGAACATCTGGCATAAATCTTTTACATATACCATATCCTTCTTTCTGTTCGGGTCACCCCATACATGAATGTCTTTGCCGCTTGTCGCCTGATCAATCAGTATACGCCAGGCCATTCTTATTGCCTCTCCATTCTCACAATAGATGTCTGTATCCCAGTTATATATTGTTGGCAGCCTGAAAAGAAAAGTCTTCATCTTGAATATGGCATGATAGCACTTGATGAGTTCAACCGATGTATTCATTGTGGCTATATACACCGATTTATTATCTGCATAGTCTTGAATTGGAGGCAGGTCAACTTTTAGCAACGGATCGTTTTCCGCATTGTGTAGGATGTCGCCAAACGTATGAGCGAAAAGAAGTCTGTCGATATTGTTTGATTTGCAAAATTCCAAAACATTGTATGTCCCACAAATATTTGTATCTATGTATTGTTTAGGATCATACCCAACCATGCGTGCCGGCATTATTGTCGCAAGGTCAATAACAGCATAGATATCTTCTGGCAATTGCTCGAATGATGTTTTCTTACTTACATCCAAATGGAAGTAATCTGATCTTTGTTTAACAAAATCACACTTCCTTAAATCTCCAGTTATTAAGGCGACGTCGCATTCGTGTCTTCTGTCATAGAAATAGTCTACAAGATATCTTCCTATAGCACCGCTCGCTCCTAATATTAATATTTTCTTCACTGCTCTATATTATAAATGATTATTCCAATTCACTTCTTTTATTTTTTCCTGACGCTCAGGCGTTGGTTTCTGACGTTCCCCAATCTTTCTGCAAGGCGCCCCGAGATATATGCCCCATGGTTCGATATCTTTACTAACTAAAGCATTTGCACCGACAATTGCTCCCTCGCCAATGGTAACACCCGGCAAAACAGTAACATTCGCACCCAAATACGCATCGTCCTTAATAACAATATCGCCATAGCGTATTGCTCCACAACCTTCCGGGAGGTGCTCTACGGAATAAAACCCGTTTAGTTCGTAGGTCGATGTTAATAATTTTGATCCAGGACCTAAAAATACTCTGTCGCCAATACAAGTTTTTGCTCCACCTTCAATTATGCAATGCCAGGCAATCGTGCTAAATTTTCCAATTTTCAACGATTCACCGGCATCAATGAAGGCAAAGTCCATAATTTGACAATTATTGTCAAGTTCCGCTGAACCCGGATGTATCATTTTACACATCGGGTAAAGACGCACACTTTCACCAATATATTTGACCTGATTTCGAAGGTTTTCACCCATGAGGTGGATCCCTTCTATTTTGAATGTTTCTTCCATAACTATTTCTAAATTCAATTATTGCCGCCCGGAGGAATTTTACCACGTAGTAGGTTTGCCAAACAGCTCTCCCTCCGGAATTTTCATTTCAAACCCGGATTCACCCAGGATTGCACGCCATCGTGAAATTCAAACTTTCCGTATGGCGTGTCCGAAAGGCTGTTTGTAGGGTAGTCGAATACTTTCTCCCAACCGTGTTTCTCAAACAAAATACGAAGGCCGCTTTCGATATCGCGACCGTGGGTGCCAATGTGAATACGGCGAACCTTGGTGTTAAGAATGTCGATTGCCGACTGGAGGACTGCCAACTCCGCACCTTGGATGTCGAGGTCTAGCAAGTCCACGTGGTCCACGCCGGAAAGAAGGGCGGAGAGCGATATCGTAGCCACCTTCTGCGGCCGCGGCTCCCCCAGCAGCCGCTTGACCAGCCGCTGAGCCGTCGCCCGAACCCCCTGCCAGCGATGCGTGATGATTGTCGGGACGGTGACCGCAGGCCGCAGGGATGCCCCATAAGTGCTTCTCGGGTCGCCCACTTGAAACCAGGCCTTCTCCGGGGCACCCTCCGGAACGATGGCCGCGCGGACAAACTTGTGAGGGGCGGGGTCGATGCCGTTATCTCGGAAGTGCTGCGATATCCAGGTGAATCTTGTGGGCTCTGCTTCGACTGCGATGAGAAGGCACGGCGGGCCGTCAATCTGCCGCAGAGCCACGGCAGCGGCAACCAGCCATGGCCCGTAGCCCGCTCCGAGTTCCACCATGACAAATTTTTCCCGCGCCTCATCCACGGCGCAAAGAACGTCAATCCACTCAAAATAGTTGTCGTCAAATGGAGGTTCCGCCGCCGGGGTGAAACACTTGATCTTCCACTTTGACATATCCATGAAAGACGGGTCGGTCCGGATGCCCATCCCGTCCACATACCATCCGGTTGGTTGCTCGCGCAGCGCAAATTGAAAACGCCGGAAAACGGGATGGGGTTCGGGGAGCTCTGATGCTGCACTCATTCGGATATGCGTGCTTGCGGCATGGCGGAGATCAGGGACTCGATCGGATTTCTCATGAGAAGATCGAGAATGGAAACGTGCAGGGGATTTTCCAATCCTGACTGGATATTTCCGGCGGGAATCTCCGGCTCGATAAAGCGGAGGCTTATCCCTTCAGATTTGAAGTCCTCGCTCCGGTAAAGTTTTCTCCCGCCCGGCAGGTTGATATAGGTATTCGCGCCGAGTTCTTTGCAGATTTGAATGACCCTTGCCTGGCCTTTCGCCTCCCCATTTTCATAAATGCCACTGGTTGGTATGATCTGCGTTTCCAATCCGAGACGCCGACAGATCTCCACAATCGTTATCCGCAGAAAATCCGGCAAGCTGCCGGTCGCGCGGTCGATCATCTCATGGAACAGCAGCGTCGTCCCCTCCGCCATCGGTGCTTTCCGATACGCCTGCTCCACCATGCGCTTGAGCTTTTTTTTCCATCCATTATCCGGGGCGATCATGAGGGCTCTGATCAAGCCATTCGAACTGGCCGAGGAGAGCGGAATGGTCATCCAGTGCGGGCGCCCATCCAGGGTGATCGTGTTGCGGTTGATCCACCCCTGCTTGATATAGCTCACATCGTCCAGGATCACGAACCGGTCCACTGCCGCCACCAACTGGTAATAGCCGATATACGGCAGGAAATACGGCTGCATGATCGCAACTTTCATGGTCGTGGCCTGCGAGGCTTACCTCGAGGTGTTGAGATGCGGAATCGAGATTTCACCGATGTCCCGATTCAGAAAATCCGCGAGGAGCCTGCTCGCCCCGGGGTCGGTCAGGCTCAGGACCAGTAGTTTTTTTCTCCGGTGGGCGAAATACGAAATCACCTGCTCGTTGTGGGTTTGGTAGGACCGGATGTAGACGTCGCGGTCGAACGGGGCGGTCTGCTCGCCATAGATCAAGTCGTGCGCCTTTAAGAAAAAGCCATCGAAGTTATAGTTGATCGTCGCCAGGTTCTGCCGGGATTTTTCACTGCGGCCAGCAAGCAGTTTTCGAGTAAACCTCACATAGGAATCAAACCATTCCTCGGGCGATTCCCGTATGGTTAAAATGAATTTTGCACTGGGAAATGCATTGTCCATCGCCTGGAAGGTAAAGTCGAGGCTGAACGGAATGTCTTGAAACGCATCATACTTCCGACAGAAGCGGATAAGCTTTCGAAAATCCCTCTGCGCCCAGTCGAAGATCATCCGCTCCGCCGGGATCTGGGGAGCGAGCTTGTATCCCAGGGATTCAAAAAGTGCCGCAACGGACGTTGTGCCGGTTTTGTTCGCGCCAATGCAAAAAACTTTTTCCCGTGGACGCCAGCCGCGCAGGGATCGTGCAACAGCCCCCAGCAAAGATTGTGACTCATCGCTCATGCTTTTTAATCGCAAGCTATCCGGACCGGGACATCAGGAGTGAGAAACGCAGCGTTCAGTGCCTTGTATCGGTTAAGGGTTCCGTTGGGGTAGAACACCCAGGATTCCCGCGCGCCGGAGTGGAGGAGGTGGTGGGCGTCGGTCTCGGCTTGGGCCGGGGATTTCGTGGAGGAAATCACCGTGACTGAAATATCGGGGGCCGCGCTCCACGACGGCTCGGTGCGGAGTGTGCCCAGGCGCGACGAGGAAACCCACCCCACATCGACAGCCACATGTCCGGCCGGCGTTTCCACGGGAACGCCGAAAACGAGGCGGCCACCTTCCATGTGTTCCAGGAGGATCTCCGCCATGCGGCCGCACCGCAGACCGTGGCGGCTTTCCGGCATTCCGGGCAGGAGTCCTCCGGCGCTTTTCATCCCCAGAACCCCGAGGTAGCGCTCGGTAACATCCGCCACCGACCCCCTCGCCACGAGCCTGCCATCATCGAGCAAAATGGCGGAGGTGCACAATTTCTCCACACTCTGGACCGAGTGGCTCACGAAGAGCACGGTGACTCCGGTGTTTTTAATTTCCTCAATGCGATTCAGGCATTTTTCCTGAAATTTCGCATCCCCGACCGCGAGCACCTCGTCCAGAATCAGAATCTCCGGATCCAGATGCGCCGCCACCGCGAAGGCCAGCCGCACGCGCATCCCGCTGGAATACCTCTTGACCGGCGTGTCCATGAAATCCTGGATTTCGGCAAATTCGACGATCCGATCATAGCGGCTCCGGATCTCATGGTCCTTCAAACCGAGGATGCTGCCGTTCAGGAACACATTTTCTTTCCCGGTCAGTTCAAAGTTGAACCCCGTGCCGACTTCCAAAAGGCTCGCCAGCCTCCCGTGCAGGAATGCTTTTCCGGTCGTGGGCGCCGTGATCCGGGAAAGGATCTTGAGCAGGGTCGATTTGCCGGATCCGTTGCGCCCCATGATTCCGACGATATCGCCCCGCTCGATTTCGAAGTTCAGGTCCTTCAGTGCCCAGAAATCATGCGGGGTGGGCATCCGGTCTGTTGCCTTCTCGAAGATTGACGCATGCGGGTCCGGCTTCCCGAGCTTCCGGTAAACCCAGCTTTCAATCTGGTCCACCAGCATCTGACGGTTGATCACGCCGAGGCGATACTTCTTCGAAAGGTTTTCTGCGCGGACGACAACAGGCATGGATGAGAGGGAGGTAGAGACCGGAAATTTGAAGGGCGAAAAGGTTAAGAAGGAAGGGAGGGCCGCAGGCGCGTTCGTTGCTCTTCTAGATCATATCCACACAAGTGCGCTCCATTTTATTGAAGAGCGCGAGCCCCAGGAGCAGCACAACGAGGCTCACGACCATGCTCACGCCAATCTGCCAGAGGTAGACCGTACCCTGCCCCATGAAAGCGTAACGGAACGCCTCGATGATGAAGACCATCGGGTTCAGCGCGAAGAGCCAGCGGTATCCCTCCGGCACCGTGCTCAGTGGATACGCCACGCAGCTCGCATACATCCACAGCTGCATGAAAAATCCGAGCATGATCTGCAGGTCGCGAAAACGTGTCGTCACCCCGGAGACCAGGCAGCCCACACCGAGCCCCAGCGCCCCCATCTGCAGGATCAGCACCGGCAGGACAATGATCCGCCATCCCATCGCGATATCCGCCCCCTGCAACAGATAGTAAACGTAGAAAAACAGAAACAGCACCATCTGCATCCCGAAGCCGATAAGGTTTGAGATCAGCTGCGAAATCGGGACAGCTAGTCTCGGAAAGTAGACCTTGTCGAAAAGCCCGGAGTTCGAAGTGAACGTCGCGGCCGTTTGGGTGACACAGCTGTTGAAGTAGCTCCAACAAACCGTGCCGCCCAGAAAGAAGAGCATCGGCGGAATGTCGCCGGTCGAAATCTTGGCAATCTTGTTGAAAACCAGCGTAAACATCAGGCTGGTGAAAAGAGGCTGGAGAACATACCAGAGCGACCCCAGCACCGTCTGCTTGTAGCGGGACACAAAATCCCGATGGACGAACCGGAGGATCAGGTCCTTGTATTCCAGCAACTCCTTCCACGGGAAATGCAGCACACTTCGATGGGGCAAAATCACAGTCGTCCAGTAGACGGACTCATTGGCTCCCTCGCTCTTAAGAGATTTTTCTGCGTTTAGCATATGTTCGCTCACTTCCCGCTCCACCGCTTATTGGTTGGATTTTTTTGTGATTCTTTGTGCCTTTTTGTGGCAATGATATGGCGGAAATCATCCGGCCAGCGGCCGGGAAGAGCAACTCAGTAGTGGTAGCGAGCCTGGGCGAAAAGAATTCGTTCGCCGGAGATTTTATATACCAACCTGTGTTCCTGCGTGATTCTCCGTGACCAAACCCCGTTTCCCAGATTCCGCAGAGGCTCGGGCTTTCCGATTCCGGAGAAGGGATCGCGGCGGATGGCTTCTATCAGGTCAAAAACCTTGAGCGCGGTTTTTCTGTCTTTCGCAACCCAGTGGGCGAGATCCTCAATAAAATCGCGGTCGAAAACCAACTCCCACTCCGGCGGGTTCATGTCAGACCAACCCGGGCCCGCAACTGATCGGTCGCAAGGGATTCTCCCCCGCTATTCTCCAGACGCAATAGAGCGGAGAGCAGGCGGCGGGCATTGGCCGGGGAGCGCAGCAAGTGGGCTGTTTCCTGGATTCCCTCCCATTCCTCCAAGGGCAGGAGCACGACGGATTCGGTTCCCCGCCGGGAAATGACAACTGGCTCCCGCGTGGCCACCGCTTGGTCCCAAACGCTTGCGAGATGCTCTCTCGCTTCAGTGTAGGTGATTGCACTCATGGTGAAACCTGTAACACTGGACAGGAATACTGTCCATGTTATTTCCCTCATCCGGCAAATGTTTTTGTCTGGGCGACTGCGGCTGGAGCCATCGGCATTCGCAGGCCGGAGGGGATGGGGACTATTGCTCCGCGATGAGGTTCCACTCCCGCTCCAAGCCGAGTTCGGCCACCCAGCGAAGAATGTGATGAGATTAATCTCCTGCATAGCCCGTCACGAAAATCCTGCGTGTTCTGGCCTCCAAGGCGGCCTCGCTCCAGTCCGGATGCAACGACCTCAGGCCGCTTTTTTTGATATCCCAAGCCGTTTTGTAAAGAGACAGCGCGGTTTCGAGCCGCCGGGCCGGGGACATTTTCCTGATCAGATCGTTCTGATCTCCTCCGCTTTCTTTTGGTGGGGGGTCATGGGGGGGGAGAGGGAGGGAATGGAACACTGAAGCGTGAAGGCGGGCCTGGTTGGCTTTTTTTGTGAACTTTTGTGCCTCTTCGCGGCTAAAATATCGTGAATATGTCCGGCCGTGGGCCGGCTGGAATATTCAGCAGGGTTGGCCACGAAGAGGCACGAAAATGCACGAGAAAAGAATGGGGTTGGCCGGGATTCCGGTCGCGGGGCTTCGAAGTATGGCAACTCAGTAGTGGTAGCGGGCCTGGGCGAAAAGGATTCGCCCGCCGGAAACTTTGTATGCCAGCCTGTGTTCCTGGGTGATTCTCCGCAGTCTGGAGGCCCTATGAGTGGTAGGATAAAATACTAAATTTTCCAAACACTTGAAAATCCGCACCATTGTTGCTGATGATGGTTGAAATTCCATGGGAGGCACAAGAGGCCGCCAGCAGGGTGTCAAGAAGTCGCTTGCGTCCGAGCCGATGGTCTCTCAACCACGCGATCCATGTGGTCACGGTCTCCCCATCGGGGTATATCCGAAGAACCTCGCGAGCTTGCCACCAGTATTCGGCCCTCGCCAGTCCATCATCCATGGACAAAGGCTCTTTCATGCGTTTTGCATCGGTAACGACATGGACAAATTCGGCCAGAATCTGGGGAGCCACGGCCAACTCGTGGCCTTCGTCCAAAAGGCGATTCAGCAGGCCGTCGGCAGGCTTGTGAAAAATATGGTCGCGGATTTCAAGCGCCACCAAAAAATCGGTGTCAATCGCGTGCGTCATGGAGCATTTCCCCAAGCAAATCTTCGTCCCTGCTGATCGGCTGCAACGGACCGCCGACACTCGCCGGACGACGATTGCGCAGCGTCGTTTTCCTCAAAATAAATCGCTGGTGGTAATCTTCCATGGCGCGACGAATTAATTCCGAAGCGCTATTTCCAACCTGTTTGGCATAAATCGAAAAATCACGGTAAATCGGATCGGATACATTAACAGTGATGGTCTTCATGCATGTCAGTGTATTTATCCCTGAAGGAATGTCAACTGACAGAGAAGGGGAATGGGGCGCGCAGGGCAGGCTGCCGCCTTTGGTCATCAGCGGGAAATTTCCACTGGTCCATGCAGAATTTTTTACTATTTTTCCTGTTTCCCACAGGCCTGCGCCACCTTGGCGCTCTAAGTCACCAGAAATTTCAATATCCAGGGCATCATCTTCTGCCCGCGCTCCATCCAGTGCTTGAGCCGGTCGATCCTTTGAAACGCCACCTTGCGCTCCTTCGGGTCCATCTCCTCCGCGAGGCTCTCCATCCGCTCTACCCGCTGCAGCGCCCGCTCCAGGCGTGGCTTCAATTCGTCCCGGATAAAGGACGTCGCAAATTTGCTCAGCTCCAGGTCGGCCACGTAGTGGTCCCTCCGCTCTCCCGGAGCGTAAACCACCTTCACCGCCCCGACGGACCTCAGCAGCTTCAGCCCCTGGCTCGCAGCCCCGAGGCTGATCTGCAGACGCTCCATCAGGTCCTCCATCGACAGCGGACGCGTCGCAACAAAAAGCAGCCCGTAAATCTCCCCGACCGATTTCGGCAGGCCGATCACCTTGAAAAAGTTGATAAACATCTCGATCGCCTCGATGTCCAACTCGCTCAAGCGCACCTCCTCCCGAACCGCCTTGTCGGCAATGGAACTCATCTGATCCGCCCATTCAACCGCATCCGTCACAAGTTTTCAATAAAAAATGAAAGGAATATTGCCTTTGAAGCCAGTTTCACCCGAGCCCGCGCTCCTCGACATCGTCTTCATCCCAGCCGAGGACATGGCCGATTTCGTGGAGGAGGGTGGTGCGGACCTCGTCTTCGAAGGAGAGTTCCTCCTCGTCGGCGTAGGCCTGGATATTTTCCAGCCAGAGGCGGATGCGGGCGACCGGATCCTCGTCGAAGTAGCCGAGGGTGTCGAACTCGATGCCGTCGGCGACATCCTGCGGGGACGGGTGTTTTTCGATGAGGACGGGGACCTCGCGGATCACCTTGCGGACGGGTTCGGGCAGCGCGGAGATCGTTGCAGCGACCTCAGCCTCTGCTATCCTGAGAAGTTCCGGCCAGTCCATGGGCTCCAACCTTCCCGGTTGAAAGGCATGTGGCAAACGGATAATACGCACGCACCATGTTGAATTCCGCCATCCAGATAAACCCGCTCCGCGAGGGGTTGGGAGGCCGGGCCACGCCCGAGCCATGCACGCTGGTGATTTTTGGCGCGACCGGCGACCTCACGCACCGCAAGCTGGTCCCGGCGCTCTACAACCTCGCGGCGGACGGCGCGCTGCCTCCGGCGATGGGTGTCGTGGGATTTGCGCGGCGGGACAAGACCGATGAAATCTTCCGCAGCGAACTCGAGGAGGCCGCGCGGAAGTATTCGCGTCAGAGCATCAACGACGAGCTCTGGAAAAGCTTTGCGTCATCGATCTGCTACCACCGCAGCGGGTTCGATGACCTGGCCGGCTACGAGTCGCTGGCGAAGCGGCTGGATGAATTGGACGCCGCGCGGGGCACGCGCGGCAACCGGCTGTTTTACCTTGCTGCCGCGCCCGACCAGTTTGAGGTGATTCTGGAAAACCTGCGCAAGAGCGGGCTGAACCGGGGTGCGAATGGCGGGTGGTCGCGGGTGATTGTGGAGAAGCCGTTCGGCACCGACCTCCCGAGCGCGCGGCAACTGAATACTCTGGTGGAAGGCGCATTTCCGGAAGCGGACACCTACCGCATCGACCACTACCTGGGAAAGGAGACCGCGCAGAACATCATGGTTCTGAGGTTTGCCAACGCCCTGTTCGAGGCGATGTGGAACGCGCGCTACATCGACCACATCCAGATCACCGCCAGCGAACCGCTCGGGGTCGAGGGCCGCGCCGGATACTACGACAAGTCGGGAGCCCTGCGCGACATGGTGCAGAACCACCTGCTCCAGCTCCTGTGCCTCACAGCCATGGAGCCGCCGGCAGGGCTGGATGCGGACGCAATCCGCGACGAGAAGGTCAAGGTCCTCCGCTCGCTCCGCCCGATCGAGGGAAGCGACGTCTCGAAGTATGTCATCCGGGGCCAGTATGGGGCGGGGGCGATCAATGGGAAACGCGTCGCCGCCTATCGCGACGAGGCGAATGTGGACCCGGAGTCGATGACGGAAACGTTCGTCGCGCTCCAGGTCAACGTCGACAACTGGCGGTGGGCGGGGGTTCCGTTTTTTGTCCGTGTCGGCAAGCGGCTTCCCAAGGGCGGAACCGAAATCGCCGTGCATTTCAAGAGCGTGCCGCCGGTGCTTTTCAAGGCCACGGGCGAGGCGGTGGATGACAACGTGCTCGTCATCCGCATCCAGCCGGACGAGGGGGTCTCGCTGCGGATGAGCGCAAAGATGCCAGGGTCGAGCCTGCGGATCGAGCCGGTGAAGATGGATTTCCATTACGGCACCAGCTTCGGGAAGGCGACCCCGGAAGCCTACGAGCGCCTCCTGCTCGACGCCATGAGCGGCGACCCCACGCTGTTCGCGCGGCGCGACGAGGTCGAGGAAGCGTGGAAGTTTGTGGATGCCATCCGCGAGGCATGGATCGCCAACCCCGAGGACCTCACATTTTATTCGTCCGGAAGCTGGGGACCGGCCGAGGCGGACGAGCTCATCAAGCGCCACGGGACAACATGGAGGCGGCTGTGAACGAGCCGGGACTGCCGGTCGAGATCGGCCGGATTGACAAGGAGCTCGGCCGGCTCTGGGAGTCGAGCGACGACACGAAAACCCGCGCCTCCCTGCTCAACCTCGTCATCTACTCCGAGGAGCCAGGCGCGATCGACTGCAACACGGAGCTGATCTCGGCGATCGCCAGCCAGCATGCCTTCCGCGCCATTTTGATCCTTGCCAATCCCGGGGCTGCGACCTCGGATGCACGCGCGTGGATCAGCGCCCATTGCCATCTGGCGGGGAAGGGCGGACGCCAGATCTGCTCGGAGCAGATCACGTTCCGGCTCGACGGGGAAAGCGCGGCGTCGCTTCCCAACATCGTCTTCTCGCACCTTGATTCCGACCTCCCGCTTTGCTTTTGGTCGCAGGCGGACTTCCGCGAACCGCTGGACGAGCAGCTCTGGTCGTGGGTGGACCGGCTGATCTTCGACAGCGCGATGTGGAAACATCCCGCCTCCCAATTTGCCCTCACCAAAAAAATCCTGTCTCTCACCGATGGCGGGACGATCCTCTGCGACCTCAATTGGACCCGGCTTCACCGGTGGCGGCTCGCGCTGGCGAATATTTTCGACCACTCCGCCGCGCTCGCCTGCCTCCCCGGAATCACCCGCATCCGCATCGAGTGCGCGCCTGGCAAACGGGTCAAGGCCCTGCTCCTGCTCGGATGGCTTTCCGCCCGGCTCGGCTGGTCCCTCCAGCACCTGCTCTCGGAAAACTTCTTCCTCGATAAAGCGGGAAAACACATCGCGTTCGAGATTTTGGAAACCGCGGGGCCCGGCATCTCGCTCGTCGAGCTCTCAGGTGAAAATTTCCGCTTCTCCCTCCGCCGCCCGGAGAATGGGGAGTTTTTCCACATCAGCATGCAGTCCCGCGGGATTCCGGACTGCACGATGACGATCGGCGCCGGGCACGAACGCGTCGGCGACACCCTCCTCGCCGAGCTCAGCCGCGGGGGGCGGCACCCGCTCTATGCGGAGGCGCTCGACGCCATCACCCCGCTCATCCCGGGCTGAACCCGGAATCCCCGGAAAGGGCCCGTCACCAATCTCCGCAGAAATACAGATTACTGATCCGTGTTTATCCGTGAGATCCGTGGTTCGATTGGGTTGCTCGATTTGTTTCGCATTCATTCGCCGGATTCGCGGGCAAACTCTGTTTTCGGGCAGAATCACCCCGCGATGAAGCGCAGGGCATCGCCGAGCCGGGATCTCCAGGAAAGCTCGTCATGGGCTCCGCCCTCGACCTTGCGGATCACGAACTGCGCGCCGTCTTTCCAACCTTTTTCGCGGAGGAGCGAGGCCAGGTCCGCGTGGTAGGGCTCATAGCATTCATCGAGCCCATGCGTGCCGTAATCGAAATACATCCGCACCCCGTCGGGCAGCGCCGGCTCGACCGCAAGCGCGTGGAGCTGCGCGGAATTCGAGGGTAGCGACTGCGAGATGTCCTCGAACGAGGTCGAGAGGCAGAGGAAATTCCCAAAGATCCCCGGATGCTTCAGCGCCGTGTAAAAGCTGTTGAGCGCGCCGAGCGAAGTGCCGCCAAGCACCCGCGCATCCGGCAATGCCAGCGTCCGGTAGTGCGCGTCCATGTGGGCGACCAGATCGGTGGCCACAAAATTCGCATACGCCGCCCCGCCGAGCTCGGGCGAGAGGTCGAAGTCGCGCATCGAGTGGTCCTCCTCGGTGAATCCCTCCGGATGACAGACCCCGACGACGATCGATTCCGGCATCACCCCGAGCGCGGCAAGCTTGCTGACCCACTCGTCGGCCGCCAAGTCGACTCCGCTGACCGCGCTGGTCAGCGGGTTGAAAACGTTCTCCCCGTCGTGCAGGATGATCACCGGAAACCGTCGGCCGGTCTCGACTCCGTAGCTGTGCGGAAGCCAGACCAGCAGGTCCCGCCAGCCCGCCAGCCCGCGCGAATGGATCCGCTCGCGGGTGAGCCTGCCATGGTAGCGGTCCTTCCAATCTGCCACCGTGTGGTGCAGCGTCGCATCGAGCCAGACCTCGTGGAAATAGTTCCCCGGCACATGCCCGAACGCATCCACCGCCTCGGTCTGCCAGCTCCCGCGGATGATTTTGTATTCGAAATGCGTGCCGGTTTCCGCCTCGAACTCCCCCTCAAGATACGGGTCCGCCCAGCGGAGCGGAAGCGCCATGGCCGGATTCCAGTCCCCGAGAGCCGGAACGCTGCCGATGACATAAGCGCTGTCCGAAGGACGGTCCACCGGAGGAACAATGCGAAACCGGATCGTGCTCATGGTTCCAACTTAGCCGATTTGCGGGGCCGCACAAGCCCGGGAGGGCGCGGCTCCGTGTCGGGAGGGCGAACCTCCGTGTCGGGAGGGCGAACCTCCGTGTGAGCCGACTATTATGGGTTCGGACGGAGCCTCACCCTCCCGGCGGGTCACCATCTCAGCTCGTGGATGACGCCCTGATACCGCCATGCGTCTTGCGTGGTGGCGAGTCCGGCGCGGACGGGGTTTTCGCGGACGTATTCCCATTTTTCGGAATAGTTTTCGCCGCGCCGGAGGCGGGTGTCCCAGAAATCGGTCTGCCATCGCCATGCGGGATCGGACGAGTGACGAGAGACATGGCTTTTCCAGAAGCGGACCCATTGGTCGAGCTTGGTCTCGATGTCGCCGGGAGCGCAAAAGAGATGCACATGATCCGGCATCAATACATAGCGTCCGACGAGCCATCGGTCGGCGGCCTTCCATGCGTCGAGGAGCAATGCGTGTGCGGCGTCGCAGGCCAGCCACGGATGCCTTTTCTCCGTGCAGACGGTGAGGAACACAATCGTGGGCTCGGAAAGGGAAACCTGAACGCCCTTCGCGGGATGTTTTCGCCCGATGTCCTCCATGCGGGGAGGATAGGCAACTGGCGCGATATGCG
>JAPLTF010000002.1 GCA_026398275.1 Verrucomicrobiota bacterium
ATGGGACAGCAACTCAGTCATTATACTAATATCCCCATGAGTAAGTAGCAATTCTTAAAGCCATTTTCTCAGTTTCAAGTTCTGTTCCGCTTCAATGCTTGATCGGACAGCCATTTTATGCTCCTGTGGGACAGCACTGAATCAGAAACCGAAACCTTATCTCAGAAATAACATTATGAATTGATCCTTACGCGCACAGCGGAGCCTCCTGAAAGGGAGGCTCCGCCCCTGCGTCATTCTTCGGATTCATTCACCACGACTCTGGTGTTGCCCGCGACTGGGACATCACCGATGTCGGACCATGCTCCGGCCTCTCCGGGGGGTGTGGATGGTTCAGCCAGCTCACGCGATCGACACGTAGGTTGCCGGGCAATGGCGGCAGCTTCCTCCTGGTTGCAAGCCAATTGGCCATCGGGTCGAAGTGCTTAAGAACTTCCGGAATGGAGCCTGCTTAGAAAATTATCGCATCGCGGAACCGCCTTCTCTGATCAGATCTCGCTGTTCCGCGTCTTGCGTTCGGCTTCTGCGATCTCGGCTGACCAGGTCAGAGCCATTTCCTCTGCGACAAATGTTGTGAATGGCGAAATATCGCGATTTACAGAGGCCTCCTCCAGCGACTCCATGTATTGGCTCCGCCGTCCGACTCTCAGGATTGTCCAGGGATAGTCGCCGGAGGCGAGCATGGCGTTCATAAGGAAGCGGGCGATGCGTCCATTTCCATCCGGGAAGGGGTGGATAAACACGAAGACGAAATGTCCGAGCACTGCCCGGACGGCGGCCGACGGCTCTTCGCGCAGCGCCGCGTAGAATGCCTCCATGCTGTCCACGACCGCGCGCCCGTGATGCGGGGGCACATGCCGGGAGCCTCTCAAAAACACCGGGCGCTCGCGGTAACCCGAGAGGTCGGCCGCGGTCATCCTGCCGACCTGGACGAACGGCCGGTGAAGCTCGGAATACCAGTAGGCCAGATCTCGCGAGACGACTTCGGCGGGCGGTTGTCCGTTAAAAATCCGCCGGATGCTTTCCATGACCGACGCATGGGCGAGGCTGTAGCCTTTTGCGGCAAGCCGGTTGTTTTCCTCCCGCTCGCTTTTTTCATCTGGCTCTCCGCCGGCGGCAATCCTGTCGATCAGCTCCGGCGTCACCTGAAACCCCTCGATGGAGAGCGAGTGGTAGGCATCGTAGGCATACAGTTCCTTGGCGCGCTCGAACCATGCGGATGGGGCGGAAATTTTCCCCGTTGCCGGAAAATGATCCAGAACCGGCCCGCGCATCTGCTGCCACATGAGCCGGATCCGGTCAGCATGCGGGCTCACGATCAGCACGGTCACCGGAATCAGCGGGGTATTATCTGGGAACGGGTTGACCGCGCGCCTCCAGCCGGTGAGGGAAATCAAGCCTCTCACCTGATCGGCGGCCGTGGTCAGGCCGATGGCTTCGAGTCCGCCGAGGATTCGTTCCGAGCCGGCTTCGGTATCCACCTCCAATATGCCCGACGCCAATTCCGCTGGAGGGGTCGTCCTCAGCAAGACTTCCGCCTGCGCGCGGTTCGTTTGGAAATACGTTGGAGTGACCCTCGCCAAGGCGTGTCCCGGCGGCATCAGGCGCAAGCCGCGCAGGACAACCGGATTGGCCGGGAGCCGCGCCTTGTAAGTGAGAAGAGAGGTCGTTATTCCCGTGTCGGCGAACCTCAACGTGGTGACGTTGTTGCCCCCGGACTCGAGAATAGCCGTCACCTGAACGGGGGTCGCCGTTTCTCCGCTCAGCAAATCGAGAGAGATCTCAGGGCTCAGGCAGTAGGGGCCTCGGTCTTCCAGGTAGAGGCTCAGGAACGACCAGAAGTTGGCGTGCCAAAGTGCGGGTTCGCCTTTCGGAGCGTCGGGGGGGATCAGAAAATACCAGCCCTTCATGATCTCCAGCAAACAACCCTGCCGGATAAGGAAAGTCCGCATGGCTGGCGGCAGATCCCTCCCGCGAACGACCTGTTCGCGCGATGCCTTCATCGCTAGATCGAGCGCCTTGGCCAGCCGAGCATGGGTCTTCATTTTCTCTTGAATAGACTATCTGTGTTTATATTGATTGCGCAATTGATATTTTTATTGTTTCCGGCATTTCCATCATCACACCGGACCGTTCCGACCTTGGACAGTGGCCAGCATCTCAGCGCGTATCGTGACGGCCAGTTCCAAAGCCTGCCGACAAAGGTCATTCGCTTCACTGCGGTTGGCGGGCCGGATGCTGCGGAGTTTGCTTGACCACATAGCCATGAGGAAATAGTCCAGATCACCAAAGCTTTCGACTCGAAAGCGTCCGAACTCCACCGCGGATTCCCGGTAGTCTGGTTCCCCGTCCCTTTTAATGACGAGGTCAAGACCGTCCGGACCGAGAGCAGTTTTGAGTGGCAAATCGTCCGGTCGATAGGTCCAATGGAAAAGCAGGGAAAGGGCATGGAGAATTTCCCATGCATCATCCCCGCGTGCGACCCGGTCCAAAAACCCAAACGACTTCGGTCTTCTCCGTGGTGGGCGCCCCCGACGATCACTGCGATCCCGCCGCGGCAGGTAGTTTATCTTGACCTGAGCCCGACACCATTCCTGGAGAGTGCGCAGGCAAACCCCGATGCCTTCGGTCTTCAATCGCTGATGAATCGCGTTGACGGACGGCAAGGTGCACCAGAGTTCCGCCACTCTTTGAGCATTGAGATCGAGCAGCAAGCTGCCCTTTGGGCGGGAGTCGATGAGGGCAGGCATTGATGTTTTCATATTTTTTGGCGAGTTGGAAAATTGTTTACTATCATTACTACTATGTCCATATTTAATGTATAGCAAAAGTATGTGTATGAATATGTGTTTGTTGGTTTGACATTTCTGACAAAGTATTCGTAATTTTTCTATGCTTGGAGTGGCCCCCAGATATAACGCGGAGAGATTCCGCGAATACTTCGCAGACGATTTTCCCGAAGAGCTGGGCACACGGATGTGGGAGGAGGCGGGGGACGAGGTGATAGACGATGCCCGCACGACGGCTTCCATCGTGCCCGTGGGTGCCGAGGTTGGGGTGCTTGGAGCGTGGGAAAAACTTGTGCCGGGGCTGTTTCATGACCATGTGAACAGGCTTGTGGAAGCGCTTTCCCGGTGGAAAAGACGTCGGGTTTGTGCGCTGGAAATGACATTTTCCCCCCAAAAGTCATTCTCGATTGCCGCCCTGGCCGGCCCGGAAGTTGTCGTGAGGTTTGGGGTGGACCCCGTTTTCGAACCAGCAGGAGCTTAAAATAAGCTATGGAATGCGGGTGTGATTGGGACTCTACGTGTTGGTTGTGGAGGCATCAACCTCCGATTGGAATAGATCTCCGATTTTTTTGCTCTGGAGCGCAA
>JAPLTF010000083.1 GCA_026398275.1 Verrucomicrobiota bacterium
AAACGCGGCAAGGGCACCAGGATGATGGCAATTGCAGACGCAAGTGGTCTTCCTGTCGCCCTCTACACAGAAGCTGCTTCGCCAGCGGAGGTGACGCTTGTCGAGCAGACTTTGAACAGTCGGCACGTGGCAGAAAAACCCTTCTACGTTGTTGCGGATAAGGCCTATGACAGCGATCCCCTGCGCGAGAAAATGGCCGATGAGGATATGATCCTGTTGGCCCCCCATCGCCAGGGACGAACCAAGCCCTCTTACAATGACGGCCGCCGATTGCGCCGCTACCGCAAGCGTTGGAAAGTCGAGCGCCTCTTTGCCTGGCTTCACAACTTCCGAAGACTGGTGGTCCGCTATGAATACCATGCGGAAAACTTCCATGCTCTTCTTCAACTCGCCGCAGCTATTATCCTCCTCAGACATTTATGAGATGGCTTCTAGTCTCCACGGGCTCGAAGATGTGACAGTCAATCCGATGCAGGACCGTAAATGTCTCCGAGACCGTCTGTTCCAACATCCTGGCGTGTTCAGAGTCGAACTGCTCGACCACCCCCGCCGACAACGTTGCGCCCACGCCCCGGCAGGCGCGGATCCGTCCGCGCCACGTCTCGCGGGCGAACGGAATCGGCTCGTCGTAGTAGAACATCGTCCGCACGCGAAACCTTTCGCGGGACCATTCCGGCTGGGGCGGGATATCGCCGCTCCAATTCCCGGCGCTCCAGTTCGGATTGAACTTCAGCACCAACTCTTCCGTCCGCCGGGCGACTTCGTCCTGACGCGGCAACCAGCAGAAGTGACAGGTCATCAGACAGCCACCCGGCGCAAGCACACGCAAGACCTCCGGAATGACGAGGTTCTTGTCGAAGTATAGCCACGATTGACTGGCAGAGATCACGTCGCGCGATGTGTCCGGTAACCCGGTGTCTTCCGCAGGAGCGACCATGAACTCAGCCGTCACGCCTTGCTCTGCCGCCAGCCGCCGGGCCTCGGCGATCTGGTTCTCAGCGATGTCTGTGCCCATCACCCGGCAACCCTGCGCGGCAAACACGCGCGCCAAGACACCCGTGCCGGTCCCGAGATCGAGGATCCGTTGCCCCGGCAACCCGACAGCGAGCCTCGCCAGGCGTTGGAAGAAACTGGCCGGGTAACCCGGCCGGTATACGGCGTAGTCGGCCGAAGTTTTGCCCCAGTCGATCTGTCGCCCCTTGTCGTGGTTCGGTAGTCCGTGCATACAACTCCTACTTTGGTTTCTGTCCGCCGAAGACGGCCAGTTCGTAGATCTTGAAATAGCAATCCACCGCGGCAAAACCGATCGCACGCAGCCACCGGCATTGGTTCTCGACCGGCGCGAGGATGTTGGCCGATCGGTCGGCGCGTGTGACGAACCGCCGGCGCACCGCAGCACGACTGGACTGCGGCTGTTGCCGATGGATGGACTCGATCATCGCGTCATCAAACAGCACACTCGTTATCGGGTTGGCGGGGGCGACGTGTTCAATGTTAACGAACCATCCGCCCGGTTCGAGCAGCCGAAAAAGCTCTCGGTATAACGCCCGTTTCCGTCGGTCAGGCTGATGATGAATCGAAAAGCCGGACACGATGGCATCGAACGGACCTGTGCCAGCGACCGCTTCCACCCAAGCCGGTTTGCCGTAGTCGAGCAACAGCGTCGTCACACGGTTGCTGGGCAACTTCGATCGGCACGCCTCCAGCATTGGCTCGGAGAAATCGACAAACGTTCCGGCCGCGCTGGGATATCGCTCCAAAATTGCCGCTCCGAGCACGCCATCGCCACATCCGAGATCGAGAAACCGCCGCACCGGTTTGCGGCGCATTGCCAGCAAACGCAGCATCACTTCAATCTGCGTCTGCGCCAACGGAATCGCCCCGCGCACGCCGGTCAGGAAACGGTGGGTCAGTTTCGCGGACTTCCACACTTCATCGCGAGCGCGATTCATATCGACTCCAAGTTCAGCTTTGTGCATGTTGTTTTTGTTCATCTGGCGCCACCCCGTGTGCTGTATCATCCGTTGAGTGGTTCCTTTTTGTGCCACCACGACCTTGATCGTATGCGATTTGAATTGTCCCGGTCAAATAGGCAACCGTCCGCCCGGAGATATGCACGCGGTCGCCCACCACTCTGCACCGAAGGCTGCCGGTCCGTTTCGATAGTTGCCTGGCACTCATGTCGGTCTTGGCCAGACGTTCCGCCCAGAAAGGGGCAAGGGTGCAGTGTGCGGAGCCTGTCACAGGGTCTTCGTCAATCCCGAAGTTCGGTGCGAAAAAGCGGCTGACAAAATCCGATGTTGTGCCCGGCGCGGTGACAATGACTCCACGCAAGCCGAGGGATTTTAATCGCCGGAAATCAGGTGCCATGGTGGAGATCTGATCTTCGCTGTCGAATACAGCCATATAATCCATTGCGCGGTAGCATTCGCGGGGGGTGGCCCCGAGTGCCTCAACCATTCCGTTGGGGACTTCACATGGAACCCCTGGCTGGGCCGGGAAATCGAGGGTCAGAAGATCGCCCTCCCGGTAAACGAGCAGTGGACCGCTGCGGGACTGAAAAGTGATCTGTGATCCGGTGAAGTTGATCGACTCAAACAGAACATGGGCAGCCGCCAAAGTCGCATGCCCGCAAAGGTCAACCTCCTTGGTTGGGGTAAACCAGCGCAGATCATAAGAGCCTTCCCTCTCCACGTAAAACGCGGTTTCTGCCAGGTTGTTTTCCTCCGCGATCGACTGCAAAACGTCATCTGGCAGCCAGACGTCAAGTGGGCAGACCGCTGCGGGATTGCCTTGAAATGGCAAGTCTGCGAAGGCGTCGATCTGATAAATGGGGAGTTTCATTCCTGATTCTTGCCGAGTGGCCTGCGCTTGTTGGTTCGGTGTTTTCCTGCCTTTGGCGCCCCGGGCTTGCGGGCGACGGCAATCAAGCGAGGTGCATTCGGGCCGTATTCATCGCCGGCGAGATTCCCGTATAGCTTCACGTCGACAAAGCCAGCCAGTTCCATCCGGTCTCTCAACTCCTGCCCGGAGTAGATCGTGTGATGGAACTTGAAGCTCTTGGCCTCGCCCTTCCGAATCACGATCCATTCGTTCCGAATGCGTGTCCAGTCGTCGAAGATCTCGTGGCGCTGCACGAGTCGGGTGCCATTCGGCAGAACGTCGGAGGTTGTAGGCTCAAGGACCTTGGCCAGCCGTTCTTTCCCCATCACATCGATCAGGCAGACTCCATCCGGCTTGAGGCTCGCAACGATATTGCGCAGCACTTGCAGGTCTTCGTTCTTGTCATCGAAATAGCCGAACGACGTGAACATGCTGAGGACGAGGTCAAAGGCATCCGGCCGAACGAAGTCGCGCATGTCCATTTGCATCCACTCGATCCTGGTCTTGGAGGCCCTTGCTTTTCCACGGGCCTTGTCCAGCAGATACTTCGTTCTGTCGACGCCCGTGACCTTGAACCCGGCTTGTGCGAGAGCAATCGAGAACCGCCCCGGCCCGCAGCACAGGTCCAGCGCAGCCTTTCCCGCAGGCTTCGCTAGGGCCAAGACCTTCTCCATCTGCTCGGGGGTGTCAGCGAACCGCTGTTCGGGAAACATGAACGGATAGAGTTCCTCCCAGAAGGAGTCGTCGTCGAACCACTCTTTTTTGCGTATTTTACTCATCTTGTCATTGTTTGGTAAGACAACCACAGGCCCCTGGAAAAGGCGGATTGATCACCCGTGGATTTTCATGAATTAACCGCGCCTTGGATTTCTCGATGGCATGTCGATGATTTTCTTGCATATGTTTTCTTTCAACGCCGAAGTCACTGTCAGCCCTGAGTGGCGCGCAGCAATGCGTTCGCCTCCCGGCACTGTTGGGCTATTGATTCGATCCTGCTTGTGAGGCCGTCTTCACGAATGAATGAACATTCTTTCGGACAGAATCGGCCAATCTCTTCCTGAGTTCGATCCGCATCAAAAATCCGCGTCCATTGCAGAAGGTTTTCAAGATGTTGGTTGTCGCCTTTTGGGAAAGGATCGAATTCTTGACCGGCTTTTCTGAGGTGGAAGCGAGCTTTGATTCTTTCCTGGCGCAGCTCCAAAGGCACATCAACAATAATGACGAAAGAGAGGCGGCGATAAAGCGGGATGAGCCAATCTCCAAAGTGCCATCCCTCGAAAATCTGGTGCTCCTTCTGCAACTCCCTCTCGAGTTCAGAACCCCTGACCGATGGCTCCTTCTTCTCCCGATGGTTGGCAGATGACAAATCAAAAAAGATGGCATCCAGCGACACCACACCAAAGCCAGTTATTTCCTGTAACCGGGCTGCAAGGCGGGTTTTTCCACTACCTATTCCGCCAGTAATGAATGTGTGCGCCATATGCTGTTTGATGCCCAACGTTACTTCTTAGCGTGTTGCAGTTAGTTAGACTGGGACAAAAATGAAGTTGTTGACGTGCAGTTCCGGGCGAAAGGCAGCGCAGTTTTTAGGATTCCAGTCATTCTCTGGCGCCGTATGGATGGAATGCCTGAAGGCGGTCAGGCTGTGGAGTTTGTGGTCAAAGTAAAAGAATCCTCGGTAACCCAGTTCCTCAATGCGATGGGCTCCATCCGGCATCTGCTGCGGCCAGAGCTCGACCAAGAGATTGGGGCGATCTCTCTTGATGGTGTTCTCCGCACCTCGAAGCGCCTGGTCTTCCCATCCCTCCACGTCCATCTTGATAAACCCGACCGGTTCTCCACCTAATTCCCGCTCCACAATGGCGTCGATTCGCTCAATTCGTGTCCGCTGAGACACGTGATCTTTGTATCCGATCTGCTCCAAATCAAAAAACGTGGACATGCCATGTGCAGGGTTTCCATCAATGAGAGGCGTCTTGAGTTCGAGTTCACCGTCCTCATCACCCACGGCGCAATTGCAAAAGATACAATTGGAAGGGAGAAGATCGCCTAGGAACGCGCATTCCTGAAGAGGCTCGATTGCAACGACACGGGAACTGGCCGCCGCTAGCTTCAGCGTAAAAATGCCGCGATTTGCCCCCACATCCAGTGAAGCCTTTCTTGGGTCGATCAAGGGTCCAAGGTGATCAAACTCACCATTGTTCAGTGCTCCAAGATAGACATCCCGCAGTGGTGTATGTCGTGGCGCGTCAGGGTCATACCCCTTTTGACGAAGAAGATCAAAATCGGTTTCTTGGATAGCTTGTCGGTTACGAGTCATAAGTCTGTCTTGTCGAACGTTGGGGTCACCCGCGGCTTTGGTCCAGTCGCTCCGCCTCATTACGGCCCTCTGGTGTCAGAGGAAATGTATACATCACCTCATTGTCCTGAGATTCGATTCCTCCAGCGGATGAATACAGGCGCATCGCTCCCGCATTCGATCGATCAGTGAGAACCCACGCCTGGGTGCAGCAAACGGTGCGCCCGACCTCGAACAACGCCTGAAGTAGTTTCGTGGCCAAGCCTCGGCCTTGATGAGTGGAGGCGACTCCGACTTCGTTAATCCACAATTCCGGTCCCTTATCCGGGTGAACATAATGAACAGCCGATGCAAATCCCACAATGAACCCCGCATCCATGGCGACTGCCAGATGATGACGCGGATCGCCAAGAAACTCTTTGCTGAGGTGGCAATCTACGGCGTGATCGAAAACTCCCGGGGCCACTTTGGTGAGAATATTGTCGTCGCCTCTGCCTAGAATCTTGATCTCAATAGGAATGACAGAAGTGTCGCAGGCATTGGGGGTAAGTTCATCTGCCTGTTCGGCAGTTCTTGATTGGATTGCCATGGCCTCATGGTGCTTCACAAAAGGATCTTTTCCATCACAATATGCCTCAATATCTTTTGGGTATTTCTGCGCGAGTTCCCTCTTCAGTTTTTCATATTCGATTGCAACATGGCGATTCTCGATAAGGTAGTCACGGAAGGCAAGATGCCTCAGAACGTGAGAATCGCCTGCAAGGAACGCGTGAATCTGGTGTGTCCTGTGACCGCCACCCTTTCTGAAATATCTTCTACCCGGTATTCCATATTCGCCCATAGCCTCGTATCCGAGGTCGGCCAGCTTGACGTTCCTTTGGTCAAGGCTCTCAAGCGAGTTGACCTCAAGAAGAATATCAATAATTGGCTTGGCTGCGAGGTCCTTAACGGCAGTGCTTCCAACGTGGTGCGCTCGAATCAGGATATTACCGAGATTTCTGGCTAGAGCAGCTTCCTCTTTGGCATAATCTTCCGCCCACTGCGGGTCGTATGGAACGACAGTGATGTTCATGTTGTTGCCGAGCGCCAAGGTCACCCACGGCTCGCTGTGAGCGTCGGGTCAATGCTGGTTGATGGTTTTGTCATGGAGGGCTTTCTTCAACGACCCGCCTGGAGAGCCGTTTGATGACTGCCTGGGCGGGTTGAACTTTTTAGATGATTCAGAACATCAATAATGCGATCGGAGGCAGAGTAGTCACGAAATACATGTTGGACTCCGAGAGATTGCAATTGCTGGATGCGACGTCCGATCCCAATCATCGGAACTCCGAGAGCGTGGCTCACGCGAACATCCCAAGGAGCGTCACCGAAATAAACTGCCAATGATAAGTCGAATCCTCCTCTGGCAGCAGCTAGGGGAATGATATCTCTCCTTCGCGGTGTATCGCTCGAGGTAGCGTTCGGGAAAGAATCCATATCGATTCCGCAGCACTGAAGCTTCAGCCGTGCAGTGGTATCGAAACAGCCTGTGGCAATCGCTACAGAACAAATGGCCTCTCTCTGAAGTCGCTCGATAAACTGAACAGCGCCAGCCACGGGAGAAAAATCACCAGGGAATTTTGGGCACTCTTCTTCCAACAACCGGAGGAACTCACGTTTTATGTCCTCTTCCTTTTCCGGCGCGGTCTGGTCGCCCTTGAGGAGATCGCGGACAATGGCGCTACTCGTAGGCTCCTCGTAGGTTGTCCAGTCCAGCGTCGAAAGGGATAGGCCAGTTACACGCTCAATGGCTTTTGCGAAACACAGACTCTCTACTTCCTGCGTATCGCAGATCGTCCCATCGTTATCGAATATGGCAACCATGTTCATTATTCAGCCCAAAGCTCAAACTCACCCACGGCTCCCTGGAAGCGGCGGGTGAATGCCGGTCGATATTTGACTCTTGTTGGATGTTTTCAACGACCCGCCCGTCGGGGCGTTGGGTGCAGGGCCTGCCTCAGCTTTGCTCCGCCGCCTTTGCCACATCTGGTCAACTGTTTGCCTCCACTGAGTTTTTAAATTGGTATCGACCGAGGAAAGCGCATCAAGAAATGTGACGACCTGTTCAAGACTGCCTTCGATCAGGTTGTTTGCGAATGATCGATTTGGAACACTGAGCTGCGAGTCCCAGTGAAAAGCATGGATTAATTGGTCAACAGCGATCAGAAGTTGTCCGGTTGTCTTGCAACCGGGATAAATCCTAAGGAAGTGTTCAACGGCAGGCATGGCATTTGTCGCATTCAAATCCTTGTGTCGACGGCTATTGGTGTATTCCTGGTTTGTGGCATACCAAGCGCAGTTCGGACATCCTCCTCTCGATTCTGGCTTATTGCCTTCCGGCTGAAATCGGAAGACCGTGCCACAATCCGGGCACTGTAACTCGCCTGCGGAATACATCTTCATTGCCTGACAGCGCAGATAAAATCGGATCGCGACCTCTTCCGCAGCTTTGAGGTCAATCTTTCCAGTAAGCTCTTCGTGATAAAAGCGAGCAATCGCCTCACGAGAAATCTTGGGTGCCCATCGAATTGTGGATCGTGCCATTGTCTCTACTGTCTGTTCCGCTCTGGTTTAAACATCTGTGGTGAAGCTAACTTTAAAGTCCGCAACCATCTTCATGAGTTCGCCATGCGCTCCTTCTTCCTTCTTTTGCGGCTGGTGCATGAATGCAAATGACTCGTCGAGTTCCTGCTGCGATTCGTAGTCCGCGATGGCCTGAAAGCGTGGCAGGGCCTGGAAATTCGCGGGGTTCGTGACGCGGAGAATGCGATAACCCCGCAGCTTCTTCTCGGATATCAGTTGCTTGAAAAATCGATGCGCCAACTCAACGACGTGATCATCTTCCATGCCGGGCTTCGGTGTGAAAAATACGTGGTAGGAGATCATATTCCGGTTAATCCTTCATCTTAGGACCAATCTCGAGATCGCCCCATGGATTGGGGTTCGGCCCGTTTTCAACGGGCCACGCCCATGGACCGTCTTTCGTCGGCCAGCTCCATTTCTCATCGCCTGAGCTATAGGCCAGCACCAGTCCCAACCGGGTGCCCACGGCAGGTTCTGTCATCGGGCCCGGCTTGCCGACATAGGCCCAAGGCAGAAATATTTCCGTCGCTCCGGCTGATTCCCGGATGATGACGCCATAATTTTCTTCCATTTCCTGAAAACTGTTCTTGCGGGGAATAAACATGGTGTAGGGATCGGGAAACCGCCTGAACATTGTGTTTTCACCGCGTTTGAAATAATACTGCGTTTCTGCCATCGAAAGCGTGAACTGCGCGGCGCTGAACTTGGACGCCACCGGCTGACCCGACCAGATCTCCTTTGAGGAATCGCGGGAAATATGAAAATCAATCATGCTGCCATCGGCCATCTTTGGCGCTTCAAAAAGAAGATACAGACCCGCGCGGCTATGTGCCGCCTTGATCACCACGCCGTCACCTTTGACTTGGTCTGCGGCAGCAGCGATTGATTTCCAAAATGAAGCGGGCCGCTGTTTTTCATCATAAAAAAGCTTCTCCTGAGCCGCCGACAATCCTGGGGCGACGAGCACGGCAGCATCCGCCTTTGCCTTGCTTTTTGATGGTTCGGCTGAAGAACCGAACGGCGGACGGGCGCCATTTTCAAAAGGCGCGTCAATCTGGCGGCGCTGTTCGGCAAGCAGGGCGGAAATTTTCGGATCCCTGACGAAAAAATGAATCGGGGCTGCTGCGCGGGCGTTTCCATTTTTATCGTAACCGACGGCTGTGATGGAACGAACGGCCCGGCTTCCATCGACTGGGAATTCGCATTGGGGCGCGCTGCCGGTTGTGGCGACGCCGATAGAATCTCCCCCGTCGAAAAACTCGATACGCTCCCAGTCGAACTCTTTGTTCACCTCGCACTCCACAACCACCCGCGTTCCCGGATCGACCACCGGGCTGGTAATCGGTGTCCCGTCCGGAAACAGCAACAGCGACAGCCCGGACGACGCGATGCCGATGTCCCGCAACTTGAGCTGAAGTGGTTTGTCGTAGGAAGAGACGCCGCGATAAAGGAACGCGGTGCGCTTGTCTGGCACCCAGTTGGAACGTTTGTTGTCTCCCTTGTATTCCTTAAACGGCGCCACATAAGTCAGGGAAGAACCGTCCGTTTTTCCTTTCCAAGTCGTCGTGTCCACCAGCCAGCCCTCCTCGCGGTTCAGATCGCGCAGTTGAACCGGGCCAAGGCGCGGATCGGCATCCGGCGGCAGCCGCAGCGCAATGCAGGTTTCATAGAACGGAAAATCAATGTCGGCGCTGTGTCCGTCCTCATGTTTCTTTCCCTGCTCGGCGTCCCAGGCCCAGAGCGGCCCCAGCGGCCGGATGTCGTCGAACAATTCCGCCGTCTCCTTCATGCCGAGCTGGAAAAACGGATCAACCGGGCCGACGTGCAATAGCGCAGGCACCTTCAAAACTGCGGGAGCGGGTCTGTGTGGATAATAGGCCGGACCGCAATTCGCCGTAAAACAAATCATCCGTTCCGGCGCCAGGCAGGCCAACCCGTAGGAAGTCATTCCCCCGTTGGAGCCTCCCCGCGGGATCAATGGAACATGCGCCAGCTCCGGATTCTTGCCAAGTTTGGCAAAATCATCGAATGCCGACAAAATCGATGCGCCGAGTTTTTCGTAAACCAAATGTCCGCGAAACCAGGTGACACCGGCAATTCCGAATCCGTGCCTCGCTGCAAACTCCTGAATGGCCGGATCCCGCACTACGGAACGCGAATCCCCTCCACCCCCGCCAGGATTGCCGTGGATGATCACGCCCCGGACGAATGGCACGCCGGGCGGAATCCAAACCTTGATCGCTTTCTTCGACTCGGCATCCCGGTAATCGTAAAAAAAACCGTCGAACTGCACCTCGCCACCGTCGGACGCCGGAGCGCGCAATATTTCGGAACGAATGGGAGTGGTCATGGACAGGAACAATAATGCAATACCGCAGCACCGGGATTTCATATTTAATTTGTCGTTCATAAGTTGATGAGAATGTTGGCGGGATTTTATCCCAAACAGGTCGGGACACAGATCATGTTATAGAGAATTGGTGATAAGAAACCCTTCCCGCTCCACGCGGCCGAATGGAGGTTCACCGGTGGTTGCGCCGAAGTTGAAGATGATGGATGCGCCCGAGCTGAAGGTTGTCATTTCCACCTGCGAGTCGTAGTCCGCGATGGCCTGGAAGCGTGGCAAAGCCTGAAAACTCGCCGGGTTCGTGACGCGCTCATCTTCTACGCCGGGCTTCGGTGTGAAAAATACTTGGTAGGAGATCATGGACGCTCCCCAAGCACAAGGGCATAAACCTCGTGGTCATACCACTGTTCATAAACACGCTCGGCCCGACGAAGGGTTCCTTCGTGGGAAAATCCCAGCCTCTCCGGAATCGCCCGGCTGCGCGCATTGGCGGTCGCGCAGCGGATGTCGATCTTCTGCACGGAATAGAAATCCCTTCCGATCGCAATCAGATCCCGAACCACTGTTGTCATGATGCCTTTTCCATTGAACTCCTCACCCAGCCAGTAGCCGATGTAACCAATCCGGTTGGTGCGATCGATCGAGTTAAATCCTGCCACCCCCGCAATCGCCCCCTCATAAACGATCGTCACGTGCAGTGCCTCTCCCTTGGCAAAACGGCTCAATTGAAGTTCGAGAAACTGACGCGTATCGGAAGAGGCTTTGCATCCATCCAGCCATGGCAGCCACACCCTAAGGAAGCTCCGATTGCGGTCGGTAAGCGAAAACAGCTCCTCGGCAAACTGAGGAACGGAAAGGCATATCTGAATTTGATCAGTGAGTTTGCGTGAAAACATAGATTTTAACTGGCGAGCTACATCTGAAAACGGCGGCAGAGGCCCGCGAATCCCGCGAATTGCCGCGAATGGAGAGAATGACCACCAGAGCAAGGCGAACTGCAGGTTTCTGGGTTAGTTCTTTCCATCCTCCCCCTTTTATTCGCGCTCATTGGCGATATTCGCGGGCAACTTCTTGGCTAAACACTTTCAAGCTGGTCAATCAGCGGCTTCCTGAGATCAATCCAAGCGAGGCAGATGTGGCGGCGCATGTGGCAGAGGAGGCTGTCGGTGGCGGGCTGGTCGAGGGCATCGTAGAACAGGGCGAGCCGGTCGCCATGACGCACGACGGAGGGCAGCCCGATTGTGTCTTTTGAGACCGTGCAGTGTTCGTAGTCGAGGGCGATGGCCTTGTCGTCAACGTTCCACTTCTCCGGATCGTGGCTCCAATAGACCCAGATGGCGTCGCAGCTTTCGATGCCGTTGCGGAAGCCAACATGATTGGTGAAGAGATACCACAGGCCGGTGCTCTCCTCGAAATACATCGTGCTGTTCTCGATCTGCTCGGTGAGCGGCAGCATCGGTTCAGGATCGAGCGTCCACTCCCCGTCCAGATCACGCGTGCGCACGATGGCGAGTGTGCGCTGCACGGCAACCTCGCCGAAAAATCCGGTGGAGGCGGCAATATACTGGACGTATTCGCCGTTCGGCAGCTGGAGCACCTGACCCGGGCTGGCGGAGGATTCGCAGAAGGTGCCCGGCGTGGTGACCCATGGGCGCAGGCCGGGAACTTTTGTCCACGGGCCCGTGGGCGAATCGGCGTTGGCCTTGAGCGTCTGGTAAGGGAAACAGGGGACAAAAATCGGAGCCTCCGAAACATTCGGAGTGCCAAGGTAAAACATGTGCCAGCGTGTTCCGTCAAAGTAGGTCGTGCCATAGCTGGCGCTGCCGCTGTCCACCGAGCCGGGAGGGCCGAAGTTGAGCACCGGGCCGAGCGGCTTCCAATCGGTCAGGTTGTCCGAAACCGCGAGGCAGGCGAGCCAGCCCTTCGGTCCGGCGCCGTCGTAGTGCATATAAAATTTCCCGTCCTGCTCAAAGACCCAGACATCTCGGGCGCCGAGGTAATCGCAATCGAGCGGTCCGGTTCCGTAAGGCAGGACAATGCCGTGATCGCGGACGTTGAGTCGTTTGGTGGGACGCGGACGGGCGTCGTCGTAATAGGTATTCATGGTTGTATGCCTTTCCGTGGGGTCGCCTTCTGCGGGCGTAGGGATTTCATCAAGTGAGCTGTTGAATCGGCTTCATTTTGACGTTTTCCGGGGAATTGTCTTCCGCGGAAAAAATTAACCGGTTTACGGTTCCCGACCTCGCGCCACCTCACCTCGTTGGTGATTTTTAGGGCAAGAAGATAGACTATCGGAACGATTCGAGGAGATCTCTGGCAAACGGATCCCCGGCAGCTGCCAATTCCCTAAGAGACTGTCTGAAAAATGGACAAGTTAGGAATAGCGATTGATCATGACCCGGATCATGGCAAGGAAAACCCAGGCGCCGGCGCTGTGGAGGGATCGTTCGTAGTCGCGGACCAAGCGGCGATGCTGAACCAACCAAGCGAAGGTCCGCTCGACAACCCATCGCTTGGGAAGGATGTGGAATCCGGGTTCCGCCGAGATTCGCTTGATGATTTCGACCTTGGTAGCCGGGTTGAGGCGCCCGACCCAGCCGGAGAACTCCGATCCGCTGAATCCCCCATCGGCCCAAATCTTTTTGAGCCGATGACTGCGGAGAACAGGTCGAAGAAGCTCCTTGGCTCCGCAGCGTTCGGTGGTGTTGGCCGGGGTAATGGCTACGCCCAGAAGCCAACCCAGTGTATCGACACAAACGAAGCGTTTGCGCCCCTTGGTCTTTTTGCCCGCATCGTAGCCAACCAGCCCGCCGTGCGCGTTGGAGCGCACGCTTTGGCTGTCGATGATCCCTGCGGTGGGCTGTTTGTTTTTGCCCTCCAATCGCCGCAGCATTTGGCGCAGGAGCGCATTGATGCTCTCCAGCACCCCCGAACGCGACCAGCATCGAAAGTGGTGGTAGACGGTTTTCCAAGTCGGAAAATCTTTTGGCAGCATGCGCCAGGGACAACCACTCTTGAGAACATAGAAAATGGCGTTGAGCACTCGCCTCAGGCACGTGCGGGGACGTCCTCGTCGCCTCGCGGCGGGAAGCAGAGGCGAGAGGACATGCCATTGGAAGTCGGAGACACAGGTTTCGTATTGGTATTGAGCGATTTTCATCGCTCAAAAACCGCTGCGCGTAAAAGGTCCAAACGCGCCCACCTCTCGGAGTCAACCTCTTTTTATTACCTGATGCCATTTTCAGACAGTCTCTAAGGAAACCCATGCCCGCTTCGCGAACTTCGGGGTGATCATGTCTTGCGGCGGCCTCGGCGACGGAATGAACGCCGTCGGGGAGCCATGGTTCGGAGTTGTCGGAAATCGGCCGGGCTCCGGGCGCTCTCGTTTTTCCCGACATCCGGTGGAAAATCTCCCGCGCCTTCATGCGCGAGTAAAGTTCCTTCTGCCTCTCCACATTGGGCCGGTATTGCTTCACAGCAAGTCCTGGAGCCCGCCCATTCCTCCAAGCAATCATCCCCTTCGTAAAACGGTTAACAATCACCGGAGTCTCCAATCTCGGGATTTCTCAGGTAACGGTGGTCATCGGTTTTGAACCTTTCAGCCGTCTGCTAGCCAGCAACTTTCCAAACTCCAATGACTAATCATCCGCCCTGCAATTCCAACGCCTCCCCGGGCGCGCGCGCTCTGCTGGCCCGGCTCCAGGCCCAGCGAGGCAAGGTCACACTCTCCGCCCAGCACGACTACATCACCAGCGGCACGCGCTACTTCGATGCCGTCGCCGCACTCCTCGGACGCTCGCCGACGATATTTGGTAGCGATTTCAGTTTTGAATACCACGGCAGCCAGCCCGATGCCATAGGTCATTGCGGGCCGGCGAATCTCACCGAGCCAGGTCATGAAACCGAATGGGAATTCGCACCGGAAAAAATCTTTGCACCCGAATCCCGCGCCGAGGTCCGGGCAATCGACCTGCATCAGCTCCGCATCGAACTGGTCGAGCGCTGCATCCGCCTGCATCGCGCCGGAACAATTATCACCCTCATGTGGCACGGTCCGACGCCCGACTGCGGCGACTGCGCGGGCGATCACGACCTCTGGCATCAGGGGAAATATCCTGAGGAAAAGTGGCAGGAGGTCATCACACCCGGCACGGAATTTTTCCGTCAGTGGGAGGCGCAGGTGGACCGCGTGGCGGCCTATCTCAAATTGCTGGCGGACGCCGATGTGCCCGTGCTCTGGCGGCCGTATCACGAAATGAATGGCGGTTGGTTTTGGTGGGGGCACCGCACAACGCCCGGCTTCGGCTACGCCAGGCTGTGGCGCAATTTGTTCAACCGTCTCACCGTCACGCACGGGCTGAACAATCTCCTCTGGGTCTGGAACCCGAATGCTCCGCGCGTCACCGCCGGCGACGAGGCCGGTCCCTATGCCGACTACTATCCGGGAGGCGATGTGGTCGATGTGCTCGCAACCGACATCTACCACAACGACTATCGCGACTCCCATGCCACCGACCTGCTTGCGCTGGCCGAAGGAAGGCTCATCGCGCTCGGAGAGGTCGGCCATCTGCCATCCCCGGACTACCTCGCCCGGCATCCCGATTGGTCGTGGGTCATGCCCTGGGGAGGCCTTCTCTTTCGCTTCAACTCACCGGACTTCATCCAATCCGTGGGTGCTCACCTCGATGGGGCCCGCGCTTGATGGCGGGGACGCCGATGATCCCGATGACGAAGGTGCGTATCGCGAGGGATCTGGAGATCGTCTTGTGACCCGCACAGAAACACACGTCTGTCGAATAGCTCCGGTTAAACGGTTTGATAAGCGTCGCGCAGGATCGCGAGATTCTTCACGTCGGCGTGGAACCAATCCAGGGTGGCCTGCTTCAGCTCCTTGCGCCTGTGAGACTGCACTTGCTCGGCAGTCCATGGCAGGCAGGTGGCTGGATTGACCTTGGTGAACCCGTAAAACCCGAAGCGCTTCATGTCGAGGTCGCGCCAGTTGCCGGCGGAGTGATCCGCCCAGCCGCAGAAGTTTTGCAGCACCTTGGTGTGCGGGCCGATGTTGGCCGCCAACCAGTCGAGGAATTCGGTCTTGGGCGACTCGTTGAGCAGCCAGTCCACCTCCTTGAGCAGGCGGTGCCCGTTCCAGAGCGGGTCGTCCACTTTGGTGAACGGCTGGTTCGTCCAGGTCAACGCCGAGGGACGGGTTTCCTCAACCGTCTGCTTGACCCGCACCCACGCCCGCTCGACCTGGCGGCGCTTGAATTCGATCTCCGCTTCCGGGGAGGGCGAACTGCAGGCTGGAAAGGGCTCGTTCATCAGCTCCGGCCACATCTCCTTCTCGGAATCGAGCCACTCCGGTCCGCGCTCGACCTTGAACCAGTCGATCATGAACCCGTCCACGTCGGTCTTGAGGAGCGCGTCCCGCACGCAGGCACAAAAGTAGTCGAGGTATTTGTTGGTGAAGGGAAGCCAGTTGAAGTCCGCTTGTTTCCTCCGGGTCACCGATGCGCCTGCGTCGCCGGAAATGCCGCACACGTCCACGTCGTGCCACTCGCGGGCCTCGTGGTTGCGGGCCCAATACGGGTTGGATCCCAGGCAGAAGTAGCCCATCACCCTGATGCCGAGTTTGTGTCCCTCATCAACCTGATCCTGAAGAAAGTTGCCTTTCAAGCCGGGAGTGACCGGGGCGACATCGCTGGGAAACCATGCATAGCCGTTGTAGCTGCAGCAGAATGCCTGCATGACGTTCGCGCCGAATTCGTGCACCCAGCGGACTTGCTCCCGCGGGTCGGCATGGCCGTAAAGCCCGGGGGATGACGGACGCGCGAACATGTCCCAGTTGATGTCAATGCTGATTGCTTTAATCCTAATTTCCGCAGTTGAAGCAGAGGGATTGAGGTTTGAGCGGGGAAAAATCCGGGAGTCCATCGGGCGGTTTTCCCAACTGCGGCGCAGTTGCCTCCAACCATCGGCAAAGCCTGGTGTAGCCTTCTTTGAGCTGCTCCCACCACCCTCCGGTGGCGCAGATTTGGAGCACCCTCTGTCGGCCGCTTTGGACAAGGCGGGCAGCGATGAGCAGGAACCATCGCCTTCCCCTCGCCGCCTCGATATGGCGCTCGGGCGACATCAGGCGCAGGAAGAGGTTCCAGAGGTTGTAGATCAGCAGCAAAAGGCGGGTGGCCAGTTCGCTCACCGCGCGCTTGCGCGAGGTGAACCCGTCGAAGCCCCACTGGTTCTTGAGTTCGTCAAAGACGTTCTCCGCATCGGCCCGCTTGCGGTAAAGCTCCACAATCTGCCAAGCGTTGGCGACTGCGGGTTCCAGATCGGTGACGTAGGCCTCGAACTCGTGCTGGTTCTCCTCCCAGAACGTCCCGCTCTTTTCCTTCGGCACGCTGCCCAGCAGGCGGCGGGCGAAGACCACGCGCCGCTCCCGACTCCAGCCCGCCAGTTGCAGGCGACCCTCAGCGACTTGCAGGATCCCTCGCTGCGGTGGCCCTTGCCACTTCTCCTCCGGCACGGCCGAGATCGCCCGGCGCACATTGGCCGTGAGCTTGAGTTTGAAAAGGAAACGCGGGCGCCCAGACTCCTTCTCGTGCCAGGCCATCACCTTCTCCTGTCCCAGGCCGATGTCCCCGCGATTGAGCCAGACCTCCCGGCCTCCCAGCCAGCGCTGACACTCTTCCATCGCCTCCTCCCACTGGGTAGAGGTGACCGTGTTGCCC
>JAPLTF010000102.1 GCA_026398275.1 Verrucomicrobiota bacterium
CAGCCCTTCCTGCGCTGTCCGCAGGACAGCCTTCTCAAAGTTCCCCCCGAACGCCTGCCGCGGCGAGCGGTGCGGGGTTTGGGGGCGCACAACCCCCATCAAACCGGTTCTTTCCACCCACTTAAAACGACGAAATGCCAACTAAACTCTAGCAAGTCACACTTCGCTTCCTTTGGAAATATAGTTTTAACGTAATCAAGAAACTCTTGAAAAAACTGATTTACTGATGATTTATTTTTATAGTATTTTTCTCTGAGAGTTCTATTTTTAAACCATTCCCTTTGCACGCCTGAGTTAACGCGCCACTTCCAGTCTTTTTGCCCTCTAAAGAATGAGTTTTTTCTTTTAAGGTCGGAAAGTATTATCACAAGTTGCTCGACACTCTCGATATGAATGCAATCTACGTAACGGCATTTTTCCTGCTTATCTTTAAATTCAATTGAATCGATAACATTGCAGCTATCTGATTGCTGGATATTGTTATTGCTCTGTTCTGTTTTCATGGAAGATGGTGGCACTGAATCCTGAAAATGTAGTCCCGTGTTTCTACTGTTTCCCCATACGGCTCGTAATAGTGATACCCGGCCGAATCGAGAGCTTTTCGGATAACTGCGAGCAGTTCAGCCATTCCGAACGATAGTGGAACAGAAAGCTCCTCTGGTGAGCTTGGTTTCACGTCCCGTAAATCTATTAAGGAATTACCTGCCACACCTGTTTGTTCAAGGTGTTTTCTGATAAGGCTGATTATCGCCGACGATGAACGAACACCATTTTTTTTCTCTTCTTCGTATAATTCAACAAAGACTTCTGGTAAAAACGGATTATCGATACTGTCTGTTGGTGTTTGTATTTTCATAATTTCAAATACTTATCATTCGCATTGTTCATTTTGCGAAAAATCGCTAGAAATTGTCATGGTTTCGGAAATGTGCTGACGACAATCGAGTCCTCGCCCCAGCGGAGGGGGGAAAGAGAAACTTGAAGGCGGAAACTTGAAAGCTGAAAAGAGGGAGGGTTCGCGCAAAGGGCGCGGAGGACGCGAAGGGGAGGAAGAGAAACCTGAAGGCTGAAACTTGAAACCTGAAAGCGGGGTGCCCGCGAATCGGGCGAATCGGCGCGAATATGGATGTGTCGGGAAATTCATTTTGTTTGGTTCAGTCCTTTGCGGGCTTGGCGCCCTTTGCGCGAGGTTCATTACCCTGGTTTTGTTCAATGGATTGAATCGCCTCCAATTGGGCTTGGAGTTCTTCCTTGGAGGGGAGGTAGAGTTGGTATTGTGGCGCGAAGATGTTGATATCTTTCGGAAGAGTTAGTTCGACCAGTGATTTGTTGCGCCGTTTGCAAAGCACAATGCCGATAGAGGGGTTTTCCTCTTGGGTTTTGACGAAGCGGTCGAAGTAATTGACATACATCTGCATCTGCCCGAGATCCTGATGCGTGAGTTTGTCCCGCTTGAGATCAATCAGCACGTAGCACCGCAACAAGCGGTTGTAGAACACCAGATCGACGTGGAAGTGGTCGTTGTCGAAGGTGAAGCGTCTCTGTCGGGATTCGAAGAGAAAGCCTTTACCGAGTTCAAGCAGGAAGTGTTCGAGTTTATCGATGATCGCCGATTCGAAATCGGATTCCGAGTAAGCCGGTTTTTCTTCCAGATCGAGGAATTCCAGAACGAGGGGATTTTTGAGGATGTCCGCCGCTTTTTCAACAATCTGGCCATGTCGTGCGAGTTGGCGGATTTCCTCCTTGTCCCGGCTGAGAGCGAGCCGCTCGTAAAGCGACGCGGCAATCTGGCGTTCCAGTTCGCGGACGCTCCAGGCATTCGCGGCGGTTTCAATCTCGTAAAAACGGCGTTCGTCGGGATTCCCGATGGTGAGGAGGACCACATAGTGGGACCAACCGATGGCAAAGTGGGTGGGACCCGCCGGACGCGCATCGCTATTCGCCAATTCGTCCGACAGTGTGGGACCTTTTTCCAAATGGCTGCCGGTGAGAAGGATGTTGAATTCGTCCGGCAGTGTCGGACGAATCGTTTGGTATTGCAGGTAGAAGGATCGGTAGAGCTTGAGACGGGTAGAAGATGTGCCTTTGATGCCGAGGAGCTTCAGCCGCTCGGAGAGTTTGTCGATGAGCTGGGCACCATAGTCGGCCCGATTCTGCCCACGTTGCTCGAACTCGACCATATATCTGCCGAATAGCCAGTTGCGAACGACAAGCGAAGCATCGATGGTGCGGACCGCTCGGGAAAGCACCATGTCATGGGTCGTCTGGCAAATCGCGACGAGCTGGTTGAAGTCGAAGGATTCAGACATGAGTTTTTCTGGACGGCTCACCTTTGCGGGCTTTGCGCCCTTTGCGCGAGATTCTTTTCTCATGGTTTCGGGAACGTGCTGACGACAATCGAATCCTGTCCCCAGCGCAGCGGAGGGGGGCGGAGTCGGTGGCTTTTGTGGCCGCGAGCGAGGAGTCTATCCCCTTGGCGACCATGCCTCGGGTGAGGACTTGGAACGGTTGCTTCTCGTCGGGCTTGGCGGCGAACTGGGAGAGGGTTTTGTGGAGTTCGGAGGGTTTTGAGCAGGCGATGACCTCGACAACGTCGGAGCCGAAGGGGGGGGCGATCTCGATTTCGAATCCGCTTTTGTGCGTGCCGGGGATATCAATCGCCTTGTTCGCCGGGACGATGGTGTTGCTGCACCAGCGGAGGTGAAGAGAAAGCTGAAAGCGGGTTTCGCGCAAAGGGCGCGGAGGGCGCGAAGGGGCGGAAGAAACTCGAAGAGATTTTACCACGGATAACTCGGATTCCCACGGATAGAATACGGGCAACAAGTGGCGGATTGGTTTGGAATTCTTTTCCCCGACTGTCTTGGTAATTATCTGTGTCAATCGGTGAAATCCGTGGTTCAATTTCATGGGTCTATTCTTTTGCGGGTTTTTTGAGAACCTTGCGGCCATTTTCCGTGAGGCGGTATTTTTGGAGGCGGCTGTTGGGTTTGCCGGGGATGGTGTATTCGATGAGATCGGCTTCGAGCAGTTCGTTGACCGATCTTTTGAAGGCCCCGGTTTTTGTTTTTAGTCCGAGGAGAGCCACCAGTTCATTTGCTGAGAAGGGCTCATGCGCGAGTGCCCGGAGAATCTCGTTCGACTGGGCCCCTGACTGGGCCCCTGACTGGGCCGTTTTGGGGCCCAGTGGTGCTGGCAAGGCCACCGGGATGGGAGCCGGGAGTCTGGCGATGAACCGGACGTGCATGCCGATTTCGACGATTTCCGGGGCGGGGAGGTTTTGTTCTTCGGCCTCGCGAAACATCCGTCTCACGCCGCTGCCCCATTGTTCGACGAGATCGAGTTCACGAAAGACTCGGGCGATGACGGGGTTTCGGATTTTTGAGACGCCCTGCTTCATGTCCTCGATGGTCAGGCCCGGCAGGAGGATGCCGGGGTTTTCGACTTCGATGCGGTCGTCGAAGAACGCGATGCGGATCGGCGCGCCGCGCTGGGAGTAGTCGGCGTGGACAAGGGCGTTGATGACGGCTTCGCGCAGGATGGATAGCGGGATGCTCCAGACGTCTTTGCGACGGATGCCGGAGAGGTCGGCTCCGCGCATGGCGTGCTTTTTCAGGAAGAGCATGATGCTCTCGACGGTTTGGGGCAGAGGGTCGTAAAGCTCGATGTGATCGAAGATATCGGATTTGTCGGTGCCGATGAACCGCCCGCACTGGACCCAGGCATCCGGGAAGTGCGCAATCCGGTCTTTTCCGAAAAGCAGGATGGCACCCTTGGTGGGGACGAGCCCGCCCTGATCGAGGCGGAGGAGCTTGAGAGTGAGGAGGGCCTTTTCGTCGAGTTCGCGGCGGCCGCGGAAGGCATCGGCGGCGGCTTTCAGGTCGAGGTCGGCAGCGGTGAGCCCTGGCATGGTCAGCTCGTCGAAGGCGATGCCTTCGGCCGAACGGTGGAGTTCGGCAACCAGTTCGCGGTCAGCCTGCCGGTTGGTCGAGCCCAAGCGGACGAAGACGCCGGTCTCCGGGCCTTCGGATCGCAGGAAGTGGGGCCGGGAGTTGCTGAGAAAGACTTCGGCGATGAGCAGGGTCTTGCCGTTGATCGTGACCATCTCGACATTCGGAACGAGCCGGGGAGCGATCAAGTCGGCGATGAGGTTGCAAAGCCTTTCCTCCTCTTCCAGCGGATCTTCGACACCGACAACCTGCCCGTCATCGCGAACACCAATGATAAGCCGTCCACCGGCGGTGTTGGAAAATGCGACCAACGTCTTCAAAATCGGCTTCGGCGACGACAGGTCGCGCTTGAACTCAAGCGTCTTGCCTTCGGGCGCGGCGAGGAGGAGGTCGATGTTCATGGTTTCGGAAACGTGCTGACGACAATTGAGTCCTCTCCCCAGCGAAGGGGGGCGGAGTCGGTGGCTTTCGGGGCCGCGAGCGAGGAGTCTATCCCCTTGGCGACCATGCCTCGGGTGAGGACTTGGAACGGTTGTTTTTCGTCGGGCTTGGCGGCGAACTGGGAGAGGGTTTTGTGGAGTTCGGAGGGTTGAGAGCATGCGATGACCTCGACGACATCTGAACCAAATGGCGGGGCGATCTCGATTTCGAATCCGCTTTTGTGCGTGCCGGGAATATCAATCGCCTTGTTCGCGGGGACGAGGGTGTTGCTGCACCACCGGTTCGGGAAGAGGACGACGGAGGTGCCGTCGCTCTGGTGGCAGATGACGGCGATGTGGCATTCCTCCGAGCTGCGAACCCGGAAGCTGACGTTCTCGCCCTCGGCGTAGGCCCGCTTGCCGTCGGTGGTGAAGACCTCGACCTGGAAGTCCTTCGGGATCTTCGCGAGGCGTCCGTTGGCGATCTCCTGCACGTTGGCGAGGCTTTGCTCGACGTTCTGGGGGGTCAGGATGGTTCCCATGTTCTTCGAGGCGGCGGCTGCGGGGTCTGGCCAGATTTTGGCTTTCACCTTGTCGAGCGGGATCGTGAGCCGGGCTTTGCGGATTTCGCCGCCTTCGAGCCAGGCGAGTTCGGCATAGACGGTGATGTCATTGCCGGAGTTGTAGAACCGGCCGCGCACGATCCCCTTGACACCCTCGATGGTGACCTTTTCAACTCCGGTGCCGGGTTCGAGGATCTGCTTGCCTTGGAATTTCCCTTCGAGCTGGAGGTCGGCGAGCCGGTCGCGGGTGACGATCTTGAATTTTCCAGTCTCTCCGAGGGCGATTTCGAGTTCGTCGCGCAGGAGGGACGAGAACGGGGAGAGGAGGTCGGTGTTCTCGTAGGCGAAATTGCCGACGCCGATGTTCACCTTGCCGTCCGGGGAGTCGGTCGCAAGGTCGCTGGCGAGCTTGGTGTAGTCGGCGTCGGACGCCGCGAAGGATGAAGGATGAAGGATGAAGGATGAAGGATGAAAGCAGCAGGAAGGCGAAGAAGGGAAGTCGGAAGGTTTCGCGCAAAGGGCGCGGAGGACGCGAAGGGAGACCGGAAAGCGGAGTGCCCGCGAATTTTGCGAATCGGCGCGAATCGGATGCGACAGTTTGGACATTCATGGGTTTATTATTTTGTGGGTTTTTCGAGAACTTGGCGGCCTTTTTTCGTCAGGCGGTATTTTTGGAGGCGGCTGTTGGGTTTGCCGGGGATGGTGTATTCTATGAGGTGGGCTTCGAGTGCGGGATGGAGGTAGTTTTCCCGGAATGTTGGGCGATGCTTGAGGTTCAGTTGCTGTCGGATCTCTGCAGACGAGAGAGGCTCTTTATCCAGCAAGCAAAGCATGGGGAGCAGGCCCGAAAACGACTGGGTCGGCGACTGGGTCGGCGACTGGGTCGGCGACTGGGTCGGCGACTCTGCCCCTGACTCTGCTCGGGCATTTGGCTGCTGGGTGAAAGTGGCGAGGACTCCGCCGCTGTTGGCTTCGAATGTGGGGGCGGGCAGACCTGCTGCAGCGCAGGCGTTGGTCATTTTTTCAATGCCCCGGCCCCATGCGTCAATGTAGCCGGCTTTGAAACAGGCGGTAGCGATGAGGGGGTTGCGCGGTTTCGAGGCATGAGAGCGGAGGAGGGCTTCGGCCGGGAGGTCGTCGGGGAGCTTGCCTTCGTTCCAGAGGGTCAGGCGGTCGTCATAAACGCGGCACTGGATGTGGATTCCGCTGCCGTAGGATTTGTGAACCATGGCGTTGAGGAACGCTTCGCGGAGGGCCTCGCGGGGATAGGGCGGGGTCTCGTAGCGGTGGAGCCCTTCGAAGCGGATCGCCTTGATGAAGAACTTGTGGTCGAGGCGTTCGAGGATCTCGGGGAGCGAGTGGACAAGGTTGTCTTCGATGATTTCGTGAAAGCGAAGGTCGGCATCGTTTTCGACGAATCGCCCGAGGCGGACGCTGACACCGGGGTAAAAGCGGAGCGGGTCTTTGCCAAAGAGGATGATGGCGGCGCGTTTGAGGAAGCCCTTTTCGGCGAGGCCGAGTTTTTCCATCAGCTCGGGGAGTGGAAGTTCGTCCGCGCCGGGCATGCGGTCGGTCTTGCGGGCATCCGCGAGAAAGCGGGCTACGGCGGCGGGGTCGAGGTCGTCGAATGTGGCTCGTTCCTCAATGACGGCATCCCATGTGAGCCCGCATTTGCGAAGGAGGAATTCGTTAAGGGCGGTGCCGGTGAGTTCCTTGGTCACGCTGCCGCTGCGGTGGTAATACCGTCCGCGCAGGGAAACCGGGACGGTGGACGGCTCGACACGGATTTCGATGAGGTCGTGTCCGTGAGTGGAAACCAAGTTTATGGCCGGGGTGATCCCCAGATGTTGGGGGATTTTTTGCGGAAGCTCTTCGAGGAGTTCCCGGGCGTCGGTCAGACCGATGGCCGTCCCATCGTCATCGCGCCCGAGGACGAGGCAACCGCCCTGGGCGTTCGCAAAACCGCAGAGGGCTTTCAGGTTGTCGTCCTGCCAGGCGGACTTCCACTCGATGGATTGGTTTTCGGTCATGGGATTCACAGGGAAGAGGAGCCGAGGTAGCTGCCGGTTTTGGCGTCGTAGCGGGTGAGGGTGCGGTCTTTCTGGACGATGATGACTCCGCCGGTGACCTGGACGCTGGTGGCCTTGGCCCCGGCTGATATGGAACCTTGGTAGGAGCCCGTTCGGGCGTCGTAGCGGGTGACGTTGCCGTTCGCGGAGAGGACGGCAATAGTGGTGCCGTCACAGCCGACGGCGATGGCATTGCTGACCGATATGGAACCCTGGTAGCTGCCGGTCTTGGCATCGGAGCGGGTGACGGTGGACGGGTTTTTGAGGGAAGCGGTGATGGCGGTGGCGGGATCTGCCGCGAAGGATGAAGGTAACTGTTCAGGTCGTTTGACCTGACCTGCATGGTGGCGGAGGCAGGGCGGGCGGGCAAGGGAAATCCCCGGCAGGGAAAATATTTTCATTTTTTTCGGG
>JAPLTF010000019.1 GCA_026398275.1 Verrucomicrobiota bacterium
ATCGAGCAGAGCGAGCGAGGCCCTCGCCAAGCGGCAGTCATCGGTGGCGCGAATCGCGACCGGGGCGTTTTCCCAGAGAGTTTTGCGCTCATGATGAAGCCCCATGCGCGAGAAGAGTTGGTCGGCCGTGGTGATGAGATGGGTGTCGGCATGCCCCTCGCCGATGGAGCGGCGCAGGCAGTCCAGGGTCTCGGCGGCGTTGCCTTCGTTTTCCGCCAGCAGCGCCAGAAAGTGATTCGCGTAGGCGGCGGTCTCATCGCCCGCCTCCGCCAACAGGGTCAGATGAGCGCGTGCCTTGGCGGGTTCATTCGCGTTGATAAGTGCGACGGCGAGGGCGAGTCGGGAGGCTGGTGCGAGGCTTGATTCCTGGCGGGATAGTAAAGCGATCCACGCATCGCCGCCCACCCATCCTTGATCCACGGCTCGGGTGATTTCGGCGTCTTCGAGCCGGCCGGTGAGAATGATATTTTTGGATATCTCCAACCGGTCATCGGCTGGGACGAGAGTTTCGGATTTTACGATCTGCCAGAAGGCGGCGTCGTTCCAGGCGGCCCACGCCTTACCGGTTTTTTCGAGACCGCGTTGTTCGAAGGCCGCGAAGTTTTCCGCGTAGTCAGCGGCTTGGGAGGTTCCTGCCACACCGGCAAAGGCCTCCGTCCAACTGATGCTCTCGCCCGACTTGAAGATGCCGGTATCCGGCTGGGCGGGCAGGAGACCGGATTGCAGTTCGTTATAGGGAACCCAGTTCGGCTCGGCCATGCTCTGCCACCAGGTGTGGTGAACACCCTGACTGCCCAGCGACCAGAGTTTGCGACCTTTGCATCGCGAAGCGTCGGCGCGATGCAGGAAGCTCCAGGCTTCGCGCTCATTGGTGTAACCCATGAAATCAGAGCGGGTGTTCGCCAAGTAGCCCGAAACCACTTCGTGTTGGTGCAGCCACTGCGACCAATCCACTCCATGCACGATAGGCCACTGGTCGAATTCGTAGCCCTGCCGGAACATCGCATGATGGAGGAAATCTCCCGGCGCGAGCATCACCCGGTCTCGCCATTGTTGCGGCACCGCTATGCAGGTCCACCAGTAGAGGCAGGGCTGATCCTTGCCGGAATGATTGGTGATGGTCATGCGTGTAACCAGCGTGCCTTTTTCAAGCGCGAGAATGACCTCCCAGCTGCATCCAAAAAGTTCGTCGAAGGCCCCGACGACAATCGCCTCGCGGCCATCTTTCAGCGTCACCTTGCGGGTTTCTATGGTCGAGATCCCGTGGACATTGTGGCCATAGCGAAAAGGATTGAATTCAATCCCGCCGATGCTCCACGGCCCCGAGAGGGAGAGGTTCGCCAGGGGAAAACTGGGTGGAGTCCAGAGGAGCTGGCGGTTAAGTTTTTTATCAAACAGCTCCATTACCCGGCCGCCCATCGAGGGCAGCACCGTCACCCGCGCAAACTCGTCCTCCAAGCGGACGACCGGAAAATCCTGAACCTCGAAATGGCCGGGATAATCCATCGCCTTCTTGTAAGGAAAGGCCGAGGTCCAGAGGTTGCGATGGATCGGTTTCTGGTGCTTCGGCACCCCCGGCGCGGGATGATAGGGATACATCTCCTCGGCGTGATTCACGCGCGGGGCGGAGAGCCGTTTCCGCTCGGTGTAAGGACGAAGGTGGAAAGCTTGGGTGGTGAGGTGGATAGTCATTGGTGTTGTCATTGCTTCATCGGCTCAAGGCGCACCTTGGTGACCAGTTGTCCGGCTTTGTCCTCGCTACGGAAACGAAGGGTGGCCAGTTGCTGGGTGCCGAGCCTGCGGCTGGGCGTGGTCTCGACAGCGGTTCCGGCGGGCTGGGTGATGATAACCCGCCCCCCGCTTGCCAAGAAGCACGGTGGCCAGCATCGAGGGCTTAAGACTATTTCGAAAAATGAAAACTTCACGTGTGGGAATTGTTTCAAGGTTCAATATTAGTGTTTGGGAGATTTGTTGTTCGGTTCATGAGCGAATTCAGTTCCTGCGGCATCGGGAATCGTCCCGGGTGGGACGTAATGAACATCGCCGCCGAGCTCTTTCCAGGTGCGATAGAGGCGGAACAGGAAAAAGAACCCGAGCAACAGGAACGGCAGGTTCCAAGCGGGGATCATGCGGTAGCAATAGTCCTTGCCCCAGACCGCATCGGGAAAAATCTTGCGCATCAGGTCGATGAAGCCGCCGGCCACGAGGCCGCCCACGGCGCCCATCCCGGCCGAGCAGATCGCGTTGAAGGAGCAGAACTGACCGTAGCGTTCCCGCGGCAGGATGCGCATGAACATCGGAAGGCCCACCGCTATGTAGATCATGTTCAATGGCAGATTCACTCCCTGCAACGCCACCAGGATCTTGAAGTTCACCTGCGGGGTGAAATGGGTGAAGAGCCAGATGAAATTCAACGGGGCGATCAGCACCAGCCCGCCTTGAATCCAGAGCATCACCCGCAGCGGATGGTGCCGGTCGGCGAACACCCCGGCCGGATAGGTCAGGAGCAGGTTGGCCACGCCAACGACAGCGGAGATCGTGCCGATCTGCTGGAGCGTGAGCCCCAGCGACAAGTTGAGGAAGACCCCGAAAATCCCGCACGCGCCGGCCAGGCTCCAGAACATGTTGCCGAGAAAAAAATAACGGTAGATCCGGTGCTGCAGGCATTCGCGCGCATAGGTCTTGATCATGCCAAGGAAGTCTCCGCGCCGCTTCGCCAGTTTTTCCGTGGGCGAATACTCGCCCTCCTTGACCAGCAGGCACATCAGGCCAAAGCCGACGAAATAGAGCGCCGCCACGCAGAGAAAGATCAGGCGCAGGTGGCTTAACGCGTACTGGTAGAGGAAGTAGCTGTAGAGCGCGCCGGCACCCGCGCCGACCATCCGGAAGAGGCCAAGGAATCGGGCCATGACCTTCTGCGGAACGACATCGTTGAAGAAATACCAGAAGACCGTGTTGACGAACATGTCGCTGAACTTGAAGAGCCCCATCGCCACGGCGATGACCCCCACCGTGACCGCCCCCGCGCTCCAACCCGTCGCCGCCCCGACCAGGGCATGCAGCCATCCGCCAAGCTCCGTGGAAAATGCCATCACGCAGAGCGCCATCGAGACGAACGGCACCGTGAAGAGCATGAACGGGATGCGCCTCCCGAAGCGCCCCCGGTGGCGGTCGCTGGCGGTGCTGATGAATGGATTCAAGGCCACGTTCAAGATGCCGGGGATGGTCAGCATCACCAGCCCCAGGATCCAGTTGGGCGCATTGAGCTCATTGAGCCGGAGCGGCACGATGCTGGGAACCACCGTCTCCATCAGCGTGAAACAGAAGTCCCCCCACAGCAGCCACATGAAAAGCCACGCCAGGCCCGCCCTCGAATAGACCAGCGTGCCCACGTAAAACAGCGGGTGTTTCTCCGCGGTCGCGTCCGCGGAATGAGCCGGCTCCATGTTCATTGGCTTCATGAATCGATCCTCCCCACGGTGGAGTCGCGATCCGTGATGAACCGAATGGTCAACGGGGATTCCGTCTCCCAATCGATCCCTGCCAGACCGTTGAATTGGACTTTCTTCCCCTGATCTGCTGGACCGATGCAGGCTTCGTAAGCTCCCGCCGGCAGGTGAACCTGGAACTTGCCGCCAGAAATGCCTTGGAGGCGCGCCTCGACCAGCCGCCCCTCGCGCCAACTCATGCTCATCTCGACGCCACCCCGCAGGCGCAATCCCGCGACGCGTCCGGAGGGCCATTGCTCCGGAAAAGCGGAAAGCAGATCGATCCGTCCACGCCGCGACTGCGCGAGCAGTTCGAGCATCGCCGCCGCTCCGCCGAAATTGCCATCGATCTGAAAAGCGCAGGCCGGCTCGCGCGACCGGTCGCGCCGCCGCAGAAACCTCGCCGAATGCCACGGGGTGACCGGATGCAAATCGAGCAGGCTCGCGCTGGAGCAATCAGCCACGAGATGACGCAAACTTTCATACGCACCTTGCGCATCGCGAAAGGCGGTCTGTAAACAGGCTGCCCAGGCGAGGCTCCATCCCTCGCGTCCGGCGCCATGCTCGATGCGTTTTTTCAGGGAAACTCTGGCCGCGCTTCGCAGGGCTGGTTCGGCCCGCAGGCTTTCGCCCGGGAACACGCCGTAGAGGTGCGAAAGATGTCGGTGCCCCGGCTCCAACTCCTCGAAGTCCTCGATCCACTCCTGCAACTGCCCCTGCGCACCGACCCGGAGAGGCGGCAGCTCCGACACGATGCGCTCCCAGCCCGGTCGCAGATCCTCGTCCACGCACAGCAAATGGCTCGCCTCGAGACAATGCTCCAGCACCTCCCGCACGAGCAGAGTATCCATCGTGGCCCCGTAACAGTAACTCGGCGTGTCCTTCGTGCCGCCGCCTTTGAAGAGATTCTCCGGCGACTGGGTCGGGCAGGCCACGAGAAACCCGGACGGATCCCGCACGAGGAAATCCCCGTAAAAAGCGGCCATGTCCTTGAGGAAGGGATACACTTTTCGCCGCAGCAATTCCCGATCCTGCGAATACTCGAAGCGCCACCAGTAATGCAGCGCCATCATCGCTCCCGTGCCGGTCCAGATGTCCCAATCGGCGGCGGGCATGTAATGCATCTGCCAAATGTCGCCGGTGAAGTAGTGGGTGCCCCGGCAACCGTAGTAATCCCGCGCGGCACGTTGCGCTCCATCCCGGTGGCGTGACAGTAAGGCGAAAAGCGGCTCAACGCACTCCGTCAGCCCCCAAGCCTCAGCCGGCCAGTAGTTCATCCCGAGATTGATATCCGTGCTGAAGTAACAATTCCAAGGAGGGCGGATTTCCTCGCTCCAGATGCCCTGGAGGTTGGCCGGCTGATCGCAGGCGCGGGAACTGGAGAGCAGCAGATAACGCGCGTAGTTGTGATGGAGAGCGAAGAGTGCAGGGTCGCTTTCTCCCGCCCGCAGCCGTTGCTGGCGCTCTTCGACGGCGAGTTTCTCCAACTCGGCAGGCCCGTCCAGCTCGATCTGGAAGCGATCATACAACGGCTCGTATTCCTCGACGTGAGCCCGCAACAACTGGTCAAAACTCAGTCCGGCAATCGAGTCGAGCTGCCGCGCACACCAGCCTTCCGGGTCCGGCTGGCTGAAGGGGAAAGGCCAGTCCAGATCGACCGCGCAGGTCAGGGCTATGGTAATTTCCCCCGCGCCGTCGATGCGTAGTCGGCGGCCTTTCTCATCCACGCTCACGGTTCCATCATGCGCCAGCACCCGACCCTCAACGGCAAAGCTGACACCCTCGACGAAGCGCCCGGACAGGCCGAAGCGCGTGCCCTCGGCCCAGCGCCGTATGGTGCATTCCTCATCGGCCACACGGTCGAGCCAGAGACCGAGGCTAAGCCCGCCCGGTTTCTCTTCGCGCAATCTCACCACCAAGGCCTGATGCGGCACGGAGACAAACATCTCGCGGGTGTGCGTAAACTCACCGTCGCCATAACGCAGCGTCGAGATCGCCCGCCGCAGGCAAAGCGTCCTTTCGCAGGCATTGACGCCGGCGGCGGAAGGAACCTCGATATGCAGGTCGGCCAGCGGTTGATAAGGCTGCACCCCGCTCAGATCTCCGGCATCGAAGGGAGGCCCGCTCAGGTATCGCGTGCATAGCTCGTGGCCACGTGTGTAATCGCCGGAAAAAATCGCCGCGCGGATCTCGGCCAGGCGCGCAACGGGCACGGCCTGCACCCGCTGGTGCCGGTGTTTGCCGCGCCAGAGATTTTCATGGTTGAGAGCGACCCGCTCATACTCCGGCACCCCGGGCACCATCGCGCCCAGGCGACCGTTGCCCAGAGGAAACGCCTCCAGGAAATCTGCCGCCGGACGATGCGAGCGCAGGTGATCGGGTGCATACATGGACGGCAGCGGTGCTTCGTTTGCTCGGATTAGTTTCCAAAAAGTTTTTTCAGGAAACCAGGCATCGAAGATTTTTCCTCGGCGGCCTTCTCTTGCACCTTTTCCGCCGGCATATCCCCTGCCTTGACGATGGCCTCAGCCAGTTCTCTACGCGCCTGCAAGTAATGCTCCGGATGGAGTTCGAAGGATGTGGTGGACTGCACCAGATCGCCCGAGAGGCGTAGCGCGGGATCGGCTGCCGAGTGCTGCCGCAACAGAGTGAGATATTCGGTGTCCTCCAGACCCTCGCGCAGCAATTTTATGCGGATCGTGGGGATCGGTCCCGCTACCACTGGTGCCGTGGCAGGCTCCCGCACGGGCGGATAGAGCAACAGACCGTCCCCGTTTGCATAGGGGATGATCTGCGAGTATTGCCCCGGTTTCTCGTCATGGGTCATGGTTTCCTTCCAGGGATTGGTGAATTTGGACCAAGTCGTGTTCCAGTAGAGCAGACCGTCGAGGTTGAACTGCCACGCCATCCAAGGGAGAACTCTATGGCTGGAGGTCGGGTGATCGATGAACAGGTTCGGGTAAGGCGCGCCCGGCCCGAGCATAACATAATACCAGACTTGGTCGCCGCGGCGACGGGCCTGGGCCGACTCCCAGTGGTTGATCTTATGGATAGCCGGCACCCAAATGTCCACGTGCCCTTTAAATTGCTCATTGGGCACGACGCTGTTGTTGAAGGCGATCAGCCTGCGCAGGCCCGGCAACTGGGTTTTGATCTTCTGTAAATCCGACACCAACTGCGGATAATGATCCGGCGTCGGCTCGTCGTAAGCGTAGAGATAACATTTTTCGAGCCAGCTTTTCTCCTTCACATGCGCCACCAGAGCTTGCTGGTAGGCGGCTGTGACGCTCTCCATCTGCTTCTCATTCCATTTCCGCTCCTTGCCCATGGCCACCAGGTCAGGTGGTGGCTGTAAGTTCAGGCTGAAGGAGTTGGCGTGGTTCTCGTCGAGCACTAAGCCCATGATCTCGTCAAACGCGCTGAAATCGCAGGTAACAACGCCGGTCGCCGGATCTGCCGAGAGCACCTTGGGTTTCCACGGGAAAGCTCCGTAGGTGAAGGTGATCATCGGCGACAAGCGGTGCGAGGTCACCATGGTCAGGTATTTTTTCCAGACCGTCTTCAGTTGCTCGGTGCTGAGGTCGCCGTGCCATTTGGGCCAGACATCCACCCCAAAGGCGGTGCGGATCGTTGTGTTGGTCGGCAGGGCGAAGGGCTGAACTTTCAGCCGGATCGGAATCGTGACCGGATCGTCTCCCTCGTGAAGGAGCATGACCTTAAAGGCATGCTCGCCCGCAGGCACTTGCTCCCCGACTTTCAGGTCAACCCAGAACGGATGGTTCTTCTCGGCAGCCAAGTTCAGTGGACCTTCGACCGGCACCAGCGGATCGGGGTAGTCGGACGCTTCACCCCATTCATCCATCGGTTTGAGCACCGGGACGTATTCCTCCTGAAAAAAATCGAGCGTCACTCCCTCCGGCGCGCCTACCGTCTCGAAGCGCACGCCTCGTAGTTCTTCACCCGGACGCAGGCAGAGCTGGAAGGGTTCGTATTCGTTGCGCGCAGCCTCAACGACGACCACCGGGGATTTTGCATTTGGCACCGGTTGATCTCGCATGATTTTGCGCATGTCGTCGCACCACCAGAGGCCGAGCCCTTCGCCGCCCCGTAGCGATGCGCCGTATTCCTTGCGCTCCCCGCCCGTCAACGAGAGGTCATCAAAAAAGACTTCCGCTGCCGTTCCTCCATCCGGGTTGCCCTGAAATTCCCCCCACGCCGCAAAGGTGAGCCAGCCGGTGCCATCGGGCACTTTTACCCGGAGCGAGGCGGGGCGCCACTCTCCGGCCGTGGTGTTTTCATCCACTGCCTTAACCACTTCTCTCCCGAGGAACTTACCACCCTCGGCGGTGCGAAATTCCGCTTGGACTCCGGCTTTTGTTCGAGATCCGGCGAGGTTCCGGCCCATCACCCATCCCTTGAGTTCGTAGGTCCGCCCGGCCGTCACCGGGATCGACTGATGCACGGTGGCCGACGCGTTCAGGTTGGTCTGCACGGGACTCATGCGAAACGAGCCCGGCGCGAGATGCCCGACTGCCGGATCCAGCGCGACCGCCGTCTTACCGCAGCCCTGGTTTTCGACATAGATCGACCACGCGCTCGCGCCTTCCGGATCAGAGGCTCCGTTCCTCAGCAACTCGCCTGCAGTTATCTGTGCAGCTCCGGCGAAAAAAAGAACGGACGCCGAAAGAATCCCGCGCGACCAAATCAGGCGGATGGGACTGCCGCCGGGCCGGTTTGAGAAGAGTTTTGAGCGGTTATTTATTGGGTTCATAGCTATATTGATGCAATTGCGGCGCGCCTCGATCTTACCCGAATTTTCTTCCCTTGCCTCAGAGGCGGGAGCCACCTACCGCGTGACCTCTTCGTAGTTGGCATCCAGGTAACGGATTGGGCCGCTGTAACCGTATTCCTCGTTCACCAGCAACTTGAGTTCATCTGGATTCATGGCGCCCACGTGGCCGTCAAAAAAGAGAAAATTGGCTTTCCCTCCGGAATGCCGGAAATGCACCGCTCCTTGGTCGCCCGATGATGGGGCGGATGTGATATTGGCATAAGCGACCTGATTCCTGGCATTCCATGCCGTCTTGCTTCTCTCCATCGAATCTGCCAGTAGGATACGCTTGCTGGGGCGATCAACAGTTCGTGGGTCCAGCCGCAGGGTATTGGCAAAAACGGTTGCAGCACCATCCGGTTTTGGGTAATCGCCCCAGTTACCGCCCGAAGTGTCGATCCCGTAAACGGAATAAATGTCCTTGTATTTGTTCGGTAAAGCGGCCGGACAGCACGCCACTCCGCCGCTCGGCGGGATGGATGCAGTGGTTTTATCGAGATAATTTAGCCACGTGTAATCCGTGTTTCCACCAACCGCATAGTAGGGGATGGTGTAATTGTTCTCGGGCAGATAGAGGGCAAACGAGGCCCCCAACTGACGAAGGTTGCCCACGCAGCGGGCACTCTGAGCGGTCGCCTTCGCGTTATTGATTGCCGGAACAAGAAGCGCCGCCAACACCGCGACGATCGCGATGACCACTAACAACTCGATGAGCGTGAATCCATCGGCCCGGGTCAGAGGCCCAAATGCAGGTGCCTTGTTGGTAGATTCAGATGATGGCATGGCCCTGGTTGTGCGCAAAGTTTATAGGATTTGGAATGGGTGCCGTGGAACCCCCAAGAACACAGCACCCTCCCCCCAAAAAAACCGGTCCCCACCGGCAGGACGCGTGACTAATAGTCGCCTCGGTCAGCTCTGTCTGCGGCGACGGAATATCGTCAGGGTGGCTAGGCCGACGGCGGCCATCGCCCAGGTGGACGGCTCGGGAATGACGGTAAGATTAAGACTTCCATTTGCGAAGTAGGCGGAGCGTCCACCGCCGATGTCGTAGGCATTGGCAAGACCGAAGTTGCTGATATTCCCGGCATTGAAGACAAAGGATGTGTTCAGCAGGGTGTAGGTGCCATCGGTGACGCTGCTCCAATCCAGAGCCCCTCCGGAGAGGTTTCGCAGGCTTGCGACCCCAAACGAGTTATTCAGGGTGAGGTTGCCGTTCAAGGTGAGCGTGTAGGCGGTGTCAAAGGCAAACAGGGCTCCGTTAGCCAGGTTCAGATCGCCTCCAATCGTGCCGTTGCCGCCGAGGATGGCTCCTGCTGCGACCGAGACCGCGCCAGTTGCGGCGGACTGGTTGCCGTTGACGAGGAGCGTGCCTGCGGTGACCGTCGTGCTGCCGGTATAGGTGTTGGCATTGGTGAGAGAGACAGTACCGCCTGCCTGGGCTTTCACCGTCAGGTTGTTGATGCCCGAAATGACCCCGCTCATAGTCAGGTTCCCGCCGCCGCTGCCGACGCCGATGGTCGAATTGTCATAGAGCAAAACGCTACCGCCCCAGGTGTTGGTGGTGCCGTCATTGACGAACAGGGCGCCGTCACCGGTGGGGCCTGTGCCGGCCATATGGAACGCTCCGCCCATGCTGATCGTGCTGCCGCCGCTGAGCTTGATGGCCGAGGCGCTGCCATATTCACCCTGATGAATAGTGTCGCCGCCATTCACGGCACCGCTACTGGCAAGTTCCAGAATACCACTCACAAGATACATGTCGGTATTATTCGTATTATTGCCCGATAGCTTAAGCGTACCTCCTCCATCCAGAGTGATCCCGCCACCGAAGTTGACGTTGCCCGTCATCACCAGCGTTGAACCATTGTTCACGTAGGAATTATAAGCATAACTGTTGTTCCCGGTGAGGGTGAGAGTGTTGCCGCCCATCATTTTGAAGCCGCCATAGCCGGCGGTGATGGTGTTTGCCACAGTGGCGTTGCCTGAGAGGTTGAATGCGAGGGTGGCGCTATTGTCGACTGAGATATTTCCGGAACCCAGCGAGCCAGTGGCCCCGCCGTTTCCGATCTGGAGCGTACCGGCGGAGACCGTCGTGGTGCCGGTGTACGTGTTGTTACCGGAGACGGAGAGAATGCCGTTGCCGCTCTTGGTCAGTCCGCCATCGCCGGTGATGGTGTTTGCCACATTGGAGGTGTCTGAGCGGTTGAATTCGAGGGTGGTGCCAGCTGAGAGTGAGACGTCTCCGGAACCCAGCGAGCCAAAGGGCCCGCCCCATCCAATCACGAGCTTGCCGGCGGAGACCGTCGTGGTGCCGGTGTAGGTGTTGTCATTGGTGAGAGAGACAGTACCGCCACCCTGAGCTTTCACCGTCAGGTTGTTGGCGCCCGAGATGACCCCTTGCACAGTCAGGTTGCCGCCGTTGCTGCCGACGCCGATGGTCGAATCACCAAAGAGCGAAACATTACCGTTCCAGGTGTTGGAAGTGCCGTCGTTGACGAACAGGGCACCGTCACCGGTGGGACCTGTGCCGCCTAGGCGCAAGCTCCCGCCTACGCTGATCGTGCTGCCGCCGCTGAGCTTGATGGCCGAGGCGCTGCCAAAATCACCCTGATACATAACGTCGTTGCCACTCAAGGCACCGTTACTGGCAAGCTCCAAAATACCACTGACAAGGTAAAGGTCGCTACCGCTCTGATTATTGCCCGATAGCTTGAGCGTACCTCCTCCAAACAGAGTGATCCCGCCGCCGGAGCTGTTGTTGCCGGTCAACTCCAGCGTCCCACCACTGCTCACGGTGCTCTCATAACCATAGTTGAGCCCGTTACCGTTGACGGTGAAGGTTCCGGAGCCCGCAGTGTAGTTCACAGATGTGGCATACACGGGACCCGAAATCGTCGCGCTGCCAGCGCTCGTGAAGGTCGCATTATTGGTGTTGCCGTAAGCCCACGGCGTGCCGCTGACGCCAGACCAGTTGGTGGCGCTTGTGTCCCAGGTGGCACCGTCGGCACCGGTCCAGGTGCCGTTGGCGGCTGAGGCGAGGGATGGGGCGAGAGCCAACACGGCAAGCGTGATGGCGAGGAGGCTGCGGGATTGGATGCGGTTTTTCATGGCGGGAATGCTGTAGGTTGGTTGGAATGCGGTTTTTATACGGCGTTGGATGAAGGGTTTATTTAGCGGGTTGGAGGAATTGAGGATTTGACTTGATGGGCAATGATGCTTCCAGCGGCATGCGTTTTCAATTGCAATTATAATAATTTTTATTGAGGTTTTTCAACGGTTCAGGCTTTTCTCCCGGTGGACTTTCGGCAAGACTCCCCCCATGAGACTTTCCAAACCCAAGGGGGCCGCCAAGAAAACCGTGGGGGTCTTGCTCGACTGGCATGAGCCGCGGATCCTCAAGGGAATTTCCCGGTTCGCCCGTGAGCAGGAATGGGCGCTGCTCTTCGACTATGCCCAGGGGCACAAGATCCAGGCGGAGGCAGGCAAGCCTGAAGACCAGCTTGACCACGAGCTCTTCGGCCTGATCGAGGAGGAAGAGGCGGCCATGGTTTTCACCGGCCTGCTCTGCCTGATCCGCCCCCAGCGCAAGTCGGCCCGCTTCCTCAAATCGCTGAAGGTGCCGGTGGCGGCCCTCAGCTATGCCGACGAGGGCCTGATGGGGGACTGCCCCCGGGTGCTCCTGGACAGCGTCGCCTGCGGCCGCGTCGCGGCGGAATATTTCCTGTCGCTGGGGTTCAGGAATTTCCTGAGCATCGGCAAAAGAACGAGTTCCTCGTATCGGGAGCGGATCAAGGGGTTCGAGACGGCGCTCCATGGCAAGGCGAGCATCGTAGAGAATGCGTGGATCGGCGAATCGCTCAAAGCAGCGAGCCTGCACGACCCGATTGAGGCCGCCTTGCGAAAGATGCCGCGCCCGGTAGCGATCTTCGCTCCCAACGACGTGAGCTGCGTGCATGCGATGCGGTGCGCGCTGGAGCTGGGGCTGCAGGTGCCCGAGGAGGCGGCCATCCTGGGCGCCGACAACGACGAGCTGATCTGCGAGCACGCGCCGGTGCCGCTCTCGAGCGTGGATGTGAACTTCGAGCAGCTCGGTTACGAGGCCGCCGCGCTCCTGGACCGGGTGATGCAGGGCAAGGCGCCCCGGCGCGCGCGGATGATCGTCCCTCCCTCCGGGGTGGTGGCCCGCCGGAGCACCAACATCATCGCGGTGCCCGACCTGCAAGTGGCCCGGGCCCTGCGCTTCATCTGGACCAACGCCGGACGGACGCTGCCAGTCGAGGAAATCGCCGCCCACGCCGGCATGCCGCATCACGCGCTGAGCCGGCTTTTCCGCCAGCATCTGCAGCGCTCGATTGTCGAGGAGATCGCCCGCTCCCGCATCGAGAAGGCAAAATCCCTGCTCACCTCCGGCACCCTGCCGGTGAACCAGGTGGCCCAAGCCTGCGGGTTCAGCTCGGCGAGCTACTTCAACAACGTCTTCCACGAGGCCACCGGGATGACTCCGCGCAAATTCCGCCACGCCATCTCCCAAAATACGGAGCCCGCGAGGCCGGTGTTGCGCGACGGAAACTCACCCCCGCGTTCCCAGACGGGAGGCGTTTGACCGGGTTAAATGCGCCCAGCCTATCTTAATGCTCTAAAGACATAATGTTTGACAGGCATTATGTATGGAGAGCCCATTCCACGCATGGATCTGCCGTTTACAAACCGCACCGCCGAATGGAAGGACGGAGATTGCGGCGCGCCTGGGCACCGCGCAGACCAATCTCGGACGCACTTTGCAGCAACTGCTGGATGCTTCCGTGCTGGCGCGTGAAATCCCGTTCGGGGAAAGCCTGCGCTCCACAAAAAAGACGCGCTACCGCATTCAAGACCCGGCGCTGCGATTCTGGTTCCAGGTCTATTCCCCGCACCGCACCCGTTGGCAAACGTACAACCGGGCGCAGCGGGAGAAACTGATCCGCGATCACGCCTCCACCGTGTTTGAGGATTACTGCCGGGCGCAGCACCCGGAAGCGGCACGTTATTGGGAAGCCGATATTGAATTTGATTACGTGCGCGAGGAAAATGCGCGGGCCGTGGTGTCGGAAGTAAAATTCAAGCGGCTCTCTTCCCTGGAACAACGCCAACTGAAGAACCATCTGGCAGGCAGTTGGCAGCGGAGCGCACTCTCCCGGCGTTATCGGGACGTGACGTTTGAGATTCTGGATACTTCTGTTCTCGGATAGTAAAACGGGCTTAGCGGATACCCGCCGCGCCCCGAACGGGTGCCAGGGCGACGTCGTTTGCCATGTTGTCCGAGCCGGCCCCGCTGTAGTTGGCGTTGTAAACCAACTGGAACGGCTGCCCGTTGATCACGATGTGATTGGTATTGGCCACTGCAACACCTCCCACCGAGACGGACTTGAATGCGCCGGACACGGGCAGCTTGCTGTTGTTCACAATGAGAAACATTACGTCACCCGCAGCAAATTTCAGAGCGCCATCCACCGTCAGGTCGAGACTTCCTCCCGCGACAGTCACGAGGCCATTGGAAACAACCCGTCCGCTACCCCCGGAAGAGTTGTCGCGGATCCGAATCCCGAGTTTCGCCCCGCTGCCGACACTAAGAGCGCCGGAAACCACGGTGCCGGATATGTCGAGTCCGCCACTTTTGACCGTGATGGCACCACTGGAGCCGACCGGACCGGCGAGGGTTAAATTCCCTTTCCCCGCCTTGACCAGGCTGACCGCGCCCAGGATTTGGCCGTCGTAGAGCGTGTCGGCGCCCTGGTTGACCGTAAGGGTGGCGGCGTTATCGCTGGTGATCAGGCGCGAGCCGCTGGAGATGACCTGCCCGGCAGCGTCGCGCCCCGAGCGCAGGCCGCCGATGGTCTGGTCGAACCCGTTCAAATCGAGCGTGCCAGTGGCATCGATCTCCACGACTCCATCGGGGCCGGGGTCCTCAGCACCCAGAGAAAGCAGGGCGTTGGGAGGCAGCGCGTTGGCGACATCGGTGACCAGCTTCCCGGCGAACTCGATCCGGGTCTCACCCCAACCATCACCGACTGCAGGCACCCCGAGATGCGTGGTGCCGGCGTTCTCGTTGTCCGAACTGGAAATGATCTGGAGGGTGGCATCGGCCCCGAGCTGAATCGGCTTGCCGGTCACGTTGACGGTTCCCTTTTGTTTGGCCTGCACCGCAAGCGTTTTGGCCGTTCCACCGATCCCGCCCGTGACGTTCAGGCCGCTCACGCCTCCGTCGTGCCAAACCCCGATTTTAGCAAATTCGCCCCGGCTCTCCAGAGGTCCGTCCCATGTGCAGGTCGTGCCATCGGAGACAACCAGCGCCCCGTTATTCTGAAAACCGCCCCCGGTAAGGGTGAGGGAGACCCCGGAAACTGTGATGCCGCCGCTGAGTTCCAGTGCGCGATGCCCGGTCTCGCCTCCGACGCCAATCCCCTCCTCGGCACCTTTGGGATTTGTGACCTTCAGAATCCCGTCCTCGGTGAGGGTGGCCCCCTCGTTTTGGCAGGAAGCGGTTTGAACGGATACCGCGAGGACTGCAACAAGCAGACATGTCCCGAGCGTTGCAGGCAGCCTGTGAAATGACGTGGAATAGGATGTGGTTTTCATAGTGGAGTCGTGAATGGGTGTGTAGGCCGGGTCGAGGTTTGAATGGTGATGGGAAACGCCAATGAGCCCATGATGCTCAGGCTGGCAGCGACTTTCGTCAATTATAGTTATCTGAATAAAAATTGCACTTTTCAAAAGTCGAGGCACTCAGCGGGACTCGCCGCCAGACGCGGTATGACGAGTCGTGTTCTATGCGCCAGGTTGACGGGAAAGTTGCGAAAACTGGGAGCCAGGAATCGACAAACCTGCCTTGTATGCCCGGAGGACAACACGGCGAAAGTTCTCTTCGAGGAAATCCAGGCCACGTCTCCCGTCGAGCGGACAATTTCCCTGTTCGCGACCCTTTCCGGCGGCTCGGAAGATCGGCGGCAGCCGCTGTCCTCCAAGGGCAGTCATTGAAGGCGATCCGTCCGAGCATGATCCAGGCAGACCGTGACCAGCCCAGTTAGCCCGAGGCATCGATTCCCGTCAGCGTTGGAATTCGACCATGGCGTGGCAGGAGAACCTGGGCAGGCGGATTGTCACCCGGTCTCCCTGGCGCTCATGCGGCAAGTCCTCGCCGCTTGGGACGAGACGGGCGGAGACGACGGTTGTGGGCGCGCGAAGCGTGACCTCGACATCATGCAGGGGCGGTAGTTCTTCGATGACTTCCACGCTCTTACCGCCGGAGGTGTTGCCGCCGGAGAGCTGCATCACCCCGCCGCGGCTGACGGTCGGCGCGTAGAGCAGGTGGAGGATGTGGCGGTTTTCGTCTGATTGAGTGGTGAGCGAAAGGCGGGCGGTGGACGGAAGGTTGGTGGAAAGGGTCAGCGTGCTTCCAAGGAAGGCGCGGATCGCCTTCACGATGAACTCGCGGTAGGCCACGGCTCCGTAGGCGCGGTAGTGGCGGAAGACCGGATGGGCGAAATATAGGATCGCGCCATGGCGAACGCCGCAGTCGAATCCGGAGGGATGCTCCAGGTTCGGCGTGTGCTGGTGGCTGCAGAAGTGGTCCCAGGTGCGGTTGAAATACGGGTCGAAGATCTGCCCGAGCGATTCGCCATCCGTCACGCGGATTCGGTGCGAGCGCTCATACATCACCTGCGGCATGTTGACGAAGGGCGACCGCAATTCCGGCACGGGAAGCAGGTAGTCGTGGCCGCGGTTGGCCTCGTTGTCCGGCGGATAATACGGGCTGAGACCATCGTATGCGGCCCCGAGATCGAACGCGAATTCCGCGCGGTCCTTCCATAGCCCGCTGTCGCCGGAGAGGATGATCCTGCCGCCTTGGGCGAGGTAGGCGCCGAGTCGCGTTTTCAACTCAGCATCGATTCGAATATCGTCCGGCAGGACGAGCGCCTTGTAGCGGGCGAAGTCCATCGTGCGGTCGATGAGGCCGAAAAGGAAATGGCTTTCCAACAGGACGCGACACGCACCTTCGTCGGAGGGAGCATCGCGATGGGTATGGCTCTCGGCCTCGCTGGAGAGAATGGCGAGGTCGAAGACCTGCTCGGCTTCACGACACCACGGCTCCTTGGCCTCGACCTCGCGATAGGCCTCGCCGATGATTTCGTAGGTCGAAGGGTCGAGCGTTCCGTTCGGGTGAAGCTGGTCTCCGACGCTGCACTTCGCGCCATAGGCCAGCATCGCCGCGCACTCGTAGCGCAGGGCGTTCGGAGAGAGGCAGGTTGCAGGCATACTTGGCCGACATCGGGAAGTGGTCGTATCCCCAGCCGCCGGTGGGCAGCGATTCGAGTTCCAAGTGGCTGAAATACGGAAAAATGTCATGGCGCCCGCGCGGGATGTGGCCGGCGTTGTGGATGATCGGCATATCCGCTCGCAGCGACTTCGCCGCCTCGGTGGTGCGCTGGTAGTATTTTTCCAGGGCAAGCCGCGACGATTCCTTCCGATCCTCCTCCTTCTCGGGGTCGAGCCCATTGGCCTTCATGAAGTCGAGGCTCCAGCGCCCACAGGATTGGTTCTGGTTGATGATGTCGAGGAAGATGCCGTCGCAATCCGGAAACAGGCGCACCGCCTCGCGGATCTGCTCGCAGAGATAATCGAGATACGGGCTGTGAAAATCCATCATGTGGAACCCGGCCTGGAGCGTGCGCTGGGCCCAGCCGGTGTAGGTGCCGTCCTTGTTGACCTCCCTCCATTCGGGGTGGTCGTAGGATGCGAGGTTGTCCACACCGGCGGAGAGGTAAACCGGCGCGTTGATCCCCGCCTCCTTGGTCGCGTCGTATTGCTGGCGCAGCAGGTCGAAGGAAAGGTGCGGGTGCATTTTCCCGACTTTGGTCGGATGGTAGCTCCAGCCGTGATGGCACTTCGAAAACAGCGTGATCGAATCCACGGCGGCCCCTTGCAGGGTTTCCTGCCAGCGCTTTTTGTCCAACTTCCCGCCGATGCCCGGAATGTGCGGGGAAGTATGGAAGTCGAGGTGGATTTGCCGAAAACGGAGCTGATAGGATTGCGCGTCCATATTTTGACTTATTGATGTTGAATTAGAAAACCGGTGGTCGCCCAATGACCCCAGGGCGGGGCATTGGGGTGAATTGCGAAAAGCCCTTTGCACGGATTCAGAGCAAACATCCATAACTTACGCAACTTTTCACAATCCCACCTGCCGAATCCAGTATTATCACGCCGGTCAGTTCATCTCTGTTTTGCACAATGCCAGCAACTCGCTGAGACATCCGCTTGCCAGCCCGATACTCGTATCGGCGCAGCCGTAATAGACGCGGATCTCATCATTTTCTGGTAGCGCGACCGCTCCGGCCGGGAAAACGACGTTTGGCACGATGCCGTTGAATTCATACGGCTCGCTTGGAGAGAGGATGGCGCTTTTCGTGAGACCGATGATTCGCGTCGGATCCTCCAGATCGAGCAACATTGCCCCGATGCTGTAGCGGTGGCCGGCGCTCGAGCGGCTCACCGCCGCCGTGCGCGGGGGACAAACGGGCATCGCCCTGAGCCATTGCTCGCTTGGTGATGGCGTCAACGCCGACAACATCCGCGAGTGCCTCCGGCTCCTGCACGCTCATGGCTACCAAGGCACTCTCAGCATCGAGTGCGAAGGACAAAGCGGCCCGATGCTTGAAACCTCGCTCAACTGGCTGCGCAAGACACTCGAGGAACTCGGCATTCCCGAGGAATTCTGAGCCGTATAGCCTACCTACAAAACCGCCGAGCCAGAGTGTTGTAGTCGGTGGTCGCGGGGTGAGATCCCGGTTTCGCGGCGGAAGGCTCTGGAGAAATTGTAGGGATCGCCGAATCCGGAGAGCTCGGCGATTTTGGCCAGCGGCAGGGTGGTGCCGACGAGAAGAGATTTCGCTTTTTCAATTCGCTGGCGGAGGATTTCTTGAAGCGGGGAACTGCCCAAATGCTTTTCGAATCGCAGGTAGAGCGCACGGCGTGAGATTCCGACGCTTCTTGCGAGGTCGTCGATATTCAGGTTGTTTTGGAGGTTTTTTCGGATCAGAGACAATGCCTTGGCGAGGGGCATGTCACCGCCGTAATCCGCACGGGTCGAGCCTCTCTCGACGACCCCGGCGGGAGGGATGAGGAGCCGTTCCTCGCGTGCTCCGCCCCGTTTCCTGATCCTCCGGTCAAGGATTTCGGCGGCATGAAAACCCACCTTCTCTGGCTGGGTGAGCACCACGGAGAGGGTGGGGCGTTCCATCAGGCAAAGCAATTCATCGTTATCCACCCCAATGACGGCAACTTCCTCCGGAACGCTCAGCTTGAGAAAGCGGCAGACGGACAGAACCTCCCGAGCCAGGTGGATATCTGCGCAAAAGATTCCAATCGGCTTCGGCAGGGATCCGACCCATTGGACAATGCGCGGCGAGGGCTCCCATTTTCCGAAACTCGCGTTTGGACCGCGGGGGAGTCCGTCCAGACGAAAAGTTTCCGCTGGCTCGCCGTGCTTCCGGGCCCATTGGCAAAAGCCAGCCGCTCGTTCACCCAGCCAGGCGGGGGTCTTTTCGCCGGGAACACCCAGCGTGGCCAACCTCTTGCCGGTGCCAGCAAGATGCTCGGCCGCCTGGGCTCCGATTTGCTCTTCGTCGTGATTCACGGAAAATGGGTGGCGCGTCCGAAACGCCTGGACGCCGACCAATCCAACCTTTTCGCATTTGCGCAGGAAGGTCAGATCCTCCGCGGCCCAAATGACGCCATCAAACTTCCGCGTGGTGATTTTTTGCACGGCAATGTCGTCCGTCAGAAAGATCTCCCAATCCCATGCCCCATGGTCGTTGGCAAAACGGGTGATCCCCCGCACCATGCTGCGGGTGAACTCCTGGTCGGCATCAGAAACAAAGACGGCCACTCGTGGCATGCTTCTCATACTTCGGAGGTGTTGCACAATAAGTCAAGAATAAATGCACTTTATGCCATTGTTTTCCAAACTCAGAGATCCTATTGTTTTGCCGTTCATCAGAAACCTCATCCAAAAATCAAACCCAGGAACAATTATGAAAACGACAATGAAATTCGCAGCGATCTCAGCAGCAGCTTTGGTGGCGCTCCTGACGACCTCGAACGCAGCCGTGATTATCAGCGGCACTTTCAACGGAACATATACCAGCGCCACAACGAATAGCACGGCATTCACTCCCGTCGCTGGGAATCTCTACGGCGTCTCGGCTGCAATGAACATTTCGAGTATGCCTTATGCTGGGGATGATCAAACTGCGAATCTTACTTTGCTGTCTTTCAATGGCTCGCCGACCACCTATGGAAACGGTCAGAGCTGGTATACTTTTGGCGGTGGCACCGTGGCTCGGTTTGTAAACAGCGAAGGCGGTGGCGGAAATCAGTATATCGGAGGCACAACCGGACCGATTTACACGGGTTTTAGCCTGGATACGACAACACCACTTTGGAGCGTGACTTATTACTATGGCGGAACGGGCTTTGATGCGAACAGCGTCTATCAGGGTGCAACTGCCTATGGCACCGTCACGGGCATCAGTCCGTTCGCGATCACTCAGATCAATTTTTCCTACGACCCAAGCAGCGCCACGGGCATCTATAAAAATGCCGTGGTGAGCGACTTTAAGGTGACGGCCGTCCCCGAGCCATCGACCTGGTTACTTCTCGCTGGTAGCCTGACCGTAATGATGGTCCTCCGCCGCCGTCGTTCGATTGTTTGACCCTTGGTTTTTCTTGCACGAGCCTGCCGGTGGGGACCGGTATTCATGGGGCTTGTGCTTTCTGGGGGGGGTGCCACAGTGTTTTCGCTGTGGCACCATTCCCCTTCATATGGACTGTGTTTGTGGCGGCCATTTCGCTGCGTGATCTACAACTGATTCTACACTTGAGACTGCCGGACCACAAAATCATCCCTAATAGCCATTCTATGAAAACGCAGAAATCGTCAGTTTTTCGCAAATTCTCAATCTCTGCCGCGTTCGTGGTTCTGACGAGCATGGCGGTCCATGCGGAGACCATTAATGTTCCCGCTGGCACAGCCTTGGCTCTGCGGGTTGGGATTGATGAGAATTCCTACAATCTCCAAGGAAACTGGGGTGAACCGCCAGAAGGTGGGGATGCCAAACTTGTTGCTCCCCCATCGGGAGGCACCACGGTCACCGGATCGATCACGGTAAATCTGTTCGATGATATCCAATCCGTCCAAAGTTCAGACGTGACGATTGAGGGAGGGATCTCAGGTTCAGGCGCTGCCACGTCCTATCTCATGCTGAATCCTGCGGGGGGCTCATCGATCACTGTTCAGAAGAACCCGATCACTCTTCCGCTCTGTCTGGATGGCCTGATTATTTTTGGCGATCCTGGCCACCAGGGAACGGTGATCCTGAACGTGGCAAGCAATAGCTGGGGAGGAGCCATTATTCAGGAGGGGGCCACCCTGCAAACGACTGTTGCAAATGCGCTGGCGCCGAACGCTACCCTGATGGTTCACGGGAAGCTGGATCTAAACGGGAAAGATCAAGCGGTGGGCCCACTCGGCGATGATCTGCCTGGCGGGGCCTTGCCCGGGAGCACCGGCGGGCTCATTACCAGCACTGCGGCAGCCACGCTGACCGTCGATCAGGCGGACCTGTCCTTCCCCGACAAGGAAGGCGGCATGCAGAGTAGCAAGGGAAACTTTTCCGGTGGCATTACCGGGGCGGCGTCACTCATCAAGCAGGGCCCGGGCACGCTGAACTTGGGAGGGGCGAGCGATACGAGCGGAACGATTGCCGTCCAAGCGGGCACGCTGAGCGTCAAGGGAACCCTCAAAGCTCATTCGCTCTCAGCTGGGAAAGGAGCCCGTCTCGCCGTCCGGGTTGGCGGTGCTGCCCCAGCCATTACTGCGGGCGACGTGTCCATCGCTGGAAGCGATCTGGATCTCATCATTTCTGATGCCGGCTCCCCCCCCGGGGACAAGCCGATTTTCCTGATCGTTAGCCAGGGAACCGTAACCGGGACTTTCAAAACCGTTTCCCTGAACGGTGGTGCCCCGATCGACGCCAATAACATCCCCCTCAATGGAAAGAAATTTCGACTGGTCTATAACGGCCGTTTCAGTGGCGCAGGTTCGGATGGGTCAGCTAACGACATCGCGTTGATGCCGATGCCTTGAGAATTCCCGGCTTTGCCATGAAGCCAGCTAAGATTATCTTTACTCAAACAAGGCTTTCGCGTTTGACGGCGAGTCGATCTGGCGGCAGCACGGGATCACGGCGGGCCTTCACCCTGGTTGAGCTACTGGTGGTTATTGGAATTATCGCCGTTCTGGCCGCACTGTTGATAGCCGGCCTCTCCAGTGCCAAAGGAGCGGCAAATGCGACCAAATGTGCCGCCAATCTGAGGCAGCTTTATATGTCCGCCCAGGCTTTTTCGCAGGACAACTATGGCTATCTCCCGCAGGCCACATGGTTTTTGCCGAGAGACTATCTCGGGATGCCGGAATTTAAGTTTCCCTCTTTGATTGATTACGGGGCGGAGAAGGTGAAGTGCTGCCCCGAGGCACCAGCGCTCACACAAAATGGTTACGGCATGAACAGCCGACTCATTCCCTATATCTACTTCGATGGTTCGGATTGGGGGCCATCCTACTACCGCTTCTACGAGCGGAGTTGTTTCAAGTGGATGAACCTTCCGAAGCCGGCCCAGACCATCCTGTTTTGCGATGCGGGTGCGATGACGAGCGACTCCGCATTTTACTACGTAGGGGAGGGTGAACCCATGACGCAGCTGACGGGAAAGGTCAATGTGGTTGGAGCCAATGCATGGCGACACAAAGGCAAATTCAATGCGGTGTTCTGCGATGGCCATGTCGAAGCCATCGCCCCCAATGATCCGAACATCGCCCAGAGTCCTTACCCCTGGTTCTACAACGCTCCGCCCAGCGGATTTAATGACTTGATTACTCCTTAGCTGATGCCCAAATCTCTCCTCTCTGTCTCTAAAAGAATATCTGTCCTCGGCCTCGCCGTCTTTTGCCTGCTCGCCTCCGGTTGTGATCGTAAAGCCGAGAAGCCTGTCGAACCGCAAAAGACGGAGACAAACACCGCCGCTGGTAAAACAGCACTCACGGTTCCGGTCGTTCCGAATCCCTCCTTCGAACAGGGCACCGAAGGCAAGCCCCTCGGCTGGAGCGGGGTGGGAAAAGTGGCCTTGAGTCAAGGGGATGCGGCAGACGGCTCCCAGTATGTCTCCGTGTCCTCGGGTGCAGCTCCGAAGAAGGAAGGGGGAATCGAGGAGGAAATCGGCTGGCTGAGCGATCCGGTGAGTCTGGAGCCGGGGACCGCTTATGAATTGAGGTTTCGCTGCCGTTACCGTCCGGAGACGCTTTTCGCACCGACCAATGCTTTTGTGGGACCGGAATGTGCCCGGCTACTCATTCCCCTGGAGGGCTCTCAACTGGTCTCTCCCTGGCGCTCCTACTCCGTGCGGTTCGTCGCTCCGTCCGCTCCTCCCGACAATGCTCAGCGGATCTTCCTCGGGCAATATCAGCTCAAGGGCACGATCGATTATGATGGCATCGAGTTGTATCCCATCGAACTGGCCGAGTCGTCCGTGGATGGGATGTTGCTCGGACAAGGTGAGCGGATCGCGGGAAACAATTACAGTTTCACGGCTCCCTTTGGGGATAAAGCGTTTCGCAATGTGAGCCGGGCACTGGAATCGTGCAACAACGTCTTCCACGAAAATCGCTGGCGGTTCAGCAACCCGGGTGACAGCGTCGTTTATCGGCACGAAATCGCCGGGCGCAAGCAACTCTCCGCCGCGCTGTCTCTGAGCGTCATGTTCCACGAACCCACGAGCTGGGGACTCGGCGTTGAGGTCTCAACCAATGGCAAGGACTTCCGAAAGGTCGCAACGATCAAACAAGACAGCCCGACCAAAGTGACGATTCCTGCCGACTTATTGCCAGCTTCCACGGTTTGGGTCCGTTTGAGCAATGACACGACAGACAACGCCAAGCCTTCGTTTTTTCAAGTGACCGGCTATGAATACACCGCGACTCTGGACGGAGCTCCGCTCACAGCGACCGGCCGGACGGCTGCGTTGACGGTGTTGGGCGAAGATGCGGGTGTTGAGGTTCAACCGCTGGCATCCAATTCCGCGCAGGCCGTCTTCTCCCTGACCGCCCGCAACGTGGGAAAAATGCCCATCGAAATCTCTCCCGCGTTAGCGGTGAGCCACGATAATTCTGAAGAAAAAACTTATAGCGGGGTTCCGGCAAAATTGGCCCCGGGTGAAACGGCGAACGTGGCGATCCCTTACTCCACCGCTTCGGCCGGAGTCTACAACCTCGAGTTCACCCTTGGCAAAAATCTCAATACCCGCCTGGCCGCGACGACCTACGTGCCGATCATCGATGCCAACAACTATGGCGAGTTGCTTCCGCCGGCTTCGCCGGGAGTCGGACTCTGGTGGGCTTCGTCGGGTTGGAAAGTGAACCGAACCCGTGCGCTTCCCACAGCCAAGGGAGACGCGGTGCGAATCAGCGTGGCCGGCAACGAGGCCGAGTCCGCTCAACTCGTGGTGCGGCCCGAAACCGCACTCACCGGTCTCACGGCCACCGCCGGAGAACTGCGCTCCGCCTCCGGCGCCGTGCTTCCTGCGAACGCAACGGAGGTGCTGAGGGTGGGTTATGTGAAAGTCGAGATCGCTTCCGACGAGTTCGGCAGTGTGGGCGACTGGCCGGATCCACTCCCTCCCTGGAAAACGGCCGGAATCAAAGTGCCTGCGGGTCAGAACCAGCCGCTCTGGATTCAGGTCAAGGCCCCGGCTAACACTCCTCCCGGCGTGTATCGCGGCCAGATCACCGTGAAAGCTGATGGATACGAAAGCAGCGTTCCATTAGAGGTCGAGGTCTTTGGATTTTCCCTGCCGGACACCACGACATGCCGGACATTGTTCGGACTCAACGCCAGCCGGATCTGGAACTATCAACGCCTCCAGAACGATGCCGACAAGCGTGCCGTCTGGGCCAAATATCTGCGCCTTTTTAGCGACCATCGGATCAGTCCCTACGACCCGGCTCCGCTCGATGGATTTACCTATAAGTTTTCCATCGGACACGATTTCTGGGAGGGAGCGAAGATCAGCGAGGATCTGTTTCATGACGGAGCCAAAGCCTTGTTGGTCGAAGACAAAACCCCGACCGGGAACCCCCAAGTCTCGAGCTCCCATCCGATCACCCTCACCGGAAAACCACTCAAGATCAGCCTCTGGTATCAGACCGCGAAGCCGGACCAAGCCGCCCAGGTGATTCTTGCCTTCCTCGACGGTGCCGGCGAGCATTTGGCCGGTCAGAATATCCTTCTCGACCTCCCCTCAGCGACTTCGTGGACGCGCTTTGAAAAAGCGATTGCCACCATTCCCAAGGGCGCGACAGCACTGCGCCTGTCTTTCCAGGCCTCGCCCTGGACGGAAAAAGGTGAGTCCCTCGGCAGGCTCTGGGTCGACGAGATCTCGTTGAAGGACTCCGGCAACGGCAGGGAACTCATCACCGACGGGAGCATGGAGACCGGGAAGCCTGCAGGAAAAACGCCCGAGGTTGCTTTCGATTGGACGGCTTGGGATGCGGCGATGACCGAGGCCATCGATGTTTACCACTTCAATTCCTTTCTGCTGGGTGTTCCAGGATTGGGTGCTGGCACCTTCCACGACAAAGTCGCCGGTTCACTCGCTGGCTATCCCATGGGCACGCCCGAACACCGTGCCCTTTTCCGCGCCTGGTGTGCCGCCGCCCGCTCGCACCTGGAGCCCAAGGGCTGGCTGGATAGAGCCGTTTGCTATCCGTTCGATGAGCCTGCGGAAAAGGATTATCCCTTTGTCATCGCGCAGTTGCGGCTCCTTAAAGAGGATTTCCCGGGACTGCGGCGCATGGTGCCGATGAATCATGGTTCGGCCCACGATTTTGTCAACTGGGTGGACTATTGGTGCCCGATCCTCAATTCCTTCGATCCGGTGTTTGCCAGGGAGCGCCAGAAGGCAGGTGACATTTTCACGTGGTATATCTGCACTGCGCCCCGCGCCCCCTACATCGCCGCTTTTATCGACCGTCCAGCCACGGATCTGCGGGTTTGGCTCTGGCAAAGTTGGCAATCCCATATTGAAGGGATTCTCCTTTGGGAAACGAATTGGTGGACGAGTTCCTTGGCTTACCCGGATACCAGACAAAATCCTTATGAGGACTCCATGAGTTGGATGGAGGGCTACGGGGTGGCGCGCGGAGAGAAGCGTCCATGGGCAGTTGGCGACGGGAGATTGATCTATCCCCCGGAGGCCTGCTTTGACGGTGGTGAAGATCCGGTGCTTGATGGTCCGGTCTCGTCCATCCGCCTCGAAGCCCAGCGCGATGGCATTGAGGACTATGAATACCTCGCCATGCTCAAAAAACTCCTTGCCGAAAAGCGAGACGCTCTCACGCCCGAGAAAGTTGCGAGCTATGAAAAAATATTGGAAGTGCCCAGAGAAATTACCGCAGGCCTAACCAGCTATACGACTAACCCTGCGCCAATTGCCGCCCGCCGCCAGAAAGTCGCCAAAGCGATCGAAGAACTAACCCGCTGATTGGCCACTTGACCCCGTGAAATACACCGCAAAACTTCAA
>JAPLTF010000047.1 GCA_026398275.1 Verrucomicrobiota bacterium
CGGCATGTTCTGGTCGCTCAAGGGGGCTCAGAACATCCTCGACCTCCGAACCTCCCTGCTCAGCAACCGATTTGACGACCTCTGGCTCGCCAGAAAAAAGAAAGCCGCTTGATCTTTGGAACTTTGGCGTCGTGCGCCCATTGCATTGTAAAAGGAAAAGAATCCATTGACGAAATCGCCCCGTTGGATCATATATTTCCCCTCTCGCGCGGGTGTAACTCAGTTGGTAGAGTGCAACCTTGCCAAGGTTGATGTCGCGAGTTCGAGTCTCGTCACCCGCTCTCCCTCAAACACGAGGGAAACCGCTTAAATACACGCTCTGCTGGTTTTTTCTCCTGATTTTCATTCGCGCTCATACTCCCCGATAAAATCCCATGAAAGCCGATAAACCCCGATAAAATTGGCAGCGGATTGGCAGCAGATATCTGGATGATCAGCCGGATTTCATGGTCTTGCAAGCCTGCCCAAGGCAAAAAACGACCCGCCAAAGCCCCACCCGCTAAAGAAAAGTGGCCCGGACACCGTCTCCGGAATCCGAACCACCCCTCCTCTCGAATGTGCTGACGGTTGGGTTGCTCGGCCCGGAAGAATTGCGCATCCGGCCGGGATAAAAAGAAGCTGAGGCTGCTTCAATTGATCATACCAACTTTCTACCCCTCGGGTCTGGGGGGGTGTCCTGAAGTGCCCGGTAAACTGGTATGATCTATTGATGGACCGGCTTTGTCGGATCCATCCGCCGCACTACGCGGCCATCAGTAACCAAACCACTGGTGACCGCTGCGGACAGACATCAAGCGATGTGCTGTGCCCAGAGGTCGCCTTTCAACCAGAAAGGAACACACAAAATGAGCCCACGGGCAGGTTTTGTTTTGATTGATCAGATTGAACCACGGCTACGCGCGATCATACCGCACATCAGGCCGGTGGGGGCAGAAGATGCGGAGGAACTGTTGCAAGATGCCCTGACCGTGGCAGCCAAGATGCTCCACGATCTGGAGGAACGTGGGAAGACCGTCACGCCGGGCAACGTGGCGTATTACACGATCCTCCACATGAAGTCGGGCAGTCGGTGGTGCTGCGTCCGGAGAATTTGCCGCCCGGTGAGACTGCAGAAAAGGCTCTTGGGGCAGCACTCAGCGCGAAGGCTGTGTTCAAGCCGACCAAGGAATTCCACGCCGCGCGCCACCGGAACAATTTTGAATTGGGAATGGGCGCCATGCTGAATTCAATCAGCTTTCAGATTTCCAGTTTCAGCTTTTTCTTCCCGTGGTGCCGGTCGCGGCGTGCGTGAAGACGAATCTCGGGCGCGGAGGCGATGAATAGCACATAGCGAGATACATCAATCCTTCTGACGGTCAAAACTCAACAGCGGGGGCAGTGCCCAGAGCCAGATTCGGGCTCTGGGCCGGTGTTGGTCAGACGGCATGCGATAAATCGGAGGCGAGAGCGTTGTTCGGGTCGCGTTCAAAGAGCAGGCGGGCGTCCTTGGGCGCACACCGGCAGGCTACATTTTTGGGGTTCACCTTTGTCTTATCAGGGCGCGCTCCCCTTCTCCGACTTGACTTCGAGGGCGCAGCGAAAACCTCTCATCGCGATGTAGGAGATAACCAAACCGATGCTCGGAACAACAGCATACAGGATTCGCATGTTGAAGATCGGGCGGGTCATCGTTTCGTGCGGCATCTCGGCATGGAAGCCGCAAAGGATCAGTATGTAGCCGGTGAGCAGAAGCGACGCGGATGCCCCGATCTTCACGGCGTTTCCCGTGAGGGCGGACAAGATGCCCTGGCAGCTCTGGCCGGTCGTCCTCTCGTAGTAGTCGCTGATATCTCCCAGATAGGCCGGCATGAGCAACCAGAACCCCGCCAGACTGACCGACACACCCAGATCGCTGATCATGCTCAGATAGGGGTTGATCGGTGTGATCAGCCACCACATAGAGAGGCTGGAAAATACCCCGGAAATAATAAGGCCTTTGAAGATCGGATCCTTGCCGAAGCGCTTGGCTCCCGCCCCGATCAACGGGCAGGCGATGACGGCGACAAGCGTGACGACCGTCGCCTTAACGGCCCCGATCAGCGCCGCCTTCTTGAGGTCTCCACCGCAGGCGTGGAAGGCAAAGATGTAAAAGCCGAGATGCCCGACGAGCGTGAAGCCGATCATGATGCTGAGCAAAGCGACCAGGATGCGGCGCATCGGTCCCAGAGCAAGAATCCGGCGGTAACTCCCCTTGGCGATTGGCACGGAACCCTCATGGCGGGAGTGGAGGTGCAGCCCACTCCGCACGGTTGTGAGGATCACGATGAAGCCACAAAACGTGACGATGATCCCGAACACAAGTCCGACCCATCTCATGCCGATGACCGGCGAAGGGAACCAATCCCTCTGACAAAACCAGTAAAGCCAACTGATGACGATTGCGCTCAAGTTTCCCATGGCCGATCGCGCCGTCATCACGCCGATCCGATCCGGACCAGCCTCAGTGGCCTCGATGGTGAGGGCCGCGTAGGGAATCGCGAAAAAAGAGTAACACGTGTAGAAGAGAAACGCCGTGACAATAAACCAGATCCCGATGCTTTCCTTGGACCACCCGGTTGGCGCCCACCACAAAGCCACAAAAAACAGCAGACTGCCCAGCAGACCGCAGGCGAGATAGGGCAGGCGACGTCCGAAACGGCTTTGGGTCCGGTCGCTGACCACCCCGATGATAGGATCAAGGAGAAGCTCCCAGATGCGGGGCACAGCCAGCGCGATCCCCACGATCACCGGGCTGACTCCGAGCCCGACCACATAGATCGGGTTCACCATACCGCCGGGGGCGTTCTGAAGAGAGTTCTCCACCGCTCCACCGGCGCCCAGTCCAAGATGCCTCCAAAAAGATCCGGACGGTTTTTTGTCTGCGCTTTGCGGGGTTGGATATTGGGGGATCATTTTTGAGTGCCGAGTTTCGGGTTGTTGCTGTGATTTTGCATTAGGAATCGAGGGTTAAGGCGGGATAGCCGGTCTTCATCCGCCTCATTCCCAAAGCGGGCGCACCTTGTTCAGGAGAGACATTTTCAGGAGGTGATTTTTAAAGCGAGGGCGGTTTGCCCGGTGAAGTTTTCAGGCAGCAAAACGTGCAGGCCGTTTTCATCACGGGTGAATTTCAGTTCGCCGCCCCCAAGCAGGCGCACGCTTCTGATCTTTTCCGGCCAGCTCGGTGAGGCATTGCCGAGCGATTTGATGGCGACTTTTCCGTCCTTGGGAATTTCCAGCACGATGGCGTAAAGCGTCTGCCCATCCTTTGACTGGGTGAAGCGGATGTCTTCGGGCGTGAACGTGTCTGTTTCGGCACCGCCCTGGCCATTTTTGTTATTGGTCGCGGACGGGCCTTCGCCGAAAGTCTGCCATGGGCGCGTTGCGTAGATCGCCTCGCCATTGAGTTTTAGCCAGGCACCAATCTCGTTGACGATTTTGATTTCCTCCGCGTCCGGCTGACCGTCGCGCTGGAGCGGAACGCTCAACAGCAGGTTGCCGTTTTTGCTGACGATATCGCACAGGATACGGATGACCGAAGCCGCTGACTTGTAGAGGTGCTGATCCAATACAGCCTTGTTATAGTGCCATTGCCCGAGGCAGGTGGACGTCTCCCAGGGCTGCGGCAAAATGGCATTCGCCTTGCCCCGCTCAATGTCATACACCATCGCGCGGCGCTGCTTGTTGCTCAAACCCTTCCCGTTCATCACGGCCTCGGTGACGCCTTCTTTATTCAGACGGGTGTTGTAAAAATGCGCGGCCAGATTCAGGCCGACTTTATCCGTGATGCCGTGAAAGGGCAGCACGGTGTCATCGAAATAAATCTGGTCGGGATGATAGTCGTCCCAGAGCTGCTGCGTGCGCTTGAAAAAGTTTTCCATGTAGGCCGAGTCCGGCCAACTGCTGCCTTGATCGCGATCCCACGTCCACGAGAACTTTTTGCCCGGCGTATGATTCTGCGCATACAAATCCTGCGGATCGAGACCATCCCACCACTTACCCTTGCCGTCGGCCTTGGTCAGTTTGCCGTCGTAAGGCTTGCCGGCGTATGGGCCGGTTTCATCCGTTCCCTGCGCGGGCTCATACCAGGACCACGCACGCGAGGCGTGGACGCTCACCCCAAAACGTAAGCCATATTTCCGCGCAGCCGCAGCCCAGCCACCGATCAAATCCTTCTTCGGTCCGACCTTGACGGAGTTCCACGGCTGATATTTGGAATCATAGTTGTCAAAGTTGTCGTGGTGATTGGCCATCGCCATGAAATACTTCGCGCCGTTGTCCTTGTAGAATTTCACCAGTTGGTCCGGGTCAAACTTTTCCGCCTTCCAGGCGTGGATCACATCCTTGAAGCCGAACTCCGAAGGATGGGGGTATCCCGTGTCAGGCGCTCTACCCCCCTTGCCTTTCATATACATGTTGCGCGCAAACCAGTCGCCGCGTTCCGCCTCGCACTGAGGTCCCCAGTGCGCCCAAATACCGAACTTCGCGTCACGGAACCACTCCGGCACCTGATAGTTGAGGAGCGAATTCCAATTGGGCTGAAAGGGCCCGTTCGCGACTGGCGGCAGGTTCAACAAAATGGAATCATCTTCCGCTACGATCTCCTTCGCGGTCGTCTCCCTGATTTTCAGATTCTCAATGCGAATCGCGCCTTTGAAACGCACACCGAGAATGAATCGGTAATTCGCGCTCTCCAATGTGGCGGTGAATTCCTTGTGCCCCTTGCGCCCCGCCGCGTCCGTCCATAGTTTCATGCCAACATCTGCGTCCCCTTCCGTGCTGCGCAAGAGATGATAAAATTCCGTTTTATTGTCGCCGACCTTGTTGACCGTATAATCGTAGGAAATGACATAGGGCTTCCCGAAAATGAAATTCACCTTGGCGGGCACGGTCTTAAAGTACTCGTGAAATTCGCCACTGATCGCCGAGGTGTCCACCTCGACATCCCCATCAACGACCTTCGCCCCATCATCCAGCACAAAACGCCCGTCACCGTCGGACAACGGGCTTTCCAGAATCGAGTCGGCTTGGAGTGGGGAACTGGCCAGCACGGCGAGTGCGGCCGTGAGTAACAAGATGACATGCATGGGGTGTTTCATATTGTTTCTCCTGCGTAGGGGTAGTTGAACGGAGCGGCGCGCAGGATCTTCGGCTGATCGTTTGTGATTGAGACGACCTGATTGGGCTTGAGGGAGAAAAACCACGTTCTGTCTCCGGCGGTGAGAGCCGTGTCGGGGTTTTCGATTTCCGGCTGAATGCCGACGACTTCCTGGATCGCGCCTTCGAGATCGGTCACCACTCGCGCTCCATCCGTGCAGATGAAAAGTTCGCGCCCGTTCAACCGGGCCCGCACCCGGCCACCGGCGCGGTCGAGCGTGAAGGTCCGCTCGCCCCAGCGCTGCGTGTAGGTGAAGTCACCACCGCTGCCGCGCAAGGCCGACCACCAGACGCGATCATTCGCCACATCGAGGTGGATGCCATGCAGGCGCGAGATGTATTCCAGAGCAGCCAGGATCATCGGACCGTAGCCATCGGGCACGAGGCCAGACGACGTGCCGGCGAAGGTCTCAAGCTGCTGCTGGAACGTGCAGCCGTTGAGGATAAGCACCGGGAGAAGTTTCTGCCCGAGCAAGGAGACCTCGGCATGGTGCCCGTAGTTTTCGAGCGCCCGGATGGCCCGCTGATAGGTCAGGCCCATCGGCTGGCCGCTCCAGTTGTTGCCCGGGATGCTCCCATACAGCGGTTCGTTCACGGCAATGGAGGGCAGCGGCACGGGGGTCCAGAACTCTGCGGGATTGAGCAGGTGCCGCCGGATGAACGCATCGGCCATCTCCTGGGTGAAGACGCCATACCACATACAGCGGAGATTGTTGTGGATGAGTTCTTCGAGCCGCTTGCCCGTGCGGTCGCGGTCAAAACAGGCGGAACGTTCCGGATCCCAGAGCCCTTGGATCAAGCGCTGGCGGACTTCTTCGGCCTGCTCTTGCCAGTAAGCCTCGCGTCCGTTGCCGAGTTCGTGCGCGATTTTCGCCAGCGTGGCACGTCCCTCGAAGCTGTAGGCCATCACGTCCATCGAGGCGAACGGCACCAACACTTCCTCCCGTGTGGGAGGTGGAAGTTTTTCAATGTCGAGATCGATCCAATAGCGTTTGAAATCCGAAGGATCGAGCGGGTCGGGAGCCTGCTCACTGCCGGGCGGAAAATCAAACGGCCAGCGCGTCGGAGCGTTGCGCATGACCAGGCGCGAACAGGCGTCCTCGCCCGTGTCCCACACGCACCATGTTTCCAGCAGGCCGTCGCCATCGGAGTCGCGCGTGCGCCAGAGATAAGCGTCGTGCTTTTCCAACGCGTCATGGAGTTTGGACAAATAAGCGCGATCCTTACCGGTCCAGAAATACATCCGCCATGCCGGGTCGGGGAAACAGTAGCCCTGGAACATTTCAAAGGACGCGAGGAGATCGTGCTCGGGAATCCAGACCATGCCTTCGGGCGGCTGTTTATCATGACCGTGCTCGCGCGCCGTGCTGCCGCGGACGACCATGCCCGGCAGGCGGCCGTCGGCGCGTTGACCGAGCAGAAAGAAGATCTGGTTGTTGAGGGCGACTTCCAAGTTCCGCTTGGCATACATCTCCCCGCCCATCGGCTGCGTTTCGATCCAGACATTCGGATATCCCCCGCCCTCGACGAGAGCTTTCAGCGTTGGAGTAAACTGGACGATATTTCCCAACAGGCTTGCTTCCGCCGCATCATACAGCCGTTGCAAATTCGCATCGGAGGTGTGAAAGGAGACGCCTGTTGGTGAGTATTTCATTTCAGTTTTCTATCGGGATTCTTGAGTTGCAGGCGTTGGCGTGTCCACACTCGGCGTTCCATCCCGCCTCCATTGCGCGCTGAGGGCTTTTACGAACCCGGGATTGTCCGTGCTTTCATTGTCCTTCAGCGTCACTTCCGTGCTCTCCAACACAAAGATCGGGTAATAGGGCTTGCGTAGCGTCTGAAGAGTTGTTTCAGCAAGTGATCCAGGGTTTTCAACCAATCGGGTCCAGTCATAGAACGATTCGACTTCCCCGGCCGCGAATGGCTCCGAGATCCGGTTTCCGGTTATGGTCAGCTGATGAGTATTCATGACGAGGATTCCGAATGATGCAGGACGGGAAATGATGTTCGATTCAATCTTGATTTCAGAATTTAAGATGCCGGGCAAAATGACCCAAGGGAAAAGACGGAAGCCCATCCACCCGCCGACCTCAATGGCAGCAATGGTTGCTGTTTTTCCTTTGCGTTCAAAAGCGCCCCAGCCATTTTCAGAAAGACGATTGTTGCGAATGATGACATCGTGCGCGAGCGGGCCCTCCAGCCAGTAATACTCGGGAACGATGACGATGCCGCCATGCGCCGTCCGTTCAATGACGTTGTTTTCCACCGTCACATTCGCACTCCGGATAAGAAGTCCCCGCGTGTGGATATCATGAAAGTAACTGTTTCGTATGGTGGTCCCGGCCCCGGCAAAGGCGGTGCTTGAAACCAGATCATACCGTTGCGCCTTGACCGGCTTGTCCAACTTGAGCCTGACGACCGAGGCAGGGTTGAAATCGCGAACAATCATACCCTTTTTCTTCAGCTCTGCCGTGAGATTAAGACAATCCTTCAATCGCTCGGGCTCTGTCACCTGACTGATGGATTCCACGGTGACTCTCCCCCCGGGATTCGACGTGACCGGATCAAACACATCAATCGGGAACCGTCTGTTCAAATGATCAAGATCTCCCTTTGTCTCCTCCGCAGTTTTGGCTTTTCGATGACCATGATTTTCTTGGGTCTGAGCTCTTGCGTGTGCAAGGGCAACCCGAATGCCGAAAATAGAGCCATCCTCACATTCCCGCCCCAGGGAGCGAAAACTTACAGCCCCGCACCGTCCCTGCGATGGAATCGCGTGGAAGGCGCAGAGGACTACCGGGTGCAGGTGGCGAAGGATGCGGCCTTCAGCGTTGACGTGCTGGATGATCGCACGCCCATCACACGTTTCGTGGCGCCAAAGGGGTTGGCACCGGGCAAGTATTTTTGGAGAGTTGCCGCGATCAAGGGCAAGCAGACAGGCGAGTTCTCCGAGGTCCTGACATTTACCGTATTAGAGCATGGGAAAATCTTCTCCGTGCCGGCCGATGCGGACTTGGCGACCATGCAGGGGATCGTTGCCAAGGCGGCGGCTGAATCTCCCGCGAAGGTGGTGTTTGCGGCTGGAGCGGAGTATCGCGTGGCTCCTGCGGGGCACCTCTTTGAACTGTCAAAAGTTTCCGATCTCGAAATCGACGGCAATGGCGCCTCGTTTGTGATCACGAATCCGACGGCTGGTTTCATCCAGTTGAATCAATGCGACCGGGTAACCATTCGCAACGTGGTGATCGATTATGATCCTCTGCCGTTTTCGGTTGGAACCGTGCAAACGGTCGATCTGAAGGCTGGAACGTTTACACTGAAAGCCGATCCGGGAATGGCGGAGTTCGACGCACCCTTCATGCTCAAAAGTTGGAGTTTTGGAATGCTTCTGGATTCCAAAACGCCCGGACGCATCAAAACCTCCTCCTACCTGGTTCTGAGCCCAAGCACAAATCTCACCCGGAACGGTGACCTGGTCACCATTCCTTTCCCCGTCGAGACGAATCGCCTTGCGGCTTTCGCGCCCGGTGACAAATACGTGCAATTCGCGCGAAACAATACCCATGAACTGTTCGGCGGGGATCATTCCAACGAACTCGTGTTTCTCAATAACACAAGCTATGCCGCGCCAGCCGGCCACTATATTCTCCTCTATAGCAGCGATGCAAAGGTGCTGGGGTGCAAAGAACTCATTCGTCCCGGACGCTGGTTCGGCGGCAATGCCGATGGCGTGCATGTGCGGTCGAGCGAGATCGGGCCATGGGTGGAGGGATGCACATTCGAGGGCCTTGGCGATGACTCCGTGGCCATTTACAGCAAGGGCATTGTGATCCTGGAAAAAACCTCGGACACCACGCTTCGGCTGGACAATGGATTCTTCACCCTGCATCCCGGTTCATCCTTCCTGGTTTTCGATCCACAGGCAGGAGCCCCGGTCGCTGAGAATTTGATCGTCAAGAGTGTGACCGACGTGCCGGAGAGTGAGCGCTTCCCGGCGCACAAACTGGTCGAGTTTTCTCCCGGTTTTTCAGCGGACGTGGTCAGCGAGTTTACCAAAACGCCGGGAGTCAGCGCAGAAAATGGGATCAAGGATGGGTGGCGGCATTTCCAGGTCTTTGACCGCACGGCCCAGCACCACCAGTTCATCATCCGGCGCAATGTGATGAAGCAAATCCGGCGCTACGGATCGATCATCCGCGCAGAGGACGGCGCCGTGGAGGAGAATGAGTTTGTCCAAACTTCGAATTCCGCCATCACGCTGCAAAACGAGCCCTACTTTTGGAGGAATGGACTCCACAGCAAAAACATCCTCATCCAGAACAACACCATCAGGGACTGCAACTTCATCAGCGAGTCGAAGAACACCGGTTCGATCAGCGTTCTCTTCCGACGCATTTCTTCGGATGACCAGGGCAAAAAATGGAAGGACATCCTTTCGCAATGGCAGGCGCATCAAGACATCACCATCCGGAACAATACCATCAGCCAATGGCAGCAGCGCGCCATCTCGGTGCAGTCGGCCGGCAAGGTCGTGATCACGGGCAACCGGATCGAGAAGCCCCTCACGAACACCCTGGGCACCGACACGCAATATGGCATCTACCTTGAAAATGTCTCCGACGCTAAAGTGATGGGCAATACGGTGGAGCCCTCGCCTCTTTTAACAGAGGACATCAAAGAGGTAAGCTGCCAGCGGGTCCAACGGTAAAGCTGTTTAAAAAATCATGTGGCCGGTGATTTGCGAGCGCCGGGGTTTGCAGGGGTGCGGCGGCAGTGAAGCGGCTGTGGGACACCACGCTTCCCGCTCATCATCCGTCATTGCGATGAACGTTGCGTGGCCGACCACGCCGATTGGGCAGATGACACCCTCGCGGATGGCGCGGAGCATTCGGGATTCAGGAACGTTCAGCAGACGACTCAGTTCGCTCGTGCTCACGAGTGTCCGTTCATAGCGGGAGCTTGGAAATTTGATAGCCAGGCCCTCATGTCCATGTCAACGCGCGCGGCCAGCGGAAACAAAATCATCAAGCTGGGCGTCGATAAGTTCCGCTATCTCAGGATCTGCGGGTGCGGGAGATGCCTCCGGCTTTCAAGCTGTATCGAGGGGGCTCGATGTCGGAAGTCTAAACCGCCGGACGGAAGCCGAAGAAATATTGAAAACGTATCATGGCGTGATATATATTCAGTCATGATTAAACGTCTCTTTACTCCGCTGCTTCAGGAATACCTGAAAACGTTTCCCGTGGTGGCGGTGGTCGGCTCCCGTCAGGTGGGGAAATCAACCTTGGTCAGGCAGCCAGAGGTGGGCGAGGGTCGCCGCTATGTCACCCTGGATGATTTCGGGGCGCTCTCGGTGGCGCAGTCCGATCCCAAGAGCTTTTTGTCACTGGATGAGCCGCTGACGATTGACGAGGTCCAGATGGCTCCGGTGCTTCTGCGGGAAATCAAGCGGCTTGTGGACGAGGACCGTCGGTCGGGTCGGTTTTTGTTAACCGGATCTGCCGATTTGGATCACTGCGCGGACATCTCCTCCGTGCTGGCCGGACGGGTCGGCATCCTGCGGTTGCCGCCAATCACGATGGCCGAGGAACATCAGGCCGGAGGGTGGCAGGGGTGGCTCGCCGCCGCGAATGTCGGAGACTTGGACAAGGCGTTTGCGCGGCATAAGGCCAGCCCCTTCGGGATGGAGAGGATCCTCTCCGGCGGATATCCCGACAGCCTCCTGGCACATTCTGGGCGGGCGCGCCGGCTGTGGATGGATTCCTTTCGCACGACCTACCTGGAGCGTGACCTGCGGCGGATTTCCGACATCGGCAACCTGGCGGAATTTGCGCGCCTCATGCAATTGGGTGCGGCGGCAACAGGCGGCATTCTCAACCAGGCCAATATGGCCCGCGATGCGGGGATGAGTCCGGCCACTGCGGGCCGTCACCTATCGATTCTGGAGTCGAGTTTCCTCCTCACCCGCCTCCCGCCCTATTTCGCAAATATCGGCAAGCGCATGGTCAAGGCCCCTAAGCTTTTCTGGAACGACACCGGCCTCGCCGCGCACCTCTGCGGGATTTCCTCCCTCGACGCCTTGCGAGCCGACCCGCGCATGCTGGGCCGCCTGTTCGAAACCCTTGTGATGATGGAGGTGCAGTCGCTCTTGCCGCTGGCCACCGAGACCGCCCAGCTTTTCCACGTGCGCACGCACGACGGACTGGAGGTCGATGGCCTCGTGGTGCTCGGGCAACGGCATCTGCTCTTTGAGATCAAAGCCTCGCAAACAGTCACGGCAACCGACGCCGCCCCGATCGAGCGTTGGATCGCGCTCAATCCCGGCCATGGCCCTGGAATCGTTCTTCACGCCGGAAAGGACTATCTGCCGCTCTCAAAAAATGTCCGGGCTATTCCGGTAACAGCGCTCTTCTGCAGGTGAACCGCGGGCGGGTCCTCAGGAAATCTGTGATAGTAATAGAAATTCCTGCCGCTTTCAGCAAACCTTCTTCCACTTTTTTGCGAGAGCGATCTTCTGTGCCCGGTTCAGGGATTTCACGAAGTATTCCGAGCGGGATGCAGACGATCTGCTTTCCGCAGTCGTGAATGCGACCAGCTTGGCGGGGCGATGAGCCCGGACATACGCGGATCCCTTACCGGCATTGTGGACCTTCATGCGTTTTTTAACGTCGGTCGTGATCCCGGTGTAGAGGCATCCATTAGAGCACCGGAGCATGTAAACGAACCACGGCTTGGGGAGTGCCTTGGGCATGTGGTGGGAACTATACCGCCCAGACAATTTTGGCGGCCGGAGCAGATGTTCGGTCGCCGACGCGAGATCCGATCAGTTGTGAACCCAGCGGGGACTCTGGAGTGATCACCGTCACTGCTGTCCCTTCATGCCGGACCTCGGTTCCCCCGCCGGAGGGTGCGAGAAAAAACCATTCCCTCGCGCCGGGGAACTCGACTTCGACCAACGCCCCGAGATCTATGGGATCGTCCCCGGCGAACGTGCGCAGGGGCATTTTCTCGATTTCTGCAATGGCCTCGGCGGCGGCGAGAGCCTGCCTTGCCAGACCGTCGGCCAGGTAGTTTTCCTCAATGGAGAGGGTGTCGTATTTGCCCTCGGCCTTGCTCTCGGCATCGTTGCCGCCGTCCCGCGTGGTCTTTGAGACGCGGCTGCGGGATTCGAATTCCTCCCGAAGCCGGTCAAGAATGCTCGCGACGATTTCCGATTTATTCATGTGCCGCAGAGGCTATGGCATCCAACGGGTCCAGATCCGCGGCACCGGCTCCGGTCTTCGGAACAGGCTTCGCAGAAATGCAAGGGGAGCTTTCACGGATCAGTCGTGACTACAGGCGGGCGATCCGCCGGGGAAGACGAGACCGTCGCGGAGCTGCACTTTGTCCCGCTCGCCGAGGAATGCCAGGAGTTCCGGCAGGGACATGTTCTCCGCCGAGCAGGTGAAGAACCGTGCGCCGGTCCCGAATTCGTGCGTCACGATGTCTGTGAGCGTCGCGGTCGCGATGCCCTCCGGGTATTTGGAGACGAGTTCGATGATTTCATGCCCGTGGATCTGTTCGGTGGTCATGGTGTCAGTCTACCGCCCGTCCGGCGGCTCGGGACAGAACGAAAATGCCCGGGCGGTGAAAAGAATGCGCCCATCGCGCTTGGACATCCCGGCAGATTGCTTTGCCGAACGTTCCGAGGTCAAAGGGAAGCTGATCTGGGATGCGGTCGCGGGATGCTTTTTCGGCGGGGCGGTGGTATTCCGCATGCAGAATGGTTGCTTTCTCCCAAAATGTCCTCTCGGCCGAAAGCCCCTTGACCAGGCAGGCCGGTTCCTGAAAGCCCTCGACCTTTTCCTCATAGCTCTTCCAGGTCCCGGGGGAAACGCTCAGCCGCCGGGTGCCCAGCCACCCCATCAAAAACTCGCCGACCCCCACCGAGGCCATGGCGCGGGATCCCGTGGATTCCATGAGCCGGTCCAGGCACTTGCGGGCGTCCGTGGAGGAGAACCTCCCGGACATGGCTTTCTGGGCGGCGTCGATAAACGTCTCCAAGATCAGCCCGCTCGTGGGGACTGCGGTCTCGCCCCGTTTTTCCCTCGCCAGCCGCAGCTTGGTGGCGAGTCTCTGGAAGCGTTCGGCCACTGCCACGGCCTGTTCCCGGTTGCGGGTCTTCGTGCTCCGGTGGCGCTGCCGGCCGGTCTCGTCGGAAAAAACCGCTACCCAGTAGGGGGACTTGCCGCTAGAATGCAGCTAGACGCTGGCCATGGGAAGAATTAGGTCCTAATATATACTCCTAATAACGCCCACGGCAAACAAAAACAACCAGTGTTAATTATCAACAATTTACATAATTTGAGAACGCGGGAATAGAATCGCTAGTTCGAGTCTCGTCACCCGCTCTCCGTTCCGGTTTTTCGGAAAATGCCAAAGAACAGTTTTATCTTCCACGACGTCCGGGGATCCCGCTGGCGGCGCTTCAAGTTTCTGGCCGGGCTGGGGGCATTTATTGGGATCACGGCGCTGGTCCTGTTTGTTCAGGCGTTGCTGGTATCGCCAAAATTCGACCAGCCGAATTCGCTGCAGAACCTGAAGAAGCAGATCAAGTCCTACGAGAAGCTGGCCCGTCCTGCCGCGCTGAGTGAAAGCGACAAGGCGCTCACCCGGCAGTTGGCCCGGGCGACGCCGCCGGTGGTGGGCCGCCTGTCCGGCACATCGGTGCTCAATCCGGGAATCCGGGCGGCCTTTTTCGCGGGATGGGACGAGGCGGCATTCCGCTCGCTGGCGCAGAATCATTCGCTGCTCACCCACGTTTGCCCGGAGTGGCTGTCCTTCACGAGTCCGGCGGAAGGGATCCAGGAGGATGAGGATGCGGGGCTCGACCGGATCCCCGCGTCAAAGTCGTTCAAGCTCATGCCGGTGCTGTCGAACCTTGATGGCAGCAAGCGGATCCCGGAAGGAGTGGAGTTTCTTGCACAGGCCGGAGCGAAGGAGAGGGAGGCATTCGTCGAACAACTCGCCGGGCAGCTGCACAAGGTCAAGGCTGCCGGGGTCGTGGTGGACTGGGAGGAGATCGACCCGGGGCTGTGCGACGAGCTGACAGACTTGATGATTTCCGTTGCGGATGGCCTGCGCGCGCGCGGGCTCGAAACATGGCTTTGCGTGACGATGGATGCGGGATTCGGCGCCTACGATTTTGACCGCCTGGCCCCGCACGTGGACAGGTTTGTCGCCTTTCTTCACGACGAGAACGGAGAGGGGGACACGGCCGGCCCCCTGGCCTCGCAGGATTGGTTTGACGGTTGGATGAAGGTCCTCAGCCGCTGCGCCTCACCGGAAAAATGGATCGCGTCGCTGGGCAGCTACGGATGCGATTGGGAGGAGGGCTCCTCCTCGGGGGAGCAGATCTCGTTTGCGGATGCCATGAGCCGCGCCGGCAATGCCGGAGCCTCCGGAATCAAAACCGCCGACCCCACATACAATGGAAGCTTCTCCTACTACTACGAAGGCAAGGGCCATGACGTCTGGTTTCTTGACGCCGCGTCATTCGCCAACCAGCTGGGCGCGGTCAGGGATTATGGTTTCGGCGGGGTGATGGTGAACCGGCTGGGGGTCGAGGACCCCTCGGTTTGGAGCATCATCGGGGCCGAAATGGAAGGCAAACCGTTCAAGCCCGGGCAGCTGATCCCGGGCGGGAATGCGATCACCTCCATTGGCACTGGGGAAATCGTCAGCCTGGACCCCACCGCGGCAAACGGCCGGCGCACGTTCACCGCGGAATCGAACGGCCAGCTGTCCTGCAAATACGACGTCCTCCCCTCCTACCCCACCCTCTTCCGGATCGGCTCCAGCCAGGAGGATGCGGTGGCGCTGACATTTGATGACGGCCCGGATCCGGAGTGGACGCCCGCGATTCTGGACATCCTCAAAGAACACGGGGTCAAGGCCACGTTTTTTGTCGTTGGCAGCGAGGCGGAACGCCACCCCGAACTCATCCAGAGGATCATTGAGGAAGGCCATGAAATCGGGAACCACACGTTCACGCATCCCAACCTGGCGGAGGCGCCCTCGGCGCTCATCAGGCTGGAGCTCAACGCCACCCAGCGACTGATCGAATCCCTGACCGGGCGATCCACCACGCTGTTCCGCCCGCCGTACAACGCCGACTCCCGCCCCTCGAATCTCCAGGAGCTCCTGCCGATCCAGATCGCCCAGTCGCTCGGCTACATGACAATCCTTGAAAATGTCGACCCGAGGGACTGGCAGAAGCCGGACAAAGCCGAGCTCCTCAATCGCGTGAAGACCGAACTCTCCCGCGGCAACATCCTCCTCCTCCACGACGGCGGGGGCGACCGCAGCGCGACAGTGGCCGCGTTGCCGGCGATCCTCGACCACCTCAAGGAACGTGGAAACCGGGTGGTGCTGATCAGCGACCTGATCGCGCTCGACAAGGATCAGGTCATGCAACCGCTCACGGAGGAAAGGAAGTCGATCCACATGTTTGCGAGCGGTATCGGGTTTCATATTTACCACTCGCTGCAGGACATCCTTCATGCGTTTCTCGTCGTGGCCACGATCCTGGTTCTGATCCGGACGATCCTCGTCCTCATTCTGGCGCGGACCCACAAAAACCCGGCCACGAGGGACGACTTCACTGCCCCGCCGGTGACAGTGCTGGTTCCCGCCTTCAACGAGGAAAAGGTGATCGCAAAGACGATCCAGTCCCTGCTCGCTTCGGACTATGACGGAAAGCTGGAAATCCTTGTGATCGATGACGGTTCGACCGATGCCACCGCAGACGCCGTGCGGGCGATCCAGGATCCCCGCGTGCGCCTGATCAGCCAGAAGAACTCCGGCAAAGCGCACGCGCTTCAGCGGGGCGTCGAGGAATCCACGAGCGAATTTCTGGTCTTTGTGGATGCCGACACGCAGTTCGAGCAGGACGCCCTCCAGCAGCTGATCTCCGCCTGTCAGGATCCGAAAGTCGGCGCCGTCTCCGGCCATGCGCGGGTGGGAAATCTCAAAACGTTTCTGGCGAGGTGCCAGGACCTGGAATACGTCTGCGGCTTCAATCTGGACCGGCGGGCCTACGCCGCATGGAACTGCATCACCGTGGCTCCGGGCGCGATCAGCGTGATCCGGAAGTCGGCGATTCTGACCGCAGGAGGTTTCTCCTACGACACACTTGCGGAGGATACCGACCTGACGCTCGCCATCCACCGGGCCGGCTACCGCATCGAATACCAACCGGACGCGGTGGCGCACACCGAGGCGCCCGAGACATTTTCGACGCTCGCCCGCCAGAGGTTTCGCTGGGCCTACGGCACGATGCAGTGCGCGTGGAAGCACCGCGACATCATCTTCAACCCGCGCTTCAAGGCGCTCGCGTGGTTCAGCCTGCCGGGCATCTGGTTTTTTCAGGTGATCCTCGTGGCGTTCTCGCCGTTCGTTGACCTCCTCTTTTTGCAGTCGATCTTGTTCGGCAACATGTGGGACATCCTCCCCTACTTCCTGGCCTTCCTGCTTTGCGACCTCCTGCTGTCCGTGGCAGCCGTGGCCATGGAGGGGCTGCCTCTCCGCTCCGCGCTCCTCATCATTCCCCAGCGGTTTGTCTACCGGCCGCTCCTGAGCTACGTGATCTGGAAGTCCCTTCTGCACGCCATGCGGGGCGCGTGGGTCGGCTGGGGAAAACTCCAGCGGACCGCCTCCGTCTCGATGCCATGAAGAACCTTTCGCTCTGCGCCCTTCTCCTCCTGGCCTCCTTTCCATCCACCGCTCCGGCGGAAGCCCCGCCCCCCATCCCGCTGCCGGATGGAGTGTTTTTTGGTGCCTATGCTGACTTCGGCGAAACCGAGGACCATGTCACACTCGAGGGGATTGAGGATTTGGAAAAACTTGCTGGAAAACTTCCCGCGATCATCGGCTCATCGAGTTACTGGGGAGAGCAGAGTTTTCCCGCGAAAAACCTCGCGTTGATCGCCCGGCACGGCGCACTCCCGATGATCTATTGGTCGCCCTGGGACAAACCTTACGATGAAAACAAGGGCCCGGACCGGTTTTCGCTCAAAGAGATTCTTGCGGGAAAATGGGACACCTACATCGACATGTGGGCGGATGGCGCAAAGGCCTTCGGGAAGCCGTTCTTCGTGTCCTTCTGCAACGAAATGAACGGCGACTGGTTTCCCTGGTCCGGAATCTATTACGGAGGACAAAATGGCGGCAACGAGGTCTTCAAAAAGGCTTGGAAATACGTCGTCGACCGGGTGCGGGCACGCGGCGCAAACAACATTCTGTGGGTGTTTCACGTCAACGCGTTTCCCGGGACCAACGATGTCTGGAACATGATGGCATCCTACTATCCCGGCTCCGAATATGTGGACTGGCTCGGCCTCAGCGTCTACGGAAAGCAGTTCCGCAACGAGGGCAATTGGGCGGAGTTCCGCGACCTGATCAAGTGGCCCTACGAGGAGATCACGGCGCTTGATCCCGCAAAGCCGGTGATGCTCGCGGAATTCGGCGTCGGAGATTTTCCGAAGGCCGGGAGCAAGGCCAAATGGATCGGCGATGCGCTCGCGATGGTGCCGAAGTATCCCCGGATCAAGGCCGCCATCTACTGGCACGAGCGCTGGCAGAACGAGGACGGCACCTACAGCAACCTCCGGATCAACTCATCCCCATCGGCCCTGGAGGCATTCCAGACCGGCATCGCCCGGCCGGATTGGGTGGGGGCGGACCGGAAGCCGGACGTTCCCTGAAACGCACTTCTCATGGCGACCTCCGCAGCGCCTGCCCGCGCTTGCAGAGTCAGTGCCCAAACGGGCGAGACGCCCGTTCCCCCTGATCAACTGCTGAGTCCGATGATTTCCGTGAGGTGGTATTACAGCAGATCCTGCTGGGACGGTTTTTGCGGGGCGGTCAGGCCGAGCTTCCGGTAGGCCTTCGGCATGGCTACGCGGCCCTGGGGAGTGCGCTTGAGAAATCCCTGCATGATGAGGTAGGGTTCGTGGACCTCCTCGATGGTGCCCGGCTCCTCGCCGATGGCGACGGCGAGGCTGTTGACGCCGACCGGACCGCCGTCAAAGAGCCCGATGACGGCCTCGAGGATCCGCTTGTCCATTTCGTCAAATCCCTCCTCGTCGATCTCCAGCATCGTGAGGGCGGCGGCGGCAACGGACGCGTCAATTTTCCCGTTCGCACGGACCTGGGCAAAGTCGCGGACCCAGCGGAGAAGGTTGTTTGCGATGCGGGGGGTTCCGCGGGACCGGCGTGCGATCTCCGGCGCGGCGTCCCCCTGGATCTCGGTCCCGATCAGCCCGGCGCTCCGCGAAATGATTCCAGCCAGCTGCCCGGCAGGATAATAATCCAGCCGGCAGTTCATGCCGAACCGGGATCGCAGCGGCTCGCTGATCATGCCGGCGCGGGTCGTCGCGCCGATCAGCGTGAACGGGGCAAGGTTGAGCCGCATGCTGCGCGCGCTCGGTCCCTGGTCGATCACGATATCCAGCTTGAAATCCTCCATCGCCGGATACAGATACTCCTCGATCGCCGGCTGGAGACGGTGGATTTCGTCAATGAAAAGAATCCCACCCCGATCGATATTGGTGAGGAGTCCGGCAAGGTCGCCGGCTTTTTCGATCATGGGTCCGCTGGTGGTGCGGACCTCCGTCCCCATGGCATTGCCGATGATGTAGGCGAGCGTCGTTTTACCCAGCCCGGGCGGGCCGCTGAGGAGGATGTGCTGGAGGCTGTCCCCGCGCTGGAGCGCGGCATCCACCATGAGGCGAAGCCGGGCAACCGTCTTCTCCTGGCCGGAGAATTCCTCAAAAAGCGGAGGCCTGAGCGAGACCTCGAACGCGGCGTCGACCGGTTCCAGATCGGAAGATTTCGGGTCGGGGCGGCTCATGGGGTGATTAGGGCGCGTCCTGGAAATAGGCGTGATGAGAATCGCGGAGACAGGGCGAACGGGCGTCCCGCCCGTTTAGGCGCAACAGAGAGGGTCGCGCCACACACGGGCGAGACGCCCGCGCCCCCTGTTTTGCCGCATCCGGCCTAAAACGGAATGTCGTCATCCGGCTCCGATGACCTGGGCGGTTGCGGGGCGGGAGCAGGGCGCGATGTCCGCTGCGGGCGGGCTTCATGGTGTCCGCCGCCCTCCTCTTCACCGCCGCCTCCGCTCCCAGGAGGACGGCCGCCAAGGAGCTGAAGATTTTCCCCAACGACTTTCATGCGGCTGCGCTTCTGCCCGGAGGTTTTATCCTCCCAGGTGTCCATGCGCAGCCGGCCCTCGATGTAGATCGGCCGGCCTTTTTTCGCGTACTCGCCAGCGATCTCCGCGAGGCGCCCCCAAAGCTCCACGTCGACAAATGTCGTTTCCTCGCGCTTCTCGCCGTTATCGAGCGTGTAGTTGCGGTTGATCGCAAGGCCGAGGTCTGCAACAGCGCTCCCTTTCGGGGTGAACTTGACTTCGGGGTCGCGGGTGACGTTTCCGATCAGGATGACTTTGTTGACGTTGGCCATGGTGAGAGAGGAGGGTTAAGCCGTGACGGCCTTTTTCTTTGCGGGGAGCTGCATGTAATTCTGCAGCATCACATCGTCGTCGAGTTTCAACTTCTTCTGGAGCTTGTCAATCGCGCTCGGGTCCGCCTCGAAAATAAAGTTCACAAAATAGGCGGATTTCGTGTGGTGGGATTCGTAGGCGAGCTCCCGTTTTTCGAGTCGCTGGACCTGTTCGATGACCGCGCCCTCGGCGGCGATCACCTTTTCCAGGCGCTCGATGGTTTCTTTTGCGGTGTCTTCTTTCCCCCGTGTATCGAGGGCCAGCAGTGCTTCGTAACGTTTCATGGTTCTTGTTGTTTTTGGTTGAATTGATTCATGGCGGCCTCGATCCCGCGGGCGTTCGCAAACTCGAAGGCGTCAGCGGCGCGGGTGACAGCATCCTGCAGGGCGGGCAGCTCAGATTCGTCGAATTTTCCCAGCACGTGATCGTGGAGTGCCCTGCCATCCGGGGCCCCGATGCCGACCCGCAGGCGCGGAACAGCTTCGCTTCCGAGATGGATCAGGATGGATTCGAGGCCGTTGTGGCCTCCGGCGGTTCCGGATTTGCGCAGGCGCAGGAGACCGAGCGGCAGGGAGGCATCGTCCAGAACAACCATGATCTCCTCACGCTGGAGCTTGTAATACCGGGCATACCCGGCAACCGCTTCGCCGCTCAAATTCATGAACGTCTGGGGTTTCAGGATCGCCCGTCCCCCGCAGTCCGCCACCTGGGAATTCCACTTCGTGTTGAAAGAAAACGCGCAGGCTGACCGCCTGGCCAGTTCGTCCGCGACGAGAAAACCGACATTGTGGCGGGTTCCCGCGTATTCCCGGCCGGGATTTCCCAAGCCGGCCACCAGACGAAAAACCGCGGATTGTTCCACGCGCGAGAGGCCCTACTTTTTCTCCTCGGCGCCAGCTGATGCCTCGGGTTTCTTCTCCTTGATGACTTCCGGAGCCTCGGGAGTCGCGGCAGCGGCGGGTTCCTCCGCCACGGCGGGTTCGGCCACGATAAAGACAGTCAGGTCGGCATCCTCGTCGGCCTGGACCTCGGCCGGAAGCGGAAGGTCGCGGACATGGATCGAGTCGCCGATCTTCAGCGCGGAGACATCCACACGGATGAGTTCCGGCAGGTGCTGCGGGAGACATTTGAGCGTGACCGAACGCATGCTCTGCTCGAGCAGGCCTCCGAAGTTTTTCACGCCGTCCGGCTCGCCGTAGGCCTCGATCACGATGTCCGCCGAAATCTTTTCGGTCATGGAAACAGCGTTGAAGTCGACGTGGAGGACCTCGCCGCGAAGCGGATGGTGCTGCACTTCCTGGATGAGCGACAGGCGGTTGGTTTTTTTCCCGTCCTCATCGATCTCGAGCTCGACCAGAATATTTTCGCCAACAGCGTGGGAAAGCAGTGCCTCGATGTCCCGGCGGGAGATCTCGAGGTTTGCGGGTTTGTCCTTTGATCCGTAGATCACGGCGGGGACCCCGCCGCGAGCGCGGACCTGTTTGACCGCGTTGCGGCCGCTTTCGGAGCGGGGGCGTGCGGAGAGTTTTACTTGCTTTGCCATAAATGATTCTTGCTATGTGGTTTTCAGTTCAAAAAGCGAACTCACCGACTCGTCGTCGTGGATGCGCCGGATGCCCTCGCCGAGCAACTCGGCTACCGAGAGCACTTTCACGCGCTGCTCGGATGTGGGGCGGACTGGAACGCTGTCCGTCGTGATCAACTCCTTGATTTCGGAGTCCTTTAATCGCTCAACCGCCAAATCTGTCAAGACTGCGTGTGAAACACCAGCATAAATATCGAGTGCGCCGTGCTTTCTCAGCATTTTGGCGGCACTGGTGAGCGTCCCGGCGGTTTCGGTGAGGTCGTCCACGATGAGAACATTCCGCCCGGCGACGTCGCCAATGATATGCGAAGCCTCGGTCTCGACCGCGCTTTTCCGCTTTTTGACGACGATGGCGAGCCCTGCCCCCAAAGCCTGGGCGTAGGCGGATGCCATCTTGACCCCTCCGACATCCGGGGAAACGACGACAAGATTTCCGATTGCGAGCTTGTGAAGGTGCTGGACCATCACCGGCCGGGCGTGAAGGTGATCCACCGGAATATCGAAAAAACCCTGAAGCTGCTGGGCATGGAGATCCATGGTGAGAACCCGGTTGACCCCCGCAGCGACGAGCAGGTTGGCGACCAGCTTGGCCGTGATCGGCACGCGCGGCTGGTCCTTGCGGTCCTGCCTCGCATAGCCAAAAAACGGAAGCACAGACGTGATCCGGGCGGCGCTCGCACGCCGGGCGGCATCCACCAGAATCAGCAGCTCCATCAGGTTCTGGTTCGTCGGAGGACACGTGGGCTGGATGATAAAGACGTCGCGTCCGCGGATGTTGTCATTGATTTTGACGTAGGTCTCGCCATCCGGAAACGAGCTGACCGAGGCATCGCCAAGCCCGACATTCAGATAGTTGCAAATATCGCCGGCCAGCGCGGGGTGGGCGTTTCCGGTGAAGATTTTCATCTCCAGGTTTTTAGGAAGAATCATAGGATGGGTTGCGGAAAGGATGAGGAAAAACCTGCGCTGTTGGCCCCGTTATTCGGAGAGCGGAGCCGGAGTGGGCGGGGGATTCAACGGAATCGTTGGTTCGACCCTCGTTTGCGCGAGACGGGCGAGATACGCCCGCTCCAGGCGGTCGCACCGCGCCGCAAGGTCCTTATCCGCTTTCTTCATCTTTTTAAAAAGCAGCCGGTAGTATTCCCGCAGTGCCGCCCGCTCGTCCTCAAACGATTTGGCGGCCTTCGACTGCTCCATGAGGGACCGCACGGCGGGATCCTTCTCCACCTGGACTCTCACCTCCTGATACCGAACCTTGAGCTTGCGCTCGATCTCCTGCGCGCTCGGACCGGACGGGGTCGGAGGAAGGCTGGAGGCATCGCTGGGAATCACGGCATTCGGATCCGCAAATGCGGCGTCGGGCAAAGACTCTCCGGATGAGGGCTTTGAAAGTTTTGGCACTTCCGTCTCAGAAACGATCGGCGTTTCGGACGGGCCGGATTCCGGGGGAAGCGGGATGATGTCTTCGCCGCTTGCCGGCGAGGCTGCGGGCGAAGGCGACGGCTGCGCATCGGCCTGGGGAGAAGGAGAAGCAGCGGGAGTCGGATCTGTGAGAGGAGGAGGGGTTGCGTCGGTGGCTGGAGTGACAGACACCGTTGGAGATGGCGAAGCCTCTCCGGAGGGCGCCCCCGTTTGGGCCATCAGCGGGGCGGTCAGCAAGAAAAGCAGAATGAGAAAATAATACATCGGTTGGTTCGTCGGAAGCGGCGAACTTGAAATCACAGCAATTTTAAACTCTCTTGGCAAGACCATGAATCAAGTCTCTGAGGATAACGAGAGCCCGGTGGCTGCGGCAAGGGCGATCCGGGACGATTCCGGTTCGGTCTTTTTGGACGCCGGGATGGATTCAAAAGGGACCTCCCTCCTCGGGGAAGAGCCGGATTTCGTGCTCACCGGAAACGACTGGGAGAGGCTCGATCGAGAGCTGAGCCTGAGGAGGAGAGAGGGAAACGGATACCCGGATGGAGCAGCCGTGGGATATGTGGCCTTCGACGGAACGTTCCACTTCGGGTTTTACGATCGCCTGCATCTCTTCTCCCACGAAAGCGGTCGGTGGACAAACCGTCCGCACCACTTCGCAGACAGCCCGCTGCGCGGGAGGGCACCGTCGATTCGATTCTCTCCGAAAATTTCCAAAGGGCATTTCCTGGAAATGGTGGAGCGCGCGCGCGAATACATTGCCGCCGGCGACATTTATCAGGTCTGCCTGTCCCATCCGTTTGAGGCCGCCGCGGAAAAGGCATTGGCATGGCAATATTTTGAGCGGCTCCGCTCTCTCTCCCCTGCTCCGTATTCCGCATTTCTGAATTTTGGAGGCGTCCAGATCGCCTCGTCCTCACCGGAATGCTTCCTTCGCCTGAGCGGACGCCGCATCTCGACGTGCCCGATCAAGGGCACGCGCCCCCGAAAACCCGACATGCAGAGCGACCGCCTCAGCGCCTACGACCTCATCACCTCGTCCAAGGAAATCGCGGAGCTCGTCATGATCACCGACCTCGAGCGCAACGATCTGGGCCGGGTCTGCGAATACGGAAGCGTGCATGTGGCGGATCTCCTCCGCCTCGCAACCTTCGAGCAGGTTTTTCATCTCGTCTCCACCGTGCAGGGCGAACTCCGCGAGGGCGTAAGCCATGTGCAGGCGCTGCGCGAATGCTTCCCCGGCGGCTCCATTTCCGGTGCCCCGAAAAAGCGCGCGCTCGAAATCATCCAAGAGTTGGAGCCTCACCCGCGCGGGATCTACACCGGAGCCATCGGATATTTCGGCTACAACGGCGAGAGCCAGTTCTCCATCGCCATCCGCACTGCGGTCTTTGAGCAGTGCGTCGCATCGTTCCACGTGGGAGCAGGAATCGTCGCCGACTCGATCCCGGAAAAGGAATGGCAGGAAACCCACGACAAGGCAGCGGGGATGCTGCTGGCGGCGGGAGGAATCTGAGCGGAGTTTTGCGGGAAGATTCCGCCTGTCGCGCCGGTTCTTCAGCCATGGCTGCAGCGGTCTGGATCGCCACTTCCCCAATGTCGGCGGCATAAGTTCCAATCCATCTTCCCGGAGGCGTCGGTGGTGTCCCTGAGGACAAGAAGGCGGCCATGGTGAAATCCTACCGCGAGAGCATGGCTGATCTCATCACCGGCATCGACGCACTCATCCAAAATATTCAGGCCGCAAAGTGGGATGAAGCCCGCAAGGACATCTCCGCGCGCTCAAAAGTGACATGAAGGACGGGCCCCGGGAGTTCCGGAAGGAGGACCAGGCACCGCTGCTACCGGGAACCCTTGGCCCCGATCCGGGACAACTGGGCGGAGGCAATCCGGGCAATCGAGGATTCCGGAAATTGGGAAACCAGCGAATCCAGAACCACCTTCGCCTCATCCTTCCGGAAATCCCGCAGAAGGATCTCCGCCTGCGCATAGCCGGCAAACGGAGCGGCGTAGCTCTTCGGATATTTTTCCACCACCTGTTGATAGGTGGCCATCGCTTCGTCCGGCTTCCCGGTGGCATCCTGATTCTGTCCCACGCCGAGGAGCGCCCCGCCCGCGAGCGGATGGGTGGGAAAGGATTTCAGGAAGTTTTGGAATGCGGCTGTGGACTCGTTGAATTTCCCCGCCTTATGCTGTGCGGCGGCGACAAGAAGAATGGCATCAGCCGCAGGCATGCTGCCGCCGTAGCTCTTGATGACGGTCTCGAACTGCGGGACATCCCTGGCATCTGCAAGGGACGTGATCGCTCCCTTTGCTGTCAATGTGCTCGAAACATACCAGGCCAGGCTCCCGCCGCCGATTGCCAGAACGGCAAGCACCCCGAGCAGGATGTTCTTTTTGTGCGTGTGCCAGAAGAGCGCGGCGTCAATCTCGTCGTGCTCGAGCACGGTATCGTCGGTTGGGATGGGAGTATTCATTACCCTCCGACCTCCATGCGGGCCTGGTCTGCAAGCGCCGTGCTCAGATACCGCTCTCCGGTCGAGCAGGCCACGGTGACGATGAGCTTTCCGGCGTTCTCAGGGCGTTTCGCGACCTCGATCGCGGCGTGGACATTTGCCCCGGTGCTGATGCCGACAAGAATCCCCTCCTCCTTGGCCAGGCGGCGTGCCATCGCGAATGCGTCGTCGTTGCTGACCTGGATGCACTCGGCGATCTGTGACGATCCGTCGGCGGATTTCAAATGAAGGTTGCCCGGGATGAAACCGGCTCCCGTCCCTTGAATTTTGTGCGGCCCCGGCTTGAGCGGCTCGCCGGCGAGCGTCTGCGAGATCACCGGGGAGTCTTTTGGTTCGACCGCGATGGCTTGAAATGATGGCTTGCGGGCTTTGAGGGTCTCGACCGTGCCGGTGATGGTTCCGCCGGTGCCGACTGCGGAGACAAAGATGTCCACCGCGCCGGCCGTATCGTCCCAGATTTCTTCCGCGGTGGTCTTCGAATGGATCGCCGGATTTGCAGGGTTGTTGAACTGCTGGGGCATCCACGCACCGGGGGTCTCCCTGACGATGGCTTCGGCGCGGGCGATGGCGCCTTTCATTCCTTCGGATCCGGGGGTGAGGACGAGCTTGGCTCCCAGCAGGGCCAGCAGGGTACGCCGCTCGACGCTCATGGTCTCCGGCATGGTGAGGATCAGCTTGTATCCTTTGGCGGCGGCGACAAACGCGAGGGCGATGCCGGTATTGCCGCTGGTCGGTTCGACGATGGTCGTCTCCGGCTTGAGAATCCCCTTTTGCTCGGCGTCCTCGATCATGGCCGCACCGATGCGGTCCTTGACGCTTCCGAGCGGATTGAAAAATTCGCACTTGAGTGCGATCGTGGCCGGGAGCCCGGCGGTCACGCGGTTCAGCTTGACCAGCGGCGTATGGCCGACGGTTTCGACGATGTTGTTGTAGATTTTGCCCATGGGTATTTAAACCAAAGAAGTTGGTGGGCGAACGCTACACAGTGACAGGAATCGCCGCAACTGCGAAAATGTACTGTGCGAAAATGTACTGAGAAAACGCATCGAGTCGCGTCCTTCCGGGGAACACACGCGACCCGCGTATCGTGAATGGCGACCCGCCATTCACTCGTTCAATGATCTGAGGCCGATCCGGCCGGCGGGTCGCCGACCTCCACACGCGGGTCGCGTGTGCTCCCCGGCAAATGAGCCTCGCGTCATGCCCGCCGCTCGCGGACGGCTGCTAGAATATCCGCGACCGCCTCCGCCTTCGGCTTGGATCCGAGGTTGCCTTTGCCATGGACCCGGACACTCACCGCCCCGGCTTCGAGGTCGCGGTTGCCGATGACAAGCATCGTGTGCACTTTCATTTTCTCAGCGTCGGCGATCTTGGCTTTGACCGGATCGTTTGAGAGATCGAGTTCGGCACGGACTTCTTGCAAACGCAGTTCGCGGTGGATTTCCTTCGCGTAGTCCACGAGGGCCTCATCCGCGCCGATGGTGATGATGCGCACCTGGTCGGGGGCCAGCCACAGGGGGAAATTTCCCGCGTAGTGCTCGATCAGGAACCCGATGAACCGCTCGTGCGTCCCGAGTGGCGCGCGGTGGATGCAGAGCGGGGTCTTTTCCGTGTTGTCGCGGTCGCGATAGACAAGGCCGAATTTGCTTGGGACAGCAAAGTCCACCTGGTTCGTGGCGATCGTGAACTCCCGCCCGATCGCGCTCCAGACCTGGACGTCGATTTTCGGCCCGTAGAACGCCGCCTCGTTCGCGACCTCGACGTAGTTGATGCCGGATTCGATCAATACCTTGCGCACCATGTCCTCGGTCTTCTTCCACAGCTCCGGTTCGTCGACGTATTTTTTTCCAAGGCCATCCGCCGCGTGCGTGCTGAACCGCATCTGATATTTTTCGAGGCCGAAGATTTTAAAATACTTCAGATACATGTCGTTCACCGCGCGGAACTCATCGGCGAACTGCTCCTCCGTGCAGTAAATGTGCGCGTCGTTCATGTTGAGCGAGCGCACGCGCATGAGGCCGAACAACTCGCCGCTCTGCTCGTAGCGGTAGCAGGTTCCGTATTCTGCGAGGCGCAACGGCAGATCGCGGTAGCTGTGCGGCTCCGCCGCAAAAATCCGGTGATGGTGAGGGCAGTTCATCGCCTTGAGGTAGTAGCGCTCGCAGGAAGCTGTCTCCGGCGGGGCGCCGGAGACGACACGCGGGGGCGCGTGTGCTCCCCGATCCTGCGGCGCGAGCGCCTCGTCAAGAACCATCGGCGGAAACATCGACTCCGCGTAATAGGGAAGGTGCCCGCTCGTTTGGTACATCTTCTCCCGTGCGATGTGCGGCGTCTTGACCCGGACATATCCGGCGGCGAATTCGGTTTCCTTCGCGAGCTTTTCGAGTTCTTCCAAAATCGCGGTGCCCCTGGGCAGCCACAGCGCGAGGCCCGGCCCGACGTATTCGGTGTCGATCGCAAACAGGCCCATCTCCGCGCCGATCTTGCGGTGGTCGCGCTTCTTCGCCTCCTCGAGCATGTCGAAGTAGGCCTGCATCTCGGTCTTGTTCTTGAACGCCGTGCCGTAGATCCGCTGGAGCTGCGGGTTGTTTTCGTCGCCCTTGTAGTAGGCGCTGGCGACGTGGGTGAGCTGGAACGCGCCGATGTTGCCGGTGCGCATGACGTGCGGGCCGGCGCAGAGGTCGGTAAATTCTCCATTGCGGTAGAGCGTGATCACCTCGCCGTCCGGGATGTTCTGGACGATATCGAGCTTGAATTTCGACGCCTCGCCGCGCGCCCCGAGGGCGGCGAGCTCACCGCGTTCGGCCATTGCGACCGCCTCGTCGCGCGAGACCTCGACCCGCTCGAACACATGGTTCGCCTTGACCTCGCGCTTCATCTCCTCCTCGATCCGCGCGAAATCCTCCGGAGAAATCCGGTGCGGCAGCTCGACGTCGTAGTAAAACCCGTTCTCGACCGGCGGGCCGGCGGCAAATTGGGCTTCGGGCCAGATTTTCAAAATCGCGGTGGCCAGCACGTGCGCGCAGGAATGTCGGATGCGTTCGAGATCGGTCATGGAACCCTGCAATCAACCACAGAGCGCGCGGGGAGCACAGCGAAATTCGCGCGCGGGCCATGCGGAAACAGGGCGGAAAGCTTGTGTGGCGGAATCGGGCGCATGGGGGTAAGCTTTCAGCCCGACTTCGTTTTCGATTTCGTTAGTCCACACCCATGAAAAAAAAACCTGCGTCGACTCCAGAGAACGGAAAGCAACCCATCTCCGGGAGGGCGGACCGGTTTTTTACAAACCATCCGGAATCCCCCTCCCAGCTCAGAAAAGTCGCTTTCCTCGGCGACTACCTCCCCCGCCAGTGCGGGATAGCCACCTTCACGTCCGACCTGCGGAATGCGATCAGCACGCTCTACCCCCGGCTGGAATGCCCGGTGGTGGTGGTGAACGACCGGGACGAGGGCTATGACTACCCGCAGGAGGTGAGGTTCGAAATTTCCGAGCAGGAGGTTGGGGCCTACCAGCGCGCGGCTGATTTTTTGAACCTGGGCAACATTGACGTCCTCAGCGTCCAGCACGAGTTCGGCATCTACGGGGGTGCCTCCGGAGGCCATGTGCTCGGGCTCCTGCGCTCGGTGCGCATGCCGGTGGTGACGACATTGCACACCGTCCTCCAGCAACCGTCGCGCGAGCAGCGGCGGATCTTCGATGAGATCCTCTCGCTCTCCTCCCGGCTGGTCGTCATGGCCGGGCAGGGCGCGGAATTTCTCCGCGATATCTACGGGGTTTCTGACGAAAAAATCGACATCATCCCCCACGGGATTCCGGATGTTCCGTTCACCGATCCGAGCTTTTTCAAGGACCAGTTCGGCGTCGAGGGCAAGCAGGTCCTGCTGACATTCGGCCTCCTGTCGCCGAACAAGGGGATCGAGAACGTGCTGAACGCGCTCCCTGCGATCATTTCGGAGTTTCCGGATGTCGTCTACATTGTGCTCGGAGCAACGCACCCGAGCCTGATCCGTGACCAGGGGGAAACCTACCGGCTTTCACTGGAGCGGCTCGCAAAGAAGCTCGGCGTCGATAAAAATGTGATCTTCTTCAACCAGTTCGTCGGGCTTGCCGAACTGATGGAATTCATCGGGGCGGCGGACATCTACATCACCCCATATCTGAACGAGGCGCAGATCACGAGCGGCACGCTGGCCTACAGCTTCGGTGCGGGGAAGGCGATCATCTCGACCCCCTACTGGCATGCCCGTGAGCTCCTCGCGGATGGGCGGGGGACCCTGGTGCCGTTCCGCGATTCCGCCGCAATCGCCCTGGCCGTGAAGGACATGCTGGGGAACGAGACCCGTCGCCACGCGATGCGGAAAAATGCCTATCTTATGGGGCGCGACATGGTCTGGTCGAATGTCGCACACCTCTACGCGGCAACGTTCTCCCGCGCCCGCCGCGAGGATGTGAACTCCAACCGGAAGACGTTTCATATCGCAACCCTCGGCCAGCGCGAGGGCGAGCTTCCGACGTGGAGGTTCGATCATCTCCTCCGGATGACAGACCACGTCGGGATTTTCCAGCACGCAATTTTCACGGTCCCGAATTTCAGCCACGGCTACTGCACGGACGACAACGCGCGGGCTCTGATTCTGATGACTCTCCTCCGGGAGCTGGGAGAAAAAGCGCCCCAGCAATACCCGCTCACCGGAGCCTACGCAGCGTTTCTCCAACACGCGTTCAACGCGGATACCGGCCGCTTCCGCAATTTCATGGGATTCAACCGGGAGTGGCTGGAGGACGTGGGGTCGGAGGACAGCCACGGGCGGGCACTCTGGGCGCTTGGCACCTGCGTGGGGCGCTCCGGGCGGGAGGACCTGCGCGGCTGGGCGGCCAACATCTTTGAAGCCGGCCTGTCCGCCGTGGAGGGCTTCACCTCCCCGCGCGCCTGGGCCTTCACGATCCTCGGCGTTCAGGAATACCTGCGCACCCTGTCGGGCGACCGCATGGCCAACCAGTTCCGCGAGGAGCTGACCGACCGGCTCATGACCCTGTTCCGGAATATCTCCTCGCCGGACTGGATGTGGTTCGAGGACATCGTGACCTATGACAATGCCAAGATCCCGCACGCTCTCATCCTGAGCGGGAAGTGGACCAGCCGCGGGGACGTGCTCGAGGTGGGGCTCAAAACCCTGCGCTGGCTCGCAATAAACCAGACCGGCTCGGACGGATGCTTCCGTCCTGTCGGATCCGACGGGTTCTGGAAAAAGGGGGGCGACCCCGCGCCCTTCGATCAGCAACCGGTCGAGGCCCATGCCATGGTCAGCGCCTGCCTCGAAGCCTACAGCGTCACGACGGATACCTTCTGGCTGCTGGAAGCCAGGCGCGCATTCGATTGGTTCCTCGGCACAAATGAGCTCGGCATTCCGGTCTACAATCCCCAGACCGGCGGGTGCCGGGACGGGCTTCATGTGGACCGCGTCAACCTGAACGAGGGAGCCGAATCCACGCTGGCCTTCCTGCTGTCGCTCGCCGAGATGAGGCGCGTCCAGGATCTTGCCCTCACCTTTCACCCCGTTTAACCCTATGCCATCCGATTCCCTGCCCCTGAAACGCCAGCCGGTCTTCATCAAGCCGGATCCCCGGAGGGTGCTCATCCGCCCGTTTCTTCCGGCCGTTGAACCCCGCGCAGTCAATCCCACCGATGCTCCGAGGGCCTTGAAAATTCTCGCCCGCATCCTGTCGCTGACCGATGCGGAGGTGGATGCGCTGCTCGACGAGGTGCTCCGCGACTTCGGCGACCGGCACCAGGAAATCCGAAGCATTTTCACCGAGCGGTTCCGGCAGGTGGAAAAGTATATCCCCACCGACCGCCCGCTCTCCGAAAACCGGAAACTCCTCACGGGGTCGTATTTCACCAACGAGTATTCTTTTGAATGCGCGGCGCTTTTCAACCCGAGCATCGTCCCCCACCCGGATCAATCCGATGTCCCGGACGGTTCCCTGAGGATCATTCTCAGCCTGCGGGCCACGGGAGAGGGCCACATCTCCTCGATCACCTTCCGCTCCGGGCTGGTGGATTCGTCGGCCGCATTGCAGATCGACCCCTCGTCCCGATTCATCAGGGAGCCGAGATATTTTCCCAACACATCCTACAACCGGGAATTGTTTCTGAAAAAGCTGGGCGAGCTCGGCCTCGCGGACGATTTCAACCTGCGCGTGTTGGAGGGGGTGCAGGAAACCTTCACGCTGGACGAGCTGCGCGCCGCCATCGAAATCCACAGGCGGTATCACGGCAATGAGGACACCGGGCAGAAGATGCTCATGGTGGCAAAGTCGAACTACGAGTTCTCCTTCGAGCCGAGCCAGCCGGTGTCGGAGCGGATTGTCTTTCCGTTTTCCCCGAGCCAGAGCAACGGGATCGAGGACGCTCGGTTCGTGCGGTTCATCGAGCAGGACAACTCCTCCTGCTACTACGCGACCTACACCGCCTACGACGGGCGCACGATCCTGCCGCAGCTTGTGGAGACCCGAGATTTCCTGCACTTCAAGGTCTGCACGCTGAACGGGTCGGCTGTCCAAAACAAAGGCATGGCCCTCTTCCCGCGGCGGGTGAACGGCCTGTATTGCATGCTCTCGCGCCAGGACAATGAAAACATCCGGATCATGTATTCGGACGACCTGCATTTCTGGTATGAGTCGAAGATCCTGCTGCGCCCGACCGAGCCTTGGGAATTCATCCAGATGGGAAACTGCGGGTCGCCGATGGAAACCTCCGCCGGATGGCTGGTCCTCACTCACGGGGTGGGAGCCATGCGGAGATATTGCATCGGGGCGATTCTTCTGGACCGTGACGACCCCTCGCGGGTCATCGGAAGGTTGAAGGACCCTCTGATCAAGCCGGAAGCCGAGGAGCGGGAGGGCTATGTGCCCAATGTCGTCTATACATGCGGAGCTCTCATCCACAACGGCACGCTCGTCATCCCCTACGCGATTTCGGACTCGGTCTCGACCGTGGCAACGGTGCCGGTGGATGCCGTCATTGCGGCGATGGCCCCCGTGTGAGCGGGATCGCCTCGCCGGGAACAAGCTGCGGAATCCCGTTCCTGACGGGATAAAGCATCTGCCCGTCTTCGCGGATCAGGCCGGCCGTTAGGTCCGGGCCCAACGCGTGGAGTTCCTCGGGCAAAGCCTCGCGCAATGGCTGGTGCGTCACAGGGCAGCGGAGAAAATTGAGCAAGTCGCGGTCGATCATTTGCGGAAGTGCTCCATCTTTCCCATAACGCGAAGTTCATTGGTCTTCAGCGGCGCTGACAAGATTTTTCGACAGCACGTCCGCTTTGGTTAACAGTAATACTGGCGTGCATCCACGATCCGGGATAACTTTGTTTTATGACAGCCCAAGAAGTCAGAACCCTGCCAACAGAGGAGAAATTCCAGATCATGGAAACCATCTGGGAAGATCTGCGGGAGCGGTTTGAAGCATCAGAAATCTCTCCTCAACTTAGAGACCTTCTGCGGGATCGCCGGGCACGGGTGGCGAAGGGGGAGGTCCGGCTGCTCGATTGGGACAGCGTCAAGTTCGCAATCGGCAGAGGATGACCATTCACATTTCCGAGGATGCGTTGGATGATCTGAACGAAGGTTTCCTGTTCTATGACGCGCAAGCATCCGGGCTCGGCGACTATTTCACAAGCTGCTTGCGGGCCGATATTGAGAGGCTGCGCTTTTCGGCGGGGAGTCACAGAATTGTTGAGGATGATTATCACCGGGTTCTGAGCAGGGTTTTCCCGTATGGGATTTTTTATACCATTGAACCGCCTGCCGTCATCATCTGGGCAGTCATTGATTTGAGACGCGATCCCGGATGGATCAGGCAAAAACTTGGAGGCATCTGACGGAGATATGTCAGACGCGGTTCACCACCTCAGCCGAACGCGCAGAAATTGCATTTTCGACTGCCCGACCGGCTGGCTTGTCCGCACCGTCACGTCTTCTGTTCCATCCCCGCGCTGGCTCGGGGGAGCAGCCAGTGACTGGGAAAGCGAGCGTGTCGTCCAGTTGATCAGGTCGCTCGATTCCTGCGTTTTCCCTGGCTCCCGCCACGATGGGCAGGTGCTGTTGCGACCCCGAGTTGTTCTTGGAACAAACGTGTGCCGCCTGCGGCAGAAGCGGAGCCTGACGCAGGAGGATCTTGCCGGCATGGCGGAGATCGACCGCCGGCATGTGCAGCGCATCGAAGCCGGCACGGCGAACCCGGGAATTGACGTATTGCAGAGGGTCAAGCGTTCCTTGGGCTGCACCTGGGCCGACCTGCTGCGGGAAATCGAGTGAGTTTACCGGTGCAGCAGAATCCGCAGCCGGTCTTCGACCTATGACATTGAAGTGGCTGAAAGGATTTTTGCCGTAGTTGACGGAACATTCTTCTTGCCGTTATATCCGATCTGATATATCTATCTCAAGCGTGAGCAAACCGTTGCGATGGCTGGCGGGTGAGGTGAAGACACCGCCGATGAGCAAGGAAGCTCGTCAAGAAATGGGTTTTCTTCTCCGGCAACTTCAGGAAGGAGAAACCCTTTCGCTGCCTCATTCACGGCCAATGCCATCCATCGGCGGCCGTTGCCATGAGTTGCGGGTCAACGACCAAAACAAGACGTGGCGGTTGTTCTACTTCCTGGATTCTGATGCCATCGCGATCTTGGAAATCGGCGAGAAAAAAACGCAAAAGACACCGCAAGCCACCATGACGGTTTGCCAAAAACGATTGAAAAATTATGAAGAAGCCAAAAAGCACCTTAAAAAAGACTGAAAGCGGCTGGGTCGAGGGTTCCGTCCAGAGCTTTCTCGAGTTGTCCGATGCGGAGATGGAACTCATTGAAACCCGGCTCGCCGCCAGTCGTCTACTGAAGGCGACCCGCCAATCCCAGAAGCTGACGCAGCAGGTCGCCGCCTCAAAATTGCACACCAGCCAATCCCGCTTTGCGAAGATGGAAGCAGGCGATCCATCGGCTTCTTTGGACCTTCTCTTCCGGGCGCTGTTTTCATTGGGAGTGTCCCGAAGAAAACTGGTTGAGGCTCTCCAATAAGCGGCGCTCAGTATTTCGGCATCGAAGGATCAACCTGCTCCCACCAGTCGCGGAGCCCGCCGGCGAGGTTGAAGGTCTTCGTAAACCCAGCCTTCTGGAGCTCGCGGACAGCCGTCCCGCTGCGGGGACCGAGCTTGCAGATGAAGACCATCTCGTCCGTGGAATCCAGCTCGCTCATCCGCGAGGCCAGCTCGCCGAGAGGAATCAGCTTCGATCCGGGGATCCGTGCGATGTCCCATTCGAATGTCTCGCGGACATCGATGAGGACGAGTTTGTCGCCGCGGTCGAGGCGGGACTTGAGCTCCCCGGCGGAAATCTCCGGGATCGGCGGCTCGGCCTCCTCTGCCTCCTTCGCCTGCGGGATCCCGCAGAACTGTTCGTAGTCGATGAGTTCCGTGATCGTGGGGTTCTCCGAGCAGACCGGGCACTTCGGATCCCTGCGGACCTTGAACTCGCGGAACTTCATTTTTAGCGCGTCGAAATGCACTAGCCTGCCGATGAGCGGCTCGCCGATGCCGACGATCAGCTTGATCGCCTCGATCGCCTGCATCACGCCGATGACGCCGGGAAGCACGCCGAGCACGCCGCCCTCGGCGCAGCTCGGCACCATCCCCGGCGGCGGGGGTTCGGGGTAGAGGCAGCGGTAGCACGGCCCCCCGAGATGCGGAGCAAAGACCGTGCATTGCCCGTCGAAGCGGAAGATCGATCCGTAGATGTTCGGCTTCTTCAAAAACACGCAGATGTCGTTCGACAGGTAGCGCGTGGGAAAATTGTCGGTGCCATCGATCACGATGTCGTAACCCTCCACGATCTCCCTCGCATTTTCCGAGGTGAAGAAGGCATCGTGCAGCTCGACCTGAACGTTCGGGTTGATCTCCTTGATCCGGTCGCGCGCGCTGTTGATTTTCTTCCGTCCGACATCCTTCGTGCCGTGAAGGATCTGGCGCTGGAGGTTCGAGTAATCGACGACATCGAAATCCACGAGACCGATCGTGCCGATCCCGGCGGCGGCGAGATAAAGCCCGATCGGCGAGCCCAGCCCTCCAGCCCCGATGCAGAGGACCTTCGCCGCCTTGATCCGCCGCTGCCCCTCGAGCGTCACCTCGGGCATGATCAGGTGCCGCGAATATCGCGCGATCTCATCGTTGCTGAATTCCACGGATTCCCACCGGGACGGATCCAATATGCTCGTGCTCATGTCTTGTGTGTGAAAGGGCGGAAACAATACCGGCCCCGCAGCGGATTGCAAGGAATGCGAGTGTGACTCAAGGCTTGCGGTAAAACCGCAGCGCCTCGATCGGGCCGCCGAATTCTTTCAGCGGATACACTCCTCTGACTCCGCCGGTGCCGGGGTCGCGCACGAGGTAATCCCATCCACGCTTTCCGCAGACGACCATGAAATGAGTCACCCCATTCGCGTAGCGCAGGCGGATGATGACCGGGTTTCCGTGGAGGAGATTGCAGTCGATGAGGCAGAAGGATGGCTTGTCCTCGTAGTGCGGAAGGAGTTTGGCAGTCAGCGAAGGATCCACTTCCGCGGCCTTCTCCCAGTAGAGCCACCCCTGCGGAGTATAGCCGCCCTTCGTGGCATTGAGAAACGCGTTGAGGCGGCCGGGGTCGGTGTTGATCCCGTATCCGGCCAGGACCATGGCTGCGGTGGTCACCGCACATCCCACCGAGGAAAGGGAATCCTGTGTCGGTCCCAGCATGTCCCCTCCCCACTTCGGGTCGGACTGCAGGAAATGCGGGCCGGGAACCAGGATCTCGCCGGGAATGAACAAACCGCCGGACGGAGCCAGCGGACGCTTCTCCATCCAGGCCGAGAGCCAGAAGACCGCGACCGCGCAGAAAGCGACCACGAAGAGCACCAGCAGGGAAAATATGCGCTTTGCGCTCATGGGTTTCGATATGGCTGTTTTGTATGCGCCCGTCAAGGGGCGGAAAATTTGCGCCTTGCGGACACGGGGAAACAAACGTTGTTTGAGCTGATGCGAACTTACCCGGCAGAAAACATCGTTTCTCGGGAGATTTTTCAAACAGCTCCCGTGGCATGGGCATCCCGCCCACGCGTCGCAATCCATCAAGACATGGGCAGGATGCCCCTGCCACGGTGTGTTTTCGACAAAGCCATGCGAACTCTGTTTTTTCTGATGGCGTTCACGCTCGCCGCACAGGCCGACAATTTCAATGAGGTTGTGCTGCAGCAGGTCCAGTCCATGCCGCAGGGCGGCGGCTACGCGACGACATCCTCCGCCCACGAGGCGCTGATCTCCGCAGCGCGCATCGACGGGGGCGGCGTCCGCATCCAGGCCAACAGGGCCGTGCCGAGCTTCTGCTCGAGCGCGACTTATCTGGTTTTTTTGAAGACTCTGGGCGAGCTGCAGCGCCGCGGGATTATCCAGATCGACCGCGCAGGTTGGGCGGCCCTGCTTCCGTTGAAACTGGCTGACGGCGAGGGGGTCTGGGGCCGCTGGAACGCAAATGGCCCCGGAACACCCCGGCTCTTCTTTGAACTGGACCTCGGCCGGAACTTCACCTCGTTCGAGGAGGCGAGACCGGGGGATTTTCTGAAGATCTTCTGGACCGATGCCGTCGGGCAGAACGAGCGCGGGCACTCGGTCGTCTTCCTCGGCCTGAAGCAAAAGGACGGCGTGGAATCCGTCCGGTTCTGGTCGAGCAACAAGCCGGGCGGCTACGGAGAAAAATCTGTCCCGCGCTCCAAAATCGCCCGCGCGATCTTCTCGCGCCTGGAAAAACCGCAGAATATCTCCCGCCTATCCCTCCTACCCTCCCGCGACTCCTACCTCGCAGGCCTCTTGTCGAAAAACTCCAGCTTTTCCGAAGCTGGGCGGATGTGCGGGATCCGGTAACGCCCCTGCTAAAGCCGACCCTTGATCAATCCCAGCGGAAGCGGTTCGGGCTGCGGGGGGTTGGATTCGATGGAAACGTGCTTCTTGAGGTCGGAAGATTTTCCGAAAGCATGCATGACCTCAAGCACGTGGTAGGCGAGCGCCCCGCTGCTGCGGTGCAGTCGTTTTCCTCCGCTCAGAATCGCATAGGCCATGTCGGCTGCGCCGATGCTGCGGCTGTTCTCGCTGTATGGGAAGCTCAGTGCCTGATTTCGCCACTCGCCGGTGGTTGGCGTCCAAACCTCCAGCGGGCCGCCAAACGTGTTCGGATCCGGCACCTTCAAAGAGCCTTCGCCGCCATAAAGCTCGATCGGGCTGTGCCCGTGGCGGTGAACATCGAACGAGATGGTCACCGTCACCACCGCGCCCGAATGGAAGACGAGCGTGCCCGAGGAATGGGTCGGAACGGACACGGGAAGTAGCTTTCCGAACTGCTCCTTGCAGGTGGCGATCCGCTCCTCGAAGGCGCGCGTGGTCACGGCGCTGACCTCTTTCACAGGCCCCAGCAGATGGACCAATGCCGTGATGTAATAGGGTCCCATGTCGAACATTGGCCCGCCGCCGACCTCGTAAAAGAATGCGGGGTTCGGGTGCCAGGATTCCGGTCCGCGGGACATCATAAACGCCGAGCCACTGAAAACCTTCCCGATCCATCCGTCGTCGACCATTTTCCGTGCGGTCTGGAGCCCGGCCCCGAGAAATGTGTCCGGCGCGCAGCCCACGAGCAGTCCCTTTTCCCCGGCGAGTTCGAGAACTTTCCTGGCATCGTCGAGATGGACCGCAAGCGGTTTTTCGCAGTGCACGTGCTTGCCGGCCCTGAGAGCCGCCAGGCTTACCTCGGCGTGGACCGCCGGGATGGTCAGGTTGATGACCAGATCCACGTTGGGATTCGCCAGCAACTCGTCCACCGTCTGGGCGACGCAGCCGTTTTCGGTGGCCTTGACCTTGGCGGCTTCCGGGTTCAGGTCCGCGCAGGCGACGACTTCAAGGACCTCGAAAAGCTTGGCCCCGTTGAAGTAGGCTTGGGAGATATTTCCGCAACCGATAATACCGATGCGGATTTTGGATTTGTTCGACATTGCCGGTTTTCTACTTGTTGCCGCGGGCGATGCCGGTGCTCGTGAGATATTGGTAGCTTTCCTGCACGGCCTTCAGCATGTCGCCGGTATAGCTGTCGAGTTCGACCGCGATGTATTTCGCGTAGGTCGCAGCTTTCGAGGCGGCCTGCAGGTCCACCTGACCGGTGCCCGCCGGAAGGAATGGCGAGGAATTGCTGACCATGATCTTGCCGCTGTCCGTCTCGGCCTCGGTGAAGGTGTCGGAGGCGCTGATGATGCCATCCTTGAAGTGGAGCGCCTTGCCGCGCGGGCCAATCTCTTTCAGGAACTCGACGGGATCGAGCCCGGCTTTCGCGACCCAGAAGACGTCGGCTTCCCAAAGGACGGTATCCGGCGTGTTTTCCAGAAATATCCGATAGCCAGGCGCTCCGTCGATGTCGATCAGGTCCCAGTCGTGGTTGTGATACCCGACCTGCAGGCCGTGCGCGGCGGCGTTTGCGGCCGCTTCGGAATAGAGTTCCGCCGTGGCCTTGACCGAATCGGCCGATGCGAAATTCGCCTTAAAATCCGGCGGGCAGCCGGTGATGATCGCCTCGTGCCCAAGCAGAAGTGCCTCCTCGATCACCGCGTTCTTCTTGTCGCCCACCGGCAAAGGACCGTGGCAGGTGGGAGCCTTAAGGCCGAGCTCCTGAAAAAGCTTCGCGGCTTTCTCCGGGGAAGATCCCGGATACCCCGCCGGTTCCACGCAGCCAAACCCCATGGCGGCAATGGCGCGAATCGTGCCCTCGTAATCGGCGGCAGCTTGCTCGCGGACGCTATAAAGTTGAACGGTAATCTGTGGTATCATGATGGGTGATAATATTGAGAGTTGATTAAAACAGGGATTTCCTGAATGAAGGCCCTCATGGTATCAAAATCCGTTCAGGTGTGAATTGACAAATCCTATGATTAATGGTGCGAGAGTGAAGACCGCGCTCGAAAGCGTGGGCCACTACATGAGCGGTCCCGGCGGGGCGGAAAGGCCAGCGGTTATCCCCTCCAATTTCCTACTGTTTGAGCTGATCACGGAGGGGGCTGTCTATGCGCCGGACGGGAACGACCTCCACGGCGTGGGAGCGGTGTTCGTTCACAACCCTGGACAATCGACTGTCAGCTTGACGCCGGGGGACGGGCACTACGCCTGCATGACCGCGCGCTTCCGGTTGGACCGGCTACCGCGGCAGTTTGTGTGGCCCCGTGTTTTCCAGTGGGCTGTCGCCAGCGAAGCGCTGCGGTTTTCCGAGGAGCTCCTCTTCGCTTTTCACCACACCGATCTCGACCATGGAGTGCTGGGCGACCTGATCTGGTGCCAGTTCCGATTCCGGTTGGAGGAATTCCGGCGAAGCGCGAAACAACGGTCGATCCCTCCGCTCCTCGCAGGCGTGATCAATTACATGGACCGGCTCTACGCCGAACCGATCAGCGTGGAGGATCTGGCCGAGCACTTCGGCCTCAGCGCGTCTTATTTGCACGCGCAGTTCCGCGAGCATGTCGGCATGACGCCGCACCAGCACCTGATTCTCCAGCGGATGCGGTCCGCCCGCCATAAACTTGTGACCACTGCCGACCCGATCAAATCCATCGCGCGTGATGTGGGCTACGCAAACCCGGAAAACTTTTGTCGCGCGTTCAAAAAACACTGCGGCCTGACCGCTGCGGCCTACCGCCGGAAGTTCCTCCCGTATGGATAGCTTTGGGCGGTATGCCGGATGCTCAACACGCGGCCGTCGTGCCGTCGCCAGCCGCCGACTCGCTCATTTGTCCGCGAGCAGTGCCTTCTTCGCGACGGCGAGATCCGCGAGCTTCGCCTCGCTGACTTTCGGATAGTGAAGATCCAGCGATGCCAGCGCGTCGATGACCGCCCCGGCCACCACCAGACGCGTGAACCACTTGTTGTCCGCCGGCACCACAAACCAAGGCGCCTCCTTGGATGCCGTCTCGCGGATCGTCTCCTCGTAGGCGGTCTGATACTGATCCCAAAACCCTCGTTCCTTCATGTTGGCGGACGAGAATTTCCAGTTTTTCTCTGGGAGTTCGATCCGCTCGAGGAACCGCTTCCGCTGCTCCTCCTTCGAGACGTGGAGGAAGAACTTCAGCACGATGGTTCCGTTCCGGTTGAGATAGCGCTCGAACGAGCGGATGTCCTGAAAGCGCTCGTCCCAGATGTGTTTCGTCACCCGCTTTTCCGGCAGCTTCTGTCCGGCGAGAAACTCCGGATGCACGCGCACCACCAGCGTCTCTTCGTAGTAGCTGCGGTTGAAAATTCCGATCCGCCCACGCTCGGGGAGCTGCTTCTGACAGCGCCAGAGATAGTCGTGATCAAGCTCCTCGCTTGTCGGCCCCTTGAATGACGTGACCTGGCAGCCCTGCGGATTAATGCCCGACATGACATGCTTGATCGTGCCGTCCTTCCCGGCCGCATCCATCGCCTGGAAAACCAGCAGCACCGACCAGCGATCCTGCGCATACAGTTTGCTCTGGAGCTCCGCGAGCGCCGCCACTCCGGTCTGCAAAGCCTCCTTCAGGCGCGGCTTGTCCTCGGATTTGAAATCCCCCGTATCGCCAGGATCCACATCCTTGAGGCGGAATCCTTTTCCATCTGTGACCCGGTAGGGTTTCGATAACTTGTGGGCGGCCTCGATGACTTTTTTGGTTTTCATGATGTTTGCTTGTTAGGAAACGGTGCGGCCGCTGTGCCAGCGCTGTGGAAGACAGGTTCGGTGGCGGGTTTGTTCATGAGAATGCGGGGGCAAAATCTGATGCATCAAACCAACTCCGATCCTGGACGTTTGTCACGTCTTTCGTCTGGAAAAGGCCGCTTTTGCCATTGACTTCCCGGGGGATCGGACCTTGGACAAGGTTTGCTGCTGCATTCTCCCCTCGAACCGGCTAAGGACTGCTGTCGCTCGTGAAAAAACTTCTCCCCCTCCTGAACCACCCATGAACACCCCCACGCTCGGCAATGCGTGCTTTGCCTCCGCCAACAGCCATACGGTCGGCGACGACATCCGCATCCCCGAGCGGATCGAAACCGGTGCTGGTGCCGGGATCGAATTCGAACTGGCCGGCCCGCGCAGCAAGCTCTTCTTTGATGCAAAGAAAACCCGCGCGGGGATCGTCACCTGCGGCGGGTTGTGCCCCGGACTCAACAACGTCATCCGCTCGCTGTTCCTCGAGCTGCACTATGGCTATGGCGTCACCGAGGTGCTCGGGTTTCGCGGCGGCTATGGTGGGCTCGATCCCGTGCGCGGCGCGGAGCCGGTGCGCCTCACCCCTCAACTCGTGGATGACATCCATCAAAAAGGCGGCACGATTCTCGGCACATCGCGAGGACCTGTGGACACCGCCCGGGCGGTGGACAACCTGATCGCGCGAGGAGTGAATATCCTCTTCACGATCGGCGGGGATGGCACCCAGCGCGGAGCGAATGAGCTCTATCAGGAAGCCCGCCGGCGCGGCCATGCGCTTTCCGTCGTCGGCGTGCCGAAGACCATCGACAACGACGTCGGATTCGTCTCGCGCACGTTTGGATTTTCAAGCGCCGTCGAAGACGCTGTGCGCGTGCTCGCCCGCGCACACACAGAGGCGCGGAGCGTGGCCGGAGGCATCGGGCTCGTGAAACTCATGGGCCGCAATGCCGGGTTCATCACCGCTGGAGCCACCGTCGCAAGCCAGGATGTGAACTTCGCGCTCATCCCCGAGGTGCCCTTCGCGCTGGATGCATTTCTTGCATCCCTGAAGCAGAGGATGCTCGGCAAATCGCATGCCGTCATCGTCGTGGCGGAAGGTGCCGGACAAGACCTGCTCGCCGCCGATGTCGGCAAACGCGATGCGTCGGGCAACACCAGACTCAAAGATATCGGCCCCTTCCTGCGGGAACGCATCGAATCCTTTTTCCATGCGGAAGGGATCCCGGTCGTCGTGCGCTACTTTGATCCGAGCTACGAGATCCGGAGCTGCCCGGCAAACTGCAGTGACGCCCTGCTGTGCGATCTCTACGCGCGCAACGCCGTCCATGCGGCCATGTCCGGAAGGACGGGGCTTGTCATCGGATTCCTGCATGAGCGCTTCATCCATGTGCCCATCGAAGTCCTGGCAGGACACACCAAACGCTTGGACCCCACCGGGGGATGGTGGCGATCCGTTCTCTCAGCAACCGGGCAACCGGAACGGTTTACCTGAGGCCCGTGTATTTGACGGCCGTCATGCATCCTTGAAGGTCGGAACGTTTCCTGCTGTTCAAAATCCGCCGCTATGGTAGTAGCAACTGCCGACCAATTTCGGGGGCACAAAAACAAACCTATTTATAACCATGAGTGAAAACAAAAAATTCCGGGCCGGAGTTCTGTTCGGCGATGAAGTGAAAGAAGTGCTGGACTATGCGAAAGCGAACGAATTCGCCCTTCCCGCGGTCAACTGCGTGAACACGAACTCGGTCAATGCCTCGCTGGCAGCCGGCCGCGAGGTCAATTCCCCGATGATGATCCAGTTCTCGAACGGCGGAGCCCAGTTCTTCATCGGCAAAGGAGTGAGCAAGGAAAACCAGCTCGGCCCGATCCTCGGCGGCATCGCCGGCGCCGTCTACGCGGACGCCGCAGCGAAAGCCTACGGAGTTCCGCTCATCCTGAACACCGACCATTGCGCGAAGAAGCTTCTGCCCTGGGTGGACGGCATGCTGGCTGCCAGCGAGGAGCAGTTCGCCAAGACCGGCGCCCCTCTCTACAGCTCGCACATGCTGGATCTCTCGGAAGAGCCAATCGAGGAGAACATCGAGATCTGTTCGAAATACCTCGCCCGCATGAGCAAGATGGGCATGACGCTTGAAATCGAACTCGGCGTCACCGGCGGCGAAGAGGACGGCGTGGACAATTCCGGCGTGGACGAATCCCGGCTCTACACCCAGCCCGAGGAAGTCGCCCTCGCCTACGAGGCGCTCCTGAAAATCAGCCCGAACTTCACGATCGCGGCCGCCTTCGGCAACGTCCACGGGGTTTACAAGCCCGGAAACGTCAAGCTCAAGCCCGTCATCCTGAAAAACTCGCAGGACTTCATTCAGAAGAAATTCGGCACCGGCCCGAAACCGGTGAACTTCGTGTTCCACGGCGGATCCGGATCGACCCGCGAGGAAATCCGCGAGGCCCTCAGCTACGGCGCCGTCAAAATGAACCTCGACACCGACCTCCAATGGGCGTTCTGGGACGGGGTTCGCGGCTACGAGGCCAAGAACCACGACTTCCTGCAGGGCCAGATCGGCAACCCGACCGGTCCGGATGCCCCGAACAAAAAATACTATGACCCGCGCGTCTGGCTCGGCGCCGGTGAAGCCACCTTCACCAAGCGCCTCATCGCCTCGTTCGAGGACCTGAACTGCGTCGGTCGCAACGCCGCGTAATTTCCCTCACCGAAACCAAAAAGGGCGCTTACCGAAAAGGAAGCGCCCTTTTTTTGCGTGTTGGATGGACGAAGTCAGCTCCGCCCTGTCTGAGCGACTCCGCGATCCGCATCACCAGTTCGCTGATGTTCGAAGGAAAAGGCATCGAAGTCCTTATCCGCACACCTCCAACAGCCGCCAGTCTCACAAAACTTTGATGCGGTCGCATCAAAGTTTTATATGCCGATTCCAACGGAGCGAACCGCACGCAGGCCCGGCTGGCGTCGCCGCTATATTCTATCCTAATGGGAGTTAGGCCTTGAGCGCAGGCACATCGACCCATGCGCGCTTCGCCCAGGACTCCAGCCCCAGCTCGGCGAGCTGAACGCCTTTGGCGCCCTGCAGCAGCGTCCACGGGAACGGCTCATCGAGGACGACGTGGCGCAGGAACATTTCCCACTGGACTTTGAAAGCGTTGTCGTAGGGCTCCTGCTCGGGCACTTTGCTCCAGCCTTCGTAGAAGTTGATCGGCTGGGCGATGTCCGGATTCCACACCGGTTTCGGCGTGTTGCCATAGTGCTGGATCCAGCATTCACGGAGCCCGCAGACCGCGGAGCCATGCGTGCCGTCCACCTGGAGAGTCAGAAGGTCATCGCGGCGCACGCGCACGTTCCAGCTCGAGTTGAAGTGGGCGATGACGCCGCCCTCGAGTTCGAATGTCGCGTAGGCCGAATCGTCGGCCGTGCATTTGTAGGCCTTCCCCTGTTCGTCCACGCGCTCGGGGATGTGCGTCGCACCAAGGCAGCTCACGGATTTCACTTCGCCGAAAAGATTATCCAGGACGTAGCGCCAGTGGCAGAGCATGTCGACGATGATCCCGCCGTCGTCTTCCTTGCGGTAGTTCCAGCTCGGGCGCTGGGCGGGAATGTTGTGGCCCTCGAAAACCCAGTATCCGAACTCCCCGCGGACGCTCAGGATCTTTCCGAAAAAGCCCTGCTCCTGAAGACGCTTGATTTTGAGCATGCCGGGCAGCCAGAGCTTGTCCTGCACGACGCCGTTTTTCACGCCTGCATTGCTCGCCACCTTGAAGAGCTCCAATGCGCTCTCCGTGGAAACCGCCGTCGGCTTTTCGCAGTAGACGTGCTTGCCAAGGGCGATCGCTTTCTTGACCGCCGCCGCGCGGCGGCCGGTCGTCTGCGCGTCGAAGTAGATGATATTCTTCGGATCGGCCATCGCCGCGTCAAGGTCCGTCGTCCACTTGACCCCCGGATCCATCGCCGCGAGCTGGGTGAGCTTGGCTTCGCTGCGGCCGACGAGGATCGGCACGGGCATGATGACTTCCTCCGGGCTGACCTTCACGCCGCCCTGCTTGCGGATTGCGAGGATCGAGCGGATGTAGTGCTGGTTGGTTCCCATGCGTCCCGTGACGCCGTTCATGATGATTCCGACTTCGTGCGTTTTCATAAATAGGTGTTTTCTGGAAACCACTAATGGCCACTGCGGGCGCCGATTTGAAAGTCCGGTGATCTGGCCGGTTTGAAAATCGGATACTTCCGAGCGGGCGTTTTCTTCAAAAGCTTCCCACAAGGCTCTTCTTCCTTGGTCTTGTTCTTCGTC